>NZ_JAHLDL010000041.1 GCF_018861315.1 Clostridium bowmanii | reverse complement strand
TCTCAATCTAGTGATTATGGCATGAAGGTAACACCCCTTCCCATACCGAACAGGTAGGTTAAGCTTCAATGCGCTAATGGTACTGCAGGGGTAACTTTGTGGGAGAGTAGGTCATCGCTAGGTTTACATGGTTTACTAGCTCAGTTGGTAGAGCACATGACTTTTAATCATGGTGTCCGGGGTTCGATTCCCCGGTAAGCCACCAAAAAAGCACTTCTTTATGAAGTGCTTTTTTCATTTCCATTGCTGGGCCATATTATGAAATATTTCAGCTTTCCTTAAATCCCCTTGTTTACTATATACTATAGATATTAATTCATAAATTTCAGGAGTGTTTGGATCAGTAGATAAAACTACTTTAAGTGTATCCAATGCTTTTTTTAGGTTATTCTCAGTTATTAATTGTTTAATAATCATTAGTTGGTATTCAATATTTTTGGTGGAGGGATCTTCTTCTGTCATCATTTCATCAATAATAGTTTTAATCTTATCGGTAGTAAAAGGTTTCTGTAAATAAGTAATTGCACCAAGCTTAGTACAATCAACCGCATTTTTAACAGTAGCAAAAGCTGTCATAATTACAACAGGAGCATTTATTCCTTTAGCTCTAATTCTCTTTAAAACTTCTGTTCCACTTATTTCGGGCATTTTAATATCCAAAAATATTAAATCCACAGGCTCAGTATCAATTATGGATAGTGCTTCGGTACCATTAGTAGCCAACAAAACTTCAAACCCCTTTAGTTTAAGGTAAATACCTAGTAATGTTCGAATATTTTTTGTATCATCTACAACTAAAACTCTTTTCATAGTACATCTTCTTTCCTCAATTAAAAATTATATTATTAAATACATAGGTTTAAAATTCTGACTATTAGTATCTGGAATTACAGCAAACACTTTAAGATTTATATATAAGTATAAGATATTTTCAAGTTATAAGCAACCCAAATGAAGAGTTTAGAATTTATATGCTCAATTTTGGACCAATACTATTAGAAAAATGAAGCATAATGAGTATAAACAAAGAATGTCATTGCTATATTTCTTAAATCGCATATAACGAATAGGAGAATGATTTTAAGAACAAATAGGCAAAGTTGCGTTATGCCCTATAATTGCTTAAAATATGCATATAGTATTAAATTAGCATTTGGTATTGTTTTTAAAAGAAATTTAAGCAAGGAGAATATGATATGTATATTGTAATAATAGGGTGCGGTAGATTAGGAAGTGGACTTGCTATGGAATTGTCTAATGACGGCCACGATGTGGTAATAGTGGATAAGTATGCAGAAAATCTGGAGCGTCTTAGAAGTGGGTTTAATGGAATTAAAATTAAAGGTGTGGAAATAGATAATGATATATTAATGGAAGCAGGAATAGATAAGGCAGATCTATTTTTAGCTATGACTCCAGCTGACAATATAAATATTATGGCTAGTCAAATTGCAAAAGATATATTTAATGTACCTAGTGTAATAGCTAGAATTTTTGACCCTTCAAGAGAATTTATTTATAGAAAACTAGGATTACAAACTATAAGTCCAACGGAAGTAAGTATAAATATGATTAAAAACAAAATAATAGATAAAAATTTAGATACAAAATTAATATTGTGTAATGATATATCTATAGAAGAGATTACAATAAACAAACTAAAATTTGACACTATTTCAGAAATAGAAGATAAATTTAACTGTAGGATATGTGCAATTTTAAGAAATGGAGAATACTCTATACCAAATAAAGATCAAATATTAGAAAAGGGAGATCAAATAATTTGCAGCATAAATAAGGTGAATAAAGAAAAGTTAGTAAAGGCAATAATGAAGGAGAAGCTTATATGAGGGCAGTAGTAGTTGGTGGAGGAAAAGTAGGTTACTATCTTGTTAAAGCATTGATAGAGAAAAAGCATAACGTTACATTAATAGAAAAAAATTCAACAACTTGTAAAAAGATTGCTGAGGAACTTAATGTAGATGTAATATGTGGAGATGGTTCTGATGTTGAAGTACTAAAAGATGCAAATATAGAGGAAGCTGACGTAGTGGCTGCAGTAACTGGAAAAGATGAGGAAAATTTAGTTATTTGTCAGATGGCTAAAGTGAATTTTAATATTAATGAGACCATAGCAAGAATTAACAATCCTAAAAATACAGCAATATTTAAGGCACTAGGAGTAGATAAGACTGTATGTAGCACACAAGTAATTTGTAATTTGATAGAGGGAGAATTTAACAGTGAACCGCTACAAGTAATAGAAAGCATAAATAGTGGCGAAATGGTATTAGTTGAAGCGAAAATAGATAAAAAAAGTGCATGGATAGGTAAATCTGTAGAGCAGTTAAAGTTGCCTAAGGAATGCTTAATAATATCAATAGTAAGATGTGAGAAAGTTATTTTTCCAAGAGGCAACGAAGATATAATAGAAGGGGATAAAGTCCTTATCATAATCAATACGAATAGAAAGAAAGATGTAGAGAAATCTATAATTGGAGGTTAAATAATATGACAAGCAAAAAGATTATAGGTGGAGTAATTACAGAGATAGGATATACATTAATATTTTTATTTGTACTATATGGCATTAATATGATTTTGGCAAGGTGAAGTAATGAAAAAAATAGTAAAAAACTTTGATGATTTTAAAATAATAAATTTTTATGTAGGATATGTAATAATGGCTACTGCAATTTTAATGTTTATACCAATAGTTACTTCATTAATGTTTAAGGAATGGAGTACACTTTTAGATTTTATTATTAGTATAAGTATAGCTCTTAGCTTAGGCATAATTCTTATGTTTACAGGTAGAAGTAAAATTGATAGTGTAAAGGTACAATGGAAGCATGGCTTAATTATTGCATCTAGTTCATGGGTTATATTAACTTTGTTATGTGCAGTGCCATACGCGCTTAGCGGGAACACTAGATCTTTTTTAGATGCAATATTTGATGTTATGAGTGGATTTACAACCACAGGACTTGTTCTTACTCAAGATCTTGACCATCTTTCAATGGGACTAAATATGTGGAGACACATTATTACCTTTGTTGGTGGGCAAGGTATGGTTGTACTCGCTTTAAGTTTTATGGTAAATCATACATTAGGAGCTTATAAAATGTATGTTGGTGAAGGTAAGGACGTTGAGCTTGTTCCCAATGTGAAAAATACAGCAAGAATTATATGGAAAATAAGTATTGTATATTTAATCATAGGCACAATTATGCTATGGATTAATGGAATATTTATAGGATTAACGCCTGTAACTGCTTTTTTTCATGGACTATTTATTTTTATGTCTGCCTGGAGTACAGGTGGATTTGCGCCAATGTCTCAAAATATTTTGTATTATCATAGTCTTTCCTATGAACTATTAACAATGATTTTATTCGTTATTGGTTCTTTGAATTTTGCATTACATTATGCTGTATGGCAGGGTAATAAAAAAGAAGTGTTCAAGAATATTGAAACACAAAGTTTTTTTATTACGGCATTAATTATCTCTTTTTTTACAGCACTAAAATTAACAAATTCAGGTGTATATAGTAATGGTATATCAGTTTTTAGAAAAGGGGTATATAATGTATTATCTGCACATACAACTACAGGGTTTGGAAATCTTTATGCACGGCAGTTTGCTACTGAGTGGGGAGATTTCCCGGTGGTTATGCTAATAATAGCTATGCTCATAGGTGGCTCAGCTTGCTCTACAGCAGGTGGATTTAAGGGACTCAGGGTGGGCTTGGTTTTTAAAAGTATAATTGCAGAAATAGATAAATTGCTGAATTCTGATAGAAAAATAAAGGTATTTAAGTTTCATCATATAAAAGAAATTATTTTAGACGATGGAATGGTGAAATCTGCTTACCTAATAATAATATGTTATATAATTTTATTTTTTATTGGGACAGCTATGGGAACCTATTATGGGTATCCAGTGCTTAGTTCTGCTTTTGAAGCTGCATCGGTCACAGGGAATGTAGGATTATCTATTGGTGTTACTACTCCATCAATGCCAGCGGCATTGAAGATTTATTATATAATTGCAATGTATTTAGGGAGATTAGAATTTATCTCTGTATTTGTACTAATAGGAGCTACATTTGGAGGCATTAAGAAATTATGGTTAAGACTTATAAAACATTAATATTAATATGTATATTAGTTTTTTCTTTTTATATAAATTGTGAGGCAAAGGATTATAGTAATTTTAACGATTTAATTGAAAATAGTAAATCCATTGATAAGGATAAAATCATACTAAAGGGTGAAGCTATTGGAGAGGCTATGAATAGAGGAAAATATTCATGGGTAAACATAAGTGATGGAAATACAGCTATGGGAATATGGTTAGAAAGTGAACAGGAAAAAAGCATAAAGAACTTAGGAAAATATGGATATAAGGGAGATACAGTAGAGGTAGTTGGGATTTTTAATAGAGCATGTATAGAGCATGGCGGAGATATGGATGTACATGCTCTATCGATTAAGGTTATAGATGTTGGTGGAAAGGTAATAATTCCTATAAGCAAAAATAAAAAAAATATTGCAATACTATTAACACTCATCACTCTTGCATTAATTTTAACATATATAAAATTTGCTAAAAGCACTTCAAAATAAACTATTTTACTAAGATATAAAATAAAACTATCATATTATAATTTTAAATATAAAAAGGAGATGAAAATTTGATAAAAAGGATAATTGAAAATGTATTTAAAACAATAGTTATTATGATTTTATCTATTCTTTTATCTCTGTTATTTAGGAAAATAGGATTACATGAGTCGAATGTAATGATAGTATTTATTTTGGGAGTATTATTTGTGTCAAGATATACTGATGGATATGTTTACGGTATTTTGGCTGCGGTGATTGGTGTACTATCCTTTAACTTTTTCTTTACTATACCATACTATAGTTTTTTAGCTTATAGAGCGGATTATCCAGTAACTTTTATTATTATGCTCATAGCCGCAATTATTACTAGTACCTTAACTTCAAGAGTTAAGGCGCAAGCTAGGATATCTTTAATACGTGAGAATAGGATGCAAATTTTATATAAAATTAATAAATCATTGCTTATAGCAAGAAATAAGAAACAAGTGGTTGAATATTGCGAGGACAATTTAGTCGATATGTTTAATAGGACTATTATGATAGCTATATTAGATTATAAAAATAATTTACAAAAGCCATGTGATTATGCGGTTAATGGAGAGGATAATAATGAGATATTTAAGTCAGATGTAGAGGCTCTAGCAATTGAGAAATGTTTCAAAACGGGTAAATCAGTGGGTGTTGAAGCTGAAATTTATATGGATTGTGTTGGACATTATCACCCTATTAAAGGACAAAATGAGGTTCTTGGAATTATTGGGATAGCATGTCTAGATGAAAATACATTATCAAAAAATGAAAAGATTCTTTTAGAGTCAGTTTCTACACAAATTGCGTTAGCTATTGAGAGAGAAGATTTATATGAAAAGAAAAGACAGATAAATTTAGAGACCGAGACAGAAAGGCTTAGGGGTAACCTTTTAAGATCTATTTCCCATGATTTAAGAACTCCATTAACAGGAATATTAGGGTCTGTTTCTACTATTACTGATAATTATGATTTACTTGATAATGATACAAAAAAAGAGCTTCTTGCTATCATATATGAGGATACAAGCTGGCTTATACATTCAGTTGAAAATATATTGAGCATGACAAGAATAGATGAAGGCAAGCTTGAAATTAAGAAGGATGTAGAGGTTGTTGAAGAAATTATAGCTGAATCTATATCTAGAGTTAGAAGGTTTTCAGGCAATCATAATGTCGTAACTGATTTACCGGGAAATATGGTTATACTATTTGTAGATGGATTGTTAATAGAACAAGTTCTTATTAATTTAATAGATAATGCCATAAAGTATACACAAAGTGATTCTATTATAGAAGTTAAAGTCACAGAAAGCGAAGAAAATGTGGTTTTTCAGGTATCAGACAACGGAAAAGGCATACCAAAAGCAGATATAAGGGCTATTTTTGATAGGTTTTATACTAAGACTAGGGGTGATTGCTTAGAAAAACGAGGTATAGGACTAGGATTGGCTATTTGTAAGTCTATTATTGAAGCACATGGTGGAACTATAGAAGCATTTAATAACTCTTCTGGTGGAGCGACTTTTAAATTTAGTTTACCAGTAATAAGGAGCGATGAAAATGGATACAAAGCCTTTGATTTTAATAGTTGAAGATGATAAACCTATTAAAAAATTTATGAAAGTTTCGCTTGAGGCACAGGGATATAAGTGTATTGAAACTGAATTTGGTAAGGCGGCTATAACACTTACTAGTTCCCTTAATCCAGATATAATAATTTTAGACCTAGGACTCCCTGATATGGATGGACTTGATGTTATTGAAGAAGTAAGAGAGTCAACAAAAGCTATGATTATAGTTGTTTCAGCACGGGGACATGAAAGAGAAAAGGTTGAAGCCCTAGATAGGGGTGCAGATGATTATTTGACTAAGCCTTTTAGTGTGGCAGAGCTTTCAGCTAGAATTAGGGTTGCACTTAGACATTTCAATGTGGATAGTAATTCACAAGATAAGGTGCAGTCAGCATTTGTGGTCAAGGATTTAAAGATAGATTTTGAAAAACGCAAAGTCACAATTTCAGATAGTGAAATACATTTAACACCAATGGAGTATAAGTTAATAGAGTTAATGTCTAAATATGCAGGGCGGGTTTTAACTCATAAATACATAGTTGATGAGATTTGGGGGAATTATCTTGATAATGATTCACAGTCTCTTAGGGTATTTATGGCTAATATAAGAAGGAAAATAGAGAAGGACCCTGCACAACCGAAGTATATAATAACTGAGGTTGGAGTCGGATATCGCTTAGTTGATGAATAATATAAAATCTTAACATAATCTTTATATGGGAGCATTTATCTTTATACTATCTTAATAGCAAATGCATAGTGAATTTGATAATATATAATTATCAAAGATAAAGAGAAAGGGTAACTTGAGGTGAAACTATGTTAACAAATATAAATGAAGAAAATTTTTTTCAAAGTAATATAAACAAAGCAATTAGAGCAATAAAGTCAAATAGATGTGATTTAGCAATTAACTATCTGAGTGCAGATATTATTGAAAATTCACCTTCAGCTGAAGTGTTCAATTTATTAGGAATTGTTTCAGAGTATAGAGGGGATGAATCTATGGCCTGTAAATACTATAGAGCTGCATACGTATTTGATCCAACTTATAAACCAGCAGATAAAAACTTAGAAAAATTAACTTCATTTTTTTATAGATTTAATGAAGAATGCATAGATTTTGGTGATACTTTGGAAAAAGGAGATAAAAAAACATATTTTCTTGAGTATAAAGGCATACACTTTGGACATATAAAAAATAATAAGGTAGATAGAAAATCAGCTTGTTAATTTATGACAAGCTGATTTTGTTTTTCTATTTATTGTAAATCAGTGTTTTTTCTTTCATTAGTTAAAAGTATTGCCAATGCAACAATTGGCAAGAATGCAAGAACTAAATATATCATACCAAATGTATTTCCTAATATATTAAGTATCGCTGATAATACCCAAAGAAACATAGTACAACTGTTTTTGTAGATATGAAAATTGTCACGTGTAAATTTTAAGAATTTATTGCTTTTCACTAAAAAGACCTCCAATTTATTGAGTTTAAAATTCCTTATTTTTATATATCCGTATAGATATTATTAGAGAAATTAAAAAGAAAATTAAGCCAATCAACAGAGCTAAAGAGTTTTGTGTAAAACTAGAAGTGTTACTTAAAAAATAATTAATTTTCTGAACAAAAATGCTATTTGGATTTTCAATTGCATAGCTAATAGCTATCGATGGTAAGAAGATAACTACCATAGCCAGTATAACGTTAAAAAAATTCATTTTTATGTAACCAAATTTAAAATATACAGGAAAAAATATAGAACTGAATATACATACAGATGTAAAAACTAAAACAATATCCAAAAGTGAGATTGACATAGCAAATACTTGAAGGCCAGTAAATTTACCTATAAATCCAATTAATATTGAATAGATAATGCCTATAGTTGCAAATACAAATACTGAGATATATTTTGATATAACAATATCCACTCTTTTAATAGGCAAACTATTTATTACAATTTCACTTTTGTTTTTTTCATCATAGCTTACAGCTAAACTTATGAATATATATGTAGTTGCCATAGGTGGCAACACATATAAACCGAATCCATTGGGAGCCATGGAAAAAAAAGCAATTGGTGCAATAATAGCATAAAGAAGAGCATATAATAAGGTCTTTTTCTGAATAGCTATATCTTTTATTACCAAATTAAACACTAAATATTCCCCCTAACTGAATACACCAGAATATCTTCAAGAGATGCCTTTTCGATAATACCACTACCCGTAAATATCTTTCTAGCTTTAGTAATGTCCTTTGTTAAAGCCTCAAATCCATAATCATTTTCTTTTATACTTACAAATTCACGTCTAGTGTCATTGTCTAAAAGCTCTTTGCTTCCCTTGACTAGTCCGTAATTATCAATAATTTCGTCTTTAGTCTGAGAGAAAACTAATTTGCCTTTATTGATAAAAGTAATATAATCTGCTATCTTTTCAAGGTCAGTAGTTATGTGAGTTGAAAAGAATATACTTACATTTTCGTCCTGAATTATATTATAGAAAATATCTAAAAGTTCACTTCTAAATACTGGATCAAGACCAGATGTGGGTTCATCCATTATAATAAGCTGAGCATTATGACAAAGAGCTACCGCTAGAGAAAACTTCATTTTCATTCCCTTTGATAGGGTCTTTATTTTATTTTTTTTAGGAAGTTCAAAATCTTTAATATATTTTTCAAAGAGTATGTCATTCCAGCTTTTATAGAAAGGCCGGAGGATATTTTTCATTTCTATGATGTTTAATTCTTCATAGAAATAGTTTTCATCATAAACAAAACCTATTTTTTGCTTAATTTCTTTATTGTACTTTAAATTATCTAGTCCAAAAACATTTATGTCACCACTGTCTTTTTTAATAAGATTCATTATAAGTTTTATGGTAGTACTCTTTCCAGATCCATTTGGGCCTATAAATCCCATCACAGAGCCTCTTTTAACATTAAAAGATAGATTGTCTAAAGTAAAATTCTTATAGGATTTTTGAAGATTTTTTATTTCTAAAATATTATCCATATTTATTCCCCCTAATTATTTTGTGAAACGCAATAATTATGTACAGATTCCCCGTTTTAATTACATTAGAGATTAATTATCTTCTGTGTACAAAAGTTGGAGCATACATTGTAAATCTTCTAAACTTAAATTCAAAAGTTTGCCCTCAGTCACGACTTCCGTAAGCTTTTCATCTATAGCTGTAAGTCTTTTTTCTCTTATTAGGTCTTTGTTTTGACCAGAGACATAGGATCCTTTCCCAGGGACAGTTTCTAAAAAACCATCTTTTTCAAGTTCTTCATAAGACCTCTTAGTGGTTATAACACTTATTTGAAGCTCTTTTGCTAAACTTCTTATAGAAGGTAGTGCATCTCCCGCAGAAAGTTCGTCCTTCATAATGGCAGTTTTAATTTGAGTTGATATTTGCTCATAAATTGGATGCTGTGATGAATTAGAAATTATTATATTCATAATTGACTCCTTTGTGCATGGTGTATATATACTATATAAACAGTATATACGGTATTGTAATTATTGTCAACGAGTATTTGTGTGTTAGTATATGAATATATTAATAAAATACCTTATTTCTTATATAATCCATTGAGAAAATAACCTAATTAGCTTAAAATGATTATAGATATAAACATAAGAAAAAAAGGAGAGTGATGTTTTGTTTCAATTTATAGTTGATTTTTTTGTGGAAAACAGAATACAATATGTTTTTACTGATATACAATCTTATAAATTTAAATATATAGGGATGGCTATTGCGGTTTTTGCATTATTTGTATTATTAAAAAAGGTATTTGCAAAATATGTATTTAAACTAATAATGAGACTCGTTAATAAAACAAAGTTTAATGCAGATACAAAAATAGTAGAGGCTTTTCAAAAACCAGTAACTAATTTTTTTGAGGTATTGGGATTTTATTTTGCATTTAAAATTCTAACTTTGGCAGGAATTCCAATTAGTTTAATAACTATAGATAAGGTTTTTAGCACTGCTATAATAATTCTAATTACGTGGGGAACAAATAATCTCACTGGTGAATCTTCTGTATTATTTGAAAGGATGCATAAAGCTTATGACATAAAAGTAGATAAAATATTATTTCCATTTATGTCAAAGGCATTAAGATTAATAGTGGTAGCATTAGCTATTACTATAATTGCTGAAAAATGGGGATATAATATTCAAGGTTTTGTTGCAGGGCTTGGCCTAGGAGGACTTGCTTTTGCACTAGCAGCTAAAGATGCAGCAGCGAATATTATTGCAGGTATTTTTATAATATTAGATAAACCTTTCACTATTGGAGATTGGGTTAGTAATGACTCATTAGAAGGTAGCATAGAGGATATTTCTTTTAGAACTACTAAAATAAGAGCAGTTGATCAATCCTTAATAATAGTGCCGAATTCAAAATTGACGAATGAAGCTGTAGTCAATTTTAGCAGAAGAGGCAAACGAAGAGTTAGTTTTAATTTACAACTAACTTATAAAACCTCTAGAAAAAAACTAGAAACTTGTGTGGGTAATATACAACATATGTTAGAAGAGCATCCACAAGTTAGTAAGGAAGGTATTCTTGTAAGGTTTGATAAATTTAATGCCACTAGTTTAGATATCTTAGTATGTTTCTTTACTGATACACCAGATTTTGATGAATATTTCAAAATAAAAGAGGATGTTAATTTTAGAATAGTGGAAATTTTGCAGAGTGAAGAAATTACAATGTCCTTCGAAAGTAAAAGTGTTTATATAGAAAGCTTACCTAATATAAGTAAAGAAAAAGATTTTAAATTAGAAGATAAACTTCAAAAAAAGGACATATCATCAGAAAGCATAAATAGAAATAATGATAATAATAAAGATAATGATAAGAAATAAAAGAGGCTTGGCATTATAGGAATTAAGCCACCACATTTTATGAGTGAGCAGGAAAGTAAAAAATCATGGTGGAATAAGGACAGGAGTGCTTTCAATTCCGTGTAGAGATACACATTCTATATCAGAAATGGTTTCTATGAAGGATGTAGAGGATACAATAAATTTACTTAAAGAACTTATATAAAATTAATTAGCAGCAGTAACGTGTAATGTTACTGCTGCTATATTTAAAATAAGGCTCTCTTTTCAATTACTAGTGGGAATTCTTCATCACCAATAAGTTGTTTGTCCTTATCTAAAATTACATCTTTATCCATAATAACATTGAAAAGTTTAGAATTTTCTCTGATTTCACAATTTTGAAGGATAATACTGTCTTTGATTTCGGCTCCACTATGAACTTTAACGCCTCTTGAAATAATACTATTTTCAATGCTTCCTTCTATAACGCAGCCATCAGCAATTATGGAATTTTTCACTTTGCTTTCATGGGAATACTTAGTAGGAGGTTCATCTATAATTTTTGTATAAATAGGACCATTTTTAAAAAATAATTCTTTAGTTGCTTTCAAGTTTAGCATGCTCATATTGGCTTTATAGTAGGCACTTATTGAATTAATACATCATATTTATAAAATTTTTTATCCCTATATTGATATTTTTGTATATTATAGTTATATCCTGATGTTTTTCTTCATGATAGGTTACAGCTGCGGCATAATCTATATTTCCTAACATATAAGAGGAGGAAAGAATCACATTTTCTTCCTTGCTTCTATATAAATACTCCATATTATTTCTAAGCATTTCTGCATCATTTAAAGATGTGTTTGCAATTCCAAAATTAAATACAAACAGCCCATTAAGTCTTCTGTCTAAATCCCAAGGTTTACCTGATCCTAAATGATCCACTAGTGAACGAGCTTTACTTTGAGTAAAAACACCAATATTTTTAAGCCCGGAATTAACCATATTAGATAATGCAAAATCTATAATTCTATACCTAGCAGCTATGGGAATAGAAGCCAGTGGCCTATCTTTAGTAAGACTTATTATGTTCGTTTCATTTTCATTTAAGTTTAATATACCCATATAATTATTAAGCATTTAATCACCTCATCTTATAACCGAATTAGCTTTAATTTCAGTTCCTTCTGCAATAAGAGTTATGTCATCAGATATACCTATAAGAGAATGACCTCTTATGATAACATTATTACCAATTATAGCTTTATCTATAATAACATTATCGGATATTTTAGTATTAGGCATTATAACGGAATTTGATATTTTAGAGTTTTTTCCAACTGTAACTCCTTGAAATAAAACTGAATTATTAACTTCCCCTAGAACAATACAACCTTCCACTACTAATGAATTAGTAACTTTTGCTTTGGGACCTATATATTGAGCGGGATTTGTAGGATTTATGGAATATATTTTCCAAGCTGGATCATGTATATTTAGTTCATTATTGTCATCTATTAAATCCATATTTGCTTCCCAAAGGCTTTTAATTGTACCGACATCTTTCCAATAGCCTTTAAAAGGATAAGCATATAGTTTTTTTTCGTTTTTAAGCATAGCAGGTATAATGTTTTTCCCAAAATCATTATTAGAGTGCTTATCGTTTTCATCATCTTTTAGAAAATTCTTAAGGAATTTCCAATTAAAAATATATACACCCATAGAGGCCATATTGTTTTTGGGATTCTGTGGTTTTTCTTGAAATTCATATATTTTATTATCAGATGTAGTATTCATTATTCCAAATCTAGATGCGTCTTCTATTGAGACTTCAATTACTGCAATAGTTGCATCAGCGGATTTATATTTATGGAAGTTCAGCATTTTTGAATAATCCATTTTATAAATATAGTCTCCAGAGAGAATAAGTACATATTCGGGGTCATAGGAGTCTATAAAATTTGCATTTTGATAAATTGCATTTGCAGTGCCTTTATACCAGTCTCCTCCAGATTCATGCAGATAAGGGGGAAGCAGTGTAACGCCGCCACAATTTCTATCTAAATCCCAAGGAGCACCTACTCCTATATGAGAATTTAAAGCGAGTGGTTGGTATTGAAGGTTTTGCCGTATTTTTAGTAAGCATTTTAAGCCTACTACCTTTTCCACCCGCCAGAATCATAGCTATCATCTCTTTTTTTGGCATTTTAATACCCTCCTTATCAAAAGTATATACAATAAGTAACTAACTTATGAGCTTGTCTATTTTTCTGTGATAAAGTTTAATTACAGTAATTACTTATGTATATTACAAAGAAGATAATTTCATATCTTTTAAAATAAAAAAACAGAAGTTTTTGTAAATGAAAAAGAGAACTAGGCACATATTATATTGCACCCAATTCCCTTTTGTAGATTAAGTAAAATTATAATATATAGCTTAATAACAGCATTATGTTAAGTCCAGTTACTATAAGTCCAATAATCCAAAGTGTAAATTTATCAAATGTAGTATTTGCATACTTGCCCATAACTTTTTTAGAGGAAGTTAAATATATTTGAAGGAATATAGTTATAGGAAGTTGTACACTTAAGAGCATTTGTGAGTAGATGAGACCTTTAAAAGGTTCTGTTATAAAAAATATAACTACGGCAGCTCCAACTAAGGTGATTCCTACCCCAAGTTTGGTATGAATATCCGTAATATCATAAGGTTCACCAAATATTCCGGCGAAAATACTTCCGCCAGCCATACCTGCAGTAACTGATGATGAAATTCCGGCAAATAATAGAGCCAAGGCGAACACCACGGAGGCAGTATTTCCAAGTAAAGGGGTTAACATTTGCTGAGCTTGACTAAGCTCTGTAACATTAACTTTTTGTGTAAAGAAAGTAGCGGCTGCGATAAGTATCATTGAACTATTTATAGCCCAGCCAACTATCATTGAAAAAAAAGTATCCATAAATTCATATTTTAATTGCTTTTTAATAATTGTTTCATCTTTTAAATTCCACTGACGACTTTGGATTATTTCAGAGTGTAGAAATAAATTATGGGGCATTACAACGGCTCCTAGAACACTCATTATTATTGGAATAGACCCTATAGGAATAGAGGGCTTCACCCAGCTTATCATTGCTTTTCCCCATTCAATGTGTACAAGGCTTAGTTCGAATATAAAAGATATTCCTATTATAGAGACAAAGCCAATAATCCATTTTTCTAGTTTTTTATAAGAATTTGTAAATAGCATCCATAAAATTAAACTTAGAACTAATACTGTTCCTAGTTTTATGGGTATACCAAATAACATGTTTAAAGCAATAGCGCCACCAAGAAGTTCTGCAAGAGCAGTAGATACTGCAGCCAAAACAGCAGAGCCAAGCACTATTTTATTAAGTTTTGGTTTTAAGGTGGCAGTGGAGGCTTCTGCTATGCAATTACCTGTAACAATTCCAAGATGGGCGGCATTATGCTGAAGAACAATTAGCATAATAGTTGATAGGGTTACCATCCAAAGTAGAGTATATCCATAACTGGCGCCAGCAGAAACATTTGCTGCCCAGTTTCCTGGGTCTATAAATCCTACAGTTACAAGGAGTCCAGGTCCGATATATTTTATGAAGTCTAATGCCATAAATTTAGGTTTATGATCATCTTTTAAAAGGTTTTTAATAGTTGATAAGTTCACTTTAACACTTCCGTCCTATATTATTGTATATGCTATATAATATATATTATATAGTAACTATTATTTAAAGCAACATTAAAGAGCTTATAAATAAAAATATACTATAGTCGACTCACTATACTCAAAATGTCTTTTTATCGTATAGATTGTATATTTATGGTGAAAAAAGCTGTTATGCTAGAATTAATAGCCTTAATATTTAGTTGTTCACTAAAAATATACAAAAAAGTCAAGGATATTTGTCTGCATATCCTACTGTTTAGTCACGAATGATGTTATAATAGGATTAATGAGTGTTGCTTTATTCTAGTTAAATTATTTTGTGTAATTTATACTAAAATAAGGTTTTTTTCATAAATGCTTAGATAAAATGATTATTGTCTGTATTTTTGGAAATGATTAATAATATAATGTTTATTTTTTTAAAGTATGATGAGTTGTTTAGGTACTATATAATATATTGTAAAAGTTTAATATAGCCACTTTAGTGGTTTTGAGGAGGAATTTATTATGGCAATTAGTTTAAAAAAAGGTCAAAAGGTGGATTTAACAAAGACTAATCCAGGCCTTGTTAGTGTTATTGTTGGACTTGGGTGGGATACTAATAAGTATGATGGAGGAGCAGCTTTTGATCTAGATGCAGCGGCTTTCCTTGTTGGACCAAATGGAAGAGTATCATCTGATAATGATTTTATTTTTTATAACAATCCGAAAGATGCAGCAGGATCTGTAAATCACTTAGGAGATAACAAGACTGGTGAGGGTGAGGGTGACGATGAGCAAATTAGAATTGAACTCAGTAAAGTACCAGCATCTGTTGAAAAAATCAATTTTACTGTAACAATTCATGAAGCTGCTGAAAGAGCTCAAAACTTTGGACAAGTGTCTAATGCATTTATAAGAATTGTAGATGAAACTAGTAATGAAGAATTAATAAGATATGATTTGAGTGAAGATTACAGTGTTGAAACTGCAGTAGTTGTAGCTGAATTATACCGTAATAATGGAGAATGGAAGTTTAGTGCTGTAGGAAGTGGTTTTGAAGGCGGATTAAGTGCACTTTGTAGTAATTTTGGAATTAGTGTAGACTAGCATCATTGAAAATGATGACTAACTTCATCGAAGATGATGACTAACAGGGGGTATAACCATGACAATTAACTTAAGTAAAGGTCAAAAGATTGATTTAACAAAGACTAACCCAAGTTTAAAGAAAGCAATTATAGGACTAGGTTGGGATACAAATAAATATTCAGGTGGGGCCGAATTTGATTTAGATGCCTCAGCTTTTTTAGTAGGTGCAAATGGAAAAACCAATAATGATCTAGATTTTATATTTTATAATAATTTAGTACATTCATCAGGTGGAGTTATACATACTGGTGATAATAGAACTGGAGAAGGAGACGGCGATGATGAACAACTAATCGTTGAATTTTCTAAAGTACCTAAAGATATTGAGAAAATTGCAATTACAGTTACTATACATGATGCAATAGCTCGTGCGCAAAATTTTGGCCAGATTTCTAATGCTTTTGTTAGGGTAGTAAATGAAGAAACTAATGAAGAAATAATAAGGTATGATTTATCAGAAGATTTTTCAGTAGAAACTGCGTTGGTATTTTGCGAAATATATCGTAACAATGGAGAATGGAAATTTAGTGCAACTGGAAGTGGTTTTCAAGGCGGATTGTCAGCTCTTTGTAAAAATTATGGCCTTGATGCGTAAAACAATATAATATTTAAATTAAGAGTGTAAATTAGTGCACTATATATTTAAAGGAGATGGGTAAAATGGGTATAAATTTACAAAAGGGTCAAAGAATAAGTTTAACAAAAGATAACCCAGGTCTAAAAAAGACAATGGTTGGACTTGGATGGGATCCAGTAAAACAAAAATCCAAGGGATTGCTTGGAGGCTTATTTGGAGGTACTCAAGCAGAGATAGATTGTGATGCTTCTGTGTTTATGTTAGATGCAAATGATAAACTAAAATCAAAAGAAAATATAGTTTATTTTGGAAATCTAAAAAGTAAATGTGGTAGCATTCAGCATATGGGAGATAATCTTACTGGTAACGGAGATGGTGATGACGAGCAAATCATGGTGGACCTATCGATGGTACCACAAAATATAGCCAAGTTAGTTTTTGTGGTTAATATTTATTCTGCAATTCAACGCAAACAACATTTTGGTATGATAGAAAATGCTTTTATACGCTTGGTAAATATATCGGACAACAAAGAAATGCTTCGTTTTAACTTAACAGAAGAGTATTCTGGAAAAACTGGTTTATATGTTGCTGAAATTTATCGCAACAACGGAGAATGGAAATTTATAGCAGTGGGCGAGGGCGATGCTTCTGCTGGATTAAACGAAATGGCAAAAAAATACCAATAGAGTTTAATGAATTATAGATTAATATAGCTATATATTTATAAACAAATTTACTAGTGTAGAAAATGATATGTCCATCATTTTCTATATTTTAGTTTAAAAGAAAATTCTACAAATTACTGAAGGGTGGATAATATGAAATATTTTAATGAGCAGAGCTCGAAGGTTTTAGATGAGCTTAAAGTTGATATCAGTACTGGATTACCCAGTTCGGAGATTAAAGCGAGACTAGAAAAATATGGTCCTAATGAATTTACTAAACAAGAAAGAGGATCTATGTGGGATAGTATTAAGGAAGCAATAATGGAGCCTATGATGATAATACTATTAGTGGCAGCTGTA
This sequence comes from Clostridium bowmanii, assembly GCF_018861315.1. Taxonomy (GTDB): domain Bacteria; phylum Bacillota; class Clostridia; order Clostridiales; family Clostridiaceae; genus Clostridium_AD; species Clostridium_AD bowmanii. The sequence continues at coordinate 21,580 of NZ_JAHLDL010000041.1, read as the reverse complement.
ATTAGTGCACTAGTAGGGGAAGGCCAAGATGCTATTGGTATAGTATGTGCCGTAGCAATAGGAATTGGCATAGGAATATTTACAGAGGGAAAATCACAAAAGGCTGCAGATGCACTTTCAAAAATGACAGAAAATATAGAGGTAAAAGTAACACGTGATGGAAAAATTATTCAAGTAAATAAAAATGATTTGGTACCAGGTGATATAGTTTTAATTGAGACTGGTGATATGGTTCCAGCAGATGGAAGACTTGTAAGCAGCATAGATTTAATGGTTAGAGAAGATATGCTTACTGGAGAATCAGAGGATGTAAGCAAAGATGACCAAGTTATAATAGAAATGGAAAATATAAAATCTAAAGATAAAAATATTGTACAAGACCCTATTCCAGCAAAACAACTGAATATGGTTTTCGGAGGAACACTTGTTGCTTATGGTAGAGCTAGCTTTGTAGTTACTTCTACAGGAGATAGTTCTGAAATGGGAGAAATAGCTAAAAATCTTGAAGATAGTGATATGCAAACACCACTTCAAGCAAAACTTGGAGATTTAGGTGGTAAGATTTCAAAGGTTTCAAGTGCTATAGCTTCTGTATTATTTATAGTTATGATTATAAAAATGGTCTTAGCAAAGACCATAACAGCAGATACTTCCGGTATATTTGCATTTTTACAGTCTGTTGAACCTATAAAAACTGCTTTTGTTGTATGTGTAGCCTTAATTGTTGCAGCTGTTCCAGAAGGACTTCCAACAATGATAAATATGACACTTGCAATTACTATGCAGAAAATGGCTAAGATAAATGCACTTGTTACTAAAAAAGAAGCATGTGAAACAATAGGATCTGTAAGTGTAATATGTTCAGATAAAACGGGTACACTTACTCAAAATAGAATGACTGTAGAAAAAGTTTATTTAAATGGTAAATTCAGAGGACGAGATGAACTAAGCGATAGCAATAACTACTTTATTGATAACTGCCTTGTAAATTCAACAGCAGACATCGAAAAGGATGATTCAGAAGTTAAATATTTAGGTAGTGCCACAGAATGTGCTCTTCTTTTATATAATGATGCTTGTGATTATGTACAAGAAAGACAAAATGCAACAATAGCTCATCAAATACCATTTAGTTCAAAAAGTAAGAGAATGAGTACTGTTATAGAAGAAGAGGAAGGTTCCACAGTTTTAACAAAGGGAGCCCCAGAAATCATTCTAGAATTATGTAAATATGAACATATTAATTGTATTGAAAAAGAACTAGATGCAGCTAGAAGACGTGAGATATTAGATGAAATTGAAGTACTTCAGAAAAAATCTATGCGAGTACTTGGTTTTGCATATGGCAATATAAGTGGTGAAGTAGCTATGGCATCCGAGCAAGGAACTTTAGAAGATGACTTAGTGTTTACAGGTTTCGTAGGAATAAGAGATCCACTAAGACTTGATGTTAAAGAAGCAATAGAAACTGCTAGACATGCAGGGGTTGCCACAAAAATGCTTACAGGAGATAACATTAATACAGCTATTGCTATAGGTGAAGAATTAGGCTTGCTAGGTGGTGCTAATAGGGCAGTAGAGGCTACTTATATAGATACATTATCAGACGCGGAACTTAAAGATGAAATAACTACTATTTCAATAGTAGCACGTTCAAAACCTGATACAAAAATGAGAATAGTTATTGCGCTTCAAAATATTGGAGAGGTAGTTGCAGTAACTGGAGATGGAATAAATGATGCCCCAGCGCTTACAAAAGCAGATGTAGGTATAGCTATGGGTATAGCTGGAACAGAAGTTAGTAAAAATGCAGCAGATATAATTTTAACAGATGATAGTTTTGGAACTATTGTAAAGGGAATTAAATGGGGAAGAGGTATTTATGAAAACTTCCAAAGATTTATACAATTCCAGATAACTGTAAATATAATTGCATTTTTAACAGCTATTTTATCGGTAGTATTTGACTTTCAAATGCCATTCACTACAATACAACTCTTATGGGTAAACATTATAATGGATGGACCACCAGCGCTATCACTAGGACTAGAACCAGTAAGAGATGCTGTCTTAAATAGAAGGCCTACAAATAGAAATGCCAGTATTATAACTAAACAAATGATGAAAAGCATGATTTCCAATGCTATATATATAACTTTAGTTATCATGGTGCAGATGAAATTTGACATATTAGGAGCGGGATTCCCAAAAGAAGGAGTTACAGGACCGAACCAAATGCAGACAGTATTATTTGCATTATTTGCTTTTAGTGCATTATTTAATGCCTTTAACTGTAGAGAATTTGGCACAGATAGCATATTCCCTAACATTACAAAAAACACTATATTCTTAAAGATAATTTCAGGTACAGCAGTAGTACAAATAATTGTAACGGAAGTATTTTCCAAATTTTTTAATGCTGTGTCTTTAAGTGCTACTATGTGGTTAAAGATAATTATCTTATCTTCACTTATAATAGTGGTAAATGAAATTGGGAAATTAATTATGAAGCCTTTTTCAAAAAAAGAACAACAAATGGAATCGGAGTCGGAGGAAAAAGCAGCAGCTTAATAGATTATCATTATAATTATATAAAAATCCACATTATTGTGTAAAATCAATAATGTGGATTTTTACTTTTTAAACTAGGTTTTAGAGCTTAACCAATGTAGGAATATGTTTTACACTGTGAAAAGTCTTTAATTTCATGGAACTTTGAATGCACTACATCTAAAATTTCTTCACCTGCAAATATACCAGATGTTTTTGTAGTATATACAGAGTCACTAAGGGGTTGCAAAGAAAGTGTTTTTAGCAATTCTCCATGGGAAGGCACTATTCCATAATTTGAATGCTGGATCATAGGGTAGTCCAGTAATGAATCACCAGCAGATATGTATATATCTATATTTTCGAGTTTCATTATATAGTTTATAGGATCATATTTGTTTATACAATTAGGTACTATATATACCTTTTTTCCTTGCTTTGATAGATTATAATTATACTTTGCACAAAAGCTACGTAATATTTGAAAATAATCTAAAGAGCTGTCTCCCTTTGAAAAGTTACTAGCTAGTTTGTCCTCATCCAAAATGGAGTATATAAATAAATCTTCACAGGTTTTATAGGATTTAACGAAGTTACTTTCTAAAAAGAAGCTGCATAATTTTATCATAGTTTTAGTAGATATAATTTTATTAAGCTTAGCAGAACTTATATCTGACCAAGCCTTGAGCGCATTGCCATGCCTAAGGATTATGCCTCCATTGGCTACAACTGCATACTTCGGCTTTAGTACATCGTAAAAATATTTCATTCGTGAATACTGCTCTGGGGATCTTGTGGTTACTGGTATAAAAAGCATAGACTCATTTATATGTTCTAGTTTATCCTGTATAGGTTTAGTAATAAAACTGCAGTTATTATTATTATAGAAATCCACAGGAAGGAGCTCTTCTTCATTAATAAGGTTACAATGCCTTGAGGAATATATAAGGGTGCTATCAAGGTCTGAGGCAAATATCATAAAAACACATCCTTTGATTACTTTTTACATATCTTCTTTTTCTTTTGATTTAATAATGCCACAGCAGGAATAACACATATCGGTATAAATTTCTACAGGGATATTCTTTTCCTCTGCTAACTTAAATATGTGCTTTAAATTAGGATTTTTAAGGGAATCAACTAGTATTTTCCAAGGTATTCTTCTTAGGAGAACTCTTGTTGTTTCGCCAATTCCTGGCTTTATAAGATTAATGTTATTAATGTTAAATATATTTTTTATACTTTCAATATCACGTAGGCCTTTGCAGTTTAATAAATTATTATCAAACTCGATATCAGCAGCAGCCTCTGCAATATCTTGTGTGCATAATAACTCAGATAGATAAGTCTCATCTATGTCTTTAAAACAGTTACATATTTCATCTATATACAGATTAGAAACATCCACTGATTTTAATTCACTATAGAACTTGGTACCATGAAAATCAGTACTGCTAATATATTTATCATTAAGTACAGTCCTACTTACCAGCCCTGAAACTGTAGAATTAAGACAAGCACTTGGAATTAAAAAATCCTCTCTTGTACCATAGATAAGGGTGCAGTGAGCGGGATCAGATAGTACTGCTAGGTTTGAATTAAGGCTTATATTAAAATCTTTATAAAGCTCCTTGCAAGCTTTTGTTAAGGTATGTTGAATAACCCCTTTTCCTGTCCATCCATCAATGAATTGTATTTCAGATGCGTCGTGATATTTTAATATATGGGCAAGTGCGTTTTTATCTATGCCTTTATCACGTATTATAGAAATACTGTAATGCGGGATACATATATCATATTTAAACTGTATATATCTTTTAATTAATATGCCAATAGGAGTACCGGCTCTAGCAAGAGAAACCAAAACAAGTTTTTTCCCTCTGTCAGCTATAATTTTCTCGCTTAATATAGAAACTAGATAAGCTAGTTTAGTTTTTGATCCTTGTAGGGTACTATAGAAAATATCCATGTATTCTTTTGAAGGAATATATTCTATGGGGAGCATTTCAGAATAATGGGTACCACTTTGTATAGCATTTTCTCTAAATTCGTTATCTTGTTCTACTATAAGGTTTGATATGTCTTTAAGAAGAAATATCACATCATCCTTAGAGTAACTTCCTGAAAAAATACATTGATTCATTTAAATACACCTCTTTTATATATTATTATAACTTATAATTTATACGGCTGAAATGATTTAGCTATTAGCCTTTCCAACATACGAAGACAATAGATTTCACATGAAAGTTTGAGAAAATCCTATTTAATTCTTCTTTTTTATCTTTAGTTAAAGGTTTTTCAGATAAGAAGAACACCTGGTCATAGAAATTATCGGGTATATTATAAAGGTAATTAGTTATTGTGTCATCTTCAGGGCTTTGAAAAGCCACTTTGTTTTTATTACCATAAGTATCAATATTTCTAGCATGAACAGGACTTCGAGTAGTAGAGTGAAAATACACATTATAGCCAAGTCCGGCGCTTATAGTGCAAGGTATATAAATAAATTCACCGGTTCCTAGGCAAAGACAGTTTCCTGAAGTCCTTTCTTTTTTTAGCACTTCAGATATTGACTTAATTTCCTCGGAAATTTTTGAATTATCTTGAGAGCTAAGTCCAAATCTACCCGTAGCTTTATTATAGCCTTCAATGTTATTATCTATTTTAAAAACGTATTCGTTGCATGGAATTAGTTTAGTGGATAGAGGAGGTACAGTTAGAGCATCGCTAACAATATCTTTTGATTTACTGCACTTAATATCTCCTTTTAGTAAGGAACATACTCGAACATCTATATTTTTTTCATCTTGAAACATTTTATAGCTTATTGCATCTCGCCAATCTAGTATTGATAATATTCCAAAAGATTTCCCAGGAAGACATTTTATTAAATTTAATGCAGATTTACCCGTAGTAAGCTCATCATCTATCAAAACTATATCTTCAAAATCATTAAAAAAATCATTTTTACAAGGGAAAAGAGAATGTTCTACTGCATGAGAATGTTCTTCATTAAAAAATAGTGCCGGCTTTATAGAAGTTATTTTTTCCCTAGTAGTATGTATATAAGATGCATTTGAAAAATTTTGAAATACTGATTGAGCAAGACCAGTAGCAGTCTCTGCAAAACCTATAAAAAGGGTTTTGTTTTTAAGTCTTATGGGTGATTGTAAAATGTGTTTGTAATCGCTTTTGTTAACAGACATATTACGATTTCTCATTGATTTTTTTTCGCTTTTTAAATCTGAATCAGTGATGTACATAGATGAATCCAAAGATATAAGCATATTTACTAATTCATCAGTAGGATAATCACAGGAGTCTTCTCTTTCATTAATCCATATACGAGCCAAAATTCCACCAATTATTTTTAAAGTATCTGGAATCATTGGCATGTGCTTACCTATGACCTTACTTACAAATAAGAAATCTCTTTTCTTATTTTCTCTAGCGGACATAGTAAAAAGCTTTGACATAGGAATATTGCAGTTGTTTTCTTCTATATTAAGTGATATATCTAGACTATTATCTATGTTGTAGTGAATTGAGTCGTTGCAACAATTCTGTGTGAGATTTTCCATCTTCATATACCCCCATTATTTTAGCTTTTAATAAAATTTCTTTAGCCCACTTTTCATGAGGTTTTATCTCATTCATCTTATTGGAATAGTCACTCTTAATTACACCATCTAGAGATGAATTAACAATATTAACAGCATCTATATAATTTTCTTTAGAAACCACCATAAGAGAATTCACTAAATTTACTTGGGTTGGATGTATAACAGTTTTACCTGTTAAGCCATTAGTTCTATCTAAAAGAGTTTCTTTAATAAGAACATTATTATTGAAATTTATAACGTTACTATAATATTCATAAACTACCCCCGAGATAACATAATTATCTCGTTTAAACACATTTATTATATCGCAAATACAGTCCCGTACAACAGCTAAATCATATACGGTAAAGTCTCTACCACGTCTAAGACTATATAATCCAGAAAAATCTGTTCCACCAATTCTAATATTTAAAACGTATTCACTATAGTTATCTATAACATGTTTTATTTTAATAAGCTCTTCTATTCGAGTCTCACTATGAATTATGCCAGGAGTTTCGAGGATTGGCATTCCGTAAAGAGTTCTTTTGTTAGATTTATTATATTTACTTAGTATAGAAAAATAGGTTACTCCAACTGTAGCATCAAATTTAGGAAATATAAAACCACAAAGTCCCACAAAGAAAGATTCATTAAGTAATTTTTTCAGTTGTTTAACGCTTCTAACTCTTATAAAAAGAAGAGGTAGGTTGTCCATAAAAGATTCATCTTCTCTTAATAGAAGAGCAATTTTCTTAAATAGACCAATAATGTTATTTTCAGCTCCTTCAACTTGGTCTGAAGATACAGAGTCCTCAATACAAAGAGTAATTGTGTGAGCTCCCATACTTTTATTAAAAAGTATGTCTTTAAGTAAATTTTCACGTGTTCCTGGCATATATAAACATGCACCTAATGCATAAGATAATTCCTCTCTTGAGGAAAATAACCCATATGATGAAGGCGATTTAAAAAAAATATCTTTTGAATTATTAATATCATTAAAATATATCATATTTATTCTCCATTTATTAAATTAATCAGCATATAAAAAAACAATTAATACTGACTGTAATACATTATTATAACATAGGTGTTTATATAATTACATATAAACACAGGAATTACTGAATATTGAATAAGTATTTAAAGCTCTGCATATAACGCATTACTGTTAATTGTTAAGCATTATTTTTGAATATAAGAGCTAATGAGAGGACCGTTATAATTGATCCTAAAATCAGAAACACTATATTATAACCATCAAAGGAGGTTATTATAAGTGGGATTACAATGGAACCAATGGAACCCAATAAATTATACATTATGTGAAATAACATTGGTGCAATAATTGATCTAGTCTTATTATATATTATAGCTAATACTACACCCATAATAAATGTATAAATACCTTGAAGCATATTACCATGTGCTACAGCAAATATAATACTTTGAAGAATTATAGCTAAAATTATATTTAAGTGGGTTTTTAATTCGTTATATATTAATCCTCTAAATAAAATCTCTTCAAATATAGGTATAATCAAAACAAGACAAACAATGCCTAAAAAAGAAGTTGCATTTAATTCTATAGCAGCACTTGTTTTCATATAACTTGGGAATTTACTTATAAGTAAATTTACCAAACTACCGGAGAATATGGCTAGTCCTAAAGAGCAAAGTACTATAAGCGAAGAGTTCTTCAAACTTATTTTCTTGAAACTACATCTTTGAAATAAATTTATCTCTTTTTTTCTAAACATAAGCACATAAATTCCAAAACCTATTATTTCAGCAGCAGCAGTTAATAAAAATCCGTCTCTTACTAATGACTCATTAATCTGAGCGTTAGTTACACTATTAAAATTAATTATTCCATAAATAATTGAATAGGTAAACGTGCATACAAATGTAGTAAGTATGTAAACCGTAAAGTATAAAACTATTTTTCCTAACATTTTTAAGTATTTCACAGTAGCCTCCTTGGGTATTTGAATTTTTTTATAAATATATATTTAACATATTGTAACATTAGTTACATTAGTATAGCAAATATTTATGGCTCGGAATAGACGTTGTATGTATTAATAGATAATTAACAAAATTATGCTATAATTGATATATAGAATTTTGTATCGAAATTTACGGAAGGATTATATAATTACAAATTAGGTACATTGTAAATAAGAAAGGGGTTAATAGGTATGTTTAACTTTAGAAATCATCAAGAACTTACTTGCATCGCAGAGGGCGACGGACAGTTTTTTGCAAAATTAGGTGCAATGGTGGCTTATAAGGGGAACTTTACTTCTGAAAAGGTATTATTAGATACAAATAGTAATCAAAGTATATTTAAATCGGTTATGAATCTAGCAGCAAGAAAGCTGACTGGAGAGAATATACATATTATGAACGTAAAAGGAAAAGGTAGTTATTATATGGCAAACAGAGCGCAACATACTACTATAATTACACTTGCACCAGGTCAGAGTGTAGGAGTTGAAGGAGAAAATTTACTTGCTTTTACTGAGGGCTGTAAATATGGAGTTAGGTTTGTGGGGTCAGGTGTAATATCTCAAAAGGGTATGTTTACAACAAATTTGACAGCCATAGGCAATAATCCTCAGGTAGTTATAACTACCAATGGTAACCCAATCATTCTAGAGACACCTTGTACAGTGGACCCTGATGCAGTTGTATGCTGGACAGGTACTGATCCTAATTTTAAAACTGATGTGAATTGGAAAACTTTCCTTGGGCAAACATCTGGTGAATCATATATGTTAGAGTTTAATTCTCAAGGAGAAACTGTAATTATTCAGCCTTATGAGAGACAGTCGGGACTTAATGTTGCAATAGATTAAGGGAGGGGTGTTTGTGGCTATAATTATTGAAGGTAGTAATAAAAAAATAATGTCCCAAAAGAAGAAATATGGGAAATTAATTATTGAAACCAGCATCAGACCAGAAAACAATTCAACTATAGTAATGGGCGCAAAGCAGCATACAAATCAAAACAATATTCAAAGCATGAATAATGAGCAGCCTAAGGTAACTGCTCAAAATAATGTGAATGCGAGTGTAAATCCAAATAAGAACATGGAAAAAAGAAAACTTGTAGATATTACGAAAAGCATTAAGCTGGGTAAAGGACAAAAATTAAGCTTAAATCAAAATGCTAAAAATCTATCGAAATTAATAGTAACGCTAGACTATAATGCAATCACAAATGGTCGAAATGACTTTGATTTAGATGTGTCAGTATTCATGGTGGATGTAAATGATAAGACTATAGAAAAAGATTTTATTTTTTATGAAAACACTAAGAGTACTTGTGGAGGAATAGTTATTAAAGCGGATCATAATACTTCCCTTAAAGATGCATATAATGAGTGCATACAGCTAGATTTAAATCTAATACCGTCACACATTAAAAAATTAGCTTTTACTGTAACTATTTATGAAGCAACGGAAAGAAATCAGAACTTTGGACAGTTATCAAAGGGATATTTTAGAATTATAGCTGGAGATAGTAAACAAGAGTTTTTAAATTATAAATTTAATGAAAATTTATCTATAGAAACAGCTATGGTAGTAGCAGAGATATATAGATATAAAAATGAATGGAAGATTAATTGTATAGGTAGTGGATTTAGAGGAGGCCTGGAGGCGCTGTGTGACAATTATGGAATAGAGACTATTTAGTAATTGTGTATACTTTTGACACAATACATCTTTAAAAAAACAATAGGTAGATAGCATATAATTCTATGCAGACTACCTATTGTTTTTGTTGGGTTATACCTTATAAGTACCTTATTTAATTTTTAAATATTATTATATAAGTTATTTAAAATTAAAAATATTAGATAAGAAACCTTTACCTTTTTCTTTAGTGTATCTTTTCTCATCATTAAAATCAGGTAAGGGTAAATTAAAATTCACCTCTTCTAGTCTATGAATGTCATAAAATTTTTCCTGGATTTTTCCTTCTATATTGTTGTAGCCAGTAGGAGTTAATATGCTAATGTCTAAGCCAAACAAATTTAGAAAGCATAGCATAATGGAATCCTCATCACTAAAAATATTTTCATTATTATCGTAAATTAGTAGTTTAGGTATTTTAGACGGATAATCATATTGCTGAATTAGTTGTAAGATGTTTTTATCAGTATTTAATATAATCATTAAAATCTTTAATTTGAAGTCTTTATCTATAGTTTTTTTTAGCATATCTGTTTTTATCAAATAATTGATTTTTTCTAAAATAATATGTTGCAGGGAAGTTTTTAAATAGGAAAACTTATAGCAACTGTGGGCTAGTAGTTTTTTTTCATCTACAAATCCACTAGTATTGAGTACAAAGGCTAAAGAGTATAAATCAGTTTTAGAGTAACTTACATTAGTAAAAGGAATTTGGGCTATGAATAATGTACTATCTGCGCATTTTAAATGAAAAAAGTCCTTCCAATATAAAGTTAAATCACTTGGAACACCACTTATTTTTGCAAATAGGTTTGGCATATAAACGGTTTTATTCTCCACTCGAAATCCTGTACGCAGACTAGAGGATTCATTCCATAGAAGTTTAAACTCATAAAGGGTAGTTTTAAGTGTTGCAGGTTGAGTTTTATACTCCTCAAATTGCCAAGGTTTATAAAATCCATCGCTATCAGTATAAAGAGAGTTTGATAATTCTCTAGAGGCCAAGGCAGCAATAGTTTCTTGCCTTATTAGTTTTTCTTCTTTGGGAAATTCTTTTAAATCAGCTTTATATTGGAGTTCAGAACATTTTGAAATTATCTCACTAGATTCTGTAATATCTAAAAATTTATCACATAGTGAATTTATATATATTACATCACAACCTATTTTAGATAAAAAAACCAAAAATAAAAGCTCATGTTTTTTAATATCACCATAATATATGATTTTTGGGTTTATAATTTCATCAGAAGCAGTATCTTGAAAGTGAAAATTCTTTACAAGGGTTGGTACAAATTCATGAATCCAAGAAAGTAATTTAAGTGAAAAATTTTTAACTTTAGATAAGTTTAAATTCTTCTCTTCCTTGCAATATAAATCTAATATATAACTAAAACTATTTGCCATAGAACAGTTTAAGGTATCATTATTGGTGGGGAAAATTTTATGTTCCATAAGCAGTGCAGCAATCTTAGTGGTTAATGAAGCATCAAAAGGATCTACATTCTGCCATATATTTAGACAACTGGTATTTAATTTAATATTGGAATGTATGGGAATAGAGTCTGTAAGTCTTAAATATAGACCGTCGAACATGCTTAAATTTTTATCTAATCGAAATAGATCATTATAATAATCATCTTCCTTTTCTTTTATTCCTATGTATCTATAAAAATACACTGGGATAAAAGGTACAGTGCCTCCTAAAAATCCAATCCTTTTATTTACAGGCAAGATGATATCATTAAAGATGTTCATGCTGCTTTTAAGTAAAGTGTTAATAGAACCTTTAAACGTTATAGCTAAAGGAGAAACCCTATTTTCTATAACTGCTTGCTCTTTTTTAATAACAGTTTCTTTAATGTTACTAGTATCAGTTACAATAGGTTTCTTAGAGTGTATGGTGGTTTTTAAGTCAAAATTCCTTAATGGCTGAGTTTTAGGTAGCTTTAGGAGTTTTGAATACACATTTCGTTTATCAATTTTTACAAAACCCATATCCGATAGAGAATTAATATATATCACATCACAACTTAGTTTGGATAAGAAAATTAAAAAATAAATTTCATGATTTTTGATGTCACCATAAAAAAGGACCTTAGGATTGTTAATATTATCCTCTAGTCTAGAATTATAATTAGAATTACAAAATAGCTTTGGAGCATAGTCCAAAGTCCATCCTAATAATTTAACTGCAAAATTTTTTATTACAGTTTCTGTACTATTAGGTTCATTTTTTAAATAAAGAGCCATGGTTTCATCGAAGCTATTTTGAATATATTCATTAAAATAGTTGTTATTAAAATTTGGAAATAGACCTTTAGTTTTAAGAATGCTAATTAAAGTATTCCTTTCGGACGAACTAGAGCTTAGAAGGGCATCCCAGGATATTTCTGATATAGATGTAGATAAAAATTTCACTGGTATTCCAGAGGTGAAATTTATATATAAGCTTCCAAGTGTAGTAAGTTTAAGGTTTAGTTTATGTAAATGCTCATAATAGAGTTCGCTATTTTCACTAATACCAATATATCTATAAAAATAAATAGGAATATTAGGAGATTTTGATTTTATAAACCCCTGCCTCTTATTTACAGGAACAAATATATCTTGAAATAAATCTTGTGATTCTAAGACGGATGTACTTATTTGTTTTCTAGTATTAATCAAAGCTTAACCTCCAATCTTATTTATACACCTATGATACAGAATGACCGTAGATGTAAAAATACAGTGTAATCTATATAATATATTAATAACTAGATAAATTAATTTTTTATATTAAAGAAATATTTATTATATCTAGTTTACCATTAATTTTATTATTAGTTAATAGAATAATGCCATACTATTTTTCTTTTTTCTTCTTACGACTTAAAGAAAGTCCACCAAAGCCGCTTATAATAGCTATATAAAAACCAAAATCATACCACCATCCAGAATTTACAATTTCATAAACACGATGATTTTTATTAAATATACCTAAAATAAGGGATATGGGTGCAATCCATCCATGCCAAATACCTGATAAAAAATTAGCAGGCTTAACTTGAGAGTAACTGCCATCACCGGGCATACATCCAACCATAAACATTGATAAACACAAAATCCCTAAAAGTCCAATTGCTTTTTTAGTTTTGAATTTCATTAAAAATCCTCCCTTTTATTAAACTTAGCTTTTTTAGAGTTGATAAATCTTTAAAATTTACTTATAATACATATTTTATCATTTAGTGTATAAAAATACTATAAAACTCTAAGGCTATAATAGAAGACTACAAAAAACAAAGACTATAAATATACTATCATTGAAAGGATGTAATAAATTGAAAATTAATGAAGAGGTAATATGTCCAAAGTGTAAGAGCAAAAACTTCGAAATAAAGCATGAAGCCACTTATCGGTACACATATACAATAGATATGGTAAATGCAAATACAGAAAATGAAGATTTAGAAAATCTTCCATTTTTATTCAATAACAGAGAGCAGACTTGCTTTAAGGAATATATAGAATGTAGCACCTGTGGTAACAGATATCCTTGCACCATCGATAAACAGAACCAGACTATAGATCTTACTATAATGAAAAAAGCAATAAGAGCCGATAATGTGGAAAGTCCTGAATTTATTGGGTAAAGACTAGGAATAGTGTTTATAATTTATGTGGGTATGCATATACTATGTAAAAGGCTGCTGTGAGAATATACTTTTGTTTTACATTAACATAAGCGTTGAAATGCACATATAATAATCACAAAACATAAATTATGTAGGGACGTGATGTTTATGGTATATTTCAATAATATCCCAGTATATTCTTACGATATTATAAACACTTATCCACATGATATTACTGCTTTTACCGAAGGGTTAGTGTATGAGTCTGGTTATATGTATGAAAGCACTGGAAAATTTAATGAGTCAACACTGCGTAAAGTAGATTTACAAACAGGTGAGATTATAAAATTACAAAAATTAGATGAAAGTTATTTTGGAGAGGGAATCACAATTTATAAAAATAAAATTATTCAGTTAACATGGAAATCTAATGTGGGTCTTATTTATAATAAAGACAGTTTTAATCTAATTAACAAGTTTTACTATAATACAGAAGGCTGGGGAATTACGCACAATGATGAGCATTTAATTATGAGTGATGGTACAGATGAAATATTTTTTTTGAATCCCATAAACTTTAAAAAGGTATATAGCATTAAAGTTCATGATGAAATTAAGCCTATTACTAGGCTAAATGAATTGGAGTTTATTAGAGGAGAAATTTATGCCAATGTATGTAAAAGCAATAAGATTGCTCGAATTTGTCCTCATAGTGGTAAAATAACTGGTTGGATAGATCTCAAAGGATTGTTGAGTCCTAAAGAATATAAAAATGTAGGTACACTTAATGGAATAACTTATAATACAAAAAACAATCATATTTTTGTAACCGGAAAGATTTGGCCTAAAATATTTGAGATAAAATTAGTCTGAGTCTGAATATATATAGAAAAAAGCACACGAAAAAAATAAAAGCCACTGAAAATAGTTAGTATTTTTAGTGGCTTTTATTTTTTAGATAATATTAAAGTAAAACTATATTTGCATTCAAACAATCTTCTATCATTTCATCTGTCCATATTGAAGATTGAACTTCGCCAATGTGAGCTTTATTTAGAAAATACATACATATTCTAGATTGACCTATGCCTCCGCCTACAGTATATGGGAGTTTGCCTTCTAGTAGTAGCTTATGGAATTCAAAGGAACTTCTCTCCTCACAACCAGCTACTTTAAGCTGCTCTCTTAGAGCTACTTCATCAACTCGTATTCCCATAGAAGATAGTTCAAAGGCTCTTTCTAATATTGGATTCCAAAATATGATATCTCCATTAAGATACCAATCATCATAGTCAGGAGCTCTACCATCATGTTTTTCACCGGATTTTAGTGTGCCTCCAATTTGCATGATAAATACTGCAGTTCTTTCTTTACATATAGCATCTTCTCTTTCTTTTGGAGTAAAAGTAGGGTACAAATCTTCAAGTTCTTGCGTAGTTATAAAGAAAATTTCCTCAGGTAAAAATTTTTCTTTTTTAGGATATAATTTATGTACCTGATCTTCAGTATCTTTAAATACTTTATAAAGATTAGTTACAATTTCTTTTAATTTGTCTAAAGTTCTTTCTTTTTTTATAATAACCTTTTCCCAATCCCATTGATCCACATATATAGAGTGAAGGTTATCTAAATCTTCATCCCGTCTTATAGCATTCATATCCGTATATAGACCTTCGCCTACCTCAAAGCCATACCTATATAGAGCCATACGTTTCCACTTAGCTAATGAATTTACAATTTCAATAGATGTATCACCTAAAGCTTTCATATCAAAGGAAACAACACGTTCTATGCCGTTTAGGTTATCATTTATTCCTGTATCAGATTTTACAAAAAGAGGAGCTGAGACTCTTGTAAGTGTTAACTCTTTTGCTAATCTACTTTCAAAATAATCCTTTACTTGTTTAATAGCAATTTCGGTTTCTTTTAATCCAAGAAGTGATTTGTATCCAACTGGAATTGCAAGTTCTTTTTTATAAGTTATCATAAATAAAACCTCCTAGTATTTTTGTGCTTTTTAGTGATTATTAGCATGACCATGCTATAGTTCTTAAAATTGAAACAAAAAACAAAAAACCTCTCATCCTTGTTTCTAGGACGAAAGGTTAAACTCCCGTGGTACCACCTAAATTAGCTTTAAAAAGCTCACTCGTAATCAGTACGGAAAAAGATTCGATACTGTCCTATAAATAACGGTTAGGCTCCGTCCACACCTAATTTCACAAGGATTTCAGTTGGAAACTCAGAGATGTTCTTCAATATAGGCTTCGCATGGAACTCTCACTATAATCCACTCGCTTTAACTACTTCCTACATATACTCTTCTCGTCACAGTCTTTATAAAAATAACTTACATTTATTTTAACTTGCAAGTTAGGATTTGTCAACCTGCAAAAAAAATATTTTTATGGTAATTTAAGAAATTGCTAAAGATCAATAGATGAGATAATTATCTGTATCTATTGATCTTTAGCATTTAAACTTCCAGAATGTAATATTGACAAGGAAATACACTTAAATCATAATAAAAGTATTAACATAAAAATTTTTAAGATACTTGAGGGGTGTAATATGAAGAAAAAGAATATAGATTGGCTTTTGGTTCTAGGGTGGATGGTATTAATATTTATGTTTTCTAGTCAGCCTGGTGAGGTATCAAGTGAAAATAATAAATTTGTAATACGAGTATTCAAGTTACTTGGGATGGACCTAAACAGCATACTTGGAACTTTAAGTGATTTTATAGTAAGAAAAGCAGCACATTTTACCGAGTATTTTATTTTGTACATGTTGTTATTTAGGGCTATTAATACAAAGGAAAAATGGAACATTAAAGTTTTTATTTGGGGACTAGTAATAGTATTTTTATATGCATGCTCTGATGAGTTCCATCAAGCTTTTGTTCCAGGAAGAGGGCCTGCTTTTAGAGATGTAATGGTAGATACATGCGGTGGGCTTATAGCATTTCTGTTTTTGTATATTTGTGTCACATTAAAAAAAAGACCTGCTCTTTCAAATCAGGATTTAACTAAATTAAAATAAATTACAGTATGTTTGGGAGGGTAAAATAGATGGCAAGAATAGTTAGATGTCAGGCCGTAATTTTAAAGGATAATAGGATTCTTGTACTTAGACAATACAATTACAAAAGACATGAAGAATATTGGATGTTACCAGGTGGAAATTTAGAGCATGGAGAAACAGAAGAGGAAGCTATAAAACGTGAATTAAAAGAAGAGACAAATTTAGAAGTCGAAATAGAAAAGATTATATTTGATGAACCTTCTAATGGAATAGATGAATATCAAAGGTACATAACCTTTTTATGCACACCAATACCAGGAAGTGTTGAAAGTATTGGTAGTGAAACTGTTAGTTTTAGAAAAATATTAGAATTAGTATGGGTTTCATTAAGTAATGAAAAGCTGTGGAATGAGTATATGTTGAAGAAGCAATTCTATCCTTCCATGAACAGAATTAAAGACGGGCTAAAGATAATGAATGGTTTAAAAAGTATGTAAATTAGTGGTAAACTAATACACCAAGGACTAGGAAGTATATTATAAGTTTAACATTATATTGCCTTATAATGTATAGAAATCATATTGAGTTGTATACTATACGTTATAGGAGGTGTTTTAATTGGAAGTTGCAATAATGGGAGCTGGATTGTCTGGACTATCCTGTGCTATAACACTTGAGAGATATGGAATTACACCAACTATTTTCGAGAAAAGAAATATTGTGGGGGATAGATTTGTTAATGCAGAGGCAATGTTCAGTATCCTTAATAGACCTACTAAAAATTGGTTGCCTTATCTAGCAGAGAATTATCATATAAATTTAACACCTATAGATGAAGTAGATAAATTATTTATACATTCTAAAAATATGATTGGTAGTATTGATGGAAAAATTGGGCATACAAATGTACGAGGTAGACATGTGGATTCCTTTGAAAATCAATTATCGAAGCAAGTAAAAGCTAATATTAAATTTAACTCAACCTATGAATATAAAGAGTTATGTAAGGATTTTGAATATGTGGTACTCGCAACTGGAGATGGGGAATATGCTTCTCGTTTAGGTAATTATAGGTGTGACCTTACGTGCACTATCAAAGGAGCAACTGTTCAAGGTGAGTTTACTAAGAGCAATCCTCATGTGTGGTTTAATTATGAGATACTACCTAAAGGATATGGTTGGCTCATACCTTTTTCTGAAAAAGAAGCAGACTTAGTTATGGCTTATCCTGATTACCCTGATAATATAGAATTAGATATAAATGATATGTGGGGGAAATTCTATAATTTAGCATGTGTTAATTTAGACCAAAGCCTTATAATAACTGATAAATTTGAAGTTACAAGATATATGATGGGAATATGTGATAAACCTAAAATTGATAATACATACTTTGTTGGCAATTGTTTTGGTGCTATTTCTCCAGGATTAGGATTTGGACAGTACGCGTCAATTTTAACAGGAATATATTCTGCATATGATATCTGTAATCTAGGGACTTATGAGGAACTTTGCACACCACTATTTGAAAATTATAATCATTCTCTCGTTTTTAGAAGATTTATGGAGAGTTTAACTGATGATGAAATAGATTTTGGAGTTAAGAATTCGAATAAAAAACTCCTAGATAAATTAATTGATAAATTATGCAGCAATGATAGTAGCATTGAGTTACTCAAATTATCAACTCCACTTATGAGATTATGGAATAATTACAAAGGAGTTAAGAGTTAAGGTATTTAAATTTCTATTAAGAGATAACTTATCATTTGATTTACAAAGGATAAATAAGGAGAATAGTTAAAAGGGGTCGTAAAGCAAACAATTGGACTAAATAGATTGCAAAGACACAGTGACGATAGTCCTATAAAGAGATTAGAGGATTAATCAGAAGTAGGCATTTATATAAATAGTTTTATGATAGATAGATGTATCCCAATTAAATTAAATTATAGGGTGATATATATATAGTAGGGTTGATTTATTTCCAATAAGAAACATTACCTTCAAGTTGTTTGAATATAGAGCGAACGGATTTTGACCAACTTTTATCTTCTGAGTATTTTCGATTAACCCAAGTAAAGGCATCTATATCATCAGGCTTGTTTTTACATAAATTCACTATGGTCCTTGCAGCAATCCTTGTAGTGTCTTGGATACTAGTGTTATATTTTTGCCAGCTGTTAAAAACATTAAAGGGATTGTTAGCTATCTTGTAGGCATTTTTATTGTCTTTGGAGACGAAGGATTGTTCTTGTCCTGTAATAGCAAACATAACAAGTGGATTTAAATTAAAATCTTTGCTTACAGATATTATTGTTGAAAAATAAGGGTCTTCAACTAATAGGGAGTTTCTAGATTTTAAAAATTCTTTTAAATTTGTTATATTAACATTTTTGTACATTAAAAAAGCTGGAAGATGACCATTAAGGATCTTATTTACCTTAGGGATAATAGTGGATGAATTTATTTTGGACTTTCTTGTATAATAGCTATCGAGTAAAGCAGATTCATTTAAGGTATAGATCTCATCATCATAATTATGTGAAACCTTCTTTTTTGGAGCATTATTATCAACTTTTCCAATATATCCTCGGCTTAGAGTAGTGAGTTGCTTATTTATTGGTAAATTTGAGGTATAAGGTAGTTCATTTGAAAATGCTGATATATTGATAGGCCTTAAGAAAATTATCTTTGAATTCATTTTTTCTTGATTAATAGAAGTTATTGTAGCTAAGACAGTAAAATGCCTAATCAATATAATGCAAATAACAGTATAAATCATTGTAAACAAAAGGATTTTATAATTGGTTAAATTATTTCTCATATTCATATTTTCACACCTACTTTTATTTTTGTGACATTTCAATGTGCTAACATGAAAGCACATTTATTTATACAAATATAACCAAAAATATAAAAGATATACAATTAAACAATAATTCATAAATTATTGTATGTAAATATGCACGAATCTGAGACAATAGTAGTTTTTATGAGCATTTTATTGAAATTCTAAATTTCGAAATGTTATCGTGTTTTAGAAAAAAAAGTATTGTATGGATACATTTTTTAAAATCTATTTGTAGTGATATAATCTAAAACATGATGATGTTGATGCAAACTAAAGTTTAAGGGAGTGAAGATTATGAATGTATCTCAAATAATGACTCCAGGACCTACGGAGGTAAGAGAGAATGTTAGAATGGCAAGAGCTCTAGCCACGACTAATCCTGATTTGGATTTACAGTTTTATGAATTTTACAAAGAAACTTGTGACAAAATAGGCCAGTTTTTAAACACTTATAATGAAGTAAGAATATTAAGTGGAGAGGGAATTTTAGGCCTTGAAGCAGCATGTGCATCTCTAACCGAAACTAATGATAGGGTACTCGTGATTGATAATGGAATATTTGGGGAAGGCTTTGCAGATTTTGTTAAGATGTACGGTGGACAAGTGGTTTTCTTTAAAGGAGATAGGAAATGTAAGATAGATGTAATAGAATTAGAAAAATTCCTGGAAAAAGATCATGACTTTAAATATGCTACTGTAGTACATTGTGATACTCCTTCTGGAGTTTTAAATGACATAGATAAAATATGCCCTTTACTAAAGAAAAATGGTATATTAACAGTAGTAGATAGTGTAGCTGCTATGGGTGGAGAAGATATAAGAGTAGATGAATGGGAAATTGATATTGTACTAGGTGCTTCACAGAAATGTGTTTCTGCTCCTACAGGTCTAACTTTTTTAAGTATAAGTGAAGATGCATTTAAACTAATGCAACATAGAGAAACTCCAATAGCTTCTTATTATTGCAATTTACTTGTATGGAAAGAGTATTATGAAAACAAATGGTTTCCATATACACCACCAATAAGTGATATTGTTGGACTAAGACAAGCTATTGATAATATTTTAGAGGATAGTGAAGTAATTGAAAGGCATGAGTCTATTGGTAATGCTACAAGAAAAGCTGTAATTGAATCAGGTCTTAATTTATATATAAAAGATGGCTATTCGAATACCGTAACAGTTATAGAAATTCCCGAAGGTATAAATGACAAAGAATTATTAAAACATATGCTTGAGGAATTTAATATATTTATTGCTGGATCATTTGGATATTTAAAGGGAAAAGTAATAAGAATAGGGCATATGGGGGAAAATGCGAAAAAGGATAAAATGGCCTATACTCTATTAGCGTTACAAAACTCATTAAAGGCACTGGGGTTTCAGTGTAAAAAAGACATGGCCCAAATTTTTTTGAACGAGGTTTGATTGAAGTCCTATTTTGAAATAAGTATAAATGGGAAGTATATGATGTAGAGAAAATTATAAACCGGTGAGTAATCAGCGGTTTTTTGTACGTCCAGCATGTTCGCTGAGCCGATAGGCTGAAAGAAGCCTATGTCACCTAACCAACTGGAACACAACCTGAGAGCAAGGGCGCTACTGGCAACGGTAGGGTCTGAAGGAAGCAGCAGGGGAAATGTGGAACATAACGAAAGTAAACCGAAGATGGCTTATAAAGTGGGTAACCCTGCAAAATATGGGAAAGCCCCAAAGTTGGATAACTTTATAAGTTAAGACGGATGCGTTCGCATTTAGGCAGGCAAACCTATCTGGAGAAACCTGTATTATCCTATTTTAAAAGGTAAGTTCAAACAAGTGGGAACATAAGGGAGATACGATGTAGTGCAGGTGGCAGATGAATCCATAGTAGTTATTAACTTTTAGCCAATGAAAACTGGTAACAGTATGGAGGGCAAAACTAAGAGGACATTATGCAGAAGCTATTATATTAGCAGTCATAATGAGGGATAGATTACCAAAAGTATCTATTCTTGCAAAGGGAGGAAGGTAAAACAAAGTTTGTAATTCAAAATTGTAAACTTATAAACTTATTAGAAAAGATAATCAAGGTCGAAATACTAAGAGGTACTTGTAACTGGTGATGACGAATCTACTGGAAACATAGCCCGTTCTAAACAGAGTAATTAGGTTAAGCTAGATATATTGCCGTAAGGCTAAAGAGGTCAGCAAAACCAATGAAGAAACTGTGGTTTATAAGG
>NZ_JAHLDL010000040.1 GCF_018861315.1 Clostridium bowmanii | reverse complement strand
AAAGCAAATAACCACTAGATAATTAATAGTATTATAGTTATAATTTGACTTAGGAATGCAGTTACATAAAGCTATATTTTGACGCACTACAGACAGACATAGGGAAAATGATATTAGAGGATGGAATTGCTAAAGGAAGGGAAGAAGGAATGGAAAAAGGAATGGAAAAAGGTAGGAAAGAAGGAAAAGCACAGCTTTTATTAAAACAGTTGACTAAGAGATTCAATAAAATACCTATTGAATATAAAAATAAGATAATGGAATTACCAGATGAAACTATAGAGATAATAGGGCTTGAATTATTTGACATGAAAGATGTGAAGGAAATAGAGAAGTATTTTTAATAGATGACACTAGCTTCTCATTAAAGATCTAACTTGCCACTTGCCACGTGGGTGGTATCAGAAGCTGTCAAAGTGTAAAAAACATTTTGATAGCTTTTTTTATTTTAAAGTTGACCAATTGTATGGTACCATATTAAATTTTCAATGTGACAGTATTCCCCTAATTTAGCAAAACTAAAGTGCTAGAATGTATTAAATTACATTTTTAAATAATAAAATGTAAGTGTTTATCTAGGTGGAGAATTGTTGGAAGTAATTGTTTATACAGTAGTTAATAAAGAGATAAGCGGAGTCAAAGCTTCAGAGAAATATGTTAATAAAGTTGAAGCTGGTATGAGGGAAGAAGGATTTCCAGAAGCATATATCAATAAATATCTTATGGGTGAGGTTACTGAAAATTGTAAACATAGAGCTTTATTATTTCTAAGAGGGGAAGAGCATGGTCAAGATTTGTTTGTGCTTGCAAATATGACAGGGATAGATCTATGGGATATTCCAATATTGGTAGATTCCTTGACGAAAAATGGATATATAAGAAAGGACAAAAGAGGAACGGCTGGTAAATATGATCTAGGTGCAAGGTACTTTACAGTTAGAGAAAAAAGAAAAGAGATAGATGACATGCTTTTAGAAAGACTAAAGAAAAGCTTCATACCTTATGAAAGTATAGATTGTGTTAATGCGGCTGCTGTGGTCACCCTACATTAAAGTCCTTTTATTCTGCCTATTTTGTTATTAATGGAATTATAAATGGAATAACTACGCCAGATGGATTTACATTGAAATATGCAGATCATAAAACAAGTGTAAATTCTATATATGTTAAAAAGAAATTGGAACTATGAACAGCTGATCTTCAAGAATTAGCGAAAAAGCGAAAAAGAATTTGGAAAGCCTTAGAAAATGGGTTATAGAGCTGCCCGATAAGCTAGGTAATTAAAGTGAAAAAAGTATTTGTATATGGAACTTTAATGAGGGAACGTAGTAATTATAAGTATTACCTTGAGAATTCATCCTTTTTAGGGAGTGGATTAATTCAAGGGTATGCTCTTTATGATTTTGGTTACTATCCAGGTATAATACCTGAAGAAAATGAGGAGGAAAAATAATGAAATTTGGAATAAGAAAACCAAGCTTAAAGAAAATGATTAGCAGTAGGACCAGCCCAAAGAGGATAATAAAAAGTAGTTTAGGTATAAGAGCACCACGTGGATTTGGATGGGTTACAAATCCTAAAAAAGCTGCTTATAATCGTGTATATAATCGTACTAGTTTTAGTATTTTTGATGTGGTAAAGAAAATTTTTAAATAGGTTTGATTTAGCTGAATACAAGGCTCCACTTTTATTATGGGCACTACAAATTAATGATGAAGAAGAAAAGGTAAAACTTGGAATATTAATTGGCAGATAGATTAAATATAAATGTGAAAGAAGCTTTTAATTATCTTAATGAGTATAAAGCTATTAATTTCTTGCTAGATAATTATGAAATAGAGAAGAATTTAAGCATTGATGATGCTGTAGATGATATGGTCATAGTATCTAAGAATAATGGGGGTATGATACAATGATTTTGTATCATGATTCTAATATTATGATTTAAAACATTGACTTAAATAAATGTAGAAGACTGCTGGAGATTGTGAATTAAATAATAACATAGACTTGTTATAATCTATTTAAATTTAATTATAATGTTGTTAAATTTAACAAGATTTTAATTAAACAATTAACTGCACTATCTATTACTATACTGAAATCACTGGCTTTTATGGAGTTAAGTCTTAGTTAAGAATGCTAAAATCTAATTAAATTTAACAAAATGGATAGTTCTGTGAGAAGGTCAATAAGGTTAGAGGTAAGAGGTATCGAAATGTAATAAGCATTTTGATATCTTTTTTATTTAAAACATCTTAGAGGACAAATTTTTTCCCTGGCGAATGGTAATATGTAAATAGAGTTATAAATACAGCTTGAAAGATTGTAAAGGTTGTAAAAGACTTTTACTAATTTTTCAGATGATGATGGTTGAGGCTCCATAGAGATAAATAATGCAGCACACCTTATAAGTAGGTATCAATTATCATTATATTTCGAAATATGACAGTATTCCCCTAATTTATCATTGATATTGTGATAGAGTGGTAATAATAGAATTTCTAAAAAAATCTAATGTAAAATCTTGTAAGATGGTGGATATGTTTAAGAATAAGAACTTGTCACTTGTCATGTGGGTGGCACCAAAAGATTGTTTTAAATTGGGGGGATAAATAAATGAATTCTAGCAATGATGTAAAGAAGATTAATGTTAAAGATATACCTGAAACTAAACAAGTAATGCTTAAAAATGAAGATTTAGAAAGAAAGTTTTATATGGATATGAGGGAAATATATTTCAAAGCAGATAAGGAGTGTGGGTATAGAGCATCTCGCTTTATGCAGATGATAGCTGACAAAGGTGGAGTAGATACAGCAAAAAAATTAGTAACAAAAGAAGGTGGAACAGAAGGATTTGAGAAACTATGGCAATATAAGAGACTAGATTTATCTGTGGAAGCTTTAGTTTTGAATGATGTATATAAGAGCTTGTTTAGTGATGAAGTAAGGGATATATGTAGACAGAGACTTAAAGAATATGGATTTATAACTTAATATAAATAATTATTTAATTGAAAATAAACAGAAAGAACGTATAAATATAGATGCTATATGGATAGGAAAAGGTAGAATGGCAATTTCAAGCTTTATCATTACGGACTATTATAATGAGCAAGTGCGCCAAAGTCTTTCTGGTTATGATGCACCGTATAAATTTTGGATTTATCTAGGGAACAAAGAAATAACTAATATTGAAGAAATTATAAAAATAAATAATGTTCATTTTATGCCAATGCCAGTGAGGAGTTCTAATTTATTATATTGTGGTTTATAGGATTATAGGTAAAAGACACGTTGCAAACATAGACAATTTGGATGATACTAGAGATAGAGCTAAAAATTTAAAAGAGAGTTTGGTGGAGTATGATGATAGAAGCTAAGACAATTAATAAAGGGATAATCGTAAGTGATTCTATTGTATTTAAAGAGGCAGCTCTAGATTTTGATTCAAATTGTTCTACGGGAGATGATGATTATTTACTTCCAAAGTTAACAGCTTCATTAAAAAGGGCAAAGACCATAGATATTATAGTAGGTTTTTTAATGGAATCCGGAGTGAAATTGCTTATTAAAGATTTAAAACAAGTGGCAGATAAGGGTGTTAGAATTAGAATTTTAACAGGAAATTATCTTAATATTACGCAACCTCAAGCCTTATACTTAGTAAAGGATGCATTAGGCGATAAGGTAGATTTAAGGTTTTATAATATTAAGAATAAGTCTTTTCATCCTAAGTCATATATATTTGAATATGAAGATGATGGAGATATTTTTATAGGATCTTCTAATATGTCGAATTCTGCATTAACTACTGGCATTGAGTGGAACTATAGATTAAATAGGAATAAGAACTTAGAGGATTTTACACATTTTAAAAATATTTTTGAAGACTTATTTTTAAATCATTCTATAATTATTGATGATGATGAGATGAAACGATATTCGGCGGTATGGAAAAGACCTAAAATTTTTAAAGAGTTAGAAAAAGGTGAAGATAACATAGAACAATTTGGTACAGTAATTCCGCTGTATGAACCTAGAGGGGCACAGATTGAGGCATTATATGAGCTGAAAAGATGTAGAGAAGATGGTTTAGATAAAGGATTAGTTGTTGCAGCAACAGGTATAGGAAAAACCTATTTAGCTGCTTTTGATTCTATGGAATTTCATAAGGTTTTATTTGTGGCCCATAGAGAAGAAATATTAAATCAAGCAGAAATATCTTTTAAAAATATTAAACCTAATATCACAACTGGATTTTTTAGTGGTAAAAGTAAAGAGAGCAGTAGCGATATAGTATTTGCTACAGTTCAAACAATTGGTCAAAAGCAATATCTGTGCGATGAGTATTTTAAAAGGGATGAATTTGATTATATTATAATAGATGAATTCCATCATGCTGCTGCAGGTAATTACGGCAATGTATTAGAATATTTCACTCCGAAATTTCTTTTAGGTCTTACTGCAACCCCTGAGAGAATGGATAATAAAGATGTATTTGCCTTTTGTGATTACAATATTGTTTATGAGGTTAGATTAAAAGGAGCGATAGATAAGGGGTGGCTTGTTCCATTTAGATACTATGGAGTTTTTGATGAAACAGATTATACAAAAATATCTTTTAGAAATGGTAAGTACGATGAGGCGGAATTAGAAAATGCTTTAATGCTCAATAAACGTTCAGACTTAATCCTTAAACATTATAAAAAATATAATAGTAGGAGAGCCTTAGGCTTCTGTGCTAGCAAGAGACATGCAGAATACATGAGCAAATATTTCAATGAAAATGGAATTAAGTCCTGTACGGTAATAAGCGGGGAACAAACTGAGTATTCAATGCAACGACGCGAAGCTGTAGATAAATTGAAAAAAGGACAATTAAACATTATATTTTCTGTGGATATGTTTAATGAAGGATTAGATATTCCTGAAATTGATATGATATTACTTTTGAGACCAACAGAATCTCCAACTATTTTTCTGCAACAACTTGGTAGAGGATTAAGAAAATACAAAGAGAAAAAATATTTAAATGTTTTAGATTTTATAGGCAATTATAAAAAGGCTAATTTAATTCCATTCTTTTTGAGTGGGGATTTAAAAGACATTGGAAATAAAGCTAAAGGTGGCAAATTACCTAAAGAAGAAGATTATCCTGATGATTGTATAGTGGATTTTGATTTTAAGGTAATTGATGTATTCAAGAAGATGGTAGAGCAGCAAAAGAATATATTTGATCTAGTAGTGGAGGACTTTAATAGAATAAAAGAAGATTTGAAAACTAGACCCAGTAGGCTTGAAATGTATACCTATATGGATGATGATCTTTATAATGTAATACGATTCAGAGGGGAATTAAATATTTTCAATGATTATTTAGAATTTTTAAATAAAATAAATGAAACTTCAGAAGAGGAAAAGTTATTTTTAAACAATGTGGCTCATGAATTTTTAAATAATATTGAAAAAACTTCAATGAGTAAAACTTATAAAATGCCACTTCTCTTAGCTTTTTATAATCATGGCGACATAAAATTAAAAGTAGATGAAGAAAATATTTTTCAAAGTTTTAAAGAGTTTTATACTAAACCTTCTAATGCAGTGGATCTTTTGAGGCATGTTTCGACTAAAGACTATAAGAGCTTTAATAAAAAAGATTGTCTAAGAATTGCAGAAAATCCAATAAAGGCATTCTTGAACTCTGCAAAAGATTTTTTTTATAGAGATAAATCATATTTTTGTTTAACTGATAATTTAAGTAAATTTGTTGAAAACCCTGTATTTATAGCTAATTTCAAAGATATTATTGATTATAGAACTAGAAAATTTTATAAAGAAAGACTTGAGAAGTTAGAAAAATAAATATGATGATATAAACCTCCATAGAAAAAATTCTATGGAGGTTTTGGCTATTCATAAACTTTTTCAAGTACTATGCCTTTTTCAAATCCGCCTCGTGCTTCTTTTTTTTCATTTCTCTTGATAATTAAATCTTCCTCCGAATGTCCAAGAACTTTTGCAAGGCCAAATAAAACTTCCATAACATCAGCGAGTTCTTCTAGGTTTTTATCTTCTAGATATTCTGATACTTCTTCGTTTAATTTGGTTTCAAGTAAGGGTAGTAATTCTTCTTTTTTAGCAGAGTGAATATCAAAGGGTTTGCCAGTGGCTTTGATTATTTCAGGGATTTTATCTCGTACTAGTTTGTTGTAGATTTTCATGGAAGGCCTCCTTAGGTGATTGTATGAGGTTATTATAACATAGGAAGTGATAATGCTAAAATTATAGACTATGGTGAATATAAGGAGCATGTTAAATAGTTGAATACATCATATGAAAATGGTAAAATAGAAATGTGTTGAATGACAAGAAATAGGCTTATACTTGGAGGTATTTTTCAATGAAAGCAGGAGAAACAAGTTTAGTAAAACTAATGCAAGGAGCAATACAATTTGTAGTACCAATATACCAACGTACGTATAGTTGGTCTTTTAAACAATGCAATCAACTATGGAAAGATATTATTGAAATTACATTAAAGCAACATGATCAAGTACATTTTATAGGATCAGTGGTATATATTGATATGGGAACTCCAGTTGGTAGACCACAACAGCTACTCCTTATAGATGGGCAACAAAGATTAACTACGTTATCACTACTTTTGTGTGCATTATCAAGATATATTGAAGATAATAAACTTGAAGATAAAATTAATCCAAATAAAATAAAGAATTACTTTTTGATTAATAGTGATGAAACTGGTATGGATAAATATAAGCTTATATTAACTGAACAAGATAAGGATACTTTTATACATATACTCAATAGGACTGAAAAAAATGTCGTTAATCCATCAGTTCAAATATTAAAAAATTTTAATCGTTTTTTAGAAATTATACAAAGGTGTGATGAAACAATAGAAACTATATATGAGGGTATTAACAGACTTATGTTAGTATCTGTGGCTTTGGACAAATCACAAGACAATCCTCAGCTTATATTTGAAAGTATGAATTCTACTGGAAAAGATTTGTCTCAGGCAGATTTAATCAGAAACTATATTCTTATGGGGCAGCCAGCTCATGAGCAAGATATGCTATATAGTACATATTGGAGACCAATGGAGCAGGGATTTGGACAGCAGGGATATGCAGATTATTTTGACCTATTTATTCGTGATTTTTTAACTGTTCATAACAACGGGAAAATTTGCAAAATAGGTGAGGTTTATGAAGCCTTTAAAACATACCATAAGAGTGGTGTGCCCAACGAGCAATTATTAATAGACATATTCACCTATTCTAAGTACTATATTTCAATGTATTTTTCCAAAGATACGGATAAAGAACTTAGTCGGTTATGGGGAGAACTTAGGGAGCTAGACGTGAATGTAAGTTATCCATTCTTAATGAGTGTATATCATGATTATGATACTAATAAAATTTCAAAAGATGATTTTATTACAGTTATTAAGGTTACCATTAGTTACATTGTTAGGCGTGTGATTTGCGAAATACCAACCAATTCACTTAATAAAACCTTTGCTACATTCTACGGTAAGATAAAACAAGAGAATTATATAACTAGTGTATTAGCTGAATATACAGTAAAAGATTCATATAGAGCTTTTCCTACTGATGAGGAATTTAAGGAAAAGCTTATAATAAAATCAATATATAATTTAAGAATAAAAAATTATATATTGGAAGCTTTAGAAAATCAAAACCACAAAGAACCAATAAATATAACAAGGGATGGATATACAGTAGAACATATTATGCCTCAAAATCCAGAGCTGAAAAAAGAGTGGCAAGATATGTTGGGGGATAATTGGAAAGAAGTTCAAAAGAAATATTTGCATACACTTGGTAATTTAACCCTAACTGGATACAATAGCGAGTTAAGTGACAGCCCGTTTAAAGTAAAACAAGATATAAAAGGTGGATTTAAAGATAGCCATTTGAAATTAAATAATGTCTTAAGTAATTTGTTAAAATGGGATGAAACAGAGATATTAGACCGTGTAAAGGTGCTAGGAAATCAAGCAGTTACTATCTGGGAATATCCAAAAGTATCATTGGCAGATATAGAAGAATACTCCCAGAAGGATAAAGTTGATATAATTTACTCATCTATAGATCATTATCAACTAATGTTGCCAGAAATAGAAGAAGTTTATGAAAAGTTAGACCGTAAGATATTAAGCTTAGACGTAGGAATAAGAAAAGAGTATAAAAAATATTATATTGCTTATAAAGTTGAGACTAATTTTACCGATATTGAGATTTATAAAGGACGTTTAAAAATGTGGGTCAATATGGATTTTGATAGTGTGGATGATCCAAAAGGATTATGTAAAGATGTTACCAATATTGGTCACGGAGGTAATGGAAATGCAGAACTTATAATTGGCCCTACATCAGATCTTGATGCAGTTATGGAAATCATTAAACAGTCTTTAAGGCTTCAAATTGAGTAGGGACTGATTCTGCTATGGATTAAATAAAATTTATTAAATAGTCAATCAAAGTGATGTTAAATCACATTGATTGGCCATTTTTATTTGTAATAATTTTATGATGTATAAATAAGTTTAAAGTTAAATGCCAACTTTATTTTCATGTGACAGTATTCCCCTAATTTAGCAAAACTTAAGTGGTAGAATGTATTTAATGAGGTTTTAAACAATAAAATGTAAAAATCACAACAAAGCAAAGACGGTGATGATTAAAAAATTGCCACATGCAACGTGGGTGGCACCAAAAGGAGAACACAAATGTTTAAGTATAGTGCCAATTATTCATATACAAATAATAATTTTGTTATACAAAATATAAATACAGAAAATAGAAATAAAAAGCATTATACAATAATCTGTATAATCAAAAATTTAATACAAAGAGGTACACCAACTAACATTTCTAAATTTCTAGAAAGTAGGCTAGGAGTAATTGGCTTAGATAAAGATAAAGAAAAGATATATCTTATAGACAGAGAAAAGCCTAACTGGATAAAAACAATTAAAGGTGACGATGAAAATAATTATTTTCCAGCTAAATATTTTTTAGAAAATCAAATTTCAAAATACATACCATAGTATGCATTTATTCAGCAACTTATTTTGCCGGAAGCTCTGATAAGTGAAATTATTGGTATTGAAAAAAAGGAATTTGTAGACGAGCAGGTAGATTTTTATTTACCACAAGCGAGACTTGTTATTGAGATAGACGGAGGCAGTCATAGGGAATCAACTACTAAGAAGAATGATGAGGCTAGAGACGAATACTTACTTGAAAATGGCATTGTAACTATTAGGATAAATACTATGGAATTAGAAAAAGAAAATGGGGCTTTTACTTACAAAATGGATTCAATAAGAAAAAGGTGTGATGAATATGCAGCAGAGCTGCAGCATTATGAAGATTATTTTATTATGCCATCTAAATATAAAGATAATAAAAACTGGAGTGTGAAACTAAAAGCTACAGCTACTATTAGATTTCAATTAACAATCTTGAGTTTATTAGAAGCAAATATATTAAATTTAGAAGATAAAAGTTGGAATATTGAACTTATACAAAGAGACGTGGATGATTTTGCAGAGGATGCTGTAGAAGATTTATTTTTATGGCTTGATAACTTATGTAAATTATCAAAAGTAGAATTTAATAAGCCTAAGTTAAACATAGTGAATAAGGGTACTTATGATGGGTTTCATTATAGTAAAGATATAGTACATATTGATTTTAGTGTTCTTAAAAGATGGACAGATGAAAATGAAATTCACAAGAATATAATATTTGTGAGGAATGACTATATAGACGATGTAGATCATTTTAAAGTCAGCACCACAGATCCTGTAAAGTACAATATAATCCAAGATGGTGAGGATAGTGATATACCAGCTTTAAAATTTATGCTGAAGAATATATACGGTTATGATGATTTTTCACCTGGTCAGTTACCTATAATAACAAATACTATGC
Source organism: Clostridium bowmanii (assembly GCF_018861315.1). GTDB lineage: Bacteria > Bacillota > Clostridia > Clostridiales > Clostridiaceae > Clostridium_AD > Clostridium_AD bowmanii. The sequence goes on along the minus strand of NZ_JAHLDL010000040.1, from coordinate 29,281 downwards.
GAGGTAATGATACTATAGGATTATTACCTACAGGCGGTGGAAAATCCTTATGTTATCAATTTGCAGCCTTACTTCAACCTTGTATAAGCTTTGTGGTTGTGCCTATAAAATCACTTATGTATGATCAAAAGGAAAACTTAGATAATAAATTTATAACTAGAACTAATTTTATAAGTAGTGATCAAAAAGCGGGCAAAAAAAGTGAAATAGGGAAGGCCTTTTCTAAGGGAAAGTATCTTTTTATATGGATTTCTCCTGAAAGATTTCAGATAAAAGAATTTAGGGAATACTTGACTACGTTAAACCAGGAACAAACCATAGCGCTCGCAGTTATTGATGAAGTACATTGTTTATCTGAGTGGGGACATGATTTTAGAACCTCTTATCTTAATTTATGTAAGACTATTGAAAAATATTGTCCTAGTACAAACCTTTTAGGACTTACGGCCACCGCATCGATTAATGTATTAAAGGATATTTTAGTGGAATTTAAAGCGGGACGTGAAAATGTAAAAACCATATTAGAATATACTAGACCTGAACTGCAATTTAAGATTTATAGGGATAGTGGGGAAAATAGTGAAAGTAAATATAAATCATTAGAAAGCTTAATGGACATATTCGATAAAAATTCTGTATTTAAAGTTGATGATGTAAAAACTAAAAGTGGACTTATATTTACTGTAAATAGAAATGGACCTATGGGATGTTATGGACTACATAAGAAGCTATGGCATAGATATCCTGAAGTGGCTAAGTGGTACTCAGGGGAAATACCAGAAGAAACTACTTATAAAAATGGTAAAAAAACTAAAACCATGGTTATGGAAAAAGAAGAATTTAATAATTATAAGCAAAAGGTGCAAAGTGATTATAAACAAAACAAGTATTCTTTACTTATTGCAACAAAGGCTTTTGGTATGGGGATTGATAAAAGCAATATAAGATATACCATTCATTATGGCATACCGGGCTCAATAGAATCACTTTATCAGGAAGCAGGAAGAGCGGGAAGAGATAAAAAGAATGCAACTTGTTATATTTTATACATCAGTGAAATATTAGATAAAAGCACTATGGATAAATTATTTGATATAAATACCACTATTGAAGAAATTAAGGAAATTAGTGATACAAGTGGATATAAAGATGGAAGAGATGTGATGAGAAACTTCTTCTTGTGGATACAAAACAATAAAGGTGTAGATGTTGAAGCAGAATTTACTTATAAGCTATTTAAGAAATATGCAGAGCCGAATAAGGTAAAGACAATTTACTGTAGGGATGTATTAAATAGTTTTAATAGTAAAGAAATTAATGGGGGAAATGTTTTTCCTCTAACGCAAAAGGTTATATATAGATTAAGTTTGCTAGGAATTGTAGAGGATTGGACTATTGAAAAATGGAATAAAAATGGCGCCTATGAGGTTACGTTTTCTTCCTTTGATGAAAAATTGTACTTATATGATAACTATATAGATGATTTTTGCAGTACTCAATATAAAGTATTTTCCTGTATTTGTAAAAAAAATAAAGCACAGTGTTGAAGATTATGTGGACGTGCTATATTTAGAGAACTCTTATGAATATTTTAAACATAGTATGCAGTAAAGCTTTAGTAAGAATATTAAACAAGGCATTTCTCCATTGTATCAAATTGCCTTAAATCACGGATTTCAAGTGATTAATAGGGTATTTAGGGGAACTAACAGCAATCTAAAACGAAATCCCTTAATAAACAGTGTGAATCAGTTTTAATTAAGACTTTTTTGAAAAACATACAAATGCAAAATAAAAATGGGGGAATATAATAAATTACTAAAAACAAATTTTTGTAAGAAGTTAATGAGTTGAAATTAAAACGGCGTGATGGATATGATTATTTAAATCAAATGATGTGTTTTTCAGTTAGAGGAGGGATGGCATATGGCTTCAATTGAATATGCGATAGATACAGATGGTAAAAAAGTATCTGCAGAAGAGGCAAATTGTAACTTAATTTATCAATGTCCATACTGTTTAGATAGTGTAAATGTTCGTAAAGGAAATATATATGTTGATTACTTTGCACATATAAAAATCAAGGATAGAACACCATTCCAGAAAATATGTCCTGGATATAAAGGAGGTGTGTATTTAAGTATCAACAATACACTTGATAAGATGTACATTAACAATGGTGGTGTTCCATTATATTTGTGTAGTGAGAATGAGAGATTTGAGCTAAGAGCTTACTTTCCAACACTTAGCGATAACAGTATGGAGAAACTGAAAGAAATTAATGCAAAAATATATGTTAATACTAAAGCTACATATGACACGGATAGAGTTATTTATAATGCAGATAATTTACACTATTATAAAGTAGATACACTAAGGGAATGGATTGATATAAGATGTGAGCCAAATGTGCATTTACCAGAAATGCAAAGAAAGTGGCTTTGGGGTATTAGAGGTATTGATTTAAACAATGATATATATCATTGTAATAAAGACGGTGGATATAGAGTTGCATTAAAGGCAAATATTAGTGTGGGAAAAACATATAGGATTATTTTTGAAAATTATAATCCAAGCATAAAGGGCATTACATTTACTGAAATTGGCAGTATTCAATTAAATCAAGGATATTCAAATAGAAAAATAATATTTAGTGTGTATTCAATGAAATTAAACTTATTTACAGAAGAATCAAGGAAATTCATAGAAAGAAAAGGATATAATTTGTTGAATGGTGTTAATGAACTTTTACCATTGTGGCCACCTGCTGTATTTGAGGGTAATGAACTAAAATATGATCATTCTAGTTCACTTTTTTTACATATTGATAACACAAATAAAGAACGAGTGTATTATACACATGATAATGGACTTATACCAGTAAGTGGTGATAATAAATCTGCAATTATAAAAATTATTATTAATGATAACAAAACTGTTGCCGTGGCAGGCACGAGTGGTAATATAATAGAAGAAATAAAATATAATATAATTCGAGTTGATAGCCTCGTGGAGAAAGAGGTAATAACATTAAAGTCCAAAGTTACAGACAGCATTGATAACATATTTGATTTTACTAACGAGTACTTAAAGCCACCAAAAGATGGAATACTTATGGTAAATTCAAATGTAGAGTTTACAGCGATTGTTTTAAATGAAAATTATGTGATAGAATCTAGTAATCTTCGATTTGAAAAGGTTAGGTATTTTGATGAATTGGTTATAAATAATAAAGCATTCGGTATTTTTAAATATGAATATAAAAAGCAAAATGATAAAACAAAGATAATAAAATTAAATTATGAAAAAGCATATTTGTACTTATATGGTTGTACTGCACCTACAATAAATGCAAATAAGTGTAACATGCAATTATTGTATCTACTTTCAAAAGATAGCAATAATATTAAGCTATATCGATTAATTGAACTGTGGGTTAAAACAAATAAGATCCCTATATCCGCTATAAAATACTTGGAAAATATGAGAATAGCTTTAGGAGGCGTTACAAATGAAAAAAGTAATTGAAGTACAAAAATCTGTCATAAATTGCTTAAGTGATGAAGAACTAAACTTACTAATCAATATGATCCCTAAGGGTGAGCTCTTTGAATTGATAAAGGACAATCAAAAAAAATACAAGAAGGAAATTGCTGGATTCAGAGTTGATATAAAACATTTTCCAACTAAATTATTGCATAATATCTATTTTAATCGCTTTAAAAAAGGTGATTATGGCATTATAAAAAAAATAAATTTATCTGCATATATCATAGTAAATGATATAAATGATTCTATAATTAAGGATACATCAAATGAAGATTACTTTAGTGAGCCAGTTAAAGGCAACGATATAAATGCTTTTGCAAGTCTTATTGAAAAAATTTTGGTTGAATTAAAACCAGAAAATATAAAACTTTTCTTTAAATTAATGGGACACGAATTAACTGTTGTGCAAAATGATTTTATTGATAAAGATATACAGCGGATATTAATAAAAGAAGATTTAAGTGTAAAAATAAAAAAAGATCTTCAAGGGAAAGTAACTGAACTAAATTTGTGTCATAAAAATAAAATTTCTATTTTAGAAGATGAAATTATAGATTTAGGAAATCAATTAAAATTAGCAAAAGAAGAAATTATAAAAGAGCTAAAACATTCAAGTGAGTCAGCCTATAAATTTAATTATATAGAAGAAATTGCAAATATTAAAGCGGAAAAATTAGTAGATAATATTACCCAATTGAATAAAAGAATTAAAACGTTGATGGTAGAGATATCAAATCAGGTTAATACTATAGATGAGAAAGATATACAGATAAATTTTTTGAATGAAAAATTGAATTTAGAATTTAAAGAATATTCTGTTGCGTTAAAGGAACAATGGGAAAAAGAAAACAAGGTTTTATTAAATAAGAATAGTGAACTGGATAATGATTGCATCAAATTGAGAAAAGAAGAAAAAAGGTTAAATTCTGATATTGAGTTATTAATTGGAAAAGTAGATTACTATAATTTGATAGTTGAAAAGTATATTCAGAATATTGATAAAAATATAATCATAAATGCTTTAAATTCGTCAATCTTAAAAAGTGGTGTCAAGATAAATGATAGAGAAATAAGCAATAGGGATAGTATAAGCAGACCTTATACAAAAATAAATGTAAAATGTGAAAAACTATCGGATTGTCAAGAGATAGATACATTTTCTGAAAATATTGCTAATAATTTAGAGAAACTAGGAGTTGGAAATATCTCAGATGAAATAGCAAACTATATTATTGCTATCTTTGCATCAGGGTTAACACCGTTAATTTGTGGTTACAAATCTAGGGAAGTTGCGACAGCAATTAGTACGGCATATAGTGGAGAAACACCTTATATTATTACATTACCAAATGGTTACACAAATGCTAGAGAGTTAACAGAGATTTATTGTGAATCGAGTGCGTCGTCAATTTTAATTGAAGATGCACTGGGAACTATGAATGAAAATGCTTTACTGCCATTGCTAAGGGATAAATCTCAAGATGATTTAGTCCAGAAAATACTAATTTTATCAGCAGAAAATTCGGATTCAGTTAAATATATGCCAAAGAGTTTTTTTAATTATATTGCTTTGGTATCAATTGACAAGTTTTCATCAACTAAAAAAGAAGAGTACATATACAGCAATGCTCAAGGGGTATTAGAAAAGTTTATCGATAATGAGAATTTTGATGTTGAACTTAAGAAAATAAAAAAACTATTAAGGGGTTTGAAGTTAGGAAATTCTTATAAAACTCTAAGGGCATCTATAGTGGCTTATTCCAAGAGGTTGTCAAATATTAAAGATGCTATTCAAGGATATGCAAGGTGTGAATTGAAAATGGTTTGTGAATATAATGGTTTATATGATGAAATAGAAAAAAATATTAACTCAAATAAAGGGGAATTTGAAAATAGGTTGATCGAAATTATCAGAGGCAATTTTGATGAATAACGTTTTAATTGAGCAATTATCTTGTGATTTAAACATCATTAAATTTAAGGTGGAGACTGAAGAGGAGTATGGAAATAGATTAATATATTCGGCATTAGTAGCATGGGCAAGGGTTCAAGTATTAGGTAAATCATACACTGATATTTATTATGCTAAGAAAGATGAATTAGATTACCATAATGTGGATGTTATGCATATTCAATCTAGGTTATCTCAAGTAGCATATGGTATGTTAAATGCGATAGCACACAGTTATAAATGGAACAAAAGTATTGATTTTGAAAGCTGTGCTAATAGCATATCAAGTAGTGTTATTGAACAGTTGATTTTTTGTTATGAACTATCGAAAGTTAACAATAGACGTTTGACACCTTCACCTGAAAGAGTTGCAACATTTACAAAAAATAAATTGATGTTGGGTGGGGTTAGATGGGAAGGTACAAATTTATATTCTGTTGGTATGGGTAGATGGTCGACTGCATCAGAACCATCTATTAATTATAAATGTATTTTTAATTTACCAACGTGTTCGGCTGTTGAATATTGCAAAAAATTAAAGAAGAATGCTGAATGGCAAGAAAATGAATTAAATAATATGTATCAGATTTTCAAACTTGGGAATGACAATTGGTATTCAAAATCATGGGTTGATTTTAATAATGCTAAAGTGCCAAGGGGATTATCTCTGTTAAAGAGTATGGAGATAGATGGCGGATATTTTTTGTTAAAGAATGATGATGATGGCATTCTGTCTGCGAAGTTAGATAAATGGTATTATGATGAAAAAGAAATATACAGGATTATGTATTCATTAAATGCTTATAACGAAACACCTGCTATATTTATGGCGGAAAAATACAATGACTATATACTTCTTAAACTAAATAGTTTATTACCTAATTCAGAAATGCGAATCTTGATTATGTCATCATGGCCACAGAAGACGTATGATGATAGTTTTAGAAGAATAATTCCAAGGTTTCTTTGGTATGACGTTAAAAAATGTTTAAATGAACTTGGTATTATTATAAAATTTAAAAATGAAAATGAAAATGAAAATGAGGAGTAGGGACTATGAGCGAACTTGGTATTAGAAAAACACACGAAAAATTAAAAGAAAAATTATCGGATTATATTAAAGCACAATATTTTGCTGAAAATGAACTTTTGCTTCAAGCAACTGATGAATTATTAAACAAGAGGGGTGTGCTTTTTCAAGAGCCATTTATAGAAGCAACGAAAAGCTATGAAATAGCATCTGATGGATTCAAAAGTTCAAAGTTGAATTTAGAAATACAAAACTATTTGGAAATGCTTATTGAAAATAAACTGGGTGTATTTAATACACCATTTTATCATCAAGTTAATGCTTTAGAGGAATTTTATAATGGCAAGGATTTACTTATAACTACAGGAACTGGTTCTGGTAAAACAGAGTGTTTTATTTGGCCAATATTAACTGAGTTAATTAGAGAGGCTTCTACATCTCAGAATACTTGGCAACAAGAAGGAATTAGGGCATTAGTATTATATCCAATGAATGCTCTTGTATCTGATCAGCTAGGAAGAATACGAAATATAATTGGTAGAGAAGATGATGCTTATATGGAAATTATTAAATCTGTATCAAATCAAGAAATTAGAAGAGCACGATTTGGTATGTATACAGGGAGGACCCCATATGCTGGAGATAATAATAATGATAAAAACAAAAACTTAGCAAAATTAATAGCTAAAAATTATATAAATTGCAATGAAAAAGCTTATAATGAGCTTTCTAAAATTGGAAGAATTCCAACGAAAAATTTGAAAGCCTTTGTAAATACATTAAAAAATAATGAACAATTTCCATCTCCTAGTGATGCTGAACTGTATACAAGAGGAGAAATGCAAAAGGTATGTCCAGATATACTAATTACAAATTATAGTATGCTAGAGTACATGTTAATGAGACCAATTGAACAATGCTTTTGGAGTAAAACAGTTGAATGGTTAAATAGTGCAACAGAAAACAAATTATTGATTGTTATTGATGAAGCTCATATGTATCGTGGTGCATCGGGTGGGGAGGTATCACTGCTTGTTAGACGTTTAATGGATAAATTGGGTATAACTAGAGAAAAGATCAGATGTATTTTAACAAGTGCAAGTGTCCCAGATGGAAAAGAAATAGAGCTGAGAAAGTTTGCTTGTGGATTAACAGGACAAAACTTAGAAAATGATAGATTCTCGATTATACGTGGTAAAGCAGAGAGCTTTTCTAAAAATGCAAAGGGTACTTTGGCTGATGCCGAAGCCCTGGGTTGTTTAGAGCAAGATAAATTACAAGGTTCAAATGAAGAGATAATATTAGAGCTGAATAAAATGGCAAATGTATTTAAATGGAATTTCGAAGTGGAAAACATTCATTCCTGGTTATATGAAAATTTAGCAATATATCCACCAATGCTGGAATTAATTAAACTATGTAGTGGAAAAGCCATAGAATTCAGTAAAATTGCAAGTGGTGTTTTTGAAAATGTAGAGCAAAAACAGGCTGAAAAGGCAACGGAAATATTACTTTCACTCGGAACATTATCTAAATCTAAACAAAATAAAGTTTTACTTCCATCAAGGGTGCATTTGATGTTCAAGGGATTAAATGGTATATTTGCCTGTTTGAATCCTAATTGTACACACAGTCATGATGTCATGGGAATTAAAATTGGAAATATAGATGATAATTTGCGATTAAAATGTCAATACTGTGGAGCAAGGGTTTTTGAGGTTATATGCGATAGAAGATGCGGAACTATTTTTATACGTGCTTTTAAGGATGATAGTGATTCACTTAATTTTCTATGGCAAGAGCAGAACAAACTTATTTATGAACCTAAAGAAATACATTTATGGATCGCTCCTAAAGGTAGAGTGGATATATTTAAGGAACACGTTAAAAAAAGTAAGGCCAAAGAAAATTCAATGTTTGGGTATATAGATTCTAGAACAGGTATTTTGTTTTATAATGATACGTATGAGAATAATCCTGAATTTATTAAAGTTTTAATACCTACTACCCCCTATAATAAGAAGCTTAAGGCATATACTTTTACAAGTTGTCCTAATTGTGGAAGAGAAAAAACCAAATTAACCCCATTCAGAACTAGGGGAAATGAGCCTTTCGCTAATATTGTAACTGAACAACTATTAGCACAACCAGTGCGCGATGAAAAATTAAAAAATGATGGCAAAAAAGTACTGCTTTTTTCTGATAGCAGACAACGAGCAGCTACGCTTGCACGGGATATAACTATAGCTACAGATGGAGATGCTGGAAGGCAAGCATTATTTTTAGCTTCAAAGTTATTAGAAAAAAGATATGAGCATGGTGGTGCACCGATAAGTCTACTGTATTATGCATTTTTAAAAGTGGTTTATGACAATGACTTAAGTTTTTTTTATGGAGATGAAAAGGAGAGTTTCAAATCTCAGCTTAGAAATTATGCTGAGTTATATGCTAACAAAGAAAATCCAAGATATAATCGTATGGCAAGTTATATTGGAAGTCCGCCAAAGATGTTTTATCAATTGATATTAAAAAATATAAGTGACAGTTATAGGTCTTTTAATAATTTGTGCTTAGGTCAAATTGTACTAATTGAAAAAGGTGAGGATGGAGAAGATTTAGAAGAACAGGTTTTGGAAAAGGTAGCAACAAAATCAAATCTTTCTGTTGATTTAATAAGAGGTATTTATAATGCTTGGATACAAAGCTTAATTGTTAGGGATATTGCAGTTTTTCCTGAATTAGAAGATGAAGTTAGAGATAGCATATTATCATATGATAGTGGTGGTTTTGGTATAGATGAAAAGGACAAATTACCAGATTATTTAATAAAATTACTTAAAAGAAATAACATTACTGATGAACAGATTGAAATATTACGACAAAAGTTTGATTTGTTAACAGATAACATAAAAAATATTGAAAGTAATCATAATAAAAAATATATATTACCAGCTAGGTTGACATTAAAAACCAACGAAAATGGAATATGGTATAGGTGTAATCGATGTGCTGGAAAATCAACTTTCACACTTTTTGGTAGTTGTATTTATTGTGGAAGTGAAAAGCACATATCTGAGATATCAAAGGAAGGATTAGATAGATATAATTTTTGGAGAAAACCTGTTATAGAAGCTATAAATGGTAGTCAAATTAAAAATGCGACTACGGAAGAACATACTGCACAATTATCACATAAAGATCAGAGAAATGATGTGTGGGTTACTACAGAACAGTATGAAATGAGGTTTAGAGATATTGTTATCGATGAAGATAATGAACCAATAGACATATTAAGTTGCACAACTACAATGGAAGTTGGTATTGATATTGGTTCATTGACTGCAGTCGGACTTAGAAATGTACCGCCTATGAGAGAAAATTACCAACAACGTGCAGGAAGAGCGGGAAGAAAAGGAGCAGCAGTTTCAACAATCATTACGTATACAGAAAATGGTCCCCACGATTCTTGGTATTTTAAAAATCCAGAGGAGATAATAGCTGGTGAACCAAGAATACCTTGGATTGATTACAAGAATCTTAAATTAATTAAAAGGCACATCAATTTGATTTTTTTACAAGAATATTTTTTATCTAAAAATAGTAGTATTGATGTTGCAGATGTTGTTATATTTTTCAATCCCGATTCAGTAATGAATTATGTTGATTTTATTGGTTGGTTGCAATCTAAAATACCTTTAGATGAAAACAGGGTGAAAATATTAATTCCTAACTTAGTTGATTTTGATTGGTCTACATACAAAATGGAATTTGAAAGAGATTTATTGCTATTGGGTGACAGGGTGAAGGCTAATTCGATACTTTACAAAAGAAAAGAAATAGCTAAAGTAAATAAAGATGAATTAGAGCAATCAAATAATATTAGATTGCTTGATGTGTTATTTTCTGAAGCATTTCTTCCGACCTACTCGTTTCCACGTAATATTGTTCATTTTTGGATAGAAGATAAGTATGGTAAAATAAAGGAAAGTCCAGAAAGAAGCGTTGATTTATCACTTAGTGAATATGCACCTGGGAGACTGATTGTTGTAGATAAAAAATCTTATATTTCTGGAGCAATATATGATTATTACACTAAATATCAGCCGGATTTTAAATATAAAGCAGCTGAGCCCTGGCTTAAAATTAAAGAGTATAATAAGGATGTATATTGTTGTACTAATGAAAATTGTGGTTGGTTCGGTTTAGAAAATGACACTTTAACTTGCCCATTATGTGGCAATTCAGTAGAAAAGCATACACTAATTAAACCTTGGGGATTTGCTCCAAGAGATGGCAAAAATATTCCTGAAACTCGAGATACACAGGAATATTCAACTGTAAGCATTCCATCATATTCAGCAATGCCACAAGACTTAAGTAACATGAAAAACATTTCAAGCACAGGCTTAATTAAAATGGAAAATAGAGAAAATCAATCACTGGTAATGATAAACAAAGGACCTAAAGATAGTGGTTTTGATTTGTGTACGAAGTGTGGTGCAATTGATCCTGTTGAGCTTTCAATTGATGAAAAGAATAATCGCAAACGCCCATATAAAATACCATTTTCTAAGTATGATAACCAATCCTGTTCTCATACAAGGACAAATGTATATCTAGGACATGAATTTAATACTGATATGCTTGTGTTAGGATTAGAATTAGATGGAAAAAAAATAAACATTAACCCTGAGTATTTTAATATTTGGTTAATACCAGCTTTGACAACTTTGTCTGAGGCATTAGCTTTATCTGCGAGCAAAGTTTTAGATGTAGAATTTAGCGATTTGAAATGTGGATATAGAATTAGGAGTGTAAAAGATTGTATCTATGCAGATGTATATTTATATGATAATTTGTCAAGTGGAGCAGGATATTCCAATAGAGTTGCTGATTTAATTGATAGTGTTCTAGATGGAGTTGAAGTATTATTAAAAGAATGTGACTGTGATTCATCTTGCCCCAAATGCATTAGGCATTTTTGGAATCAAAGAGTACATGAAAACCTTGATCGTAAAGCTGGATTACAGTTGTTGAAGTTGGTGAGAGATGGCATTCTTGAAATCGTATTGCCTATTTCTACACAGAGGACTTATTTAGTTTCATTGCAAGATATAATTAGATTGCAGTGTGATAAGCAAAGTGGGATTGAGGAAAATGAAACGATGTTTAGTATTAACATAAATAGTATAAAACGTAGTATATTGGTATATCCATCTATGTGTGCGATTCAATCAATCTTAAATATAAATAATGCAATTCTTATACCTGATAGATTATTTAAGGTTGCAATATCTAATGTTTGGAAATTAGTCAGAGAGAATATGTGACATACTTATTGAATTAACATCTCTATAAATACTGTAATATTTTTTGATGATAAAAAATTGGAATAAATCAAAATGTAATTTCCGAAACCTGTATGTGATTTTATTTATCACTAATAAGTTTAGGCCCTATTTGTATAATGTAAATACAATATAATTATGAGGAGGAAGAACAATGAGTAAGTTCTCAAATTTGCTCAGATTACTTATTTTATTAAAAAGTAAAAAGAGAATGAAAACTAAAGAACTAGCTGAAGCTTTGGGTGTTAGTGAAAGAATGATTAGAAAGTATATGACTGATCTATCTGAAGCTAATGTAAATGTAGAATCTGTTCCCGGACCTACTGGGGGGTATGAACTAGTAGGCTACGATTATTTGCTAAATCTTGATATAAAGCCTGAAGAAGCCATTTCATTACAGATGGCAACGCGGTATCTTAAGGATTCTGTTCACTTTGATTTGAAACTTCAGCTTGTAAGTTTAAATGATAAAATAAAAATTTTAAATGAAAGATGTAACCAGGTAGATGATTATTCAGATAATATTATTACAAAACCAAAATCATCAAATTTGAATAAGGAAATTGAATTCGAATTGGAAATACAAGCAGCGTGTATTTCTAAGAAGAAATTGCTAATAAAATATTGCTCAGTGTCATCAGGAGAAACTGAAAGGATTATACATCCTTATGGGATAATAACAAGGAACAATTTGAAATATCTTGTTGCCTACTGCGAAAATAGAGAAAGAGAATTGACTTTTAAACTTATGAGAATAACTCAAGTGGTTGTATTGAATGATTGGTTTGATGTACCAAGTTCTTTTACTATTAAAGAATTTATGAAAAATCATTTAGGATTGTTTCATGATGAAAATTATAGTTTGAAATTGCTAATTAAGAGTCCCTTTTCGAAAGTAGTAAGCGAAGGATTATATGCTGAAAATCAAAGAATTAAATGGGTTAACAATGAAACTATAATATTTGAAGGTGATATGAGTGGAAAGCCTGACATTATTAGATGGATTCTATCTATGCGTACTTCAGTTACTGTTATAGAACCGGTAGTTCTTAAGGATGAAATAAAAGAAGAATTAAAGCAAATGCTTAAAAAAATTTAATATTTATTGAGAAAGTCACATATGAGAAATTGATGTGGATTTTTTTATATAATTTTCTAAATTTTACTTGTTAAATTGGAGAATATTGTTTATAATGAACTTAATAATAAAAATAAGACGAAATATGACTTTAATAGTTCCACAATTTGAGGCGTGGTATTGGTTATTTAAATTAATAATAAAAAATTTGGGGAGGATAAAAGGATGAGATTTATTATAGAAATAGAATTAAAAAATCAATATTTGCCTTTGGATTATAGGCCATCTGTAATTAGTTTGTTTAAACATAGTTTAACTGTATATGATGAAGGCAAACATTTTAGCGCTTACTATGAAATTGGGAAGGACAAGCCTTTTACATTTGCAGCAGATATTCCGGGTAGTAAATTTACAAAAGAGAAGATAGTAGTGCCAATTAGAAAAATTAATATTACATTTAGCACAGGAGATATATGTACGGGTATAGTATTTTTTAATGCTTTATCAATGCAGAAAAATAAGCCCTATCTATTGGCTTATGAAAATGAAATGATTGTTAAAAATATTACAATTGAAAAAGAAGTTGTTATTACAACAAATGATATCGATATCATTTTTAAAGCTCCTTTATGTGTAAGAGAGCATAATAGGGAAAACAATAGTGATATATATTATTCATATGAAAGAGAAGGATTTTATTTAGCACTTAATAAGATATTGAAATTTCAAATAGCTAATTCTAATAGTTTAGATCCATCTATCATAGAAGGGTTTTCTATAACACCAGTGCAGTGTAAAAAAACTGTGGTTAGACATCACTTACAATTTTTGGAGGTTACGGTAGGTGCATTTAGTCTGACAGGGAATATAGAATTGCTTAGTTATTTATATACAAATGGCATGGGAAGTCGGACTTCGGCAGGATTTGGAATGTTTGAAATAATGAGAAAGGGGACGCTATGAAAAGCATAATAGAAAATGAAAAATTTAATACTAGAATGGAAACCTTTGATTGGAGATATAATGCAAGTATAGTGGGACTTATAAAGTATTTTGATTATCTTGCTGCTAAGGGCGACGAGGCAGAATCTGATTTATATGAAATTGATGATGATGTTATATCGTATAATAGTGAAAAAATAACAGAAGATAGGTATTTGCTATTTGCTGAGTACTATTTTGAAAGTGCTATGCATCACAGGGTAATTGAGCAAATATTAAAAAGTAGTGAATTCACTGATGACCAAATAAAATTAGTAAATGATAAATTAACAGCCAATGCAATAATGAAAAAAGTTTTCGGTGAGATTAAATTTTCCAAGGAAAATAAAGATATTATTTTGCGAAAAATTAACGAAAACAGACTGTTATTGATTAAAGAGACATATAGACGTGGACAAAGTTTGTATGCGAATTTTGCAAATGTGAATAGTTTGTTTGCAGAAGAAGGTAGTATTTGTAGAATACAAAATTATAATATAGATATACCTAAAAAAGGTAAATCTATTTCTTATAATTGGGATTTTAAAACATATAAAGCTGAGGATGAAAAGGAATTTGATTTCATTCCATTTGCATTTTCAAAATCATATGAAGGCTTTTTTATGAATAATAACTATTCAATAAAACAACTCTTTGATACAAATAATTTAATTAGTGATAGTGATAACCCCAGAAGCACATTATTCTGTGATCTTAAAAATTCTAGTGGTTTTATAGACTTTGATGTAGAAGTAATTATTAAAAATAGAGATGATGATTATTTTGAAACTCTTTATATTAGAAAAGACGCTATTAAAATTTTTATGGGAATTGAAAATTATAAAGCTATTAAGATAAAATATAAAGTTAACGATAATTATTACATGTATTTTGAGAAAATAGTGACAGATAACATTTTAAATAACATTAAACTAGATGCATTAATAGAGATACTTTTAAAATCTAAATCAAATTACACATATAACATCAAAACACTTATAAAAATTAATAAATTGATTTATGGAGGGGACAAAATGGACAAGCAAATGAAATCTGCCTATGGAAGTGCTAAAAGAGTAATGAAGGCAATTCCAGAAAATAAAGTTAATAGTTACAAGCAAAAGCTAATTAGTGCAATAACTTTTAAAGATTATGAAAGATTTTGTGAAATATTATTACAATTATCATCTTATTCAGGGGTTATTTTTGATTTTGCATATGACTTATTTGAGGATTTTGATGAAAATAAAAATATAGCTTATACATTTATAAATGCACTTAATAATGAGTCTAATAAAGATAATGGAGGAGACAAAGATGGAAAATAAAAAAGCATTAACACTTACAGTTGTAGCAAATATGACATCCAATTATGGGGAAGGACTTGGGAATATATCAAGTGTTCAAAAAGTATTTAAAAATGGTAAGAGCTATGCAACAAGGAGTAGAGAGAGTCTTAAGAACGCTATAATGGTCCAAAGTGGTATGTATGAAGATCTCCAAACAGTGGTGGACAAAAAAGTAAATCAAAAGGTTGTATCAGATGAGCTTAATGCTACAAATTGCAGAGCATTAGAAGGTGGATATATGAACACAACTGACACTACATATATTCGAAAGAGTTCTTTTTACTTAACTGATGCAATCGCTTGTGATGATTTTGTAAATGAAACAAGATTTCATAATAATTTGTATCTTGCATCCAATTTTGCAAAAAATAATAAACTAAATTTACAGGTAGATGCTGGGAAATGTGGACTTATGCCATACCAGTATGAGTATGACAAAACTATGAAAATGTATAGTTTAACCATTGATCTTGAAATGATAGGTAAAGATGAAAATTTTGAAAAACCAGAAGCAGATGCTAAAGAAAAAGCAGATAGAGTTAATTCTATATTAAATACAATTGAAACCCTTAATTTAGTTGTAAAAGGAAATTTAGACAATGCAGAGCCTCTATTTGTTGTAGGCGGATTAACTGATAGGAAAACTCATTATTTTGAGAATGTAGTAAAGGTGAAAGAGGACAAATTGCTAATTACAGAAGACTTAAAAGATAGAATTGCAAAAGGATGTAGTGTAGCATTACTTGAAGGTGGCAATTTTAAAAATGAATCTGAAATTAAAAATGCTTTGCCATTAATTAGTATAGCTAAATTTTTTGATGATATAAGGAAACAAGTTAATACACACTATGGGGTGTAGGTATGGAAGTTTTAAGAATTATATTAACTCAAAGCAGTGCAAACTATAAAAAAGAAGAAACAATTTTAAATAAAATGACCTATCCGCTTCCTCCATTTTCAACTGTAATTGGAGCGTTACACAGTGCCTGTGATTATAAAGAGTACCACCCAATGGATATTAGCATTCAGGGTAAATATGAAGCTATGCACAAAGAACCTTATACTGATTATTGTTTTTTGAATTCTACAATGAACGATAGAGGGATTTTAGTGAAAATGAAAAATCAAAGCCTTTTATCAACAGTATTTGACAAGGTTGCTAAAGCGAAAGCATCTACAGGAAACAATTTTAGAGAGGGAATTACAATAGAGGTTATGAATAAAGAGTTACTAGAAGAGTACAGAGAACTAAAAAATTTGTCGGAAAAAATTGTAGAATTTAAAAAAGATAGAATTGATAAGGTGTTAGGTCTTGCTAAAAAACGTAAAAAGATATTAGCAGATAAAAAGAAAAATTGTGAAATAAATTCAGAAGCATTTAAATTGATTTTTAAAAGAGAAAAACAAATAAAGGAACTAGAAAAAACAATTAAAGACAGATTAAAAGAGTACAAAACCAGAGAATATGATATACCATATTCAAGATTTGCAAGTCTTACAACTTCTTTAAAATATTATGAGGTTTTAAATAATGTAGAATTAATACTTCATATAAAAAGTGATAAAAAAACACTTACTGAAATTAGAGACAACATATATAATTTAAAATCAATTGGTAGAAGTGAAGATTTTGTAGATGTGAGAGAGGCCTGTTTTGTAGAAGTTGTAGATGAAATTGGAGATAATAATGAAGTAATCAGTGAGTATTCTGCATATATAAGTTATAAGCTTATAAAAAATGAGCATATAAATTTACGTTCAAAGAAGGGAACTTCAGCAGATGGTACAAAGTATTATCTGAATAAAAATTATATTATTCAGGAGAATAAGCGGATTTTTGAAAAAAAGAAAGTTGTCTATGCCTCCGATTATTCTGCAGAAGAGGGAAGTGATGATCTTTATTTTGACATAGGTAAAGAAAAGTCATATATAGTTAATTTTAATTAGGGGTGATAATATGGATTTATCCAATTACAAGGCAAAACCCGATAAAACAATAAGGCAGCACACTGATGATTTAACAAGAAATCTAGATGTGTTACGAAATCTAGGCTATATAAGAGAACAGCATATATATGAACTTACTAAAATTGCTTGTGAATATCATGACTATGGCAAAGCAAATAGAGAGTTTCAAAAAAGAATAATTAATAATACAAAATTCAATGAAAATATAGAGATAGCACATAACGTGTTATCCCTGTATTTTATAGATAAGGATGAATTTGAAAATATACAAGATTATTATAAGGTAGGATTTGCTGTTTTGAATCACCATAATTACTGTGATAATATTAGGATAATAGAAAATCAGGAGTATAAGGAATTAATAAATAACTTATTAAGTGGATTCAAAGTTAATGCCGTTAAGAGAAGTACCACTAAAAATATAAATGGAATAACAGAAAATCAGGATGCTATTCTCATAAAAGGATTTCTACACAAGTGTGATTATAGTGCAAGTGGAGAAATCCCAATAGAGTATAAAAATGACTTTTTAAATGCAGGGCTTAGTAACTTATTAAAGAAATGGAAAAGTAAAAATACTAATTCAGACTGGAATGAACTTCAGCGATTTTGCAAGGAAAATACAAATAACAATATTGTGGTTGTTGCTCAAACTGGAATGGGGAAAACTGAGGCAGGGCTTCACTGGATTGGAGATAATAAAGGATTTTTCATATTACCATTAAAAACAGCTATAAATGCCATATACAAAAGAGTTAAAGAAGATATTTTAGAAGAAAATCATGTTGAATCTAAATTAGCACTGCTCCATTCGGATGCTCTAAGTTATTATAACAATGATAATAATGGAATGGATGTTATAGACTATTATAACCAAAGTAAACAACTTTCAGTACCTCTTAGTATTTCCACCTTAGATCAATTATTTGATTTTGTCTTTAAATACCAAGGTTATGAACTTAAACTTGCTACATTATCCTATTCAAAAATAGTCATTGATGAAATCCAAATGTATGGAGCAGATCTGCTTGCTTATTTAATTTATGGAATTAAAAAAATCAATAAATTTGGAGGAAAGGTTGCAATTCTAACCGCTACACTAGCACCATTTATAAGAGATTTATTAAAAATGGGAGAAAATCCAATTGAGTTTGAAGAAAAAACATTTATAAACGATATAAAAAGACATAATTTAAAAGTTTACAATAGTCAGATTAATACTGAAAGTATATATAATAAATTTGAAGATAATAGAGAAAAGGGAATAAGTAATAAAATACTTGTAGTTTGTAATACTGTTAAAAAAGCTCAACAAATATACATGGAACTATTAGAAAAAGGGGTAGTAAATATAAATATACTTCATGGTAAGTTTATAAAGTGTGATAGAGCATCTAAAGAAAAAGAAATATTGGAGTTCGGTAAGACGGAAAATATAGGTGCATGCATATGGATATCTACACAGATTGTAGAAGCTAGTTTAGATATCGATTTTGATTATTTATTTACAGAACTTTCGGATATAAGTGGTTTATTTCAAAGGCTGGGTAGATGTAATAGAAAAGGTATAAAAGCTATAGATGAACCTAATTGTTTTGTGTTTTTAGATATAGACAATAACCTTTTAACAAATGGTACTAAAGGGTTTATTGATAGTAAAATATATGAAATATCAAGAAATGCTTTAAAAGATATAAATGGATTATTGACCGAGGAGCATAAAATGAATATTATAAATACATGTTTAACAACAGAAAATTTAAAAGGTAGTGATTATTTATTTAATTATAATAAATTTGCAAAATGGATAGCTGATTTACCTCCTTATGAGATAGAAAAAGAAAATGTGAAGTTAAGAAACATTATATCTTATGATGTAATACCTAGCGAAATTTACCAAGAGCATAAAAGTAAAATTGATGAAAACTCTAAAAAACTAATAAGGTCTGTAAATCCAAAATTAGAAAAAGAAGAAAAGCAAAAGATAAAATTAGAAAAAATAAATTTAAAAGAAGAAATTAAGAAATATACTGTGCCAGTTGGCATATATGATATATATTTTAAAGGATCAAATGCAATTATTAAAAAGGTACAACTAAGTAGATATGAATTTGTGAATGTTGTAAATTGTAAGTATAATGAGTTAGGTTTTATAAGATTAACAAGAGAAGAGGTAAGGGGATTAGAAGATAATTTTGATAATTTTATGTAAGAGGAGTGTTTGCTGTGGATAAGCCAATTACTGGTATGATGATTTATTATTATATTGTTTGTAAAAGAAAATTATGGTATTTTTACAATCAGATACAAATGGAAGCAGACAATGAGAACGTACAAATAGGAAAAGTTTTAGATGAAAATGCTTATGAAAGAGAAGAAAAGCACATTAATATAGATGATGTTATTAGTATTGATTATATAAAAAGTAAAGGAATCTTACATGAAGTTAAAAAGAGTAGAAAAATAGAGGAAGCTGGAATAATGCAAGTGAAATATTATTTGTATTATCTAAAACAAAAGGGGGTAAAAGGTATTAAGGGTAAGATAGACTATCCACTTTTAAAGCAAAATATTGATGTAGAATTGACAGCAGAGGATGAAAAATATATAGAAGCCATCTTAATAGATATAAAAGAGATTGTAAATACTTATTTGCCACCAATACTTGAAAAGAAGAGAATTTGTAAGAGCTGTGCTTATTTTGAATTATGTTATATCTAATTAAAGGGAGGAGTCAGATTGAAACGGAGCTTTTATATATATAATAATGGTGAGATACATCGAAAAGACAATACACTGCAATTTACAAATAGTGAAAATGAAACTAGAGATATTCCCATAGAACAAGTTGAAGACATATATATTATGTCAGAAATGACATTTAACACGAAATTTATAAATTTTGCATCAAAATATCAGATTCCAATACATTTTTTTAATTATTATAGTTTCTATACAGGCAGTTTTTATCCTAAAGAAGCGTTGCTAGCAGGTAATTTGTTGGTAAAACAAGTTAGGCACTATGAAGATAATCAAAAGAGACTTTGCATAGCAAGAAAATTTATAGATGCTGCAGCTGCAAATATTTATAGAAATTTAAGATACTATAATGGTAGAGGTAAAGATGTAGAAAAGCCAATGAAAGAAATAGAATTTCTAAGAAAAAAAATATTAAAAACAGAAAGTATTAATGAATTAATGGGGGTTGAGGGAAATATTAGAAAGCAATATTATTCAGCATGGAATACTATTGTTGATCAAAAAATAAACTTTGAAAAAAGAGTTAAAAATCCGCCTGATAATATGATTAACACTATGATTTCATTTGTTAATGGATTAGTGTATACAAGAGTACTAGGAGAAATATATAGAACGCAACTTAATCCTACCATTAGTTATCTACATGAACCAGGGGTAAGGCGATTTTCATTAAGCCTAGATTTGGCAGAGGTATTTAAACCAATTTTGGGTGATAGGATGATTTTTTCATTGTTAAATAAGAATCAAATAACACCAAGCTGCTTTACAAAAGATTTAAATTACCTTCATTTAACCAAAGATGCATCTAGAACGATATCAATGAAGTTCGATGAAATGTTAAAAACCACAATTTATCATAAGGAATTATCAAAAGATGTGACATATCAACATTTAATACGACTTGAATGTTATAAATTGATAAAACATATAATGGACGAAAAAGAGTATGAAGGTTTCAAAATATGGTGGTAGGAGGAGGATATTTTAATGTATGTTGTCTTGGTATATGATATAAGTGGAGATGAAAATGGACAAAAGGTATTGGGAAAAGTTTTTAAGATATGTAAAAAGTATTTAACTCATATTCAAAATTCTGTATTTGAAGGTGAGATTACAGAGGGACAAAGGGCAAAATTAAATGCAGAATTAAATAAACTTATTAGGAAAAAATTAGATTCTGTGATAATATTTAAAAGTAGAAATGAAAGATGGCTTGATAAAGAATTTTGGGGTAAAAATGATGATGCATTGTCTAATTTTTATTAAATTGTCGATGTGACATAGCGTAAATTAACTGTGGGTACGACAAAGTGCTGCAATGTGTGGATTTGAATTAGCAAAATGTTAAACTTATGCTATTATTAGCTAGATAATATATATAATAAAAAGACATCGACAAAAACTATGTTTGAAATGCCTACAAATAGGGACTTAAAGGGCAAACGCATTTTAATCTATCCATATTGGAATGTAGATTTGAAGGAGATAATGATCCAGATTATGAAACTGAAAATTTTAATCTATCCATATTGGAATGTAGATTGAAGTGACCTCTTCTATCGCAGGAAATAGCTTCTTGATTTTAATCTATCCATATTGGAATGTAGATAGGAAATATGGTTATCTAAAGACATGACTATAATGGATTTTAATCTATCCATATTGGAATGTAGATTACTCACAAAATAACTCACAACACATCAAACCTTTATTTTAATCTATCCATATTGGAATGTAGATTTATTACACCCCATTTCACAGGACATTTGAAATATAATTTTAATCTATCCATATTGGAATGTAGATTGTCCTAATTCTTCGGATACGGGGATATCGTGTACGGATTTTAATCTATCCATATTGGAATGTAGATTTTCTTTAAGATGTTTCATATCACCGCCAGCATCTAATTTTAATCTATCCATATTGGAATGTAGATAGAGCTGAACAAATGAAATTCGATACCATGCCTTTAATTTTAATCTATCCATATTGGAATGTAGATTTAAAAGATATTAAAACAACAGATAGATTATCGACTATTTTAATCTATCCATATTGGAATGTAGATGTAGATGATGGGGATATTCCATTTTAAGGTAATTTAATTTTAATCTATCCATATTGGAATGTAGATTAATCTATAAGTGATATTAATATTGGTTCTGTATTGATTTTAATCTATCCATATTGGAATGTAGATTCTAGATCATTCTTAATATCCTTAACAGCTTGTAATTATTTTAATCTATCCATATTGGAATGTAGATTTACTATGTAGTGCATTGTTAAACAGTAATAATATAATTTTAATCTATCCATATTGGAATGTAGATCCAGGTAATACTGATGTAATACATTTTGAAACAGATATTTTAATCTATCCATATTGGAATGTAGATGATACAATGGATATATCAAACTCAATAGATAATACTGATTTTAATCTATCCATATTGGAATGTAGATTTGCTCTGAACAGCAGACCTATCAAATTTCTAGTGAAATTTTAATCTATCCATATTGGAATGTAGATTGTTGAGTTGCTCCAGTGTTTAAAGAATTTACTTTAGATTTTAATCTATCCATATTGGAATGTAGATCCTAGTGGCGGTGGTAAGCTATATGAACAAATTAAATTTTAATCTATCCATATTGGAATGTAGATACAGAAATTGAATTGTTAAAAGAAGAAAATGAAGCACATTTTAATCTATCCATATTGGAATGTAGATAGTAGTTGAGTTAACAATGCTAAAAGTGTACTCATTAATTTTAATCTATCCATATTGGAATGTAGATATTTAATTCACAGAATATAGAGGGTACAGAGGAACTAATTTTAATCTATCCATATTGGAATGTAGATTAAAATAGCTTTGCCATAGTCAATATAACTGATTCTAATTTTAATCTATCCATATTGGAATGTAGATATAGGGAATTAGAGTTAATGGCCAGTGCATGGGGTAATTTTAATCTATCCATATTGGAATGTAGATATAATAATATCTATATATTACTCATAAAAATAAACTAATTTTAATCTATCCATATTGGAATGTAGATTGTTGATAACCCCAATGTCTATATTTTTTATTGTAATTTTAATCTATCCATATTGGAATGTAGATTTCTGAACTAAAATCTATTAAATTCATTTTTATATGATTTTAATCTATCCATATTGGAATGTAGATCATTGATTAAGTGTATATTCTAAGTAAAATTTATTCATTTTAATCTATCCATATTGGAATGTAGATTTTAGTGTGCTTTGTCTATTACTAAAAACATATATGATTTTAATCTATCCATATTGGAATGTAGATACTTTTAATCCTGCTGTTTCAAGTTCATCGTATATTATTTTAATCTATCCATATTGGAATGTAGATGTATTATAGTAGTTACGTAGCTATTGTATGAGCTGAAATTTTAATCTATCCATATTGGAATGTAGATCTGCATATGCTTCTATTCTAGTCTTCGCGCGTAAAATATTTTAATCTATCCATATTGGAATGTAGATATATGGAAGTTATAACAATATAAAGGGAGTGTAATAATTTTAATCTATCCATATTGGAATGTAGATCAATGTTGTCAAGGTGTTACAGATGTAATGAGAGGTATTTTAATCTATCCATATTGGAATGTAGATACAGTGGCTAAGATACAAGCACTAGCAAAGGCTGGAATTTTAATCTATCCATATTGGAATGTAGATACAGTAACTACTATATGTTTAACGTGGGTCTGATATAATTTTAATCTATCCATATTGGAATGTAGATGGCGGTGATGGTGCTAGTGTATCATGTGTCACTATAATTTTAATCTATCCATATTGGAATGTAGATTGATATGCGCCCCCTGTTTATAATATAATATCATAGTATTTTAATCTATCCATATTGGAATGTAGATAAAGCACTAAAAATAAAAGCAAAAGGATTCGCATACATTTTAATCTATCCATATTGGAATGTAGATACTATATCACTAACAAATAATAGTCAGGCATTACAATTTTAATCTATCCATATTGGAATGTAGATCCGGGTAACAGAATTTAAAAAAATGTGACTGAACAGATTTTAATCTATCCATATTGGAATGTAGATTACAACGTCTTAGATGACACATATAAGCTACATACAATTTTAATCTATCCATATTGGAATGTAGATTGAGTTCTTTTACATTAAAACTTGATAAATCTACCTATTTTAATCTATCCATATTGGAATGTAGATAATTTATGGTCCTTATTCTCAATTAGAGGTCTGTTTATTTTAATCTATCCATATTGGAATGTAGATGCCAGTTGGCAACGAAAGAATTAATTCTAAGGGTTAATTTTAATCTATCCATATTGGAATGTAGATGGGCTTCCACTCAAGGCTGATGGGTATGAATGTAATATTTTAATCTATCCATATTGGAATGTAGATACGTGAGTATAAACGCAATAGTATTTTAAATGTTTATATTTTAATCTATCCATATTGGAATGTAGATTGGAGAAACAACTTGAAATTGAAAAAGAAAATTTAATATTTTAATCTATCCATATTGGAATGTAGATGTGCCAACAGGACAAAAAGGAATTGACAAAGAATCTATTTTAATCTATCCATATTGGAATGTAGATTATTATCAGTCATAATATAATCGGCTATATTCTTTTGATTTTAATCTATCCATATTGGAATGTAGATTGTAGACGATATAGGGAGGTTTAAGATGGAGTTAAAATTTTAATCTATCCATATTGGAATGTAGATAACAGTCCGTCTAATGACCTCTTAGTGCCTAGTTTGATTTTAATCTATCCATATTGGAATGTAGATTGCGGATGTTCCTCCAAATGTACCACAAGTATTATAATTTTAATCTATCCATATTGGAATGTAGATTTGAATTGTTTGTATGCTATCATATGTGATTGATACTATTTTAATCTATCCATATTGGAATGTAGATTTAACGTAGCACAATATTGATAGAATTGATTTGAAAATTTTAATCTATCCATATTGGAATGTAGATTATATAAACACTGTTATAAACTCAAATGTAAACACAGATTTTAATCTATCCATATTGGAATGTAGATTGAGTTCTTTTACATTAAAGCCGGATAAATCTACCATTTTAATCTATCCATATTGGAATGTAGATACGTTAACACTGATGTGGAGTGAACACACAATAGTAATTTTAATCTATCCATATTGGAATGTAGATTAATACTACTACGACTACAACTACTATTAAGATTATATTTTAATCTATCCATATTGGAATGTAGATAAATTTCACGACATTTATAGTTTAATCCTTTAACATTATTTTAATCTATCCATATTGGAATGTAGATATGAGAATGTAGAAACTAAATACACAAAAAGTGGAGGATTTTAATCTATCCATATTGGAATGTAGATTAAAGTATACCATATTACTATATTACCATATTGCTAATTTTAATCTATCCATATTGGAATGTAGATGCTTTAAACACTTTTGCATTGTGAAGCACATTAGATCATTTTAATCTATCCATATTGGAATGTAGATTTTGACTTTATAGTATATGAGGACAAAGAGAAAACTAATTTTAATCTATCCATATTGGAATGTAGATTGATGTTTACTTAATAGAAAACTTTATAACTATAAAATTTTAATCTATCCATATTGGAATGTAGATATGCAAGTTGAACAAGCCTACGAAAAGAAGTATCAAATTTTAATCTATCCATATTGGAATGTAGATATTGATTCAAATGTGTCTCTCTCGCCCTGTATTGCAATTTTAATCTATCCATATTGGAATGTAGATTGATTTATGTTATAATAATATCAAACGGGGGCGGTCATTTTAATCTATCCATATTGGAATGTAGATGACTAGAAATAATATAGATATTGACTATACATTAACAATTTTAATCTATCCATATTGGAATGTAGATCGTGTAGAAAATATTCTTAACGGTATAGGAGAATTAATTTTAATCTATCCATATTGGAATGTAGATAAAAACTTTTACCATGCTATAATGGCCCTCAAACATATTTTAATCTATCCATATTGGAATGTAGATGCCTATTGACTTAATTGAAGTAATGGAAATATTAAAATTTTAATCTATCCATATTGGAATGTAGATTTCATTAAAAATATTGTAGTTACTGTCTTTGATGCAATTTTAATCTATCCATATTGGAATGTAGATTATAAACATAATAAGGCATTTTAATGGATAAAAAAGATTTTAATCTATCCATATTGGAATGTAGATTGAGCCTGTACCTCCACATAAATCAAGTATTATTTATTTTAATCTATCCGTATTGGAATGTAGATCTCCTTTTCATTAATTTGTTCGCATTCTCTAATCGCATTTTAATCTATCCATATTGGAATGTAGATCCGAAACTAGCAATTTCACCAAGTGTAAACAATAAAATTTTAATCTATCCATATTGGAATGTAGATCAAAAAATAATAAAGATGGTTAATTGTTCAAGTGATGATTTTAATCTATCCATATTGGAATGTAGATTAAATTTAAAATTTACTTTGAAGAACTTCAAAATGTATTTTAATCTATCCATATTGGAATGTAGATGGGAAATGTACTTTTAAGGAATTTGAAGCAACAAGTATTTTAATCTATCCATATTGGAATGTAGATTGTTAACTATTGCAAAGCTGAATGTAATAAAGAGTGATTTTAATCTATCCATATTGGAATGTAGATACTGGATGGACTTCGATTGATGGGGAAAAAGCAGATATTTTAATCTATCCATATTGGAATGTAGATTTTAGATATGGTTAAAGGTAAAGTAAAACAAGTTGATTTTAATCTATCCATATTGGAATGTAGATCCAGAACTTATCTTTTTCCATACATAACGTTTTACAATTTTAATCTATCCATATTGGAATGTAGATTAAGCTAACCGAGCATTAAACTCTGTTTTTGTTAAAATTTTAATCTATCCATATTGGAATGTAGATCATACTCTTGGTAATATTCTAATATTAGATTTTTCATTTTAATCTATCCATATTGGAATGTAGATTCAGGCACAAATGACCTCACATGGATTGATACTTGTTATTTTAATCTATCCATATTGGAATGTAGATACTTACGTAATGATAACTTATTCTTTAACCTCAACTCATTTTAATCTATCCATATTGGAATGTAGATCAATCTGCCCAATATCTAATTAAAGATTCTGTATTAATTTTAATCTATCCATATTGGAATGTAGATGTTGATAGTGATTTTGTAGGTGTTAAAATTTTAAGAATTTTAATCTATCCATATTGGAATGTAGATTACATATAAATACTTACTTACTTTAATATACATAGTATTTTAATCTATCCATATTGGAATGTAGATCTTCCCATGATCCCATTACTTGTAAATTTTCATCTAATTTTAATTTATCCATATTGGAATGTAGATTGGCTTAATACGTCTGTAATTACAGCTTTTTCAAGGATTTTAATCTATCCATATTGGAATGTAGATACTAAATATATCATTACAATTATACTAACATACTATATTTTAATCTATCCATATTGGAATGTAGATATATAATGCATTATTCAGAGCCTTATCTAATACTTTATTTTAATCTATCCATATTGGAATGTAGATATATGTAAAATAATTTATCGTCTTGAGTGTAACATGATTTTAATCTATCCATATTGGAATGTAGATTTGGAAGTTCAAGACAAAATAAAACAAACGTTAAAAATTTTAATCTATCCATATTGGAATGTAGATTTAATTATGTATCATTATTTGTGGTCAGCTAATCCATTTTAATCTATCCATATTGGAATGTAGATTAGAATATTGATATAAATTACTATTATCTAACATTTATTTTAATCTATCCATATTGGAATGTAGATCAAGAACAGAACTCTAAAAATAACTCCAGAGGTTGGATTTTAATCTATCCATATTGGAATGTAGATACTAAATATATCATTACAATTATACTAACATACTATATTTTAATCTATCCATATTGGAATGTAGATTCAAATATATTATGTATTGCTTAACTTTTTAATTTAATTTTAATCTATCCATATTGGAATGTAGATTAAGTTATAACTTTAATTTATTAAGGTATACAGGAATTTTAATCTATCCATATTGGAATGTAGATAAGATCCAGACGTCGCAACCTAACAAAGAAAGTAAAATTTTAATCTATCCATATTGGAATGTAGATCAAATAAAAGATAATATAATTGGTTATCATGGAACTAATTTTAATCTATCCATATTGGAATGTAGATTTCTAAACTTAAAAGATTTACAAGCAGCCTATAACGATTTTAATCTATCCATATTGGAATGTAGATTAGAGCCTGTAGACTCAACCTCTGACTTCTCTTTCCAATTTTAATCTATCCATATTGGAATGTAGATATTTCTTCATTTAATTTAGTTGAACTTAAAACATCTGATTTTAATCTATCCATATTGGAATGTAGATCTACATTCCCTGTATCTGAACTTAATGAGGGAATAGATTTTAATCTATCCATATTGGAATGTAGATTTACCAATCAAATGGCTAAGATGGGATTAAATACCGATTTTAATCTATCCATATTGGAATGTAGATGTGTAATGTTCTAGGAATAGGAGTGCCACTTAAACTATTTTAATCTATCCATATTGGAATGTAGATGAATACATTGACAGTGTAAACCGTAGTATATAATTAAATTTTAATCTATCCATATTGGAATGTAGATTAAAGCAGATATAATCCAACTTGGGTGTATTAGGTAATTTTAATCTATCCATATTGGAATGTAGATTCCCATAACTCGCTATCATTTCCATTGCAGTATGTATTTTAATCTATCCATATTGGAATGTAGATCGGATATCGCTTGATCTAATTTTACTATTATAAAGGATTTTAATCTATCCATATTGGAATGTAGATTAAATTCTATACAGTAGGAAAACCACACTTAAAGGAATTTTAATCTATCCATATTGGAATGTAGATGGCAGATATAATGCAAGAATTGTGACTACTAATATAATTTTAATCTATCCATATTGGAATGTAGATTTCTAAAGGGGGTACATATGAGATTGTTAAACGTCAAATTATAACTAATTGAAAAGTCATTTTATTTCTATTATTAGTAGGTGATTTACGTCAAATTATACCTATGAAATCACT
>NZ_JAHLDL010000039.1 GCF_018861315.1 Clostridium bowmanii | reverse complement strand
TAAAAGTTTGTAGTATTGTTGAAAATACAAGTAAAAAATACCCTAAAATTAAATATAGGGATTTTATAATATATTGTGCGGAGTATAAGTTGTAAATATTGTTAAAATTTGTGATATAATATTTTTAAGATATTTGTGAATTAATTAATTTCTTAATATTGATGTAGTTATTTCAATAATATAAACTATAAATAAGTAATTTTATGGAGGTGACACTGTGTTAAAAAGTATGATCTTAGACTTTATGAAAGACAAAAACCTAAAATATTCTATTATAATTAAGGATTTAAAATCTGATAAAATTTGCTCTATAAATGATAGAGAAGTGGTACCTTCAGCCTCCATAATAAAATTGTTTATTATGGCAAAGACTTTTCAACTTGTGAAAAATGGTGAGCTGAATTTAAATGATAGAATCTCTATTAATGAGAAGGAGAGGGTTCCCTACAGCATTATATATCTTCTTGATGATAAGAATACTTATACAATTCGCGACCTTATTACACTGATGATAATTCAAAGTGACAATACTGCAACAAATCAACTTATACAAATGATAGGAATAGAAAAGATAAATGAATTTATTGGGGAGCTAGGCTTTAAGGATACCATTTTAAAAAGAAAAATGATGGATTTGGATTCTAGAAAATTAGGAATAGATAATTATACTACGGCACGCGATGTGGCTAATCTTTTAGAACTTATGAACAAAGGGCAGTTAGTTAATGTGAATTACAGCGACATAATGCTTGATATAATGAAAATGCAACTGGACAATTCTATGATGAGGGTTAACCTTGATGAGAAAATTATTATAGCTCACAAAACTGGGAACCTTACTAATATAAATCACGATGTGGGCATAGTATATACAAAGCGGAAAAATTATATTTTTATCATGCTGACTTTTGATGCTACTGGTGATAATTATGCAAGAGATATAATAGGAAAAGTTTCTAGAATTTCTTATGAATACTTAATTTCGGGGAGTGCACAAAATGAAGATAATAACAGGAATTATTTGTAATGACCATTAAATATTTTAGGGAAGTAAATAATCTGGTTAATGTATCTGATATGGATAGTAGTTTTATTTTTGATTTAAAATATGCAACAACAGATAATTTTACTAAAACCGTAGTATATCCAGTAAATGTATGTGTTCTCCAGAGAGAAACAGCATTAAAATTAATAAATGCCAATGCTGAATTTAAAAAACTGGGATATAGAATAAAGATATGGGATGCTTATAGGCCAATGTATGTACAAAAGATATTTTGGGATCTTGTTTTCGATGAAAGATTTATTGCAAATCCTAACAAGAAGGGATCGAGACATAGCTCTGGTACTGCGGTTGATATAACTCTCGTTAATGAGTTTGGAAAAGAACTTAAAATGCCTTCGAATTTTGATGATTTCTCTGATAAGGCTTGCAGAAATTATGAAGGCATGAGTGAAGAAGAATTGAAAAATATTAATTTTTTAACTGGCATTATGGAAAAATATGAATTTATTACAATCGATACTGAATGGTGGCATTTTGAAGACTGTAACTATAGTGAATATAAAATTACTGATGTAGAATTTGAACTTTTTATTATGTAATGAGCAGCTAATGTTATTTGTGAGTTTAGTATTTTTCTAAACCTTATATTCAGAATTTGACAAAAAATGAAGGAATGCTTATAAAGATTATCAAATTTGCAAAAATCATATTGATTTAAGTGTAGATAATGTTTATAATGTTAGAAAGAATACTATTTGTAATTAAAAGCCATTAAAGTCCATTATTGTATAAGTCTATATCGAAAAGATTAAATCTGGTACACTATTAAAAATAAAGGGGGAAAAAAATGAAAAAAGGTATTTCATTAATGCTTACCGCTATGTTAAGTATTTCAATGCTATCCGGGTGTAAAAAAGCAGATACAAAGACAAGCACTACAGAGGTTAAGCAAGAGTATTCTACTGTATACTCTGGAGAACTTACTACACTAAATTATTTAGTTACGGCTAGCGAAAATGAATTTGCGGCAGCAGCGAATTTAGTGGATTGTTTAGTAGACTATGATAAATATGGTGTAGTAAAACCTTCTTTGGCAAAAGATTGGAGTGTATCTAGTGATGGACTTATTTGGACATTTAATTTGCGTGAAGGTGTTAAATGGGTAACTAATGATGGAAAAGAATATGCGCAGGTAGAGGCTCAAGATTTTGTAGATTCAATGAAATATGTACTTGATAAAAAAAATAATTCAGAAACAGCTAATATTGCTTATAGTGCTCTGAAAAATGGAGAAAAGTATTATAAGGGAGAAGTAAAAGATTTTTCGGAGGTTGGTGTTAAGGCAAAGAGTAAATATGTATTAGAGTATACCTTAGAATCAATTAAACCTTACTTTTTATCAATGCTTACTTATGTTTGTTTCATGCCAATTAACGGAAAATTTTTAGGAGAAGTTGGAGCTAAGTTTGGTACAGACAATAAGAATTTACTATATAATGGTGCCTATCTTTTGCAAACCTTTGAACCACAAAATTCTAGAGTGTTTGTTGCAAATGAAAATTATTGGGATAAAGAGAATGTGTTTATTAAGAAATTAACTTATAGCTATAATAAGGAAGCAACTACACTTTCACCAGAATTATTTTCAAGGGGACAAATTACTGATGCTATAATTCCTACGTCATCCATTGATGAATGGATGAAGGATGTGACTAAAAAAGAAACAGTACGACCTATTGCAACTACATTCTATTCATATTTTTATGCTTTCAATTTTCAACCAAAATTCGATGCAAAGTATGAACCTAAAAATTGGAAATTAGCTGTTAATAATTCGAATTTCCGTAAGTCACTTTTTAGTGCCTTAGATAAAAAAGCAGCCATGATGACTGCAGAACCTTATGAACCAGAAAGAAGATTAAGTAATACAATTACACCTAAAAATTTCATAGATATAAAGGGTGTAGATTATACTGCGTTAGGAACACTTGCAGCCACTTCCGCTAAAAGCAACTTTGATAGTGTTAAGGCCAAAGACTTTAAAACTAAAGCAATGGAAGAACTAAAAGGGAAAGTTACATTCCCAGTAAAAATAGTGATGCCATATAGTACGGCTTCTTCAGACTGGACTAATAGGGCACAGGTAATAGAACAGCAAATGGAGAAGCTACTAGGAGCAGATTACATTGATATAATTATATTGCCATATCCACCTACTGGATTCTTAAATGCAACAAGACGTGCTGGCAATTATTCGCTTATGGAATGTAACTGGGGACCAGATTATGCAGATCCACAAACTTATACAGATCCATTTACCTCAGAAAGTAATTATGGGTTCATCAATTTAGCTACTGAATATAAAGATGCGAGTGGTAAGGGCAAATATGAGAATATGGTTAATGCTGCAAAGGCAGAAGTTTTAAATACTGAAAAACGTTATAAGTTATTTTCAGAGGCAGAACAATTCTTAATTGATGAAGCTCTTGTTATACCTTATAGTTTAGGTGGTGGTGGTTTTATAGCTACACGGTTAGAGCCATTTACATCACCTTATTCACCATTTGGAGTTTCTGCGAATAAATTTAAAGGGCAAAAGATTATGGATAAAGCAATGAATACAGAGACGTATAAAAGTGGGTTTGAAACTTGGCAAACAGGACGAGCTACAGCACTTAAGGTAGCTGCCACTGCAAAATAAACAAAAATATTAGCAAGGATGGTTATTTTAACATCCTTGCTAATTACATATTATTAAAGGATAAATGGGGGGTGGAAGCGATTGTTAAAATATTCGTTAAAAAGATTGGGAAAATCTATAGTCACACTTTTTATTGTAATTACAATTGTTTTTTTATTCATGAGGTTAATGCCGGAAGAAGGATATTTTGGGCAGGGTTATGAAAAATTGGATTTAGTACAAAGAGAATCAATCTTGACGAATTTGGGATTAAGGGACCCTTGGTACCATCAACTCGGAAATTTTTACAAGGGTTTAGCTAAAGGTGATTTAGGCACTTCCATTACATATAGGCCTAAAGTTGCAGTTACTGAAATTATTAATTCTAAAATTTTCTACTCCTTATATTTTGGGCTAGGAGCTCTGGCAATTGCTCTTGTATCAGGCATTAGCTCTGGAATATTAATGGCTAGAAGCAAAAATAAATTTTGGGACAAGTTAGGCAATGGATATATTGTATTTATAAATGCGGTACCAGCTGCGGTTTATTATCTTTTTTTGCAGCTTTATGTGACAGATATATTTAAACTTCCAATACTATTTGATAAAGGTAACCCATTAAGCTTTATACTTCCTGTTTTATCTATGTCGCTTGGACCAACTGCTGGATATGCAATGTGGATGAGACGTTATATGGTAGATGAATTAAATAAGGATTATATAAAACTTGCTAGAGCTAAGGGACTTAGTAATAAAGTTATAATGAAAAAACATGTACTTAGAAATGCATTTGTTCCTATGGCTCAGTATTTACCAGCATCTATCTTATATACTTTAGTAGGATCTATATATATTGAATCGCTATACTCAATACCAGGTACTGGCGGATTACTTGTTGATACTATTCAAAGACAGGATAATCCTATAGTTCAAGCATTAGTTTTAATATATGCTTCGGTTGGTATTATTAGTCTTTTTCTAGGAGACATGCTTATGGCGGGTTTTGATCCACGTATTAATCTAGATAAGCAAGGAGGCACTAGATGAGTAATACGAAATTCGATAAGAGACTAAATGACATTGACCCTTCACTCTTTGATTTTGCAAACTATGATGAGAGTGGGGCAGAGAGGACTGGGTACTCTAATTATTCCTATTGGCAATCTACTTTCCAAGTGTTTTTAAAAAATAAAGTGGCTACAACCCTACTGATTATAATAACAGTTTTAATTACTTATACGGTGGTACAGCCATATTTACCAAATCAGAAATCACCTACTATGATCTATAATAACGTGAATACCGGCATTCAACTAAGAAATCAAGCACCAGATAGTGAGTTCTTGTTTGGTACTAATTCTATAGGGCAGGACCTTTGGTCTCGAATATGGAGTGGAACCAGGACCTCACTTTTAATAGGAATATTAGTGGGAGTATGGCAAGGAATTATTGGAATAACGGTTGGATGCTTATGGGGTTACGTTCGAGCATTAGATGGGATCATAACAGAGATTTATAATGTACTGGACAATATTCCGAATACAATTATTATGGTGTTATTGGCCTACATTTTGAGGCCTAGTATTCTCACTTTGGTGGTTGCTATGTGTCTTACAAATTGGTTAGGTATGGCTAGATTTGTACGTAACCAAATAATTATAATTCGTGATAGAGAATATAATTTAGCTTCAAGGTGTCTGGGGACTCCTATAAGTAGAATTATTACAAAAAATTTACTTCCGTATTTAGTTTCAGTAATTATGCTTCAATTAGCACTAGCTATTCCAATGGCTATAGGAGCCGAAGTGTTTCTAACCTACATTGGCCTAGGGCTGCCTTTAAACACACCTTCACTTGGAAATCTTATAAATGAGGGAAGAATTATAATGATGGTTCCTTCTTTAAGATATCAACTAATTTTTCCAGCAGTAGTCCTTTCAGTTATTACTATATCTTTCTATGTAATTGGTAATACTTTTGCAGATGCTTCTGATCCTAGAAATCACGTTTAGAGGCAACTTCCTTAAAATTCGAATCAAAATTAATATATCATATTCCTACTAGAAACAAGGAGGTTCAAAATGGAAGTTAAGTTAAAAAATATTGATGAGAATATAGTAGAAGATTATACTTCTGAAATTTATAAGGATAAAAAAATAGTTTTATCAGTTGTAAATTTAATTATTAAGTTTAGTTTAAGGGGGCGTACACTAACTGCTATTAGAGAAGCCTCTTTAGATCTATATCAAGGAGAGAGCCTAGCTATAGTTGGTGAGTCTGGTTCTGGAAAATCAGTTTTTGCTAAGTCATTTATAGGACTGCTTGATGGGAATGGATGGGTTGATTCCGGAAGTATTATGTATAAAAACGAGGACATAGGTAAATTCAAAAGTGAAAAGCCTTGGCTTAAAATTCGTGGAAAAGAAATCGCAATGGTATTTCAAGATCCTATGACTGCACTTAATCCTCTTAAAACTATTGGAAAACAAATTGTAGAAGCGGTGGAACTTCATCAAGGTCTTAGAGGTAAAATAGCTAAGAATATTGTGCTAGACATACTAAAAGATGTTGGAATATCTAGCCCTGAGGTTAGGTATAATCAATTTCCACATGAATTCTCAGGTGGAATGAGGCAAAGAGTAGTTATTGCTATTGCTATTGCTTGTCTTCCTAAAATACTTATCTGCGATGAACCTACCACAGCACTCGATGTCACAATTCAAGCTCAAATACTTCAACTCCTAAAGAATTTGCAAAACAAATATAAACTATCAATTATTTATATAACCCATGATTTGGGTGTGGTTGCGAAAGTTGCGGATAGAATTGCAGTTATGTATGGTGGCGATATAGTAGAGATTGGATGCGCAGAAGAAATTTTTTATAATGCAAAACATCCATATACATGGGCATTATTGTCCTCCCTTCCACAGCTTGGGGTAAAGGGGGAACCACTATATTCTATCAAGGGCACACCGCCAAATTTATTTAATGAAATCAAAGGGGATGCCTTTGCATCACGTAACCCTAAGGCATTAAAAATAGATTTTGTTTTAAGACCACCATATTTTACGATAAGTCCTACTCATAAAGCTAAAACCTGGCTATTGGATCCTAGATCGCCAAGTGTAGAACCACCTGAAGCACTTAAAGTGCTATTAGAGAAGTGGGGGAGTGATTAATATGAGGGACAAATCCAAGGAAATTTTATTAGAGGTGAAAAATCTCAGTGTTAGGTTTGGAAAAAAGAAAAAAGCATATACAGCTGTTGATGATGTTAGCTTCAATATATATAAAGGTGAAACTTTTGGGCTTGTGGGAGAATCTGGTTCTGGTAAAACTACTATTGGTAGGGCTATAGCTAGAATTAACGAGACAGCTGGGGGCGAAATATTTTTTAAAGGGAAAAAAATCAATGGTAAGATTAGTCGGGAGCTGGATAAAGAGGTAACTAGAAAGATTCAAATGATATTTCAAGATCCCATGGCCTCATTAAACGAAAGAGCTAAAGTAGATTATATAGTATCAGAGGGTTTATATAACTTAAAGAACTTTAAAAATGAAGAAGAGAGGAAAGTCAAAGTAGAAAAAGCACTACTTGATGTAGGTCTTCTTCCTGAATTTTCAAGTAGATTTCCTCATGAATTTTCTGGAGGTCAACGGCAACGTATTGGCATATCTAGAGCCTTAGTTATGGACCCTGAGCTTATTATTGCAGATGAGCCTATTTCTGCTTTAGATGTATCTATTCGTGCTCAGGTTTTAAATTTATTATCTAATCTGCAAAAGGAAAAAGGGTTAACTTATTTGCTTATTTCCCACGATTTATCAGTAGTACGTTTCACTACAGATAGATTAGCCATAATTCACAAAGGTAAAATAGTGGAACTTGCGGAAACAGAAAAATTATTTAATAATCCTGTTCATCCGTATACTCGTGCATTGCTTTCTGCAATTCCAATACCCGACCCTAGAATCGAAAGAAAAAGAGTTATAGAAGTTTATGATCCGAGGCCTGATGACTCTAATAATTATAAGAACACTTGGGTTGAAGTGGAAGCTGATCACTTTGTGCTTGTTAATGAGTCCTTAGAAAGGAGCATTTTGTAATGATTAAACCAAAAGCATTAAAAATAGGAGATACAATAGGACTTGTGGCACCATCAAGTGCTTTGAGGCAGGCTGATGGACTAGAAAAGTCCATTAGTGTTCTGGAGGAGCAAGGCTTTATTGTAGTGATAGGGGAAAGCTGTGGTAAAAAGTATGGATATCTGTCAGGCAGTGATGAATTGCGAGCTAAAGATATAAATAGAATGTTTGAGGATAACACTATTGATGCAGTTTTCTGCTTAAAAGGTGGGTACGGTACTCCAAGAATTCTTGACAAGCTAGACTATGATATGATTAAAGAAAATCCTAAGATTTTTATAGGTTATAGTGATATAACTGCAATTCATATAGTGTTAAATCAAAAATGTGACCTAATTACTTTTCATGGGCCTATGGCTGCATCAGATATGCTAGGGGATTTTGATGAATTCTCAAAGAAAAGCTATTTAAATGCAATAACCTCGATTAACCCTTTAGGTGAGATTGATAATCCAATAGGCTTTGAAATTAAATCAATGGTACCTGGAGTGGCCAGTGGGAAAATAGTAGGTGGAAATCTATCGCTAATTGCATCCACAATTGGAACTCCTTATGAAATAGATACTTTGGGGAAAATTCTATTTTTAGAAGATGTAGATGAATTTACTTACTCTGTAGATAGGATGCTTACTCAGCTTAGGCTTTCAGGTAAACTTGAAGATTGTGTGGGCATAATTTTAGGGAATTTCACAAATTGTTTGCCGCAATATGAGGACTTTGATCATACGTTGATGGAGGTATTTAATGATATTATCTTGAAAGCTAAAAAACCTACCATATATAATTTCATGGCAGGCCATTGCAGTCCTAAAATTACAATTCCTCTTGGAGCAGAAGTGCTGCTAGATGCGGATAGCTGCATACTTACAATTGCAGAAAGCGTTTTGCATTAAAAACAGCCTTACTAATATAAAATGCATCAGAAAATATTTCTGGTGCTTTTTGTATATATACATACAATTTGGAAGGTATTTCGAGATATTTGTAGAAGTAGATATATTATATTAATATATAAAGTTAAGTATATATAGGAACGACTAGAAGTTAATTACTTACACAGATTTATATGAGGGGGAATAAAAATGCTATCTAACTTCATTGAAAAAAAGATTACACTACACGATTTTAAAGTTTTAAACAAGAAGATATTAGAAGAGAAAGGGCGAATATTTATTAAGCAGGATAAGGGTAATTCTTCAAATAAAAGTCCTTATTTTACTTTTAATGTAGAGATATTCAACTGCTCTTTTAATTCAGATGGACTTAAATTTCTTATTCAAGGTGGTAATCCAGGCGTTTATATAGATATAGTATTTGATATTTTAAAAGGAGCTAGAGGACCTACTTTAAAAGCACAAGAATTTGATGTTAAGTTTATATTCAATGCAGATCCAGATTTTTTCGCATATACATTATACTTTGATGGCATGTGTATTACTTATAATATTGAACCGGATAAATTCAATAATATTTTAAATGATTTAAAGTCTAATGCTTAAAGAAAAGTAAAAGGAGTTGAAAAAATGAGGGAAAATAAAACAAAGATATCTATTAAAGTTTTTGTAGGGGTTACTTTCATAGTAATGGTTGCAATAAATGCGCTGGCTAATATTCTACCAATTAATGGACAAACAACAGGGGGAGTATCTGATTTTTATAAGAATCTATTTGCACCAGCAGGTATAACCTTTGCTATATGGGGTCTTATTTACTTTGAACTAGCAGCTTATACAATTTATCAAGCTGGTTTATTTCAAAATAACAAAAGTAAAAGTTCAGTAGATTTATTAGAAAAAATTGGAGTGTATTTTTCAATTTCCTCCATTGCAAATTCAATATGGATATTTTCATGGCACTACCGCTACATTCTATTGTCAACCTTGTTAATGGTTGTTATCCTTGTGTGTTTAATTATCATTAATCAGATTATAAAAAGAGAGAACCTTTCATTTAAAGAGAAATTCTTTATAAAGTTTCCCTTTAGTATTTACTTTGGATGGATTACTGTGGCGACAATCGCTAATGTAACCACTCTTCTCGTGAGTTTAGGTTGGGATGGATTGGGAATATCAGAACCTATTTGGACAGTAATTATTATATCTGTGGGGTTAATTATTGGAATTACTACAATACTTAAAAATAGAGATATCGCCTATGGATTTGTTCTCATATGGGCATATGCAGGTATTTTGATTAAACACGTATCCCCATCCGGATTTTCTAACCAATACATGGAAGTGATTACAACTGTGATAGTATCAATTGTGTTGTTGATGATTGCTGAAATTTACATTTTTTCAAAGAATAGAATGACAATTTAAAAAGAGGATAAATATATGAATCAAATATATTTATCCTTTTCTAATATACTTCACAGTGTCTTTTTCACTATTAGAAAATTAGTTAACGATGTAGTAAAAGGAAAGAAGTAGAAAATATATAAAAATGATACACTATCTAAAAGTGTATTAAATAGTGTATTATAGTAGTTAGAGCATATGAAAAAATAATTTAATGTATAAACGAGGTGGAACTTATGAAAAGAATCGATAAGATATATAGTTACATGGCCCAGCAATCTAAAGAATATCTTCTAAAAGATATTAAGGCAGGGCGAGGGTTTAGTGCGGGGGTAATAGCAGAAAGCCTCGATATGATGAGAAACAATGTAAGTCTTGAGCTAAACAATCTGCTTAGAGCTGACAAGATAATAAAGATAAAAGGTAGGCCAGTACTATTTTTGGATAGAGAAATAGTAGAGAAACTTTTAGGATTTAAGCTGCAAACTGGTCCTTTAGAAGTAGAAAATTTTAATAAATTCATAGCTGATGATAAAACAGAAGAGGCAGAAAAGAACCCTTTTGATAGCCTTATAGGATATAATACCAGTTTAAGAACACATATTGAGCAAGCTAAAGCAGCCGTTCTTTACCCACCTAATGGGCTTAACACACTTATAGTAGGACCTACAGGTGTGGGTAAAACACTGTTTGCTAATATGATGTATAAATATGCTGTGTATGTTAAAAGATTAGAAGAAAGGTCTCCCTTTGTGTTATTTAATTGTGCAGACTATTATAATAATCCCCAACTTCTATTATCACATATGTTTGGTCATATAAAAGGTGCATTTACAGGAGCGGATTCTGAAAAAGAAGGCCTTGTAGCCAAGGCTAATGGTGGGATACTATTCCTTGATGAAATTCATAGACTTCCGCCTGAAGGACAGGAAATGATATTTTATTTCATAGATACGGGAACTTACGGTAAACTCGGCGAAACAGAAAGAAACAGAAAATCTACTGTACGTATTATAGGAGCAACCACAGAGGATCCTGCATCTTCACTTTTAAAGACCTTTGTAAGAAGAATTCCTATAGTTATATCCCTCCCTAATTTAGAAGAACGGCCTGGCAAAGATAAGTTAGATATAGTAAAATTTCTCCTAGCAAATGAAGCTCATAGAGTAAACAAGCAAATAAAGGTAGAGGGGGAAGCTGTAAAGGCAATTATAGGAAGTGCTTCCTATGGAAATATTGGTCAGATGAAATCTAATATACAATTAGTCTGTGCTAATGGTTTTTTAAATAGCATAAATAATAAAGATTTCATTGAGATAGATTTTAAATCTTTACCATCAGATATAAAAAATGGCATATTTTCATTAAGTAGCAAGAAAATGGAGGAGGAGGAGCTATCCCAATACTTCGATAATCAGATGGTAGTGATGCCACAGGGTTTTAGGGTTCTCATAGAAGAAGATTCCTCTGAGCCAACCTTTAATTTATATAAAATAATTGAAGACAAGGCAGCTATTTTAAAAGATGAAGGTGCAGATGACGAATATATAAAAAAATTTATAACAACGGATATCAATATTCACCTTAAATGCTTTTATAAAAAGGGAAAGAATATTGCTCAAGATAGAGAAAAGATACTGAAGTTAGTAAATGAGGATACACTTCAATTTGCGGAGGAAGTTAAAGTGCTTGTAGAAGTAGAGTTAAACAGAAAGTTTAGTGAAAGATTTCTATATGCTTTTAGCCTTCACATCAGTGCATTCTTAAAAAGGATAGAGAGTAGAAGAAGTCTAAAATATACCAATATAAAGAATACAATTAATGATAAACAACAAGAATTTAAAATATCACTTAAAATAAAAGATCTTATTGAGAAAAAATATAATATAGTAGTACCTGATATGGAGGTGATTTACTTAACACTTCTTATTAGCTCAGTGCAAGAAGAACAAAACAATCAAAGAGTAGCTGTGATAGTGGCTCTACATGGCAGTAGTACGGCCAGCTCAATGGTTAATGTTGCAAAGAAACTCTTAGGAGAAGGAGTTGTAGAGAGTGTAGATATGCCCCTTGATGTAGGC
Source organism: Clostridium bowmanii (assembly GCF_018861315.1). Taxonomy (GTDB): domain Bacteria; phylum Bacillota; class Clostridia; order Clostridiales; family Clostridiaceae; genus Clostridium_AD; species Clostridium_AD bowmanii. The sequence goes on along the minus strand of NZ_JAHLDL010000039.1, from coordinate 27,949 downwards.
CCACAAAGGGTGCTTAATGATATAATAGAAAAGGTAAATGAAATTGATATGGGACGGGGAGTACTACTGCTTGTGGACATGGGATCATTAACAAGCTTCGATTCTATTATAACTGAAAAAACAGGTATAAGAGTAAAAACTGTTGATATGACATCAACACCATTAGTACTTGAAGCAGTTAGAAAGGCAAATATGCTTGATATGGATTTAGACACTTTATATGATTCTTTAAAAGACTTTAAGGGATATGGTACTTATAGTAAAGATTCAAGAGACTTAGTGCATCAAAAGAATAAAGCTATAATAACCATTTGTTCTACAGGTGAAGGTACCGCGAAAAAACTTAAAGAATTAGTTAATAACATAGTAATTAATATAACAAGAGATGAAATAATCATTATCCCAATAGGTGTAACAAATATTAAAGCTGAGTTAAAGGAATTAATGAATCAATACACTATTTTAGTAACGGTAGGGATTATGGACCCCAAAATAGATGCACCATTTATATCAATAGAGAAACTTATTGGCGGTGATGGTGAAAAACGTATTATTGACATAATACAAAAGAATAATATACCTACAGATATAAAAGAAGAAAATATAGTGGTTAAAGAACTTTGCGAAGATAGCTTAACTGAATTTTTAACATTCCTAAATCCACATAAGATTATTAGTGTATTAATGAATTTTATAAGTGTATTAGAAAAAGAAATGGATAAGAATTTTATTAACTCCTTTAAAATTAAATTGATGATCCATGTAGGTTGTGCCTTAGAGAGAATGGTAATAAAGGAAACACTCATTTATGGTGGAGACAGTGGTGAAATAGATGCTATAGTCTTAAAATATGTTGAGGAAGCTGCTCTCAAATTTAAAGAAGCACTTAATATTAGACTAACAGAGGACGAAATATATTATATTTGCGAAATTTTTACAGAACAATACAATGAACTTGCAGAATAAAACAAGGAACTTGAAGAATAATATACTGATACACTTCTCTTTTGATACACTTTTTCATTAGCGAAAAATTAAAATTAGTATTAAAACTATATAATAAGTGTATCAATATAAAAAAATGAAAAAGAATTTTAAGTAAAAAATGGCCATTTTAAAAGATTTAACACAAACTCAAAAAAATAATACACTATTTTGGCACGGCAATTGCTATATATAAATGTGACAACTTAGGTGAAATTGCTGATAAGGGGGGTAATTTATAATGAATATAGTGCTTGCAAGAATTGATGACAGATTAATACATGGTCAAGTAGCAACAATTTGGTCAAAATACACAAAATGTCAAAGGATACTAGTATGTAATGATGATGTAATAAAGGATCCAATTAGAAAGACACTTTTAGAGCAAGTTGCACCTCCAGGAGTTAAATCAAGTGTTGTAGGAATTGATGAGGCAATAAGAGCTTATAATATTCCGAAATACCAAGATGATAGAGTGCTATTTTTATTCACTAATCCAACTGATGTTTTAAGAATGGTTGAAGGTGGAGTAGCCATAAAGAGTGTAAATATTGGTGGTATGTCATTTAAAGCGGGAAAGAAACAAATAACTAGTGTAATATCAGTAGATGATACAGATGTTGAAGCCTTCAAAAAATTAAATGAAAAAGGCATTGAATTAGAAATAAGAAAAATTTCTTCAGATTCAAAAGTAGATTTAATGTCAAAACTATAAGATTGAAATATTTCATAATTATTAATTTTGGTTACAGGTTTTTCAAAACTTTTATATAAATTTTACTGTAATAAATAAAAAAATAGGAGGTATAAAAGATGGTAGGAATTATTCTTGCTAGTCACGGAGAATTTGCTAAAGGCATCTTGCAATCTGGCGCGATGATTTTTGGAGAACAAGAAAACGTGCAAGCTGTTACGTTGATGCCTAGTGAAGGCCCTGATGATCTTAAAGCAAAAATGAAAGATGCAATCGCATCCTTTGACAACCAAGATGAGGTTTTATTCTTAGTTGATCTTTGGGGCGGCACTCCGTTCAACCAAGCTAATGGTCTATTTGAAGAACACAAAGACAAATGGGCTATCGTAGCTGGTATGAATCTACCAATGGTTATTGAAGCTTATGCTTCACGTTCTTCAATGGAATCCGCACAGGAACTTGCGGCTTATATCTTAAAACCAGCTAAACAAGGAGTTAAAGTTAAGCCTGAAGAATTAGAACCAGAAGATGTTGGTAAATCTTCAGAGGCGACCGCAGGGCAAGCGAATTTAGGTACACCTGGATCATTTGAATATGTTTTAGCTCGTATTGATTCCCGTTTACTGCATGGTCAAGTTGCGACTGCTTGGTCAAAAAGTGTGTTACCGACCCGTATTATTGTGGTGTCAGATGCAGTATCCAAAGATGAGCTTCGTAGTAAATTGATTACGCAAGCTGCTCCACCGGGTGTTAAGGCTCACGTTATTCCAATTAAACAAATGATTAAACTTGCAAAAAATGATCAACAGTTTGGCGGACAACGTGCATTGCTTCTTTTTGAAAATCCACAAGATGTACTTAGAGTGGTAGAAGGTGGAGTACCACTGAAGACAATTAATGTTGGATCTATGGCTCATGCTATAGGTAAAGTTCAACCAAATAAAGTACTTGCTTTCAATCAAGACGATATTGATACCTTCGATAAGCTTAAACAAGCTGGACTTACTTTTGATGTTCGTAAAGTTCCAAATGATTCAAAAGGAAATATGGCCGAAATTCTTAAAAAAGCACAAGCGGAATTAAATAAACTAAAATAATCTAACGAGTTAGATAAAAAAGGAGGATTAATAATCATGGATCTAAATGTTGTTCAAATCATATTAGTCGTTTTAGTGGCATTTCTAGCTGGTATGGAAGGTATCTTGGATCAATTCCAATTCCACCAACCAGTAATTGCTTGTACGTTAATCGGCTTAGTTACAGGTAACTTATTGCCATGCCTAATCTTAGGTGGTACTCTTCAAATGATTGCTCTAGGTTGGGCAAACATAGGCGCTGCCGTAGCACCAGATACAGCGCTTGCATCTGTTGCATCTGCAATTATTCTAGTTCTTGGTGGCCAAGGCACCGCAGGAGTTCCAGCAGCTTATGCTATTGCTGTTCCTCTAGCAGTTGCAGGGTTATTATTAACAATTCTTTGTCGTACGATTGCTACAGTGTTTGTACATTTCATGGATGCTGCTGCTAAGCAAGGAGATTTCAGAAAAGTTGAAATGTGGCATATCATTGCTATTTGTATGCAAGGTGTACGTATTGCAATTCCAGCAGCTCTTATCTTAGCAGTTGGTGCTGGTCCGATTAGTAGAGCACTTAACCTTATGCCTACTTGGTTAACAGGTGGACTCGCAATCGGTGGTGGAATGGTGGTAGCTGTTGGTTATGCAATGGTAATCAACATGATGGCTACAAAAGAAGTATGGCCATTCTTTGCAATTGGTTTTGTACTTGCAACTATTTCACAAATTACACTTATCGGACTAGGGGCAATCGGTGTATGTGTGGCTCTTATTTACTTGAAGCTTACTAAACAAGGCGGCTCAGGTAATGGTGGAAGCTCAAATACTGGTGATCCATTAGGCGATATTATAGACACTTACTAAGAAGGGAGAGGACACGAAAATGGCAAATAAAATAACATTAACAAAAAAAGATCGTATTTCTGTTTGGTGGCGTTCAACTTTCCTTCAAGGTTCTTGGAACTACGAAAGAATGCAAAACGGTGGCTGGGCATACGCATTAATTCCCGCAATCAAAAAATTATATAAGACTAAAGAAGATCGTGCAGCTGCACTCAAACGTCACTTGGAGTTCTTTAACACTCACCCATATGTAGCTTCACCAGTCATTGGTGTAACATTAGCCTTAGAGGAAGACCGTGCAAATGGTTTGCCAATCGATGACATAACTATTCAAGGTGTTAAAGTTGGTATGATGGGACCTTTAGCGGGCGTAGGTGATCCAGTTTTCTGGTTTACTGTTAGGCCAATTTTAGGGGCATTAGCTGGCGCGCTTGCTATGGCTGGTAACATACTTGGACCAATTATCTTTTTCCTCGCTTGGAATGCTATCCGTATGTCATTTACGTGGTATACACAAGAATTTGGTTACAAAGCAGGCTCTCGTATTACCGATGACGTATCAGGTAATTTACTACAAGATGTTACAAAAGGAGCATCCATCCTTGGTATGTTCATTTTGGGATCATTAGTTAACCGATGGGTATCCGTTTCATTTACACCTATAGTATCAACCGTTAAGTTAGCTAAGGGTGCATTCATTGATTGGACCAAAATTCCTGCTGGAGCAGAAGGTATTAAACAAGCACTGCTACAACAAGGAAGTGGTTTGTCATTAACTTCTGATAAGGTTACAACACTACAAAATAACTTGGATTCTTTAATTCCTGGAATTGCAGGATTAGGACTTACATTACTTTGTATGTGGTTGCTTAAGAAGAAAATATCTCCAATTGCAATTATTTTTGGACTATTCGCAGTCGGGATTGGTTTCCACTTAATCGGTTTAATGTAATATTTCAACTCGAGCCTGGGCTTTTAGCCTGGGTTTTTTTATTACTGAGAGCATTAAAGAAAGTTATTTAGTACTTAAGAACCCCATGCATTTATGCGTGGGAGTTTCAGATTGTATGTTAATATTGCATCTCCTCAGGATATGATTTAATTTTATGTTTAGTAAAACTGTTTTTGACGGTTGTGCCTTGCACCACTTGATTATTTCATCTTAAGAAGGTATATTATAAATTATAGGCAATAAGTAAAATAATTAATAGAAATTAATAAAAAACATATAATAGAAGAGAGGTAAATAGTATGGTTCAATCACTCAATACAAAGGTGGATCTAGTAATTGAGGCAACAGCCTTAACGGGTTTTACTGAATATGGGAAAATTATGATCGGCGACAAAGGTTTTGAGTTTTATAATTCTCGTGATTCTCGCAAATATATTCAAATTCCTTGGGAAGATGTTGAAAATGTCATTGCGTCCGTATTGCTAAAAGGAAAGTGGATTCCACGATATGCGATCCAAACGAAGAAAAATGGTAACTATATTTTTTCTTCTAAAGAACCCAAAAAAGTACTTCGTGCTATTCGAAAATATGTTGAGCCAAATCATATGGTTAATTCGTTAAGTTTTTTTGATGTTGTAAAGCGAGCGATGCAATCGAGATTTAAGAAGAAATGATATTAAAGAATTATATGAATCAAATAAGCGGATATAAAAAATATATGACTTTTTACATTGTGGAATGCGATGCTAGCACTGAAAAGAAAGAGGAGTGCTTAAACTAAAACCGGCCCAATCATGGGGATATTATCCACGATGTGGCCGGTTTTTATGTATGTCGGATGTACACTTAAAAAAAGTGTTTGAATTACAGGTGCTTTTTTTTAGTGAATGACAAACTTCCTGCTGGAGCAAACGGTATTAAAGGTTTTACTATATTTTCTTGCCAAATTTACTAGATATAAATGATTTAACTACATTAATTATGTTTAAAAGACAAACTCTATTTACAAATAGAAGAAGTAATACAATAACTAAATTAATAAATACATTATTAATTGTAATGCTGCAGAATGAGAGTATTATCATTAAAATTGTATTATATAAATATAATTTTAAATCAAACTTAAACCATAATCTTCGGGATATTAGTGTTCTCATCCAGAAAAATATTATATAAGAAATTCCTGTTGATATAGATGCTCCAACTGATCCAAGTTTAGGAACTAATAATAAATTCCCTACATAGTTACTTAATGCAGCAACTAAGGATATTATTATATTAAAATATGTTTTTCTAGAAAAAGAAATTCCTAAAGTTGTAGTTTCAGATATTGTGTACATAATTGGGAAAAGCAATAAAAACGGAACACTTTTTGCAGCGGTAATATAATTTGAAGAAAGTAATCTTATTATTACATCTTTAAAGAGTACAATAAATGAAAATACAACAACCATTGCTGCTAAAATTGTGTCACTAACTTGAACATATTTATCATTTGAAACTTTTTCTTTATGCCACCTTAATGCTGTGGGAACCCAAAATGTACAAAATGCACTTTGTATAATTCCTAAAACGGCTACTATTTTAAAAGCAGCTGAATAGATTCCAATTTCATTAAATGTAGACCATTGCCTAAGTGCAATCCTATCCATAGAACTAAATAACCAACCAATTACTGTCGCTGGTACTAGAGGTATACCATATTTGAATAATTTTACAAGCAATTTTTTATCAAGTGTAAATTTAACTTTCCAAACATGTTTTACAAAATAGCTTTCTACTACACAGATTATAATCAAACTTATAAAAGTTGCATTTATGATGCCTTTAAAACTACTATCAATAAATATTAAATATGGAATTAATACCACTATATTTAATAGTTTATTTAAGATATTAAAAAAAGAATATACTTTAGCTTTTTCTTCCATTCTTAATACCAGTAAATTAAATCGATCTATTATTGCAAAAGGTAAGGATAGTGCTAATATAATTATTATATACTTTTCTACGCTATCAAACATTAGCATGGATGTCTGTTTATAAAAAATCACATAAAGAAAAGCCAATATAATAGAGAAGATTAAGGGGAAAATCAAAGAATTCCAGAATAAATTATTTTTATTTTCACTCTCGCTATATTCTCTTACAAAAGCTTGATCTAATCCTAAAAAAACAAACATTGAACTTAAAGTATAACCCATAGTATACATAGCTGCTTTTCCAAAGTCATCAGGCGAAACAAAGTAAGTTGTAACAGGTACCGTAATAAATGCCAAAACAGCAGCCACTATGGGGCCAACTGAAAATCCAAATAAGCTCTTTAAAAATTTTTTCGAATCTTGTTCCATTCAATTCACTACTTTCATATTTATTTATTTTATTTTTATTTACAATACAATTGGTTATAAGCTCTTTTATTATATCCTTTTTTCTAAGCTTATGCACTATTTGTATAATAATTATGATGAACATTGTATAAACAATGCGAAATTCTGCATTAACCAGTATAAATTAATTTAAAACTATTAAAAATATATATTATATAAAGCAATTTGTACTATATTTAATGTCGAAAAATTGTTATTATATATAGTATAGGTATGATGGGCTCATATTAAGAATAAATAGTGAAAAGGGGAATATTATGAATTTAAATAAGAAATCATTTATAATAATTATATTAGTTCTGCTTATAGGAAGTGTAGGCCTAATTTATAAAGTTGCTAGGTTAATAAATCATAGCGAAATAAATAATAGTGAAATAAATAATATAAATGCACTAAATGAAAAAAAAACACCTAAAGTAAATAGTGAAGATGAAAAATCAACACCTAAACAAACAATCGAACTGGGCATAGATGATAGTTCGAAAATTGAAAAAAAAGTTGTTGAGGTTGTACCTATTTTTCATGTGCATAATAGTAAAATACCAATATTAATGTATCATTCTATTAGTTATGAAAAAGGGAATACAGCAAGAATTCCAAAAGAGAAATTCAAGGAGCAAATGAAATATCTTAAAGATAATAAGTATACAACATTAACAGTAGATGAGCTTTATAGTTATATGCAAACAGGTAAATTAGTACCTATCAAACCAATAGTTATAACTTTCGATGATGGATATAAGGATAACTACACTAATGCATATCCTATACTAAAGGAATTTGGATTAAAAGCCACTGTGTTTGTAATTACTAATACAATAGATACTGAAAAAAATTATTTAACATCTAATGAAATAAGATCCATGGATTCAAACAATATGAGAATTGCAAGTCACACAACTGCACATGAACAATTAGATAAGATATCCTATAGTGATAATGTAAAAACAATGACAGCTTCAAAAGCTAAATTAGAAAAGATATTGGGCAGGAACATAAATTATTTTGCATATCCTTATGGGGTGAACAATGATAGTACAAGAAAAGCTGCTAAAGAATCAGGTTATAAATTAGCTTTTTCAACGCAGTATGGCTGGATAGATAAGGATGACAATATTTATTCATTAGGGAGAATTTTTGTAAGTTCTAATTTGAATTTAGAACAGTTTAAAGCAAAATTGAATCCCAAAAAATAATATTTATAGTGCGGTTACATCTGATAAATTATAATCTTTGACAAAGGGAATAGGTGGGAATGTGAAATCAAAATCAATTAAATTAAAACTGTTAACTTTTGCTGTTTTGTCTATTATAGCAGTGGTAATAATAGTGGACGTGGGAAAGAATAACAATAATAAAGAAAACAAAAATATTAATGTAACAAATAATAATACTGAGATAAAAATCATTGAAAGTAAAGTAACCAAAATAGAACAATCAAAAGGAATGGAAATTAAAAAACAGCAAGATATAAAACAAAGACAAGCGAATTTAGAAAAGATGTGGAAAATAGGATATGATGAATTTTTTGCAAAACAATACGAGAAAGCTATTGAAACGGAAAAGAAAGTCATAGTGGAAGACCCTAACTTTTATAAAGCCTATGCTGTATTAGGAATTTCGTTAGCTTACAATGGAGATTTTATAAACGGTATGAAGCAAATTGATGAATCTTTAAAACTTAAACCTGATTATGGGTATGCAACATTCAATAAAGCACTAGCTAATGAATTATTTGGACATTATGATGAAGCTATTAAATGGTATAAAAAAGATTTAGAATTGGAAAATTTCGAATGGAGTTATTATGGTATAGCTAGTATCTATGGAAGGAAAGGGGATAGGAGCAATACTATAAAGTATTTGACACTAGCCATTGATATTAACCCCAATATTAAAAATGCAGCAAAAGGTGAAGAGGATTTTGATAATGTACGCCAAAGTACGGAATTTAAGAAATTAATAGGGGAATAGAAAAACCATGAGTTTAAATTAACTTATGGTTTTCCTTTTTACCTGCAAGAGCTAATATTAAACCCCACACTCGTTTGCAACTATCCCCATCTAAGTACTGATAGAAGTTCTTTTGAGCATTTTTTCTAATATCTATATATTGATCTTGGTTCTTAGTTTCATTTATATAATTTATTAAATCATCGATGTTCTGAAGTTTAGGACCTGGTGTATCTATATATTTGCTGAAATCTATAGCAAGCCCTCTTTCGTTTTCATACTGCAGCCTATCGTAGGGCAAAAAACAAATAGGTCTATCTAATACTAAGTAATCTACATAAATAGAACTATAATCAGTAAGCAACATATCAGTAATGGCCAGTACCTTTTGAGTTGATATTTCTTCATCAAAATTAATTGTTAATATATTACTCATATCCACAAAAATTTTGTCATCTATTAGCCTCTCTAAAGGGTGGGGGCGATAAATCATTTTCCAATTATTCTCTCCCATAAACTTGTCAAATCTTATCCAGTCATCTTTGGTTATTGGAAAATCTTTTTCTATTTTAAAACCTCTCCAAGTTGGACAAAATAATATAATGTTTGTATCTTTAGTATTATGTTTCAGATCAAAGTTTTCCCTGCAAGTATTAATATATTCCTTGTCGAATAACATATCATTTCTTGGTAATCCTAGTGGCATATAATTTGGGAGAGGATACTTATCTAATTCAGTAGATCTCAAAAAATATGTGCTATCTCTTTCAGACAGGGTTACAACATTTTTTATTTTAGTTCTAATACCCTTATAAAGATCCATTTCTCGTTTAATGTTAAGTTCACTATTTCCCGGTGTCTTTTTAGTGCCATAACCATGACTCATAAAAACACCATCTTGAGCTTTTGAAAAAACACTAGTTGTATAATCAGAAACAACAACAGAATAATTTTTAAGCATTTGACTAGCTCTTAGCTTATAGTATAGAAATTTATTGTGTTTATACTTATGGAAACTGCTATATTCTACAATGATATCAGTACGAGTTTTTTTTATATTTTCCTCATAGTAACTATATAGTGCTTTTATATTATCTTCAGTTTGAGATGTTAATAAGATTCTCTTTTTCAAAGCTATTCTCTCCTTAAATTTTCAAGTATATTCTTTATAATGCCATGTGTTTTCCTTACAATTTAGTATACCATAATACCTTTATATAAGTGTTAATGTTTTATGAAACTTGTACTGTGAGCATATAACACTACTTTTGCAGAACTATACTTTTCTATAGACTTTTCCATGTTTGCTCTTACATACTATGCAATCTCTTACTGCAACCTTACCATTTAATACAACAAATTTAATTCCAACAGGAGCTTTAGTTGGATTAAAGTAATCCTCAAAACCTTTAATTTCTTTTAAATTAAATATAGTTATATCAGCAGTCTTGCCAACAGCTAGCTCTCCTATATCACTAAGACCTAAAGTTTTTGCAGGCAAATATGACATCTTATATATAGCATTCGGAAGAGAAAGAATCTTTTTATCTCTCACAAATTTACCTATAAAAAGGGGGAAGTTCCCATAGAGCCTTGGATGTGGATTTCCAGCTGGTATGCTATCTGAGCCGACCATTTGAAGTGGATGCTTTATTAGTTTAAATGTATCCTCTTCCGAAAATACATTTAGGGTTACTATTGCTACTCCAAACTGTTCTGCTATAAGCAGTTCTATTGCAAAATCTACAGCATCAATACCTAAATCACTAGCAATCTGACCTACAGTCTTCCCAAGGTATTTTAAATTTTTCTTCTCTTTTACTGAAGTTATAAGTATGCCATACCAACCTGTAATTAAGCTATAATTGTCCCAGCCTTTATAGTGAGTTTTGATGCTTATAAGTTCTGCTTTAAGCTTTAAGATCATATTTTTATCTTGAAGTCTTTTGACCATTTCGGCGCTACCTCCAGCTGTAATCCAAGGTGGTAAAAGCTGAGTCATAAGGGTACTTCCTGATAAATATAAATGCTCATCAAAAGTTATTTTAACTCCCTGCGTTACTGCGTTATCTATATAATTCATAAGCCTTTCTGCATCACAGCCCAACTCCTTAGAGTTATAAGACCTCATGTGTGAAATATGAAGATTTACCTTAGACTGCTTCGCTATATAAATTATTTCTTCTAGTGCATTTGTTATAGTATCATCATGATTTCTAAGATGAACCATAACAATTCCATCATACTTTGCTATAACTGTGCAAATAGCTATTAACTCATCTTTTGTGCTGAAAATACCAGGTATATATTGAAGCCCTAGAGACATGCCAAAAGCACCAGACATCATAGCATTCTCCGCTATACTACACATTGCGTTAATTTCCTTTTTAGTTGATATTCTACTGTCAAAGCCCATAACACTTGTCTTAATTGCTCCATGTGAAATAAGAATTGTAAAATTATTTTTGAGGCCTTTTGAAGTTATTTGATGTATATAATCATCAACATCAGAAAACTCCCAGTTAAAACTAGGATCACCAACTACTCCTCTTATATAGTTTTTCCATATACTATTTTCACCTTCAATGCAAGGAATAACACCAAGTCCGCATTGGCCTACAAACTCCGTGGTTACACCTTGCATTAATTTTAAATTTTGAATAGATTCATCCATAAAGGGTACTAAATCATTATGGCTGTGCACATCAATAAACCCTGGACAAACTACTAGTCCAGAAGCATCAATAATTTCTAGCGCTGGTTCATCGATATTACTTTCTATTTTTGTCATTTTTCCATCTTTTATTCCTAAACACCCTTGATAAGAAGTGATACCTGTTCCGTCTACTATACAACCGTTTTTTATTATTATGTCTAACATCTTAATTCATCCCCTTGCTTACAATATAATACTTTAGAGATTTTTATGCAATAACACCATGGTAACTCAATTTTATCTTGATTTTGTCTTATTGAATACTTCATACTGTTCTAATGAATTAATCATACTTCCGTGTACTGTTATAGATAAGATTTCTATGATTTTTTCGGGCTGTTCTTTCATACCATTTTGTATCCATTGGATAACAAGACCCAGAAATGCAAGTGTATAAAAATTGGCAAGAAAATTCTTGTGGTCCTCATCTATCCGCATATCTCTTGTCTGAGTATCTACTACACGTTGTATTAATTGATAGGTAACAGAATAAAGGAATTTTTCTAAATGCTCTCGGCCTAATGAGTGATAGGTACAGAGACATATTTCACTATTATTTTGGATATACAGAAATAAATTTAGAAAGCCCTCTTGTCAGGTATTTTAAGTTGCATGTTTCTGAAGTTCTGCAATAGCTTCCTTTTTATACATCCATTCCAATAAATCGTATATATCCTTAAAGTGATAATAAAATGTACGCCGGTTCAATGCATCAAAATATGATATACGAGTGTTAATGGCTGCTGCTAAAACATTATATAGTGGAAGATTGATTCCAGGCGAGAACATTATCAAAAAACTTATTAAAGATACTACACTAGAAAATTTATTGTAAAAAATGACCTAAGGCAAATCAATATTTGCCTTAGGTCATTTTTAGCTAGTGGTAAATGTAACTTTTAAATAAAGTATAGGACCTATAAATCAATATTTAAAGGCTGCTTTAATTGGAGCTCTTCATAGCTGCATATACCCTGATCTAATGCATCCTTTCGTAATTCTAAATACAATTCCGCTTTTGTAGCATTTTCATAAGGCATTACAAATAATACCCCCACAAAAAGTAATATGGTGCCTAATAAATACCATCCGATAAATGAAAGATCTAATATCCACATATCCATTTTATTGCCGTCAGTCATTTTATCACTTAATTCTAGTGCACGAGTACGGCTAATGTTTGGATTGTCTGATAAAATATAGGGTACCATCCTATATGCGTAAGTTTTTATAATTCCAGGCACAATAAGTAGTAAGGTCCAAAGAAAGGTTAGAATAGATCTCCATAGCATAGTTGTTACAATATTAAGATACTTTCCGTTACCAAACCCATAGCCTAAATAATTTAAATCTACGTTATTTTGTGATGACTGCACAAAAAAACGTCTTCCACCAACTTCAAGTGGATAACCTACTAATATACGAAATGCTACCGCAAACAGAAATAAAACAATTATTATTGTCACGGTAATCAAAAGTAAAAACGGGAATATATTAGTAATAATTTCCGGGAAAGGAGTATATCCATTCGTTGATGTACGATTACCAGAATTCCAGTTTAGGTTAAAAGAACTATTTTCGTTTCCTCCAATAATTGCTAAAACTAAACTAACCAAAAATGCCTTCCAATAGGATATTTTTAAAACAGCTTTTGCTCTATTTTTTAAGACTTCACGACTCCACATATGTTATCCTCCTTCATATAAATTATTTTACCTAATATGTATAATCATAACTCTTTACCATTGAAAATGCTAGTATTGCAACTTCAACAAGGTCTCAAACTATCCTAATGATTATAATAAAATAGTATATACATTTTTAACAGTAATGATTTGGTGCAAATAGTGAAGAAACAGAAAATTTAATACAATATTAACATATGTTCTGTAATTATATGTTAATATAATATTAAGTTTATAATAATATCAAATTAAATATAATTTTGAGGTTTAAATTAAATTATAAACAATGAAGAGGAGGAATTAACATGGCTGTTAGTTTAAAAAAAGGACAAAAAGTAGATTTGACTAAATCTAATCCGGGCCTTAAAAAAGTACTTATAGGACTTGGTTGGGATACAAATAAATATGATGGTGGATCTGATTTCGATCTAGATTCAGCTGCTTTTCTTTTAGGCGAAAATGGAAAGGTAACTGGCGATGGAGATTTTATTTTTTATAATAACTTAAACCATGCTTCAAATTCTGTTACTCATCTAGGCGATAACTTAACTGGTAATGGTGATGGTGATGATGAACAGTTAAAGGTTGATTTATCTGCTGTTCCACAAAACATAACAAAAATAGATTTTACAGTAACTATTAATGATGCAGAGACCAGAAGACAAAACTTTGGACAAGTTTCTAATGCATTTATAAGAATATGTAACGAAGAAACTGGAGCAGAATTAATAAGATATGATCTCGGAGAAGACTATAGTATAGAAACAGCTGTAATAGTTGGTGAATTATATAGAAATGGATCTGAATGGAAATTTAACGCAATAGGTAGTGGATTTGAAGGCGGACTTGGTGCTTTATGTTCAAATTTTGGAATAAATAATTAATTGATTATAAAATGAAAAGAAGGTGTTTTAATGAGTATTAATTTGAAAAAAGGACAAAAGGTTGATTTGACAAAAGGAAACAGTGGAATATCGAAATTAATGGTTGGTCTAGGTTGGGATGCAGTAGAATCACCAGCAGGTGGCGGTATATTCAAAAAAAAGGCTGCGGATATTGATTGCGATGCTTCAGTTTTAATGATAAATAAAGATGGTAAGCTTAAAGGTATGGAAAATGTTATATATTTTGGTAATTTAAAAAGCCGTTGTGGTAGTGTAGTACATACCGGAGATAACAGAACTGGTGATGGCAATGGTGATGATGAACAAATACTTATAGATTTATCAAAGATTTCTGAGGAGGTAGATAAATTAATATTTGTTGTTAATATTTATGATTGTATTAAAAGAAATCAAGATTTTGGCCAAATTCAAAACGCATACATAAGGATTGTAAATTCTATTGATAATGCAGAATTATTAAAATACAATTTATCTGAAAGTTATGCAGGTAAGACCTCTTTAATAACGGGAGAGATTTATAGACATAATAATGAGTGGAAGTTTTCAGCGATTGGTGAAGGAACTAATGAAGGCTCATTAACAGGACTTATTGAAAAATATAGAAAATAAATAAAGCATTAGAGGCCATATCTTAGAAAAGTAAGGTATGGCCTCTAGTTTTATTATTTAGTATTGTATTTTCCTATCAATAAAAAAATTGACTCTATAATAAATTACATATATGCCAAAGACTCATCACTGAGCTTAGGCTATTATGTTATGACAAATGTAATAATTCTGATGACGATTGTCATAATTAGAATGACAATATAAAGGTGTATAATATGGAATAGGTCTATAATATACTTAAAATGCTATTTAACTAAGGCTAACTGAAAACGTTATCCATGGAATAAGAGGTGTGAATATAACTAATGCATAAATTTAAAATGATATGTTTAGATATTGATAGAACATTGCTAAATTCAGAGCATAAGATTTCTCCAAAGACAAAAGTGGTAATTGAAATAGTTGCAAATGAAAAACAAATTCCAGTAATACTAGTGTCTGCAAGAATGCCAAAGGGAATATTGTTTCTGCAAAAGGAACTTAATATTGAACAACCCATTATTTGTTATAGTGGTGCTTTAGTTATGGATGAAAAGGCCGAAATTTTATCCAATTGTGGTATAGCAATTTTAGATGTTAGACAAGTATATAAGTTTGCCAGTGAAATAGGTGCGCATATTAGTTTATATAAAGACGATGAATGGTATTGGCAAGAGAATTTATTGAAAAAATAAAATCAATTCGCACTTTATATTTTTTGCATCACTGATATCTTATTATGTATGGGTATAACGGTTTATCTTAATATGGATTATAAGGGGATATTATTTATTGCAATAGCAAATATAGTTATTTACATTGACGGTAAAAAAAGAAAAGGTCTATTCATTTAAGCTTATAGATAAGTCCAATTTGGTTTGGTATAAACTATGGATATAGTAAAGAAACTGAAATTGTTACAGATGTTGGCGGAAATAAATTGGCTAAGCTAACTGAGTGTGCGTCTATATTAGGTTTATTTGTAATGGGTGCACTGGTTGCTAAATGGACAAACATTAATGTGCCGGTGGTAATTTTAAGAATTACTGGGGCAGATGGCGTAGTTACAGTTAATACGGTGGCTATAATATTTTGAATTACCTTATTTTAAGTTTAATGCAACTGGAACTATATCTAGTGAATTAATTGTTTGTTTATAAAATATCATGTCATTTTATGATATTATAAGCACTAGTAGTTAATGTTTGTCAGAATAATATTAAATTATTATAAAATTATTCTAATAAGAAATAGGACGGAGGCTAAAGAGTATGTTTACAGCACTAAAAATAGCCTGGAGATTTTTAATAAACAGTAAGATTCAAACATTAGTAATAATTTTAGGTATTGCTATAGGTATTTCAGTGCAAGTATTTGTTGGACTATTAAGCATGGGACTTGAAACCTCACTAATGGATAAGGTGGTTGGCAATTCAACTCATATAACAATTTACCCTAATAATAAGACAATAGAAAATTATAATGAAGTGCAAGATAAAATCAGAAGAATTGATAGTAAAGTAACATCAGTAGCCCCAGTAGTGGAGTATAATGCATCTGTTAATTTTAATAATATGTATGAACCAATACAAGTTAGAGGTTTTATTTCTAAAGATCTGGACTCCCTATATAATATAAAAGATAAAATTTATAAGGGAAGAGCGATTAAAAATACTGGAGAAGCATTGATTGGAAAGGAGCTTGGTGAAAAATTAGGCTTAAAAATAAATGATGATATTTATATAATAACTGCAGATAGAAAAAAGAAGGTCCTAAAAGTGGTAGGACTTTATGATTTTGACACAATGAAGGTTAATAAAACTTTAATTATTACAGATTTAAAATATGCTCAAGATTTAGCGGGCTTTGGTGATGCGGCAACCTCATTGGAATTATCTACAAGTGATCCTTATAATGCAGATATTATTGCAGGAAAAATACAAAAAGGACTTTCAGATAAGGGATTAAAGATAGAAAATTGGAAGGTGCAAAATAAGTTATTAGTGAGTGCAATAATGGGTGAAAAAGTATGCAGTGTAGTAATTCAACTTAGTGTTATGATTGCAGCTGTTTTAAGCATTATAAGCATAATGAGTATAAGTGTGGTTCAGAAATACAAGGAAATAGGTATTCTAAAGGCCATGGGAATAAAAGATGGTTCGGCTGCATTTGTATTCATAATTCAAGCTTTTATATTAGGTATAGTTGGTACTTGCCTAGGGATGGGGTTGACCTATTTATATATAAGGGTATTTAATAGATTTACAAGTGTGACAGGCGGGGGATCGCCACTAGTTACTATAGTTGTAAATTATAGTTTCATAATTAAATTATCTGTTATTGATATAATGGCAGCAACACTCGCAGCATTTTTCCCAGCTATAAAATCCTTTAAATTAACACCTGTGGAGGTCATAAAAAATGGATAGTATTATAGAATTAAAAAATATTAATAAAATTTATGGGAAAAGGGTGAAAACACAGGTATTAGATAATGTAAATTTAACTATTGATAAAGGATCCTTTAATTCTATTATAGGAGCATCAGGAAGTGGTAAGACTACCTTATTAAATATAATAGGCATGTTAGATAAGCCTACAAGTGGACAAGTGCAATTAGATGGTAGAAGAATAGACAAAATGAGTAGAAGGGCTTTAGCTTCTATTAGAAATAAGGAAATAGGGTTTGTATTTCAATTTCATTATTTATTACCAGAGTTTAATGCTATTGAAAATGTGCTAATGCCACAAACTATAAAAAAATCATTCTGTGGTAGAAAAACTCGTGAAAAAGCAAAAGAACTTCTTGAACTGGTGGGGCTTCCAAATGTTAAAAAGAATAAAGTGTATAATTTGTCAGGAGGAGAGCAGCAAAGGGTTGCAATTGCGAGGGCACTTATGAATAGTCCTAAGATAATACTGGCAGATGAGCCTACAGGAAATTTGGATTCACATGCGTCAGAAAATATATACAATATATTTAGAGATATAAATAAAAGTCTTGGAACTACTTTTATAATAATAACTCATGATGAAAGAATAGCAAAAAAAACAGACAGAATTATTGAAATAGCGGATGGTATTATTACATCTTAAGGGAATATCTATAAGAAATGAAAAAAAAATCTCTGCACATAGCGGTGATTTTTTTTGTTGGAACAGTAAAAATATGTTGATACATATTTTAGTGGTTTTTGTCTTATATTAACCTTTCCTATTAATAGCGCTAAATAGTGCATTTAGTGAAGCGGTGTCAATATTGGAAGAACCACCAAACCCAAATTCAGAAAATTGAAATATTTATATATATTTTAATTAAATAATGTTATATAATTGAGCATACTATATTTAAATAAAACAAGAATGGAGGTATTTTATGGTTAAGATACTGCTAGGGTCATTAATTTTGTTTGTATCATACTTTGCTTTTGTTTATTTTTCTGACATTTATAAAGCGGCAAAAGCGGGAAAAATTGATAAAAAGAATTTTATTGCTTTTGGTGGAATAGGGTTTTTAGCTAATTTTTTTGATACTTTGGGTGTAGGAAGTTTTGCAATTGTAACATCTATAGTTAGATTTTTGAAATTGACGGATGATAGAACACTCCCTGGCACTTTAAATGTCTCTTGTACAATTCCTACGGTTTTGGAGGCAATTATTTTTTTAACTGTGATAAAAGTCGATAAAATAACAATGATTTCAATGATAATGGCTGCAGTTTTAGGCGCTGTAATAGGAGCAGATATTGTTGCAAAATTTAATATAAGGAAAGTAAGAATTGGAATGGGATTGGCACTAATTGTGGTTGCTGTTATGATGCTTTCAGGACTGCTTAAACTTATGCCGATAGGCGGAACAGCTAATGGACTTACAGGAATTAAGCTTGTAATAGCAATTGGTTGTAATTTTATACTTGGAGCTTTAATGCAGCTTGGTGTTGGTCTTTATGCTCCTTGCATGGCATTAATTTATGCACTTGGAATGAACCCCCTTGCTGCCTTTCCAATAATGATGGGCTCCTGTGCTTTTCTTATGCCTGCAGGATCTGTTCAATTTGTAAAAAAGGAAGCATATGATAGAAAAGCATCTATAGCTATCACGTTGTTTGGATGTGTAGGAGTGTTGATTGCTGCATATATTGTTAAATCACTACCACTACAAATTGTTAAATGGTTAGTGTTAGTAATTGTTATCTATACGTCAATTATGTTACTGGAATCTGCTAGTAAGGCACGGAAACAAATCATTTAAAATTGATAGTGTACGTTTGTTGCAAGTAATTCAGCTAAGACAAATGAAATGATATTTAATAAAAAAAAATAAATTGAAAATCTGGAAACTAAATTATAGTTCCTAGATTTTTTTATTTGGAAAGTTTCGGGCATGAAATTCTCTCTTTTTATGTAGTCAATAACTGTACATAACTCCTTGCTAATAGTATAATAATTTTGACAAGTATTTATTGCTGAAAACGATTTTATTTTTATATTTAGAGGGGGACTTGTTTTGTCAGAAGAAACTAAACAATATAATATTCATAAAAATATTAAGATGGCGGTAGAGGAAGATACTCCAGTTATACTGGAAGCGGAAAAACAATTATCACAATCTATGGTATGGAAACTACAGAACGATTTTTTTGCAAAACAGGGTCCAGAAGCCTGGACTCGCGGTATTGTACCTCAATATATAACAACTAATCCTTATATAGCAAACCTATATGCTAAAATTATATTTGGATACTTACGAGACTATGCTGCAAGGACTGATATAGATAAAAATTCTACTATATACATAATGGAACTTGCTTCAGGGGTAGGTCGATTTACTTACACCTTTCTTAAAAGATTTTTGCACATAATTAAAAATTCTTCCTTGAAAGGGTTGAAATTCAAATATATTGTAACTGATTTTTCTGAGAAGAATATTAAATATTGGCAGAATCATAGTTCCTTAAAACCTTATTTTGATTCAGGAATACTTGATTGTGCAACCTTTGATATAACTAAAGACGAGGAGCTTCATTTAAGAAATAGTGGTGAGATTTTAGCCAGTGGAAGTTTAAAAAACCCTTTGATTTTAATCGCTAATTATACATTTGACAGTCTTCCTCAAGATACCTTTTATGTAAACGAGGGAGAGATTTTTGAAGGCTTGATTACAATAACTTCTCCAGAAGTTAAGGTTTATCCGGAGGACAAATCCATATTGGCTGGACTAGATTATTACTATACAGACAAGCAAATCCAAGGTGATAATTATTATGAAGATGATAATATTAATAAGATACTTTTATACTATAAAAATCATTTAGAAGATACATCTTTTTCACTGCCAATAATGGCAATGCGGTGTATTTCCAGATTAAAAAGATTATTTAATGATGACATAATCTTAATTTCCTCGGATAAAGGTTATAAAAATGAAAAAGCAATGCTTGAAAACTCTCATCCATTTTTATCGAAACATGGTTGTATTTCTATGACTGTTAACTTTCACTGCTTGGAGCAATATTTTAAAAACCTTGGGGGGAAAGCGATACATAGCATCTATGACCATGAAAATATAAATATGTCACTATTTTTATTATCAAGCGGTTCTCAGGATTTTGTAGAAACCTCAATGGTCTATAATGAAATTATTGAAAGTATAGGTCCAGATGATTTTTATATTTTGAAAAAAGCAGCGGTGTCTCACTGCGAATCTTTAGAAACAAGACAGATACTAACTTTTATTCGATTTACAGTTTGGGACGCAAGAACATTTAGGGAATGTTATAACATATTACTTGAAAGAATAGATACGGAGGAGAATTTTCCACTAGAAGAATTGATTATGGTAATGAATAAAGTTTGGGACCACTATTTTCCTATTGGTGAAGAAGGAGATTTAGCATACTATATAGGACTTCTGTTTAGTTATGTGGGCTATGATAGTGATGCACTGAGATTCTTTGAATATTCACATGAATTATATGGTGCTAGTGCTGAAATCTATTATAGAATAGGAGTTTGCTCTTACAATCTAAACCAAATTGAAAAAGCACTAGAGTATACTGAAAGGTCACTGGCCTTAGATTCATATTTCCCAGATAGCAGGAATTTAAAAATGTTAATACAAGACAAACTAATGTAAAATATAAAAAAATCTTCTCAATAGATTATAAGATTGAGAAGATTTTTTAAGATACTTTAAGTATCTAATGCCGAAAAAATATTTTTTGAAACTGTAAGTATATCATCTCTACCATCAACTGTAGATAAACAATGATTAGTCCAATAATAATCTATTAGAGGATGGGTGTGATTTTTATAAACAGTAAGTCTTTCCTTAACCGTTTCTTCATTATCATCATTTCTTTGAATCAATTTGTCACCACAAAAGTCACAAATACCTAATTTTTCAGGTGGATTAAACTTTATATGATAACTCCGTCCACAGGAAGAACATATTCTCCTTCCTACATTTCTTTCAAGTATAAATTCGTTAGGAACGTCAATTAGAAGTACGACGTCCAAGGTATTATTAGTACTTTGTAGAAATTTATTGAGTTCTTCTGCTTGAAAAACTGTTCTTGGGAATCCATCTAGTAGAAAACCGTTTTTGCAATCCTCTTTTATTAGTCTATCTTCTACTACTTGAATGGTTAGAGCATCAGGCACCAACTGTCCTTTATCAATATATTCTTTTGCTTGTACCCCAAGGGTCGTTTTGTTTTTAATATTCATTCTAAAAATATCTCCAGTTGATAGATGGGTTATGTTATATTTCTCACATATTAGTTTTGCTTGAGTACCTTTTCCAGCTCCGGGAGCACCTAATAAAATAATTCTCAAAATAATGCCTGCTACCTAAAATTGTAACAAACAACTTTAGCAATCTATTCGTTAAATGGATTGGTGGCATAACGGGTTATTGATTAGCCACAGTGCAGGATTTTCACCTACCTTTCTTATTATATTTTTCGTATACGTTTAAATATAAAAATAAAATGCACAAAATACAGTTACTAAACTATTAATAATATATACTGATTATACTATATATATAATAAGTTACCAAATAAAACCATAAAATAAACTAGAGAATTTAAATTAATTTAATTTAATTGAAAAACATCTTAAGGAGAAATACATAAAAATGAATACTTATTTGACTACAAAGCTAATTCAGATTAGTGTGTAAAACAAGAACAGATAGAAAGAGAATAAAAAAGTAGAAAATTCAAAAATAAGAAATTTCGCTATTGACAAACTGCATAAATGCGTATATACTAAAAAATAATATAATAAGTAAAGCGATGATGGAGAGAAAAATATCACAGTTAAACTACAGAGAACCAACGATTGATGAGAGTTGGTGTTGATACTGATATGTAATAATCACTCTTGAGCTGCTGAGTTGAATTTGAAACTATTTTGAAGATGAATTGCAAAATTTTTTTAACTTGCAATGTTAATCACAAAAAAACGAATAGTTTCGCATTTAGTAAACGAAGACGGATGCCCCCGATATAGGGCTATGGTTATGGAAATTGATTGAGAAGTTTTTTTATTTCTTTTGACCAAAAATAGGAGGTGATTTATATCAATAAATTACGAACTAGGGTGGTACCACGAATCTTTCGTCCCTATAAACATATTTAAATATATGTTTATAGGAATGAAAGATTTTTTTATTTGCCAAAAAAGGAGATGTTGTAATGTATAGAACGGTAAGTGCCAAGGTAGAACATGGTATAGATTCACTAGTAAGGGTTACCAATACTTTAAGAAGAAAAGAATTTCAAATTAGAGAACTCATTATGACAGAAGGGGAAATTAATGGCTATTCAGATTTAAGGATAACAATAGAAGAAGTTGCAAATTTGGGGATAGAACAAGCAATGATGCAACTTAGAAAAATTATAAATGTATATGAAATTCAAGAATTTAAGGGGGAAAATTAAATGGCTAAAATGTATTATGATGGTGAAGCAGATCTAGGTTTATTGAAAGGCAAGAAGATTGCAATAGTAGGGTATGGAAGTCAAGGGCACGCTCATGCACTTAATTTAAAAGAAAGTGGACTAGAAGTAGTTGTTGGTTTATATAGTGGCAGTAAATCATGGAATAAGGCAAGGGAAGCAGGTCTTGAGGTTTTAGAGGTTTGTGATGCGGCGAAGTGCAGTGATGTAATAATGGTACTTGCTCCAGATGAATTGCAAAGTAAAATTTATAAGGAGAGTATTGAGCCATATTTAAAACAAGGTAATGCATTGGTTTTTGCACATGGGTTTAATATTCACTTTAGTCAAATTACACCACCAGCAAATGTTGATGTATTTATGGTAGCACCAAAGGGACCAGGACATTTAGTAAGAAGAGTGTATCAAGAGGGAAAAGGAGTTCCAGCACTCATTGCGGTATACCAAGATTATAGTGGAAGTGGGAAAGAACTTGCACTTGCTTATGCAAAAGGAATTGGTGCTACAAGGGCTGGCGTACTTGAAACAACTTTTCAAGAAGAAACAGAAACAGATTTATTTGGTGAACAGGCAGTTTTATGCGGAGGGGTTACAGAACTTATTAAAGCAGGGTTTGATACACTTACAAACGCAGGATATCAGAAAGAAATCGCTTATTTTGAATGTCTTCATGAACTGAAACTTATTGTGGATTTACTATATGAAGGTGGATTTGAAAACATGAGATATAGTGTCAGTGATACTGCTGAATATGGAGATTACATGGTAGGTAAAAGAATTGTAAATGAAGATACTCGAAAAGAAATGGCTAAGGTCCTTTCCGAAATACAAAATGGGGAATTTGCAAGGGATTGGTTAATAGAAAACCAAATCAACAGGCCAAACTTTAATGCAATAAAAAGAATGGAATTGCAACATCCAATAGTAGAGGTAGGGAAAGAATTAAGAAGTATGATGTCTTGGATTAAAAAATAGGGGGAGTAGATTTGAAAAGTAAAATGATAAAAGAAGGAATTTCTAAAGCTCCTCATAGATCTTTATTAAAAGCTTTAGGTTTAAGTGATATAGAAATAGAAAGACCATTTATTGGTGTTGTAAATTCTTTTAACGAAATTGTTCCAGGTCATATAGGTCTTCGCGAGATTGCAGAAGCAGTGAAAAAAGGTGTTCTTATTGGAGGAGGAACCCCACTTGAGTTTCCAACTATAGCGGTTTGTGATGGGCTTGCCATGAATCATGAAGGAATGAAATATTCACTGGTGAGTCGGGAACTTATTGCAGACAGTATTGAAGTTATGACAAAAGCCCATGGCCTCGATGGATTGGTTTTGATTCCAAGTTGTGATAAAGTTGTGCCGGCAATGCTCATGGCAGCAGCAAGATTAAATATTCCAGCAATTATAGTTAGCGGTGGCCCAATGCTTGCAGGTAAAATGAGGGGCAAAAAAATAGATTTGATTACGGTTTTTGAAGGTGTAGGTGCAGTTTGTAGTGGGAAAATGACTCAGGAAGAATTAGCGGAATTAGAAAACAAAGCTTGTCCTACTTGTGGTTCTTGTTCTGGAATGTTTACAGCGAATTCCATGAATTGTATGACGGAAGTATTGGGGATGGCATTGCCTGGAAATGGGACTATTCCGGCCATATATTCAGAAAGAAAGAGGTTAGCCAAGGCAACTGGAATAAAAATTATGGAGCTAGTGAATGAAAACATATTACCACAGCAGATTCTAAGCGAAAGTGCTTTTGAAAATGCACTTACAGTGGATATGGCACTGGGATGTTCTTCTAATACGGTGCTTCACTTAACAGCTATAGCACATGAATTAGATATGAAGATGGATTTAGACAAAATTAACAAGATTAGTGCAAAGACACCAACTCTCTGCACATTAAGTCCTTCAGGACCTTACCATATAGAAGATTTATATGAAGCTGGTGGAGTAACAGCCGTAATGCATGAATTAAGCAAGAAAAATTTAATCCACTTAGACGTATTAACTGTAGCTAATCAGACTCAGGGGGAAATTATAGAAAAGGCAGAAAAAGTAGGGCATGGGGTAATAGCTTCTATTTACACACCTTACAGTGAAACCGGTGGTATAGCTATTCTTAGAGGAAATTTAGCACCTGATGGTGCAGTGGTAAAGAGAGCTGCAGTAGCTAAAGAGATGCTTAAAACAAAAGCTATAGCAAGGGTTTTTGATGGAGAAGAAGCGGCAGTAGAAGCTATTTTAGGTGGGAAAATAGGCAGAGGGGAAACAGTGGTTATTCGATACGAAGGTCCTAAAGGGGGACCCGGCATGAGAGAAATGCTTACTCCAACTTCTGCACTAGTGGGAATGGGACTAGATAAATGTGTATCCCTTATTACGGATGGTAGATTCTCAGGAGGAACAAAAGGAGCTGCTATAGGGCATGTTTCTCCCGAAGCTTACGCGGGCGGACCTATTGGACTTATAAAAGATGGAGATGTAATAGAAATAGATATACCTGCTGGTAAACTGGAACTGCTTGTAGGGGTGGAAGAACTTGAAGACAGAAAAAAAGTGGTAAAAATAAAAGTGCACAACTACAAAGGTTATATTGGTAGATATGCAAAAATGGTTTCTTCAGCTGCCTCAGGTGCGGTTTGTAAATAAAAACGGAGGTAGGAAATAGAATATGTAGGCAAATAAAATGTGTTAAAAGGGGGTGATAAAATGCTACTTAGGGGAGCTCAGATTCTATTGGAATGTTTAAAAGAGCAGAACGCAAATATTATTTTTGGATATCCTGGTGGATCTGTAATTCCACTATATGATGCACTTTATGATGAACTTGAATATTTTACACATATTAGAACTGCTCATGAACAGGCGGCAGTTCATGCAGCAGATGGGTATGGCAGAGCAACAGGAAAGGTTGGAGTTTGCATTGTAACCTCAGGACCTGGGGCAACCAATACTATTACTGGAATCGCAACTGCTTATATGGATTCAATTCCAATGGTTGTCTTTACAGGGCAGGTTCCGCGGAGTCTTCTTGGACGTGATTCTTTTCAGGAAATAGATATAATGGGAATTACACTATCAATTACAAAGCATAGCTTTATTGTAAAGGATGAAAAGAAGTTGGCAGATACAATAAGAAAAGCTTTTAAAATAGCACAAAGTGGGAGACCAGGTCCTGTTCTTGTAGATATTCCAAAGGACGTTTTCACAAGTGAAGCAGAATATTCCCCCATGGTAAATGAAGACAAAAGACAAAAGAATACTTATATCCTAGATATGAAAAAAATACAAGAAGCAGCTAAATTGATTCGATGTTCAAAAAAACCTATAATCTATGCTGGTGGTGGAATAAAAACAGCTAATAGTTCAATAACGTTATGTAAGTTCGCAGAAACAGGAGATATTCCTGTGGCCAATACACTGATGGGACTTGGTACAATACCAAGAAATCATACATTGTCACTGGGACTTGTAGGAATGCACGGCTCTAGAGAAACAAATTTAGCAGTTACCAATAGTGATTTAATTATAGCCATTGGTGCACGATTTAGTGATAGAGTAATTGGAAAAGTAGATGAATTCGCGCCAAAAGCAAAAATCATTCAAATTGACATTGACGAAACTGAGATAGATAAAAATAAGATAGTGGATTTATCTTTAGTTGGAGATATGAGTACAATTTTAGAAACACTACTGTCTTATATGGATCAAAAGGATAGAAAGCCTTGGCATGATGAAATAAAAACCCTGAAGGCTATAAGGTTAGCTAGTTTGAAAAATATTACTAAGGCAGAAAATAGTTTTACACATGGGGATGTGTTTCAATGTTTAAATGAAACTCTTGAGGAAGATATCGTTGTTACAACGGATGTAGGACAGCATCAAATGTGGACTGCACAGTCTTGGAATTTTATTAAACCAAGAACATTTATTACCTCAGGGGGACTTGGAACCATGGGATTTGGACTAGGTGCCGCCATAGGAAGTCAAATGGGAAATCTAGAGGAGCGTGTACTTTTAATAACAGGAGATGGAAGTTTTAGAATGAGCTGTAATGAACTTCAGACCATTGCAAAGTATAAGCTTCCTATAGTAATTGTGATTATGAATAATCATACACTAGGGATGGTAAGGCAGTGGCAGAGAATGTTCAGTAATGGAAGATACTGCGAAACGGATATTGAGGATGAAGTAAACTATGTAAAACTTGCGCAGGCCTATGGCATTGAAGGCTTCAAAATTACAAGTAAAGAGGAATTGAAAAATGTACTAGAATCTGTAAAAACGGGAATGAAACCAGTAGTTATAGATTGCTTAATAGATAAGGACGAAGGGGTATATCCAATTGTGCCACCTGGAAAATCAATTCAACAATTAGTTCTAAAATAAAAGGAGGAAATAAAAATGTTAAATATAAATGATAAAATGGATCGTGTTGAAAATATGGTAGAAAGTGATAACGTTGAAGAAGTGACACAAAATCAAGTTAAATATGAATTTGATAATTCAAGTTATAAGGTTAACTATTTTGGAATAGGGCGCGAAGCTGAAGAGTGGCAGTAAATAATCAATATAAATGAAATGGACATCGGTAGTCAGAGAAATGGCTGCTGGTGTCCATTTTAAGTTAAGAGGGTAGCTGATTATATTTAGTTGAAAAATAAAAAGTTAATTTAGTATATTGATAGTAATAAAAAATAAAAGAATAGCATTTAATTAAATAAGTACAATTGTCAGTGCATTTGATTATCGAGAAAAGAAAAGAGCATTTATGAGCATTTCTGCTGTACTATAGCTAATTTAAGGGGGGGGATTTAAAATTAATATTCAATTTTTGGGGACTGCAGCTGGAGAAGGGTGGCCGGCATTATTTTGCGAATGTGAGTATTGTGTTAGAGCTAGGGAAAAAGGTGGGGAAAATATTAGGACGCGTTCTTCATGCATTATTGATGAGAAGTATATGGTGGATTTTCCACCTGATACATATATGCATGTTCTTAATAATGGATTAAGTCTTAATAAAGTGGAGCATCTTATTATAACCCATTCACATGAAGATCACTTTTATCCGGAAGATATACATATGAGAAAAGAGCCTTATGCTCATATATAGTGAACCTCCCATGACTGAAGTCACGAGCTTCTATTGTTGCCAATAAATTTTCCCACATCTACGTCCTCGTAACCCTTAACATAACAACCT
>NZ_JAHLDL010000038.1 GCF_018861315.1 Clostridium bowmanii | reverse complement strand
ATAAAACTAAAAATTCCTTTTTGTAAATAATTGTAAATAAATATCTTTTAAGTAAATAATTAGTTTCTAAATTCATTCAGCGGAATATAAGCTGTATAAACTTGGCAGTCAATTACAACAAACGTCTTTTCCTCAAGGACCGTGCTAAGATTAATAAAGGCTACTTTAGATGCATTATCCATAGTTGAAAACATTGATTCTCCAAAAAAACATTTTCCCATACTTACACCATATAATCCACCAACTAATTTATCTTCATACCAAGTTTCTACAGAATGAGCGAACCCAAGCTTATGTAGTTTACAGTAAGCTTCAATCATTTCATTTGTGATCCAGGTGCCTTCTTCTTTTCTCAAATTGGAACAGTTCGATATAACATCTCTAAAGCAAGTATCAAAGGAAACTCTATACTTATTCTTTTTAAGTAGTTTTTTCATAGAGTGAGAAATTCTAACATCTTTTGGATAAATAACAAATCGTGGATCTGGGGACCACCAAAGTATTGGCTCGTCTTCAGAAAACCATGGAAATATTCCATTAGAATATGCAAGTATTAATCTCTCAGGAGATAAGTCGCCATCTAGGGCTAAAAGCCCATCCTCCTCTGCAAGTGAGGGGTCAGGGAATAATATATCATTCGATAATCTATATATAGGCATAACATACTCCTTTCAAGGGATTTATTAATATACAAAAGTTATGAAGTTTATCCTACGTGCCTTGCAAACGAACTTGAAACTAGAAATTTGATTAAGAAATTCTAATCTTTTGCTAATAGAATATTCTCTACCGTTCACATTCGGCTTCCTGCCTCAGGTTCGCTAGCCTGACGTCCTGGCAGGCTCACGAGAATTTTATATTCGCAAAAGAAGAATTTCTAAATCAATTTTCAATAGTTTTGTTGTTTCTTATTGCAAGGCATTCCGGATAAATTTAATATTCCTATAATAATTATTTCAGTTGAAGATTAGTTGACAAAATTAACAAAACCTACTAGTTGTAATAAAATTCAATTTTAAAACATAAATTTTATTAGAGGAAGGTGATCTTATGTTTTTTGATGAAACTATTTATGGAGAATACAATCATATTATTACGAAAGCTTATGAGATCCATGATGATGAAGCACTTAAAAGGTTGGATTATGTGAAAAAAAATGTTCCTACAAATATATATAATATGTTTTTATTAGAAACATTGCAATGGCAACTTTGTATTCTATCATCTAAAAGGCTTGATTTTAAAGATAGTCATTTAGAACTAATATGTAGAGTTTTGTCGGAAACTATAGGAAAACTAGAAAATGAAACTAAATCAGATTTGCATCAATACGCAGTTGGAAATCGTTAATGAGTAAAATATCATAAGTGAATTCTAAAAAACTGTTATAATTGAGAATCTCAATCATAACAGTTTTTTTTGTGGTGAATTCATTATATGAAATGAATTAAAAAATGGATTGTTGTGCATGATAAAAAAGAGGAAAATTAAAATTAGTATTGAATAGTGTTAAGATGGATTATTTAAAAATAAATTATAATTTTGAGAGGACTTTTGTATATGAAACTATCTTATAAAGAAAGAATAAATAGTATCAAACCAGTAGTTGTAGTGAGCAGATGCTTAGGATTTGAAACATGTAGGTATAATGGACAGTTGGATAGTTGCCATTTAGTAGAAAAACTAAAGGATTTTGTGGAGTTTATAACTGTGTGCCCTGAAGTTCAAATAGGATTAGAAACACCTAGAGAAGCTATAAGATTGGTTAAAGAAAATGAAGATACACCTGTAAAACTTATACAACATAATACCGAAAGAGAATTAAGTTTGGAAATGATTGAATTTGGAGAAAAATTTCTTATGAACCTTCCAAAGGTGGATGGTTTTATGCTAAAAAGTAAATCACCCTCTTGTGGAATGAAAGAGGTTAAAATTTACAAAAGCATAGAAAAAGGTTCCACCTCTGTTAAAGGTAATGGATTATTTGGAGAACTTGTATTAAATAAGTTCCCTAATCTGGCAGTTGAAGATGATGGCAGAGTTAAGAATTATAATATAAGGCAACATTTTTTAACAAAGTTATATCTTATGAAGAATTTTAGGGTAATAAGAGAAACTATGCACATAGAAGATTTAGTTGAATTCCATAGTACTAATAAACTTCTTCTTATGTCATACAATCAAAAACAACTTAAAATATTAGGTGGCATTATAGGAAGTCATGGAGAATTTAGTGTGCAGCATGTGTATACTGAATATGAAAAAAATCTTGCTTTGGCCTTAAATAAGTTACCAAGATATACATCTAATATAAATGTGCTCACAAAGTCTATGGGATATTTTTCTGATAAGCTAACCCATAGGGAAAAAGAATTTATTTTAGATACAATAGATCAATATAGACAGAGTAAAGTCCCTTTTAGTGTTCCACTTTATGTTATAAAATCAAATGCTATACGTTTTGAAGAAAAAAATCTTATTAACCAAAGCTTCTTTGAGCCTTATCCTTCCAAATTAGATGATGTAACTGATTCTGGAAAGGGTCTAGATAAATAAAATAACTCTATTTAAGTATAAAATTGTAATATTATCACTTATATATTGAATAATACCCCTTTAATTGGACATAATTTCTAGTAAGGAGGGGTAATATGAAAAATAGAAAAGGTTTATATTTACTGTTAGGAATACTTTTAATTGCTTTCTTTGGAGCCAGCTATTCTATTGCCAACTATATAAATGAAAATAATATAGTGATAGAAGCTAGTAGTAAATTGCCATATTTAAAATTTACTGTAAAAAGCACTAATAATGAAAAAAATGCTGCGCTTCAAACATCAGTAACTACAAATATGGCTTCGGTGGCTAAAGATACAAAATTTGTTTTCAATATTAAATATAAAGATAAAGAAGTAAGAAATATGGTATTAGAAAAACATTTTAATGAATCTACTGTACTCAATAATAAAACGCAAAAGGAACTTGATGAGTTTTTTAAAACCCAGGGGTATATTGTTGATAGTATAACTAATGCTCACGTAGTTTTTGTCAATTATAGTGACAGGTACAGTTATAGTGCAAATAGATATTTTTTAGGGGTATATAATGATTTGGTCACAATTTATAAAACAGATGAAAACGGAGATATAACTGCTCATAAAGTATTTAATTCTAATGTATACTCAGAGGATGGTAGCCAGCAGAAATATGACTTTGGAGCAAAGGAAAGTGGAGAATTACAATATATTAGAATAGATGATTTAAAAGAAAAAGATGGATTAGTAGGTGACCTAATAAAAGGCAGAAAATATATAAACGATAGTAATGGCAGTCAGGATGCGGAAGTAGATCAGGAATATGAAAAGGGAGAATTTAAAACTCCTGAAAAGGCTTTTGATTATGCTAGGGGTTTATTAAAGTCTTGATATTCTTAGCTCAAAAAAGTATGTGTTTAAACCTTAGGAAGATATTTTCCTAAGGTTTTTGCTTTGGGTGAATTGAATAAAAAGCCTTTAATATTAAGTGTCCTAGGTAATGATTTAACAATGGGTAATTATATAAAATTGCTACGACTTAAAAATTTCCATTGTAATTATTGAATTAATAGCATTTAGGTGGTAAAGTATTATATGTCGATATGAAATGGTAGGATAATGATTAATTATTGTATTCTATCCAAGACAACATCTGGGAGGAATATTATGTACGAATATATAAAAGGAACTTTCGTAGGAATTAATAAGGATTATATTGTAGTAGATAATAACGGTATGGGTTATAAAATATATACTTCAGGAAGTACTATGGCAAATATGCCTAAAACTGACGAAAGTGTGTTATTATATATAAAGCAAATTGTAAGAGAAGACTTTATTGGACTATATGGATTTCTAACAAAAGACGAAATAAAGATGTTCACTCTTGTAATGAGTACCAATGGAGTTGGTGCAAAAGCAGCCTTATCACTACTCTCTATTTGCAGTGTTTCAAATTTAAAATATGCTATTGTATCAGGAGATGAAAAAACATTACAAAGGGCACCAGGCATAGGCAAGAAAATTGCTCAAAGAATAATTCTAGAGCTTAGAGAAAAAATACATATTGAGCAGTCTGCAGTTAACAATTTATCACAGGTTTCAGGTAGTGATGCATTAGAGGATAGAAAGCTTATAGAAGTTTTAGGAGCTCTAATGTCACTTGGATATTCTGAAAAAGAAGGGGAGAAGGCATTAAGTGCTACCAATAGAACACTATCACTTGAAAATATGATTAAAGATTGTTTGAAATATTTAATGAACTAAGGTGGGAGTATACAATGGATGATAATGAGGAAAGAATTATTACTTCTTCTATCATTGAAGAAGATATGGATGCTGAATATTCCCTAAGACCGCAGAATCTTAGAGAGTATATTGGTCAACCTAAGATAAAAGAAAAACTAAATATATTTATTAAAGCAGCTCAAAATAGAGAAGAACCTCTTGATCATGTGCTGCTATATGGACCACCTGGACTTGGTAAGACGACACTTGCTAATATTATTGCAAAGGAAATGAAGGGAAGTCTGAAAGTAACATCCGGACCAGCTATTGAAAGGGCGGGCGATTTGGCAGCTATTTTAACTAGTTTGAGCGATTATGATGTGCTTTTTATTGATGAAATACATAGGCTTAATAGGTCTGTAGAGGAGATATTATACCCTGCTATGGAGGATTATGCACTTGATATTGTAATTGGAAAAGGAGCTTCAGCAAAATCTATAAGGTTAGATTTGCCCAAGTTTACACTTATTGGTGCAACCACTAGAATTGGACTATTAACAGCGCCTTTGCGAGATAGATTTGGTGTATTAAGTGCCATGGAATATTATACGCAAGATGAGTTAAAAGAAATAATAATTCGTTCTGCATCTATTTTAAAAGTAGAGATAACTGAAGATGCTGCAATAGAAATCGCAAGACGTTCAAGAGGCACTCCGAGAATTGCTAACAGATTGCTTAAGAGAGTTCGCGATTATTGTGATGTTAAGGGAAATGGAATTATCGATTTAAATTTATCAAAGGCAGCAGCTGAACTCCTTGAAATAGATAGTGAAGGGTTTGATAGAATAGATAATAAAATGCTCCAAGCTATTATAGACAATTTTAATGGGGGCCCAGTTGGAATAGAGACACTCTCTTATTTTATAGGAGAAGAACTAGGAACACTAGAGGATGTTTATGAACCTTATTTAATTCAAAAGGGATTCATAATAAGAACTCCAAGGGGAAGAATAGCATCTGAAAAAGCCTATAAACATTTAAATAGACCAATAAAAAAACGAAGCAAACATAAAAATTTAAAACAATTTACAATGTTTGACGATGAAGAAAATGATGATTAAATTATTTTCATATAAAGAAAGGGTGTAATTTTTTTGAAAGTAAAGGATTTTTATTTTGATCTGCCTAAGGAGCTTATTGCACAACATCCTCTTGAAAAAAGAGATGAGTCAAGGCTTATGGTAGTTAATAAAGCAAATAAACAAATAGAGAATAAACACTTCAAAGATATAATAGATTACTTAAACCCAGGGGATTGCCTAGTGTTAAATGATACCAGAGTTTTACCTGCAAGACTTTTAGGAGCACGCGAAGGAACTGGTGGTAAAATGGAATTCTTGCTCCTAAAGAGAATAGATGTTAACCACTGGGAAACTTTAGTTAAACCTGGGAAAAAAGCGAAAATTGGAACTATGTTTATTTTTGGTGATGGACAGCTAAAGGCAGAGATTATGAGCATTTCTGAGGGTGGAAGTAGAATAGTAAGATTTGAATTTGAAGGAATATTTGAAGAGGTCTTAGATAAATTAGGTGAAATGCCACTACCACCTTATATAACTGAAAAATTAGAGGATAAAGAAAGATATCAGACTGTATTTTCAAAAGAAGTAGGCTCGGCAGCAGCGCCTACTGCTGGACTGCATTTTACAGAGGATTTACTAAAGCAAATTAAAGCTAAGGGTGTACACCTTGCCTTCGTAACACTACATATAGGTTTAGGTACTTTTAGACCTGTAAAAGCAGAAACCGTGGAAGAACATGAAATGCATTCGGAGTATTATGTACTTAGTAGTGAAACAGCAGCGATAATTAATGAAGTAAAAGACAAGGGCGGCAGAGTAATTGCAGTAGGGACTACATCTAATAGAACATTAGAAAGTATAGTAGATGATAATGGTAGAGTAGAGGAAAAATCAGGATGGACAGATATATTCATTTATCCAGGATATAAATTCAAAATCGTTGATGCAATAATAACTAATTTTCATTTGCCAGAATCCACGTTAATAATGTTAGTTAGTGCTTTTGCAGGTCAAGATTTAATTATGGGTGCATACGATATAGCGGTAAAAGAAAAATATAGATTCTTCAGTTTTGGGGATGCAATGTTTTTATATTAGTAAGAGCTAACTTTTAATTATTGTAATGAAAGAAGGGCAAATATGTATAAATTACTTAAGAAAAGTGGTAAAGTAAGACGTGGTGAGTTTACAACAACTCATGGAACCATTCAAACACCTGTATTTATGAATGTGGGAACTCAAGCAGCTATTAAGGGTGCTGTTTCTAGTATGGATTTAAAAGAAATAAACTGCCAAGTTGAATTATCTAACACCTATCATTTGCACTTAAGGCCTTCGGACAAGGTTATAAGGCAAATGGGTGGACTTCACAAATTTATGAATTGGGATAGACCTATTCTTACTGATTCGGGTGGATTTCAAGTATTTTCGTTATCAGCTATGAGGAAGATTAAAGAAGAAGGCGTTTATTTTAATTCACATATTGATGGAAAGAAAATATTTATGGGGCCTGAGGAAAGCATGCAGATACAAAGCAATTTAGGATCAACCATAGCTATGGCCTTTGATGAATGTGTACCTAACCCATCTACTAGAGAATATGTAGTTGAATCAGTTGCAAGAACAACAAGATGGCTAGAGAGATGTGTGACTGAAATGGATAGATTAAATTCTCTTCCGGATACAGTAAATAACAAGCAAATGTTATTTGGCATAAATCAGGGGGGAACCTACGAGGATATTAGAATAGAACATGCTAAAACTATTAGTAAAATGAATCTAGATGGCTATGCTATAGGTGGCCTTGCAGTGGGAGAGAGTCATGAGGACATGTATAGAATAATTGATGCAGTTGTTCCACATCTGCCACAGGATAAACCAATATACCTTATGGGAGTAGGTTATCCCAGTAATATTTTAGAAGCGGTATCTAGAGGAGTAGACTTTTTTGATTGTGTATTGCCAGCAAGAAATGGAAGGCATGGACATGTGTTCACAAAAGATGGTAAAATAAATATAATGAATGCTAAATTTGAGCTAGATGCTGCTCCAATTGATGAAGGATGTCAATGTCCTACATGTAAAAATTATACAAGATCCTACATAAGGCACTTATTCAAGGCAAAAGAAATGCTCGCCATGAGACTTTGTGTGCTGCATAATTTATATTTTTACAATAAACTTATGGAGGATATACGGGCTGCCATTGATAATGATTGTTTTGAAGAATTTAAGGAAGAAAAACTAGCTCAGTGGAATGAGAAAGTATAATTATTTACTATAATATAATTAAACTGTAAAATTAAGAATAAGGGGTGCTTTTAATTCTTTATCAATTAATTTTTATAGGAGAATTATTTTATTATATTTTAGAAAAAATGTTATGGAAAGGAGGGGAACATAAATGAGTTCACAAATAGTATCTTTATTACCTATAATATTAATGCTAGTTGTATTTTATCTAGTAGTATTTATACCAGAAAACAAAAGAAAGAAAAGATATGCTGCACTTTTAAATAATTTAAAAGTAAATGATGAAGTAATGACTAAAGGCGGTATAATTGGAAAAATCATCAATATTCAAGATGACTATATTATATTGGAAAGTGGTCCAGACAGAACTAGAATTAAATTGGGCAAAAGTGGTATTGGCACAGTTATAAATACAAATAGTGCTGAAGTATTAGAGAAAAAATAGAAAATTAAGTAATAAACCCCCCCTTTTAATCATAATTAATATTATAGATTTTAAGTTATAAAAATTATTAAAATCTATAGAAAGGGGGGGTATACATGGAAAATAAAATAAAATATTCTTGCGCTGCAGAAGGAGTATTTAGGGCTGCAATTTTGACTTTAATTGTGTTGGTTATTTATTCTGTAATAACAATTTATTTACCAGCTAGCATGAAGGCAACATCTGTTTTTTATATTGTAATGACATTAATTAGTGTGCTTTATGGATCAATATTTGCTGCAAAAAAAGCAGGAGAAAAAGGTTGGCTAATGGGGATTATTGTAGCAGCTACTTACATGGTAGTATTATATCTAGTTAAAGTCGTTGGTGGTGGAAGTGCTGCAATTGGAATGAGGGAAGTAGTAAGAACATCTTTAGCACTCGGCATAGGTACTTTATCTGGAATGCTTGGAATAAATCTATAAAGATACTTTATTTATCCATGATAATATGATACAATCAATAAGTCACTTTACGATATGGAGGAATAAAAATGAAACATATAAAAACTATAAACGCAGCAACAATCAAAGAAAGTTTAAAAAAACCAGGATGTAGAGAATGTGCTAATTCTTGTCAATCAGCATGCAAAACTTCCTGCACAGTAGCAAATTTAGCTTGTGAAAATTAATATAATTAACGGGGCAGTAACTTAGGGTTACTGCTTTAAATTTAGTTAGGAGGAAAAAACTTGTCACTAATTCATAAATTTATTCAAGATAACGAACATTATGTAATTGATGTAAATTCCGGAGCACTACATTTAGTAGACGAAATAGTTTATGATCTTTTAGATGATAATAAACTTAGAGAAAAAGAAGAGTTAATAGAGGATTTAAAGGGTAAATATAAGGTGGAAGATATTGAAGAAGGGTACAGCGAAATCCAAAGTTTAATCCAGGGTAAAATGCTATACACAGGAGATTTATACAAAGAAATTGCAATGAATATTGGAGAAAAAGAGTCTTACATAAAGGCACTGTGTTTGAATATTGTACATGATTGTAATTTAAGATGTAAATACTGTTTTGCTGATGAAGGTGAGTACCATGGTTGCAGAGAAACAATGTCAGCAGAAGTTGGTATGAAAGCAATAGATTTTGTTATAGAAAAATCTGGGCCGAGAAAAAATATCGAGGTAGATTTATTTGGTGGAGAACCACTTATGGCTTTTGATGTAATAAAAGAGATAGTGGAGCATGCTAAAGTACAAGAAAAAATTTATAATAAAAATATAAGATTTACTATGACAACTAATGCTGTATTACTTAACGATGAAATCATGAAATATTTGGATAAGAATATGGGGAATATAATACTTAGTATTGATGGTAGAAAATCTGTTAATGATAAAGTCAGAGTAAGAGTAGATGGAAGTGGTTCATATGATAAAATACTTCCTAATATTAAAAAAATGGTTAATATGAGGGATAAGTCAAAATCTTATTATGTTAGGGGAACCTTCACTAGAGAAAACACTGACTTTTTTGAAGATATTAAACATATGGCAGACCTAGGATTTAAAGAAATATCTATAGAACCAGTAGTGCTACCAACTGAACATGAACTCTCACTTAGAGAGGAAGATCTACCGGTTATTTTTGAGCAATATGATAAATTATATAAGGACATGCTTCAAAGATATAAGGATGGAACTGAATTTAAATTTTACCATTTTAATATAGATCTGCAAGGGGGACCTTGTGTTTATAAGAGAATTTCAGGATGCGGAGCAGGTCATGAATATATAGCTGTTACTCCGAAGGGTGAGATATACCCATGTCATCAATTTGTTGGCAACAAAGACTTTATTATGGGCGATATATATAATGGTATGAATAATAAAAAAATGGAGCTAGAGTTTAAAGAAGCACACATTTACAACAAACCTACATGCCTCAAATGCTGGGCTAAATTTTATTGTAGTGGTGGATGCCAAGCTAATAACTTTAACTTTAATGGAGATATGCATATTCCTTATGAACTTGGATGCAAGATGCAAAAGAAAAGGATAGAATGTGCTATAGCCTTAAAAGCAAAAACCATGGGTAAGTAACTTACGTTTACCCAATATTGACTAATTTTGTTAATCATAATATACTTGTATTTGTGATTAAGCAACAGAGGGGGATAAAGATGAAAAAGAAAAAAAGCACCATACTGTTTTTGACCAGTGTTTTAGTTGTTGGGATATTGGCATATACAGGTTTTAATGGATTGAAAATAGGAGATTATAGGTTTAAACCATTTACAGAAACAATAAATAAAGGCTTAGATTTACAAGGCGGAATTTCAGTTCTTGAAGAAGTTCAAGGAGGAAAGGTTGATGTAAAGACTCTAGACAGAGCAATTGAGCTTATTTCTATGAGAGTTAACAAAATGGGAGTTAGTGAAACACTAGTTGCCAAAGAAGGTAATAATAGAATAAGAATTGAAATACCAGGTATGTTTGATTCTAAAGTAGTTCTTGATACTGTTGCAAAATCAGGAGAACTTAAATTCGTTGGACCTGATAAAGTTACAATTCTTACTGGCAAGGATGTGAAAGATGCTAATGCATCCATAGGTCAAGATAATAGACCAGTTGTAAATCTTGAACTTAATGATTCAGGAAAGAAAAAATTTGCAGTAGCAACTCAGAAATTTTTAGGACAGAAAATTACTATTTACATGGATAAAGATGTGTTAACTGAT
Source organism: Clostridium bowmanii (assembly GCF_018861315.1). Taxonomy (GTDB): domain Bacteria; phylum Bacillota; class Clostridia; order Clostridiales; family Clostridiaceae; genus Clostridium_AD; species Clostridium_AD bowmanii. The sequence goes on along the minus strand of NZ_JAHLDL010000038.1, from coordinate 30,036 downwards.
CCTACAGTTCAAGTAGCTATTACAGATGGTAAGGCTGAAATTTCTGGAAGCAAAGATTTAGCAGAAGCTACAAGACAATCTCAAATTATTAAATCAGGAGCATTGCCTGTAACACTAAAAGCTGTTTCTGTTAATACAGTTGGAGCTACTTTAGGTAAAGATGCATTACCATTAAGTATGAAAGCTGGAGCTATCGGAATACTATTTATATTGATATTTATGATGTTATATTATAGAGCACCAGGTATAATTTCAGATATATCACTGATTTTATATGTTGTTTTGGTTCTTGGAGCATTCTCAGCCATTAATGCTACTTTGACACTGGCTGGTATAGCAGGATTCCTACTTACGGTTGGTATGGCGGTAGATGCTAATGTACTGATATTCGAAAGAATAAAAGAAGAACTTAAAACTGGAAAATCAATAAAATCTTCTGTCGATGCTGGTTTTCATAGAGCCTTGTCATCAATATTAGATTCAAATATTACAACTATAATTTCTGCTTTAGTCCTTTATACTGTTGGAACAGGCGCAGTTAAAGGCTTTGCACTAACACTTATGATTGGTATAGTTATAAGTGTGTTTACAGCACTTACTAGTACTAAATTCTTATTAAAATTAGCTGTCGAAATGGGACTTTTGAATAAAACCTCTCATTTTGGCGTGAAGAGGGGGTAAGCATATGCTAAAGATAGTTGAAAAAACTAAATTATGGTTTGCTATGTCTCTATTCATTATTATAATAGGAATGGGATTCATGGTAACAAAAGGACTAAACCTTGGTATAGATTTTAAAGGTGGTACAAAACTTGATATTAAGATGAACCAGGCTTTTGTAAAAACAGATGTAGACAAAATTATAGACAAACACGCAAAAGGTGAATATTTGTCAAAAACATTAGATGAAGGCAAGAATTTGGAAATAACCGTAAAAAGTGATGCCCTTACCGCTGATCAAACAGCAACCATGGTAAAAGAAATTAAGAGCCAGTATAAATCTAGTGAGTTACTTACAGAAAATACAATTGGTGCAACTGTTGGTAGTGAATTAAAGACAAAAGCAATAACTGGCTTGATAATTGCCATGTTTTGTATGCTAGTGTATATTGGGATAAGATTTGAATTTAAGTTTGGAGTTGCAGCAATAGTTGCATTATTGCACGACATTCTAGTTATGGTCGGGGTATATGCAATATTCCAAATACCAGTAAATGCAACTTTTATAGCAGCTATTCTGACTATTGTTGGTTACTCTATTAATGATACTATAGTTGTATTTGATAGAATAAGAGAAAATCAAAAAAATATGAGAAAAGCTTCTATAGATGAGATTACAAATACAAGTATTACACAAACTATGGCAAGATCAATAAATACAGTTGCTACAACACTATTTACTATAATTGCAGTATATGTGTTTGTACCATCTATAAGAGAGCTTAGTTTTCCATTAATAATAGGTATATTAGTTGGATGCTATTCTTCAATATTTATAGCAAGCCCAGTTTGGGTGATACTTAAGAAAAGAAGTAAGAAAGCAATAGCTTAATAACTTAAATTTTCAAAATTAAAGACAAAGAAGTATGATGTATTAGGTACTTCTTTGTCTTTTTTATTTTCTTTAATAACATTTCAGCATTTTGAGGGGTTTTATGGTGGATTATCTTAAAAACATGAAAGTGAATAATAATGATTTTATAGATTATAATATGTATAATCCATTTTTATTAAAAGGAATGGAGGATGCATTATATAGAATTGTCAAAGCTATAAATGAGAGAGAAAAAATTGTCCTTTATGGATTTTACGATGTGGATAGTATTACGGCTATTTCCTTATTGATGTTAGTTCTGAAGTTTCTAAATGCTGATGTTGAGTATTTTATACCAAGTAAGCGAAGTGAAAATCGTGATTTGAATGAAAGTGATATTACCAGGCATATAAAATATTTAGGACCAGGACTTATAATAACCTTAGGCTGTGGGATAAATTCTTTCAAAGAAATAGAATTATGTAAATGCATGGGAATCGATGTTATAATAACTGATTTTCATGAACCCATTAAAAGGCATCCTGACACTATTGTTGTGGATGCAAATCAGAAGGGGTGTAATTATCCTTTTAAGGGGTTATCTACTTCAGGGATGGCATTTAAAATAGCTCAGGCTATATCATCGTACTATAAGATGAAATCAATAAATAAATATATGGATTTGGTAATGATAGGTACTATTTCAGGTATAACAAAGTTAGAGAGTGAAAATAAAATAATTGCAGAACGCGGCATGAAACAATTAGAAAATACAAATAATTATGGAATTCGTGCACTTATGAAAACTCATAGTATTGTGAGCATTAATAAAGACACAGTATCAAAATTGGCACTAACAGTGATGCCTACAGTTAATCCTGTTGGAAGAATGGATAATGCTAAAATAGTTGTTGAGTTGTTTATTACTTCAGACAGGAACAGAGCACTCCAGATATCAAAATACTTAGATAAGGAACTAAAAAATAGTCTCATACTAGGGTAAGATACTGAATAATCTTTCTGTTGCATAAATAACTTGTTATAATATATAATGAGCATTATATATTATAAAAAAAGTATGTTGAAAATAATAAAATGTTTCGTTTTGTACATAGTAATTTTATTTATTGGGGGGGAATATTCATGGATTTAAAAAACAGAATTAGAATAATAGAAGATTTTCCAAAAGAAGGTATCAGTTTTAAAGATATAACTACATTATTACAAGATAAGAATGCACTTAAGTTTACTATAGATGGTATGGTATCATATTTAAAAGGCAAAAATGTTGATGTTATAGTAGGACCAGAGGCAAGAGGATTTTTATTTGGTGTGCCAGTTGCCTATGCTCTTGGTGCAGGATTTGTACCAGTTAGAAAACCTGGGAAGTTACCTTACGACACTATAGAAATTGAGTATGATCTGGAATATGGCTTTGATAAACTTGAAATTCATAAGGATGCAATAAAACCTGGACAAAAGGTAGCTATAGTAGATGATTTACTTGCTACTGGTGGTACCGTGGCAGCGGTAACAAAACTTATAGAGCAAATGGGTGGAGAGATTGTTTCATTAAATTTTGTAATTGAATTAACTGGACTCAATGGAAAAAACAAATTACAAGATTATGATATAATGTCTCTTGTAAAGTATGATGTTTAATTAGGGTTCAAATTTAATTGACTAAATTATTAAAATAAAATTGCAAAATTCTACACAATAATATATAATATTAGTAAAAAGTATTGGCTGGTTAATAAAACCAGCCTTTGATTTTAGGAGTGTATAAGCCATGTTGGAAAAATTGTTATATAAGATTGAAAGTAATTGTAATACTGTAGATAAAGAGCTTATTACTAAAGCCTTTAATTTTTCTTATGCTGCTCATAAAGAGCAAAAGAGGGAATCAGGTGAGCCTTATATTGTGCACCCAGTAGAAGTTGCCTGTATTTTAGCAGAAATGGGACTTGATACCAGCACAATTGTTGCAGGGCTTCTTCATGATGTAATTGAAGATACAGCATATACTTTTGAAGATATAAGTAAGGAATTTAATATAGAGGTAGCAAATTTAGTTGAGGGTGTAACTAAGCTTGGTCTAATAAAATATAAGACTAAGGAAGAGGAACAAGCTGATAATGTTCGTAAAATGTTACTCGCTATGGCAAAGGATATTAGAGTTATCCTTATTAAACTTGCAGATAGACTCCATAATATGCGAACACTTAAATATATGCCAGTTGCAAAGCAAAAGCAAAAGGCAAAAGAAACTCTGGATATTTATGCACCACTAGCCCATCGTCTTGGAATGTCTAAAATTAAATGGGAACTGGAGGATTTATCTCTCCGGTATTTAAACCCAAATGAATACTATAACTTAGTAAGAAAAATAGCCGAAAAAAGAGTTGAAAGAGAAGAAAACATAAACAATATAATGTTGGAATTAAAATTCAACTTAAATATTGTTGGAATAGATGCTGACATTGATGGTAGACCAAAACATTTTTATAGTATTTACAGAAAAATGGTTGCTAAAAATAAGACAATAGATCAAGTTTTTGATTTGACTGCAGTTAGAATCTTAGTTAATGATATTGGAAATTGCTATGCGGCTCTAGGCATAGTGCATACTGTTTATAAACCAATTCCCGGAAGATTTAAAGATTATATTGCAATGCCAAAGCCCAACATGTATCAATCACTACATTCAACTGTAATTGGACCCCATGGAAAACCTTTTGAAATCCAAATTAGGACCTATGAAATGCACAAAATCGCAGAATATGGAATTGCAGCTCATTGGAAATACAAAGAGGGAAAAGAGGGCAATGATGATGAAAATGAAAAATTTGACTCTAAACTTTCTTGGCTAAAGGACATTCTTGAATGGCAAGGGGAAACCTTTGATGCAGAAGAGTTTATGGAAGGATTTAAAATTGATTTATTTTCAGATGAAGTTTTTGTGTTTTCGCCAAAAGGTGAAGTTATTAATTTGCCTCTAGATGCAACACCAATTGATTTTGCCTATAGAATTCATACTGATATAGGTCATAGGTGCATGGGTGCAAAAGTAAATGGGAGAATGGTACCATTGGAATACCACTTAAAAACCGGAGAAATTGTTGAAATTGTAACATCCTCATCACCTAAGGGTCCCAATATTGATTGGCTGAATATTACAAAGAGTAATCAAGCTAAAAGTAAGATTAAAGCATGGTTTAAAAAAGCTAAAAGAGAAGAGAGTATTGAAAAAGGCAAGGAAGTATTGGAAAAGGAATCTAAAAGGCAAGGATATAATTTTGGTGAAATCGCTAAAGGTGAAGCAATCGAGAAAATATACAAAAAATATAATTTTAAAGCTGTAGATGATTTATTTGCTTATGTTGGAGTGGGAGATATTATGCCTTCAACTGTAGTTAATAGACTGAGAGAGGTTTTTGAAAATAAAAATAAAATTGAAAATTTGACAATCGAGGACATTGAACAAAAGATAACAAAGAACACTAGCAAAGACGAAAAAAAGAAAACGGATTTTCAAGGATTAATAGTCAAGGGTGAAGGTAATGTACTTGTAAGATTTGCTAAGTGCTGTAATCCTGTTCCAGGCGATGATATAATAGGCTATATAACTAAGGGCCGTGGAGTTTCGGTTCATAGGCGCGATTGTAAAAATGTTGAAACCTTAATGAAAAATGAAATTAATAAAGTAGTTGAGGTAAGTTGGGGAGCTTCTGAGGGAAAAGGCTATATTACTGAGATTGAAATTAAAGCAGATGATAGGTATGGCTTATTGTCTGATATAATGGAGATAATTACAGTAACAAAAACGCAGTTGTATTCAATTAATGCAAAGACTTTAAAAAGTAATGTGGCTTTAATAAATATAAAACTAAAAGTGGCTGACATAGAGCATTTGAAAGAATTACAGAAGAAAATCACTAAATTGACTGGTGTAATTGAAGTTTACAGAATAAAGAATTAGAAGAGTAGTTTTATTCCATTTAGGAGAGTGAAGTTTATGAGAGCAGTAGTACAAAGAGTTAAATCATCAAAAGTTGAAATAGATGGTAAATTATGGTCCGAAATAGGCTTTGGGCTAAATATTCTCCTTGGGATCTGCCAGGAAGACACAGAGGAGGACGTAAAATACCTAGTGGATAAAATTTTAAACCTGAGGATATTTGAAGAAGATGAAAAAATGAATAAGTCCCTAATAGACGTAGGTGGAGAATTGCTTGTGGTTTCTCAATTTACACTATATGGAGATTGTAGAAAAGGCAGAAGACCGAGTTTTATGAGAGCCCTTGGTGGAGAGGAAGCCCAAATATTATATTTAGATTTTGTTAAACAGTGTAGTAAAGTATTAGGTGAAGTTAAAACTGGAGATTTTGGTGCAGATATGGAAGTATTCATACAAAATGATGGACCAGTAACTTTACTTTTAGAGAGTAAAAGAGACTTCTAGGAGGAATTAGATGGAAATCAAAAAACTTGTTACAGGAATATACGGTTCCAACTGTTATATTATAATGGATAATAATACTAAAGAAGCTATAGTGTTAGACCCAGGTGGAGATGTAGATGATATTGCTAAGGCTATAAGGGCCATGGGCGCACTAGTTAAGTATATACTTTTGACTCATGGACATATGGATCATACAACTGGAGTGGCACAGTTAAAAAACATAACAAATGCAATTGTATGTATAAATAAAAAAGATGATGATTTAATAATTCAGGGTGAATATTTGTTTGGACCTCTTATTGAAGGCGGGGCAGATAAATTAATAAGTCAGGGAGATATAATAAAAATTTCAGGTTTAGAATTTACTTGTATTGATACACCTGGACATACACCTGGTGGTATGTGCTTTTTAGTAGGAAACTGTGTTTTTACTGGAGACACTCTTTTTGCAGGTTCTATTGGAAGAACAGATTTTGCTGGAGGAGATTTTAATAGTATAATTACTAGTATTAAAACAAAGCTTTTAGGCCTTCCAGAAGGCACCATAGTGTATCCTGGCCATGGACCATGTAGCACAATAAATAATGAAAGATTAAATAATCCTTTTTTACAAAATTAAATTAGTTTTTTTAGCACTCTGTATTTTATAAATTATGTTTTATTAAGGAGTTATAATGATAAATGTAAAATTAAATAATAAGGAATTTAATTATGATGTATATCAAATCATAAATTTATTCTTTCTATTTCCTGATATTAAATTTGTAGAAGAAAATTACGATTATAATATTGAGGTAAAGGAAGATGTAATAGTTATACAAAAGGGCTCTGAAAGTTATGAGTACATAATTAATAAGTCATATAAACGTAAGGAAGAAGTTAAAAAAGCTGTTTTTTTATATTTCTCAAAACATACAACTGATGAGCTACCTTGGGGTACACTAATAGGAATTAGGCCTTCTAAAAAAGCACTTGAGTTACTACAAGCTGGACTTTCTGAGGAGGCCATTATAGCAGAATTTAAAGAGAAACATGTTACAAGAGAAGATAAGGCGCAACTTTGTATTGATGTTGCAAAGTTTGAAAAAAATATTGTTAATACAAAAAAGGACAATATAAGTGTTTATATTGGAATGCCATTTTGTCCTACACGTTGTTTATACTGTTCTTTTGCATCTAATCCAATAGAAAAGTGCAAGGACATAGTGGAACCTTACCTCCAATCATTGGCTCATGAGATTAAAGAAGTAAGCAGTTACATTCAAGAAAAGAAGCTAAAGATTGAATGCGTCTATTTTGGAGGGGGTACTCCTACTTCTGTAAATGACGAGCAATTTGAATTTATAATGAAGTGTATTTATGAAGGGTTTACTGAAAAAAATAATGTGAAAGAATTTACAGTAGAATGTGGAAGACCTGATAGCATTACTTATAAAAAATTGAGTACTATGAAAAAGTATGGAGTACATAGAATAAGCATTAATCCTCAAACTATGAATGATGATACCTTGAAATTAATTGGAAGAACACATTCCGTAGGAGATGTTACTGAAAAATTTACTATGGCGAGAGAACTCGGGTTTGACAATATAAATATGGATCTAATAGTAGGGCTTCCAGGTGAGAAAATAACACATATAATAAAAACATGTGAAAAAATATTAGAGCTTAAACCTGACAGTATTACAATTCATGGATTGTCTATAAAAAGAGCATCAAAGCTTCATGAAAAAATGCTTAATAATTATAGGTTTGAAGTTCCTGGTCAAGAAGAATTAAATAAAATGTATGAGTATACTGTTGAACTGTCTAAAAAACTTCATATGAAGCCTTATTATATGTACAGACAGAAAAATATGGTGGGTAACATGGAGAATATTGGATACACAAGACCTGGTTACGAGGGAATTTATAATATTCAAATGATTGAAGAAAAGCAGACAGTTATTGCACTGGGTGCGGATGCGGTCTGTAAAGTTGTATTTCTAGATGAAAACAGGCATGAAAGATTTGCAAATATCAAAGATGTTAGAGAATACATAAAAAGGTTAGATGAGATGATTCAAAAGAAAATAGAATTGCTAGAAACATTATATGGTAGCGATGCAAATGAGTTAAGCGATTAGTAGAGGAGGGATAAAATGGATATTCAAGCACCTAAGGGTACTAAAGATATATTGCCTGAAAATATATATAAATGGCAGTATGTAGAAAATCTATTTAGAAAATTATGTTCTGTGTATGGATGTAGAGAGATTAGAACACCTATGTTTGAACAGACTGAACTGTTTAAAAGAGGAGTAGGAGAAACTACAGACGTGGTTCAAAAGGAAATGTACACTTTTGAAGATAAGGGTGGAAGAAGTATTACACTAAAACCAGAAGGTACAGCACCTGCTGTAAGAGCATTTATAGAAAATGGTTTATTTAATGAGGTGCAACCTACAAAGTTATATTATTTTACACCTTGTTTTAGGTATGAAAAAATGCAAAAGGGAAGATTTAGGGAGCATCATCAGTTTGGAGTTGAAGTTTGTGGTTCAAAGGAAGCTTCTATTGATGCTGAGGTAATTAGTCTTGTTATGAGGGTATATAAAGAAGTTGGAATAGAGGGTGTTCAATTAAAAATTAACAGTATGGGATGCCCTAGTTGTAGAAAAAAATATAATGAAGCGCTAACAGAATTTTTAGCAGATAAATATGAGCAGCTTTGTGAAACTTGCAAGAGTAGATTTGAGAAAAATCCATTAAGAATTTTAGATTGTAAAGTTAACAGTTGTAAGGAAATAGTTAAGGGGGCTCCGATTATATCGGATTACATTTGTGAAGACTGTTCTACTCACTTTGAAAGCCTTAAAAAATACCTGAAAGTTATGGCAATAGAATTTGACGTTGATCCATTAATAGTAAGGGGACTTGATTATTACACCAAGACTGTATTTGAAGTACTTGACAAAAATGGTCTTGCACTCTGCGGTGGTGGAAGATATGATAATTTGATTAAACAAATAGGCGGACCAGATGTTCCAGCTATGGGTTTTGGTATGGGAATTGAGAGACTATTAATGTCTCTAGAAGAAAATGATATAGAAATACCTAAAGAAAAGTATATGGAGCTATATGTTGGATCTATGAACGCGGAATCTAAATATGAAGCTATTAAAATTGTAAATTCTCTTCGAGAAAAGGGGATAAAATGTGAATGCGACCATATGGGGAAAAGTGTAAAGGCTCAAATGAAATATGCTAATAAGATCGAAGCCTACTTTACAATTATTTTAGGTGAAGATGAAGTTCAAAGTAGAACTGCTAAGATAAAAAGAATGTCTGATGGACAGCAGTTTGAAATTAAATTAGATAACTTACAAGAAATTATTAATATAGTTAAGGCTTAATTTTTAGTCCTTAATTGTTAAGAGAGGAAGTAAATAAAATGGCAGAAGCATTAGATGGTTTAAAGAGAACCAATATGTGTGGGGATCTTCGTGAAACACATATATCGAACAAAGAAACAGTAATGGGTTGGGTTCAAACAAAAAGAAATTTAGGAGGACTTGTTTTTATCGATTTAAGAGATAGAACAGGTCTAATTCAATTAGTATTTGGAGAAGAAATAAACAAAGAAGCCTTTGAAAAGGCAGATTTGGTGAAACCAGAGTACTGCATTGCAGTAACTGGTGAAATAATCAAAAGACAATCTCCTAATGATAATATGCCAACTGGGCAAGTGGAACTTAAGGGAGTAAATATAAAGATATTATCTGAATCAGAAACTCCACCTATATATATAAAAGAAGATTTAGATGCATCAGAAAATGTACGTCTGAAATATAGGTACCTTGATTTAAGAAGACCGGATATGCAGAGAATACTTATGACGCGATCTAAAACAACTAAGGTAATTCGTGACTTTTTAGATGAAAATGGTTTTTTAGAAATAGAAACACCAATGCTTACAAAAAGTACTCCAGAAGGAGCTCGTGATTATTTAGTTCCAAGCAGAAACTATCCTGGCAACTTCTATGCACTTCCACAATCACCACAATTGTTTAAACAATTATTAATGGTTTCTGGATATGATAAGTACTTCCAAATAGCAAGATGTTTTAGAGATGAAGATTTAAGATCCAATAGACAACCAGAGTTTACACAAGTAGATATAGAAATGTCTTTTGTGGAACAAGATGATGTTATAGCAGTAAATGAAGCACTAATTAAAAAAGTATTTAAAGAAGTTATAAATGAAGAAGTTGTGCTTCCGCTAAAAAGAATAAAATACAAAGAAGCTATGGATAAATATGGATCAGATAAACCAGATTTAAGATTTGGAATGGAAATAGTGGATATTACGCAGGAGACACGGGACAACGAATTTGTTGTATTTAAAAATGCCATAGACAATGGTGGGTCAGTAAGAGCTATAAAAATCATCGGCTGCGCAGATATGGGTAGAAAAAAATTAGACAAATTAGGTGAGTTTGTTAAAACCTACAAAGCAAAAGGTCTTGCTTATATTGCTTATAAAGAAGAGGGGATTAAATCACCTATTTCTAAGTTCTTAAACGATGTGCAAATGAAAGCTATATTAGATAAGGTAGACGCAAAAGCTGGAGATTTAGTACTTATTGTTGCAGATAAGGATAACGTTGTGCTACAGTCTTTAGGTGCTTTAAGATTACAGGTGGCTAAAGATCTTGAGATTTTAAAAGATAATAAGGAATTTAACTTTGTATGGGTTACAGAGTTTCCATTATTTGATTACAGTGAAGAAGAGAATAGATATATTGCCGCACACCATCCCTTCACAATGCCAATGGATGAAGATTTACAGTATCTAGAGTCAGAGCCAGGTAGAGTCAGGGCAAAAGCTTACGATATGGTGTTAAACGGAGAGGAATTAGGTGGAGGAAGTATAAGAATACATGATTCTAGCCTACAAGAAACTATGTTTAAAGTTTTAGGATTTACGCAGGAGAAAGCATGGGAAAGATTTGGATTCTTACTTGAAGCATTCAAATTCGGACCACCACCACATGGCGGACTTGCTTTTGGCCTAGATAGAATAATTATGTTCTTAGCAGGAACAGAAAACATTAAAGATGTAATAGCTTTCCCTAAAAATCAAAATGCTTTCTGTCCAATGACCCAAGCACCCAATATGGTTGATGACAAGCAGCTTGAGGAACTTGGCATCGAAAAGAGGGCCATAAAGAATTAACACAATAAGAGAATATAGTTAAGTAAAAGTAGCATAATATAAAATATTATGCTACTTTTACGTCCATAATTTTTGAATATATAAAATTTCTAAATAAATCTGGTAATTTAATCGCACATCTATTGATTTGTAATAATTCTGATGATATAATTATAAACAGTACCTATACCGGGTATAATGAATGAAGATGAAATTTGTATTAAATTAAAATAGTTTCACTATATTATATATAGGAGTGATAAAATGACAAAGGAAAAAGATAAAACAATGAATGATGAGCTAGTTAGAGACATTCAAGTGAGACTAAGAAAAATTGAAGGACAGGTAAAAGGTATTGAAAAGATGGTGACTAGCGAAGTTTGCTGTAAGAACATATTGGTTCAAGTTGCTGCAGCTCGTGCCGCTATGAGTAAAGTTGGCGGGCTTGTTTTAGAGAGATATACTAAAAACTGTCTTTTACATGAAGATGACCCAATTGAAGAAGAAAAAATTCAAGAGCTAGTGTCAACTTTTCTTATGTTTTTAAAATAAAAAAAGTATATATTACGCGTATTGCAATACGATTAATGCATTCACTTCGCTAAGAACTACTAATTTTATTTTTAATTAATCTGCTAAAAAATATAAACTCGCTTCCCCTTAGTATTCCTTATGGGCACACAACAATTTTCAATTGTTGTGTCGCTCAAACATATATTTTTCTGAACGTAGATCAATTAAAAATAAAATAAGAAGTTCTAAAGCTCGCTTCAATGCATTATACGTAATATATACTTTTTTTTGCGTATAAAAATATTTGTTACAAATTTTACTTCTTCATTTTTTTGAAAATCGTACTTATGGAAGATACAAAAACTATTCCAATTGCAATAGCACCTGCACTAAATAGGGTTTCAACACCTTTGGATAGGGATGCATCAAAATTGCCCTTTACTGCCTCAAGTGTGGCATAATACATTCCACCACCTGGAACAAGTGGTATAATTGCACAAATTATAAAAATTGTCACAGGACTCTTATAAAGTCTTGCCATTATTTCTGAATAGATACTACCTATCATGGAAGCAACAAATAACGAAAAAATTAAGGATGGTTGTATTTTTGCGAAAAGAAGATAAGTAAACCAGGTAAGCCCACCTCCAAGCGATGCGATAATTAAGTTTTTACCTCTTATATTAAATAGTACTCCAAAACCTAGAGAACTTAAGAAAGCATAAAATGAATTAAGAATCATATTAAACTACCTCCAAATAACAATACCCATATTTTAAAAATTATACTTGTGCCTGCAGCTATAGCAATGGCAACAAATAGTGCTTCTATTGACCGTGATACACCAGAAACTAAATCACCAGCAATAGTATCACGTATTGCGTTTGTTATAGAAATACCAGGCACCAGTATCATTATAGATCCTATTATTATAGTGTTCATATTACCGACTAGTCCTAAAGCAGCTGCAAGAAGAGCTACAGTTGCTGCCAATGCACCACCAAGCATGTTTTTCAGAAAACCATTTACCTCCAAATCATCTAAATGTACACCTAAATAATTTATAAGAGCTCCAATTATAAAGGCTACAAAGAAATCTTTATAATTTCCACCAAAAACCAAGGTGAAAAATCCTGAAGAGACAGCAGCAAAAAATGTTGTTGTGTTTATAGAATAAGGTGGAATATTATTAATATATTTAAGTTCTTTTCTTATCTCTTCCATGGATAGTGGCTTCAAAACAATTTGTCTAGATAAATTGTTGATCATAGCAACTTTACGAAGATTAACTGTTCGACTATTTATTCTTCTAACTAATGAAATGGTCTTATTTTCACTATTAGTTATAGAAACCATAATGCCAGTGGGGGTTACAAAACTTTCAGTGTGTGGTATTCCATAGGAATTACAGATCATAGTGATTGTCTGCTCAACCCTATAAGTTTCTCCGCCATTTTCTAATATAATTTTACCAGCTTCCGTAGCTACATGGATAATATCATCAATATACATTGGGTCTCCTTTCAGTATTAAACTAATTTTAGATTTTATAGCAATTTTTAATCGTAAATATTAAATTACGTGTATTATATAATAATAAATTAGCACTATCATTATATACCATAAACCTAATAAACTATTATTATTTAGAAAATTGAATTATTTGTTATTTTTTGTAGTGAAAATATCATACATAGATATAGTAATATGCTATAAAGTATTTTAAAATTCTTATATCTGGTTTATTTCTCATATAATTCAGAACATTTTGGGAAATTTTCATCTTTAGGTTGATTAATAAGCTATTAAATTTTATAATGAATATAGAATATATATTTTTAGAAGATTAGCAGCAAGCTTGCTGATTAATTTATACTATGAGAGGAAGGCGCAACTATGATGGATTATTTAAAAAGCAGTGATTCTAAAGTTTACGATATTATTGAAGAGGAGAATGCAAGACAAGAGGATCATATTGAACTAATTGCTTCAGAAAATTTTGTTAGTAAGGCAGTAATGGAAGCAAATGGCTCTATATTAACTAATAAATATGCAGAAGGTTACCCTGGTAAAAGGTATTATGGCGGTTGTGAAGTAGTTGATAAAGTAGAAAATTTGGCACGCGATAGAATGAAAGAGCTTTTTGGTGCTGAACATGTCAATGTGCAACCTCATTCAGGTTCTCAAGCAAATATGGCTGTATACTTTTCTGTACTAAAACCAGGAGATACAGTACTAGGTATGAATTTGAGTCATGGTGGACATTTAACTCATGGAAGTAAAGTGAATTTTTCAGGAATTTTATATAATTTCATTCCTTATGGAGTTAATCTAGAAACAGAGACAATAGATTATGAAGAGGTAAGGATACTTGCTAAAGAGCATCATCCTAAAATGATAGTTATAGGTGCCAGTGCTTACCCAAGAGCAATAGATTTTGTTAAATTTAGAGAAATCTGCGATGAAGTTGGCGCATATATGTTTGTAGATATGGCTCATATAGCAGGGCTTGTAGCAACAGGAGCACATGAGTCGCCAGTTCCTTATGCTGATTTTGTTACCACTACTACTCATAAAACACTAAGAGGACCTAGAGGTGGAGCAATTATATGTAAAGAGAAATATGCAAAACAAATAGACAAGTCTATTTTCCCAGGTATGCAAGGTGGACCATTAATGCAGACTATAGCTGCTAAAGCAGTTTGCTTTGGAGAAGCTTTAAAACCAGAATTCAAAGTTTATATAGAACAAGTAGTTAAAAATGCAAAAGTACTTGGAGAGGAACTTCTAAAATATGATTTTAAATTAGTATCTGGTGGAACAGATAATCATCTTTTACTTATAGAATTAACAAATAAAAATATAACTGGAAAAGAAGCTGAAAAGTTATTGGATCTTGTTGGTATTACTGTAAATAAAAATACTGTACCAAATGAAACACTAAGTCCATTTGTTACAAGTGGTATAAGAATTGGAACACCTGCTGTAACTACAAGAGGCTTTAAAGAAGCAGAAATGAAAATAATAGCTGCACTTATGAATGAAACTATAGAAAATAGAGAAGGAAATTTAGAAAAAATTAGAGAAAAGGTAGTTAAATTATGTAGTAAATTCCCTTTATATTAAGGTAATAGTAATTCACTAGGGCATCCTTATAAAATAGACATTAAAAAATAGCATTGGCCTAGCCGATGTTATTTTTTTAAGTTAAAAATTTTTAAGTTGACTAACTGACTAAAAAAGAAATATACAATTTCAATGTGATATAATCATTATAAAAAGTAAATACTGCATTGGGGGCTTATATGAATACAAAAATTCCAAACGCAGAAAAAATATTAGAATGTCTATTAGAAAATTTGGAGGAAGGGATTCAAGTAGTAGATAGTGATGGCAAAACTATATATTATAATAGTGTCATGGGAAAAGTAGAAGGTGTACATTCTAGTGAAGTTTTAGGAAAAAAGGTTAGTGAATATCTTGAGGATGTAAAAGACGATGATTCTACACTTATGAATGTATTAAAGAGTGGTGAGAAGATTGTAGGCTTAATACAACATTATGGAAATGGATATAAGAAAAAAGTCACTACTATAAATACTACTGTGCCTGTAACCTTAGACAATAAAGTTATAGCGGTGATCGAAATAGCTAAGGACATGACTCAGTTAAAAGAACTAACTGAAAGCATTTGTAAATTGCAAAACCTAGATAAAAAGCTAAATAGACATTACACGTTTAAGGATATATATGGTGACAATCTTATTATGAAAACTGCTATTGAAAAAGCAAAAAAAGCTAGTATGTCAAGTTCCTCAGTATTAGTATATGCAGAAACTGGCTCAGGGAAAGAAGTGTTTTCTCAAAGCATTCATTATGACGGATTAAGAAAAGATAAGCCTTTCATACCCATAAATTGTGCAGCTATTCCTGCACTACTTCTAGAGGGAATGCTTTTTGGTACAGAGAAGGGTGGTTTTACAGGGGCAGAGAATAAAAAAGGATTATTTGAACAAGCAAATCATGGAACTATTTTATTGGATGAAGTTAATTCACTGGAGCCTTATCTTCAATCTAAACTTTTAAGAGTACTTCAAGAGGGGTATATAACACCTATTGGAGGTACTAAAAGTATAGATATTGATGTAAGGATAATAGCTACCTTAAATGAAGAACCAGAGAAACTTATTGAAAGTGGAAAATTACGAAAAGATTTTTATTATAGATTATGTGTGCTGAGAATAAATATACCTCCATTAAGAGAGAGAAAAGATGATATTCCTATATTTGTAGAGGAGCTAATTGAAAAATACAATAAAGTTTTTTGTAAAAATATAAGAGGTATTGATGAAGTTATGATGAGAAAACTTCAAGAATACAATTGGCCTGGTAATATAAGAGAGCTGACAAATGTTATTGAAGCTGCAATAAATATGGCAGATTATAATTCTATTTTAACAGAAGACTATTTTGATTTTAGAATAGCATATGAAAATATTAATAATGTATCAAACATTATTAAAAATAAAGAAGCCAATTTTGATTTGGAAAGTTATATGAGTGATATTGAAAAGACAATAATAGAAAAAATATTAAAAAAGAATAATAATAATGTTAGTAAAGCAGCTAGAGAACTTAGTATTTCAAGACAAAATCTTCAATATAAGATTAAGATCCATAAAATAATAGGAGAATATTAAAATAGGCAAGATATTTTGCTGTTGGTGCAAAATATCTTGCATGTATAGCAATCTAAGCAATCTGGCACATAGGCAAAAATTACCAATTATGTTTACTGTTTATTTTAAAAAAATATGCAGAATATTTTGCGAATGAGAAACACATGTATTTAAGCAGTGGCTTAGATACATGTGTTTTCTATTTGGCACAGAAATTGCTCTATATAAATAAAATACTTTCAATAATAATTTTGAATTTGGGAGGCAAAAATCATGATAAAAAAAGGCACCTGGGTTGAAATAGAAGAAATCGTTTTAGCACCAGAAGATAGAGCTACCAATATACCAGATGAAACTAAGAAAACCCCTCTTAAAAGCTGGACACGTGGAAGGTGCCTTAGTGATTGTGAACTTGGAGATCAGGTTAAAGTTGAAACTAATATAGGTAGAATTGATAGCGGCAAAATTGTGGATATAGAGCCAGGATATTATCATACCTATGGTAAATATGTTGAAGAGATAAGTAATATAGGTAAACAAGCTAGAGAAATAATAAAAAATTAAGTTATGAGGTTAGTTTTAAGAGGAGGTTGTTAATGGTGAATAAATATGAAGAACTTATGGAACGTAAGAATGAAATAATTCTTAAATCTATAGGGATAGATTATAGTAAATACGAAACTGGAAAGCTTTCATTCAATTATGAGGGATTGATGAAAGATGTTGGATATTGCTTAGACGAAGTTAAAGAAATTCAAAGTGAGGTAGGGGTAGGAAATACTCCACTACTGGAATTGAAAAACATTACAAAGCTGGCTAGAAAAACTTCTAAAACTGGACACGCAGCTAGAATATTTGTAAAGGATGAAAGCTGTAACCCCTCTGGAAGTTTTAAAGATAGAAGAGCGTCTATATCTGTATATGATGCAATGAGGAGAGGGTACAAAGGTGTAGGGGCAGCTACTTCAGGTAATTATGGAGCAGCCGTTGCTTCTCAAGCAAACATAAGGGGTCTTAAATGTATAATAGCCAACGAATGTTATGATTCAAGAAAAATAGGACAGCCTGAAATATTAGAAAAAGGAAGAAAGTGTGAGGGACTTGGAGCAGAAGTTATTAGGCTTTCAGTAGGTCCTGAATTGTTTTATACTTATCTAAAAATACTCGAAGATACGGGCTATTATAATGCATCCTTATATTCCTCTTATGGTGTAGCCGGTATTGAAACACTAGGCTATGAAATAGCTGAGCAGTGTAGAGAAAAATTCGGTAAAGATCCTGAGGCAGTGATTATAACTCATGCAGGCGGTGGAAATGTTACTGGTACTGCAAGAGGACTTATTAAGGCGGGTGCTGATAAAACAAAAATAATAGGGGCCTCAGTTGATCTTTCCGGTCTCCATATGGCTTCAGATATAGACTTCAACAAGAAATCGTTTACAACAGGACATACAGGCTTTGGCATTCCCTTTATGACGTATCCAGATAGATCAGATGTACCTAGAAGTGCAGCAAGGCCTCTAAGATATTTGGATAGGTATGTAACTACTACCCAAGGTGAAGTATTTTGGATGACTGAAATATTAGCTGCACTTGAAGGACTAGAAAGAGGCCCAGCTGGAAATACCTCCCTTGTAGCAGCATTTGCGATTGCTCAGGAGTATGAGGACGATGCCATAATAGTTGTGCAAGAGACTGAATATACGGGAGCTGGAAAACATTTAATACCTCAACTTAATTTTGCTAAAGATAATGGAATTAAGGTTTATGTTGGTAATCCAAAAGAGCAAGTTCCGGGCGAAAATATAGTAATTCCATCTCATCCATCAATAGTTGCAGTAACAGATGTGGATATGGAAGGGTTAAAAAATTCCTATATAAAAAACAGTGTTAACAAATTGATAGATAATAAATTAGAAAAGGTTGATATTAAGTTTTTATCACTAGAAACAAAACTGAGCAATGAAAAAATAGTTAAAATATTAGAGGGGCTCAAGGTTGAAATCTGTTAATTTTGGTAATATCCTAAGTTTCAAATATGGTAGGGGGAATATAATTTATGAAAAGAGAAGATGATTTTGAGAAAAGAAGAGAACATTTAAAAGGACTTACAGAGCAGCAATTATATGATAGATTTTGGAGCTTAACTCAGCAAATTGTAAAACCTATTGTTGATTTGGCTTATACCAATACATCTCCAGCTATTGAGAGGTCAGTAGTACTCAGAATGGGATTTTCAAGTTTAGAGGCAAAACCATTAATTGATTATGCTACAAAGTACAATTTACTTTCCAAAGGTGTTGGAAATGTTATTTTAACGTACGCAAAGCTAAAGGATATGGATTATATTAAAGCTGGAGAGGAATTGTCAAAAGGAATAGGCTGGGATATCATCTCAGAAAAAATGAAGGGAAGTGACAAGTAATGGTTGAAAGGTTAGAAGAAAACGTAAAGCTTAATGTAGAAGAAATATTAAAAGACTTAGATAAGTATGAACCAAAATGGAGAGGCTGGCACTGGAGAGAAGAGAACAAAGAAGGAAAAGTAGGCGAATTTACTTATCATGAAATATCAGCTCCCTTAAAGAAAAGTCAGGGACTTCCAGCAGCAAGAAGTTTTGAAGGTATAGATCCACAACCAAGACCTGTTATTACCACAGAAATAGCTTCAGGAAGATTCGAAGATGATATACGAAGAATGAGAATGGCAGCCTGGCATGGTGCGGATCATTTGATGGTTATAAGGACTATGGGACAAAGTCACTTTGATGGATTACTTGAAGGAAGCCCAGAAGGTATAGGTGGCGTTCCAATAACTAGAAAAGAGGTTAGAGCAACAAGAAAAGCTATAGATTTAATAGAAGAAGAAGTAGGAAGAAAAATTAATTTTCATTCCTATGTATCTGGTGTGGCAGGCCCCGATGTAGCAGTTATGTTCGCAGAAGAAGGTGTTAATGGAGCTCATCAAGATCCACAATACAATGTGCTTTATAGAAATATTAATATGTATAGATCCTTTGTAGATGCAGCAGTTGCAAAAGGGGTAATGTCCTGGGCAAATATACTTCAAATAGATGGTGCACATAATGCGAATGCAACAGCTATGAAGGGCTATAAGGTAATGCCAGAGCTTATGGTGCAACATGCTATAAATTCTTGTTTTTCAGAAATGGTAGGAATGAAACCAGAAAACATTGCACTATCTACTGTACCACCAACTTCAGCACCAGCTCCTTGTATGAGATATGATTTGCCATATGCAGTGGCACTTAGACATTTGTTTAAAAAGTACAAAATGAGAGCACAGATGAACACAAAATATGTAGAATCTTGTGAAAGAGAAGCTACAGTTGGTCATACATTGAATTTGTTAATTTCACAATTAACTTCAGTGGATATTCAAAGTACTATAACTCCTGATGAAGGACGTAATGTTCCATGGCATTATAATAATATTCATGCTATAAATACTGCAAAACAGTCCTTTTTAGGTATGGATGGTCTAATGGATATGATAGAACTTAAGAAGACCGGATATCTTCCTGAAAAGGCTAGGGAACTAGAAGAAAGAGCCATATTGTTCCTTGAAGAAATGATAGAAGTAGGTGGATATTTTAAATCAGTTGATGCAGGCTTCTTTATAGATTCAGGCGAGTATCCAGAAAGAAATGATGATGGTATTGCAAGAAAGATGAATGGCGGAGATTCTGTTGACACAATAGTTTTAAGAGACAGTGATTATTTCGCACCAGTTTGTGGTCATTTTGGATTTAATAATGTTCCAACTGAATATAAAAAAACTTGTGATCCTATAGAGGAATGTACCTTATGCAACCATTCAAAAATTCAATATATTGATGAATTAGATGAAAATGATAATGTATTTAAGAGAATGGAAAAAGTTAAAGAGGATGGCACTATCATTCCTGAAGTTCAATGGGCAAAAGATGGATATGTAAAAATAACTCTATTTATTCCAGAAAATGAACAGATTGCTGAAGCAGCAGCTCTTGAAATGGGTAAAAGAATGAACTTAATAAATGTTGAAGTTCTTCATAAACAAGTTTTACAAAAGGCTGAAGGCTGTCTTGTAGAAATTAAAGGTATTTGTGATTTTACTCCTGTAAAACGAGATGAATTAGTACTTCCCAAAAGAAGAAAAGTGTTATCAAATCAAGTTATGAAAGATTACGTAAAAGAGCATCCAATAAAAGTTGCCGCAGCTACTGTAGGGGAAGACGAACATTCAGTAGGACTAAGAGAGGTTATAGATATAAAACATGGTGGTATTGAAAGATTTGGTATAGAAGCACTTTATCTTGGAACTTCCTGCCCAATAGAAAAACTAGTAGATGCGGCTATAGAATCAAATGCTAAGGCAATATTATGTAGTACAATAATTTCTCATAATGATGTGCATATAAAGAACATGAGAAAGCTTAGCGATCTTTGCATTGAAAAAGGCGTAAGAGATAAAATTATACTTATTTCTGGAGGTACACAAGTAACAGATGATATAGCTAAAGCAAACGGCATGGACGTAGGCTTTGGTCGTGGGTCAAATGGTACATCTGTTGCATCTTTTATAATTAAAAGGTTAATGGGCATTCCTGATATAGAAGAAGAATAAGAAGTGCAAAAGGGAGGAAATTCACTTGAATGTAGATTATCTAGTTGCTGAAATAGGTAGCACCACTACTTTAGTTACAGCCTTTAACTCATCCTACGACACTAATGGTCAGGTTGTTGTAAATATACCGTTTCAAGGTAAAAGTTGTACTACGGTGTTAGATGGAGATGTAACTATAGGCCTAAAAAATGCAGTAAAAGATATAGAAGATCAAATTGGAGAATCACTTACTTGGAATAGGATGTTAGCAACCTCAAGTGCGGCAGGGGGGCTTCGAATAACAGTTCATGGGCTAATGCAGCAAATGACTGTTAAAGCTGCTAGGGAAGCCGCTCTGGGTGCTGGTGGCATCATAAAAATGGCTACTGCTGGCAAAATGAGAAAAAGTGATTTAAAGAGAATTCATGAAATAAACCCTAACATGATAATGATTGCTGGGGGAACAGATTATGGTGAAAGAGAAACAGCTCTTTATAATGCAGAACTTATTAGCGCTGAAAAATTTAACATCCCAATTGTATATTGTGGAAATATTGAAAATCAGGAAGAAATAAAAGATATATTTTTCGGGCAAGAGCTTTATACCATTGATAATGTTTATCCAATGGTAGATACCTTAAATGTGGAACCAGCAAGAAAAATAATACAAGAAGCCTTTGAAAAAAATATAGTAAAGGCACCAGGAATGAATAAAATAAAAGAAATGGTAAATGGGAGCATAATGCCAACTCCAGGAGCAGTTATGGAAAGTTCAAAAGTTTTATACGATATCATAGGTGATTTGGTGGTTTTTGATGTAGGCGGCGCTACCACAGATGTGCATTCTGTCACTGAGGGAAGTAGCGTAGTTTTAGATATGCTTGTAAATCCTGAACCAAAGGCTAAAAGGACTGTAGAAGGAGATCTCGGAGTTTTTATTAACAGTAAAAACGTTATTGATTTACTAGATTTAAGGGACTTAGGGGGACTTACTAAAGAGCACATAACTAAGCACATAAAACCAATTCCCAAAGAGGTAGAGGATATAAATGCAAGTAGTTTACTAACCCAAAAATCACTAGATGTTGCAATAAGTAGGCATGTAGGAGTTATAAAAAGAAAATATGATGGCGAAAGCGGTTTTGTAGCCTATGGTAAGGATTTATCTGAGGTTAAATATATAATAGGCACTGGTGGTGCACTTACAAGGCTTCCAAAAGGTGAAATTATGCTCCAAGGAATAAGATACTTAAAGGATGAGGTTACAATGCTACCTAAAAAAGGTGCTAAAGTGCTACTCGACAAAAACTATATTATGGCCTCTGCAGGAGTTTTAAGTAGAGAAAATAAAGAAGTTGCCAGGGCCTTATTAATTCAAAGTTTAGATATAACTAAGGATATGGAAATTGATGAAGTCAGCATCTGTTTAGAAAAAGGAGCCTAACCATATGAAAAAAAATTTATTGATTAATTATTTATCTAAAATATAAAAATTATTTAGGAGGAAAATATTATGAAAAACAAGATAAGAGTTGTAGTTTGGGGATTGGGCGTAATGGGTAGTGGTATTGCAACAATGGTACTTAGTAAAGCGGGATTTACTATTGTAGGTGCTATTGACATGGATCCTAGTAAAGTAGGGAAAAAGCTTTATGAAGTATTAGGTGTAAAGGCTAATGAAGATAATTCTTGCATAGTTACAAGAAATGCTGAAGATGTTATAAAGAAGGGTTATGCAGATGTTTGTCTTATGGCTACAGCCTCCTTTACAAAGGTTGTATTCCCATTAATAAAAATGGCAGCAGAGGCTGGTATGGATATCGTAACAACAGCTGAGGAAATGTCCTATCCAAGAGCACTAGACCCAGAATTATCAGATGAAATGGATAGAATCGCTAAAGAAAATAAGATTTCCATATTAGGAACTGGAGTAAATCCTGGATTCATCATGGATCTAGTTGCAATAATGCTTACAGGAGTTTCTGATACCGTTAATAGCATAAAGGCTACTAGAGTTAATGACCTTGCATGCTTTGGAAAAGCGGTTATGGTTGAGCAAGGTATAGGACTCAAAAAGGGTGAATTTATACAAGGAGTTAATGACAATACAATAGATGGACACGTTGGATTTTTACAATCCTTTGGGATGTTTGAAGAAGCCTTTAATATTAAGCTAAATAATATTAGACAAGAAAAATCACCAATTCTTACTACTATTCCACGCAGCACGGATATTGTCACCGTAAAAGCAGGAGACGTTGCTGGATGTAGGCAATTAGGATATGCAAATTTAGGGGATAAATTGTTTATAACAATGGAGCATCCTCAACAAATAAAACCTGAAATGGAGAACACTGATACTGGAGATTATATAACTATTAATGGAGTACCAAACTTAAACCTTCAAATAAAACCAGAAATACCAGGAGGAATTGCTACAATAGCTATATGTGTTAATATGATTCCACTTGTAATGAATTCAGAACCAGGCCTCAAAACAATGCTGGATTTACCAGTTCCAAGAGCTATAATCGGAGATGTTAGGGATTTAATAAAGGTCAGAAAGTAATAGTGAAAAACATAAAAGTTATCATATGGGGACTTGGTGAAATGGGAACCGGTATTGGTAAAATGATACTCACTAAAGTGGGGATTGAAATTGTAGGTGCCTTAGAAAAGGCGCCTTCAAAACTAGGTAAAGATTTAGGAGAAATCTTAAATCATGAAAATTTAGGAGTAATTGTTAGTGACGATGCAGAGACTTTAATGAAGGAAATAAAAGCAGATATAGTTATAGTTGCAATAGATTCATTTGTTAAAAGTGTATATCCAGCAATAAAGCTGGTAGTAGAGAGTGGCAAAAACTGTATTACTATTGCAGAAGAAATGGCTTATCCCTACATTGTTGAAAAAGAATTATCAGAGGAAATGAACAGACTGGCAAAGAAAAATAATGTAACAATTTTAGGTACAGGGGTTAATCCAGGATTTGTTTTAGACACATTAATTATCAGCTTGTCTGCTGCTTGTAGAAGTGTAGATTCCATTAGAGCAGAAAGGATAAGTGATCTATCTCCTTTTGGTCCCGTTGTTATGAGCACTCATGGTGTAGGTTTATCTCCAGAAGAATTTGAGGCTGGAATTGAAAAGGGATGTATAGTTGGTCACATAGGCTTTGCGCAATCTATTCCAATGATTGCAATTACCTTAGGGTTAGATTATGACGAAATAACCGAAACACACGACCCAATAATATCAAATACTTATAGAGAAACTCCCTATGTTAAGGTTGAACCAGGTATGGTAGCTGGGTGTAATCACATTGCGGTTGCTACAAGAAAGGGAAAACCAATTATAACATTGGAACATCTACAACAAATACACCCAGAATGTGAAGCAGTAGATACCGGTGATTATATAGACATAAAAGGGGATACAGATATTCATTTAGCAATAAAACCTGAAACCCCTGGTGGAATAGGAACTATAGCTATGGCTGTAAACATGATTCCTCAAGTTATTTCTAGTAGATCAGGACTTAAAACAATGATGGAACTTCCAATTCCTCATAATATAGAAAATAGTTTTGTAGAGCAAGTTAATTATTACAAATAACACCGAGATTTATGACGGTGTTTTTTTGGGGCCTTTTTGTTTCATTCTTTTTATTTCCGGATGTCTAATGAGAAATAGTATAAACCAACTTGTTAATATTAAGCCTTTTAAAATACTACTAATGCTTATGCTCCACCATACACCACTCAGTTCTAGAAAGGTTGACAAGAAAAGTGCTCCTGGAATTCTCATAGCATTTAGAATAATGCCTACTACTGAAGGCGGCATTGTCCTTCCAAGGCCGTTAAAGGCTCCAGCAGTTGTTATTTCTATGCACATAAAAAGCTGGGAAATTCCAAGAATTCGCAAATAAATTATTCCATCTTTTATTACTGATTTTTCTGAGATGAAGATAGAAAAAATAGGTCCAGGTAAGAATATTAGAAGGCAGGATGTTATTGTTCCGAAAATCATAATAATACCCAGCGATGTAAAATACCCCTTATATATTCTGTCCCACTTTTTTGCTCCGAAATTTTGACCTACAAAGGCACTTAATGCAGTTTGAAAACCTCCGGCTGTCATCCATGATATTGATTCAATTTGTGAACCTACACTTTGCACAGCAATGGGAGTTGATCCCCATCTAGTAAGTATCCTTGCTATTGTCATTGCTATAAAAGTAAATACACCACTTTGCACCGCAACAGGCAGGCCGAACTTAACAATTTTACCTATATGCTTCCAATCTGGTTTTTGCAAAAAATTAAGCCCTTGAAAATAATCTGTTTTTTTTGTGATTACAAATATAAATACGATGGTTACTACAAACTGAGCAAATATTGTTGCAACAGCTGCTCCAGGAACTCCCATTCTAGGAAATGGTCCAAGACCAAATATTAAAATAGGATCTAGTATTATATTAACCATAAGCCCAACTGTGTTTATTCTAAAAGGTGTATGGCTGTCTCCATGACCATTGAATATCGCTGTAAGTACAGGTGGTAAAAAGAAAAATACCATTCCTACAGAAATTATAGCAAGATAATTAACTGCCATACTAACAATATCATTACCTGCAATATTAAAAAAACCTATAAGTTGTCTTCTAAAGATTAACATTGTAGCACCATACAAAATGGCAAAAACTAAAATCATCTGTATGGAATGTCGTATATAAATCTCGGTCTCTTTTGCATCTTTCCTTCCTACAGATTGGGAGACTCCAACCGCCGCTCCTATTTGTGGAATTGTAATAAAAGCAAAAGCAAACCAAGTGAAAAAGCCAGCGGTACCTACTGCAGTAACAGATCTCGAACCTAATCGGCCGACCCATAGCATATCTGTAAGACTATAAGCTGTTTGTATTAGTGATGTTCCCATGATAGGCAGAGCTAGAATTATAAGCTTTTTCAAAATATTTCCTTCAGTTAAATCTATTTTCATTAAGTACTCCTCCAACTTTGTTTTCTTTTGTGTAAATACCTCTTACATACTCTTGTATTTTATAGAGGTGAACATATTTAAAAACGAGCTTAAATATGCTACTATCATAATTCTACTTCCAATCATTGTTTTCCTTCAAATTATGTGGAAAAAGATTCAGATAGCTATTTTGCCTAAAGCAATTGCATGTCTAATTGGTGGAATACTAACATTCTTTAGTTTTGTTTTCATGATAACAAAATACAGGAATGATTATATTTTTTATTTTGTATTGATTGTAACCATTATAATTATTTTATTACCTGCAATTTTTGAAATAAGAAGATATAATAGGAAAAAGAGTTCATAGTATTCATATATGACGCAACTATAAGGTGTTACATTTTTATTTTTAGGGGGGAGTAAATTTGAAAAAATCAGACATTATTAAAAAATTTAAAAAAATAAAAAAACCGAAATTAGCAGGTGCTATTATATGTATAATTGTTATTTTCAATGCTTCATGTGTTACACCACACGGGGCATTAAGAACTCACTTATTTATTAGTGGTCCTCCTATTATAGCTTTTATAACACCAATAAATGATGATGAATTACATAATAGGGTAGATAGTGAATTTCTTAAAACTGAAAATGCTCATTGTTATGAATTAGGTAGACCTCCTTATCATCAAGCCACAGGCACTTCTCAACAAAGTTATATAGTTAAGAAAAGAGGATTTTTCTATTTCGCAAAATACTATGGGGAGGCATAAGTTTTATAATTAATTTGTAATGGTCTTAAGGATTGAATGAAGTGTGGCTTAGAGTTAGTGCTACGTTGTATAATATGGCGTAAATAAATTAGCATAAGAGAGTGAAGGATATGACATTATAAAGCAAAATATATTTTCTACTTTATTCCTAACTCGTAACCTTTAATATGCTAATATAAATTTTTGGTGGGTAAAGTAAAAATGCCTAAATTAGAGAGCGGAAATATAGTTTTTATGTTAAATGATTGAATAAATGAATCGATACAATGTATAATTAAATAAGGACAACAACGGTCTAATTTTAAAAAGAAATAAATTTAATGTGAGGAGAGGTAAAATGAAAAAAATAGTATATATTTTATTATTAGTTTCACTTATGTCATTGTCATTATTAGGGTGCTCGAAAAAGGATTCTAACCTTATTACAAAGGAACAATATAAAACAGAAAACAAGTTAAACGACAGTGTAGTCACAAGAGAAATTGATATAAGCAAGAATAAAAATTTAGAGTTTAAAAAGGAAATTAATAATTTAACAAAAATAAATGGAGTATATGGTTATGATAATGAATCATATGGTTTGTTTTCCAATAATGAAAATAAAAAAATAATATTTTTTAATGGAATAGATGGATTTTATAGTGATGTTAATTTTTCTATAGAAAATAGGGTACTTACCATTAGTTATAAATATAATACAGAAAAAGGTTTGAACAAAAAATCTTTATTCGTGGTAGATGACAGTAATAAAGATAAAAGTTATGATAAGGTTGATTTATATAAGGATGGTAAGCAAGATGCTTATGTAACCATATATTAAAAAGGACTATTTCATCAAAATATTCTGTCTTGGCCACAATACTAAAATAAATTTAATCTGAAGCAGAGAAAGGAAGGAATTATATGAAAGTAGATGGTTTCAGCTTCTATAAGCGAATTTTGATAACACAGTCATTAAGTATACTTTTGGCAGTTATATCAAATTTTCATAATCGAATACTGATAAAACGAGATTGGGTGCTCGATAATCAGACACTATTTTATATGCGGATTATTCTGTTTGTAATAATTTTTTCAGTAATAATCCTGAGATATATGGATGGCAGATGGATAAATGTACTTTTAATTTCTATACCTTATATAGTTTATTGGTTAATAGTTCTTGCAATTGGCTCAAAAATATTTCCTGCTCATACCGACTCTGAGGATTATGGGGGTGCACTAATACTTGCATTTGTCAGTGTTGCTCAATGGATAAGTATTGTAATTGGAAGTATTGTTGGAACATATATAAAGAAAAGGACCCTTAGCCATAATAAATAAGTCGCAATTCTCATATAATATTCATCTATCGCAAAACTACGATTGATAAAAAATCGTATTTAATTACGAACCAATAGTTGAACAAAGTTAAATATTTTAAAGCAGATTATTTTTAGAGGGGTGATATTATGGTAAACATTCTTGCAGTTGCAGGTCCAAATTCAAAATATAAGTTACCCTATGCTCAGCCTGCTGGATTTTGGGCTGGTTTATGGCATGGATTAATAGTACCTATTACATTTTTAGTATGCATATTTAACCCTAATGTACGAATTTATGAAACTAATAACAGAGGTCGTCTATATGATTTGGGATTTATAATTGGGGCTTCGAGTTCAATTGGAGGAAGTAGTTCTAGAGCGGGGCAATAGATTTCTGTTACGGAACATTCGTATAGTAGACTAAAGTGTAGCAACATTAATATAATATGGAGGATTAGAATATGAAAAAAACATGTAATCAATGCCAGACCGAAATGATAGAGAATTACAAAGTTGAATCTTTTGGTGGAATTACAATTTCAAAAAAGGTAAGTTTTTTCTAAATACTACGTATGGTACACCCAAAGCAGCAGTTTGCCCTAATTGTGGCTGTGTAATCTTTTATATTGATAACTATAAAGACGTAGTTAAGTAACCACATAAAATGGTGGGGATTTTGGGTTGGTGTTAAATCGCAGCTTTCTAAAATTTTGAGTTAATCGTAAATCTATGATTAAGTGCCGAATCAATTAAGAAAGTAGGTGAAAACGTGAGAGCAACAAATAATGCTCCAACATTGGAAAACTATAATATCATATTGCGTCAACCAATAAAAAGGGATATTGATATTCGTATAAAGTTAGGACAAAATATGGAATGTGTTAAGATGTGTGGTGGAAACATTAGTAAACTTGGCAAATTCACTATGGAGGATGCTATTAAATGGTATGAAAGAATAATTCAACATCCTTGTAAATGGGTTATAGAGTACAAAGGTAACTGTATTGGAGTAGTTGGACTTCGACCATATAAAGACGATAATAAAGCAAAGTTCTCTATCGAGATTTATGACAATAGTGTCTATAGTTTTGGGATTGGAACAAAAGTTACTAAAATGGTCTTAAATTATGCCTTTGAAGCTTTAGAATATCACAAAATATATTTACGAGTTTTAGATTATAATGCAA
This sequence comes from Clostridium bowmanii, assembly GCF_018861315.1. Lineage (GTDB taxonomy): Bacteria > Bacillota > Clostridia > Clostridiales > Clostridiaceae > Clostridium_AD > Clostridium_AD bowmanii. The sequence goes on along the minus strand of NZ_JAHLDL010000038.1, from coordinate 793 downwards.
GAGCAATAAAATGTTATGAAAAATGTGGATTTATTAAAGAAGGTGTAGACAGAGAAGGTGCATTAATTAACGGTACTTATTGTAGTGATGTCTATATGGGAATTATTAAGCCTGATTATATTTCTTTAGTAAAATAAATATGTTCTTAAATATTAATAATTTGTATTTTTCTTATTAAGGGAGTAGAGTGTTCTTGATTCAGGTAAACAGAATATTATAAAAACATAAAAAAGAAGAAACCCTTATGGCATAAAGGTTTCTTTTGTTGTAACAGTAGTTTCAAGCACATTATTAGTTAAAACTCACACTTATTTGATGCTATATTTTTATCATTATAATTTATTTTTAGACTACTTCCATTTTGTAAATTAACTTTAATTGCTATATTTCCTTTGGATTCATTACATTCTTGAAATCCTGTAATATATTTTTTTGATTTTTTACTTTTTAATTTTAAATAATCTTGAAATAATTTTTCATGTTTAAACATTTTTAATACCATCCTTTATCCATTTTGGAATCTGATTTTATTGAATTATTTATATCCACGGTTAATATTATAACACATATGTACAATATTATACATCGTAAGACAATTTATACAGAGCTGAAGCATGATTTATTTTAAAATCATTGATTTTATCTTAAATCACCAATTACTGGTATTATTTATAATTTATAGGATTTCTTTTTCAAATATTCTTAACAAAATATTCTAATGTGTATTATTATTTTTATCTTTTAGTAAAAAAACAAACCACAAAAAGGCCCTCAAAAGAGTGCTATAATCATT
>NZ_JAHLDL010000037.1 GCF_018861315.1 Clostridium bowmanii | reverse complement strand
ATATTGAAAAACACGTAGAAAGAATGAAAAATACTGCTAAGCTAATATCTGAAATTGATTGTTTAAGCTCCTTAAGTACAATTGCTATTGAAAATAATTATGCCAGGCCTGAAATAAACACAAAGGGCGTTTTTAATATTAAAGGGGGGAGGCACCCTGTAGTTGAGAAAATGATGCCACCAAACACTTTCATAGAAAATGACACATATATGGATACAGTAGATAATCAACTATTACTAATTACTGGACCTAATATGGCGGGTAAATCCACCTATATGCGTCAAGTGGCACTAATAACTATTATGGCTCAAATAGGCAGTTTTGTTCCTTGTGAGTCTGCTGATATATCTATCTGTGATAAGATTTTTACCAGAATAGGAGCTTCAGATGATCTGGCTGCTGGTAAAAGTACATTTATGGTGGAAATGTGGGAAGTTTCAAATATATTACAAAATGCAACCAATAAAAGTCTAGTTTTACTTGATGAGGTAGGTAGAGGTACAAGTACTTATGATGGACTAAGTATTGCTTGGTCAGTAATTGAGTATATTTGCAAAAACTCTAATTTAAGGAGTAAAACCTTATTTGCCACCCATTATCATGAGTTAACAAAACTTGAGGGTATGATTCAGGGAGTTAAAAATTATTCAGTAGCCGTTAAAAAAATTCAAAATGAAATTGTATTTATAAGAAAAATTGTTCCAGGTGGGGCTGATAAATCTTATGGAATAGAGGTTGCAAAGCTTGCAGGTCTTCCAAAAGAAGTAATAAGCAGAGCCAATGAAATTTTAGAAGTACTAGAGAATTTTAATAATACAACAGAAATTGATCTAATACATGAGCAAACTTCAAAGAAGAATCAATCAAATAAAATTAATGATCATAATGAGAAAATAAATAATAAAAGTGCTAAGAGGGATAATGGTAATACCTCAATAAAAGAGGTAGCTGTAACTTATGAATCTAAAATAGCAAAAGATGAAGCCGTTCAAATTAGTTTTACAGACATAGAAAAGGATAATTTTTTAAAGGAAATTAAAGATATAAATATCCTTAATCTTACACCTATGGATGGGTTTAATAAACTTTACGAACTAGTTAAAAGGGCGAAGTCGTTATAGAAATAACGTATTTGATATAGAAAGAGAGAAGTTGCTATATAAGTACCAAGTTGCTATAGAAATACAAAGGAAGTGATTTATTATGAGAATCAATATATTGGAAGTTGAAACGTCCAATAAAATTGCTGCAGGTGAGGTGGTTGAAAGACCTTCATCCGTAGTAAAGGAGTTAGTTGAAAATAGTATAGATGCAGGTGCTAAAAACATTATTGTGGAAATTTTTGATGGTGGTCAGACAAATATAAAAGTAATTGACGATGGATGTGGAATACATATAGATGATATAGAAAAGGCATTTTTGCCACATGCTACTAGTAAAATAAAATACGTTGAGGACATCTATAATATACACACATTAGGGTTTAGAGGAGAAGCGCTGCCAAGTATTGCTTCAGTGTCTCGGACTCTATTAAGTAGTAGAACTAAAGAGTCCTCCTCTGGTAAAGAAATATCCAAGAGCTCTGGGGACATACTTTATGTTAAAGAAATAGGATGCAATGTTGGTACAACCATAGAAGTTAAGGATCTGTTTTTTAATGTTCCTGCAAGACAAAAGTTCTTAAAATCGCCTCAAAGAGAAGCAGCCTTAATATCAGATATTTTGGGTAGACTTGCACTAGCTAACAATGAAATTTCTTTTAAACTAATGAATAATGATAAAAAAGTCCTATCTACCTATAGTTCTACAAATCTTTGCGATACTATTAGATACATATATGGTAAAGAGGTTGTAGATAACATTACAGGTTTTGAAAAATTGGGCGATATAATGTCTGTTCATGGATACGTTGGTAATGCAGTAATAAGTAGAGGAAGTCGAAATAGGCAAAGTATTTTTGTTAATAAAAGATATGTTAAAAGTAGTCTAATTACTGCAGCAGTAGAAAATGCATTTAAATCTTTCTTGACTATAAATAAATTCCCTTTCTTTGTAATATATTTAGACATTTTTCCTGAGTATATAGATGTAAATGTCCACCCACAAAAAACTGAAATTAAATTTCAAGAGGATAAAGATGTATTTAAGTTTGTTTTTGGTGCGGTGCATACGGCAATTGGTGATAGTTTAAGAGAAAATTTCACTGTAGGGGAAGAAAAAGATAATAATGAAAGTTACAGTGCCCCAGAAGTTGAAAAAAATACTTTAAAAAAAGATATTTATGATTTTAACAGAATAGTCATAGATGAAAAAGTTAAAGAAGAGTTAGAAAAGAGTGTCCAAATTCCATTGGATTTTAAATATAAAAAGTTAAACAATGAAACAGATAACTCTATGAAATTACATTATTCAAAGCCCAATGGTGAAATAGTTACAAGGGTTTCACAGGGTGAATCTGCTAATGAATTGGCAGATGAAGATACAACTGAAAATATTAGGGAGAATCATGGGAATAATTATGATGTGAGTAAAGAAAAATCAGCGGATGGGATTTCTAGAATTTCAAAGTTTCCTGAGATAAGAATTATAGGGCAATTTAATAAAACCTATGTCTTAGGTGAAGCATATAATGAGCTTTACCTAATTGACCAACATGCAGCTCATGAAAAAATACTATTTGAAAAGTATAAAAGTGAGATTATAAAGTCAGAGGTGCTATCCCAAATTTTACTTACACCAACTGTAATTGAACTTAGTCATGAAGATTACGCCTACTATAATGAAAATGAAGCCGTATTTAAAAATTCTGGGTTTGATATTATTGAATTTGGAGAAAATACAATAAGTATAAGAGAAGTTCCTATAATACTTGGTAAACCGGATATTAAAAATCTCTTCAATGAGATATTAGATAATTTAAAAAATATGGGTACGGGGAAAACTGAAGAAATTAAATATACCCGTATAGCTACAATGGCATGTAAAGCAGCAGTTAAAGCAAATAATCAACTTTCTGAATTAGAAATGAATAAATTAATTAATGATTTAAGATATATAGATGAACCTTTTACTTGTCCACATGGAAGACCTACGATAATAAAAATTACACTAAATGAGCTAGAAAAGAGATTTAAAAGAATACAATAGAAAAAGGTGACAATATGAAAGATTTATTTATTTTAGCAGGTCCCACAGCTATAGGAAAAACAGAAATCTCTATAAAATTGGCACAAAAACTAAATGGTGAGATTATATCAGCGGATTCAATGCAAATATACAGATCTATGGATGTTGGCTCTGCTAAGATTTCAAAAGCGGAGATGAGAGGAGTTCCTCATCATCTAGTAGATATAATAGAGCCTAGTGAAGATTTTAGTGTGGCAGAATTTAAAGAAAGAGCTGGAATTGCTATTGGAGAAATAACTAATAAAAATAAACTCCCAATGTTAGTTGGTGGAACTGGGTTTTACATAAATTCATTAATATACAACTATAGTTTTGCACATACTCATAAAGATGAACAGTATAGAGAGTATCTTACAAAGCTTGCAGATACGCAAGGTAACGAATATGTTCATAGCTTACTTAAAGATATTGATGAACAGTCCTACAATAAATTATATCCTAATGATTTAAAAAGAGTTATTAGAGCTTTAGAAGTATTTAAAGTAAGTGGTAAACCCATGAGTGATTTTGCATCGCAGCAGAACGTTTTAGATATTCCTTATAATGTATACTATTTTGTGTTAAATATGGATAGACAAAAATTATATAGTAGAATAAATTACCGTGTAGACATAATGATGAAAAATAATTTAATCCATGAAGTTATAAGATTAAAAGAAATGGGTTATAATTCAGATATGCAATCAATGAAGGGTATAGGTTATAAAGAAATACTGTACTATTTAAACAATGAAATATCATTAAATGAGGCTATAGAAATGATTAAACAAGGAAGCAGAAATTACGCAAAAAGACAGCTTACTTGGTTTAGAAAAGACCCAAGAGTAAATTGGATTGATAAAGATGATTTTAACAGTGATGATGAGATTGTAGAGTATATTGCAAGTCAGCTATATTCTATGAAAAAATTATAAATTACTATATTTTCATAAAATTAAAAGGATTTTTAGAACATTTATAGAATATTCTAAAAATATATATTGTGGAGGTGCATCTATGAATAAATCTACGAATAATTTACAGGATATAGTCTTGAATGGAGCAAGGAAAAATAGAATACCAGTTACTTTATATTTGACAAATGGTTTTCAGCTGAAGGGTAATGTAACAGGGTTTGATAGTTTCACGGTGATTTTAAATTGTGATGGAAAACAAATGATGATATACAAACATGCAATTTCTACCATAACTCCATTAAAACCAATAGCATTTAATGACATTTCAGAAGAAAGTCCATTACCTTAATAGGTGGAAATATAAAGAATGAAACATAAGACATAATGCACCCTTGAATTTTTAAGGGTGCATTATGTCTTATGTTTCATTTAATTGCAATGAAAATTCTTTGCAGTTTAACGTGATATTTTTTTAATGAATTCTTTTGAATTTACTATGTACCGTATATGAATTCCCTCACCTATTTTACCAATATCATCATATGCTTCTACTTTGAAAAATAATTTTTTTCCTTCGGTCTTTTCTAATATAGATTCAGCGCTAACCTTCACACCAAGAGGTGTTGCTTTTATATGTTTTACACTAATCTCTATTCCAACTGTTGTGAAACCAGCAGGCAATTCCTTTTGGATACAATTTTTTGCCGCATTCTCCATAAGAGCCGTCATAGCTGGGGTTGCATAAACATCTAAATCTCCAGAGCCATAATAACTTGCTGTATCACTGTTGCCAACAGTTTGTTCCATGGTGAATTTTATGTCTTTATTAAAATTAAATTCCAATTTTATCACTCCCAAATTTGCTTGCTGTTTTTGAACTAGACCAATACTTATTATACTAACATCATTATGAAAATCTATCAAATAATTTACTGGGATAATGACGCAAGATTTTAAGAGTATAGGATAGCAGCTCTAAAAAAATATGAAAAGAAGAAAAAACAGTGATTGTATAAACTTGAAAAAGAAAGTCAAAGAGGAGGAGTTGGGAAAATGATTCAATCAATAGTTCATATAGCACTTGTCGTGGAAGATTATGACGAGGCAATAGAGTTTTATACAAAAAAGCTTAATTTTAATTTAGTTGAAGATACTTATCAGCCAGAGCAAGATAAACGATGGGTGGTAATATCACCACCCGGATCAGTGGGAACCATAATATTACTTGCAAGAGCATCTAAACCTGAACAAGAGCCATTTGTAGGAAATCAGTCAGGCGGTAGAGTTTTTCTGTTTTTAAATACTGATGATTTTTGGAGAGATTATAATGAAATTCTCTCAAGGGGAATAGAATTTGTGAGAGAGCCCAAAGATCAATCCTATGGAATGGTTGCGGTGTTTAAGGATTTATACGTGAACCTATGGGATTTGTTAGAGTTAAATGAAGATCATCCAATTTCAAAACGAATCAAGTAACTGTTGAATTAATACATTGCTTGAGGTTAAAGATGATGATGGTAAATATCAACTAAAAGTTATAAAAGATTATAAGCTCTAGATTTAAAAGGGCTTATTTTTGTGCCTGGATTAACATGAAGACTAGAATATAAAACTGAAACCATAAATAGAAAGGATATGGAATAATGGAGGAAATTAATATGTATGTATATCATTTTTTCAAAAGGAAAAAAGAATTTTAAATAAAAATAGTAAAATAAATTAATATTTATGGATTATAATAAATATAGTGAACTTATTAGTGGAAATTTGCGTTAAAGTATTGCTAGGGGTGATTATTATTGGATGAACTAGAGCTTATTAATAAAGCTAAAGATGGGAATAAAAGTGCATTAAATTCGCTTTTAGTAGATAATATTAATATTTTAAAAGGCTACACTATTAAAATGGTAGGAGATCAGCATTTAGCACAAGATATTATACAGGATACTTTACTTAAAGCTGTGATTAATATAAATAAATTTGAACCTAGAGCAAGATTTTCTACTTGGTTAATAAAAATAGCTACTAATGTTTACCGGGACTATTTAAGAAAGCATAAATCCTATGAATTAATAGAGGAGAGTTTAGCTGATAAGAGCAAACAGGTAGAGGATATTGTAATATCAAATTATGAACATCAAGAAATAATGAAAATAATTTTAAAGTTACCTTATGAGAAGAGGGCTGTATTTATTTTAAAGCACTATTATGGCTACAAATATGAGGAAATATCAGAAATTATGGGTTGTCCCATTGGAACAGTTAGGTCAAGGCTTCATAATGCAATAAAATATATAATATGTGAAATTGAAAGAGAGGAGATTATATAGGTGAGGGATTCTGATAAAATTAAAAACACTATAATTGATGAATTTTATAATGAAGAACATGAAAATAATGATAAAAATGCAAAATGTAGTGATGAATATCGAGATTTTAAAAGTAAACTAAATTCTGTCGGCGAGAAAATGGATTTGCTAAATGAAGATATATTCGATTTTGATATAGATACCTTAAGCATAATAGAGCAAGGGGAGTATATAAGAGAAAATAGTAAGAATAAAAAAGAATTCATTATGTTTATATTATCCGCCACTATAATTCTTTCTTTATGTGCCATAGTCGCTCTTAAAATGGGTCCTAGGATATTTATTATTTCACAGATTATTATAGTTACACTAACTCCTTGGATAATAATACCTGCAATAGCAATTAAAAAAAGGGGAAGTGAAGTTTAATGGACTTTTTAAATAATCCACTATTTATAGCGCTAGCCATAGCCATTCCTATTGTATTAATTCAAGGAACTTGGGTGTTTTATGATGCAAGGCGACGTAAAGAAAAATACTATTGGCTTTGGGGTATTTTTGCACTGTTGAATGCACCAGGTAATCTGCTTATTTATCTATTAGTAACACGAGTAATATTAAATAAGAAAAATAAAGGTAGCAGTTAATTTATTAGCTGTTACCTTTACTTATGTTTTATAGAATATTATAAAACTTGTTTGAAAAATTCAAATTAAGGACAAGGAATTATTTTAACTTAAATTTTTCTAAAGTAAAATGAACTTTTTGATTTTCATTGCGTTAAAGTTATGAAAATATGAAAAGGAGCATAACATTTATTGTGTTATCTTCCTAAATTAATAGAAGGAGGAATAATGCATGTTTGAAGGAATGGCTTTAATAGATTTAATAAAATTACTTGCACCTATAATTGTAATAGAAGTAGGTCTTATGGGTTTCTGCTTGTATAGGTTAACTCAGGATAGAGTGAAATTTTTACCTAAGTGGGTGTGGGCATTAATAATAATTTTTATTCAATTAATGGGGAGCATAGCTTTTTTATTAATAGGAAGAGAGCGTGAATAAGATGCTTAATGTTGTAAACATTAATAAAAAGTATGGGGATTTTGAGGTTTTAAAGGACATATCCTTTGAGATAAAAAAAGGTACAATTTATGGATTTCTAGGGCCTAATGGAGCAGGAAAATCTACAACTATGAATATACTTTCAGGGCTAATTGATTTTAATGGTGGAGAGATATATTTGGATGGAGAGGATTTTAAAAAAAACAAAAGAAGATTATTAAAAAAAGTTGGATACCTTCCACAAAAACCGGTATTTTATAATTACATGAATGCAAATGAGTATCTACATTTTATTGGTGAGATATCTAATATGCCAGAGAAAAATATAAGGGAGAGAACTTTAGAAATTTTAGAAGTTGTAAAGCTCACAGAAGTTGCAAAGAAAAAAATAGGACAATATTCAGGTGGAATGAAGCAACGGCTTGGAATTGCAGTGGCATTATTTAATAAACCCGAAATAGTTTTTTTGGATGAACCCACCTCTGCGTTAGATCCGGAGGGAAGAATGGAAATATTAGAGTTTATAAAAAACTTGAAGTCAAGTGGAACCACTGTTTTTATGTCTACGCATATATTGAGTGATATAGAAAGAATTTGTGACCATGTAAGTATTTTGGATAATGGGCGAATATTGGTATCTGATAATTTAGAAAATCTAAAGAACAAATATATTCAGCCTATATTTGATATTGAGTTTGAAAAACCTCCTGAAAAACTGGACAAAGCTCTTTTAAACTTTAAATGGATAGAGAGTGTCTCGATAAATGCAAATAAGGCTTCTATTTATGTTAAGAATTTAGGAATTGCTAAATCTGAACTTCTAAAATTTCTTGCCCCTAGAGAAAATACTATTTTATCTTATGAAATCAGAAAAAGTAATCTTGAAGATATTTTTATAAGGTTGGTGAATAAAAATGACAACATTTAAGGCTTATTTTAAAAAAGAAATAATGGAATCTAAAAGACAATATAAATATATAATACTTGCTATAGGAATAATTGCTTTTGCTGTAATAAATCCAGTTATGTTAAAGTTACTTCCTAAAATATTGGGACAACAATTAAAAGGAGATTTAAGTTCACTTATTGTTGCTACTCCTAAGGCTGCAATTAATGATTATACTAAGAGCCTTTTTCAAATTGGAACCTTATTCATTATATTTACATTGGGAAGTAATTTAAATGAGGAAATAAATGATGAAAAACTTGTGTTCCCATATTCAAAGGGAAGTAAGCCTGCTGGCATAGTACTGGCTAAAATAATTCATTATACCATTGTGGTAACCATATTAACATTTATAGGATTTTTGACTTGTACTTATTATGGGAGTATTTTGTTTAGGGGAGAAAAGGTTGCTATTTCAGGTGTTATGAATTCAGCCCTCTTAATGTCTATATATTATTTTTTCAATATTACCTTAGTAACATTTTTTAGTAGTATTGTGAAAAAAGGTGTAACAGCTGGTTTTATAACTCTTATGATAACTTTTATAAGCGGTGTATTTGTAAATCTAAATACAATCGGAAAATTTATGCCATACAAGTTAGTGGAGGGGGCAAATTTATTTACACTAGAAAATTATTCTTATACTATAGCATTTTCAATTATGTGTAGCATACTATTTATAATAGCTACTATTTTGAAGATGGACAAGGTTGAGGTAATATAAATAGAGATTTTAAGCAAAAACGCCAACAAGGTTTATTTAATCATAACTCTATAAAATATTGACATTAATGTAAATATTAATTATAATATTTATATAACACCTGGTTATTTAAAAGTAGAGCAAAGAGAATACCTATTAACAATTGTTATGTTACCTAAAACAAAAGGGATATCAAAACAAGGGGGTATATATTATGCCAGATAAGGGTAAAAGTAAAGGGACTACAACTAAGAATGCAGGTAAAAAAGGTGAGAAAAAAGAACAAAAAAACAAAGGTCCTAAAAAGTAATAAAAAAACCTGAGCTCAAAGAGTTCAGGTTTTTTACTTTTTAGTAGTGAAATATGGGTAGAATTATTTAAGGTATCTTTAGTAAAACAATAAAATACTAAAATTTTCAATAAATTTACAAAATATATGATAAAAATGGTTGTAATAAATCAATTTTCAAACCATAATTGAAAAAGAGAGTTATTAAAAAATATATGAATATATAATTTATGGTAGTTTGAATGAAAATCTAATAAATCAGAGGATATTGTAATCTACTGTAGAATATATTTAAGTGATAAGTTTTAGTACAAGCACATAAAGGAGTTGGATCCAATAGGAATGATAATAAAGCATAAAGAAATTAATGATTTAAAAGAGGAGATAGAGATAATTCTTTCTATCAAAGATGAAATATCAGATGAAGAAATAAATAACTTCGTAGACTCTTTTCCTTCACTAACTGAAAGTGAAGTTAGGGAGAAAATTGCAGAAATAACTGGTGATGATGAATATTTAATAGAAGAAGTAAATATAGATGAGCGATTTGATGAAAAACAAATAAATTTACAAAATAATGCTCTTGAAATAGCCGAAATAGCTAAGGTGACTGAAATACCTGAAATGATTGGAATTGAAGCAATAACTGAACACAGTCAAATAAAAAAAGAACAAGCAGAACAAATTATGGTGAATAAAATTGAAGAAAGTAAAGAAAAATCAAAACCAACAGTAGAAGCATTAAATACCATGCTAACGGATATAGTGGCCGTAGTAGGTGAAGTTAAACATAACCAATTATTCTTGCAATGGCAGTGGCCAGAAAAAGCAAATAGGGCTAAGGTAGTTTATAGAAGAGATAGTTTTTCTAAAAGTGCCGAGGACTCATCAGCAGTTGCTAGTGTAATAAAAAGAGAAAAAGATGAAGTAGAAGGAGTATTTGTTATTGACAATATAGTAGAAGGAAACTATTATTTTACTATTTATGTTATGACAGAAATAAATGGACAGTTTTTTTATTCAGCAGGCAAACGAAGACTTATGGTGAATAGAAAGCCAATTGAAATATATTATGATTTGAAGATTAAAAGAAGTTTACTTGGCAAGCTTAAATCAGCAGAAATTTTTTTTAGTATGGAAGAGGATGAGGAAATTAAATTACCTGCTATTACTGCTATAGGTAAAAGAGGCAATATGCCAATTCAAAAATCAGATGGTGATGATGTGTGTACTTTTAATGAGGTAGTAATAACTAAAAATAAGCTTTCTGCTTTTGACTTTCCTATAGAGGCCATACAAAACAATATGTACATAAAGCTATTTGTTATGAATGATAAAGAAAGTACTAGGTATAGGATAATATCTCCAGCTAGAGAAAAACTATATTTTAAATAAGTATTATCTAATGGAAGAACTGCTAGGAGGAATGAAATATGAATTTAATAAAAAAATCTACTTATATATGCCCATTTTGCTTTACGGAACATAAATTAAATGAAGTGAGTTTTATATGTAAGAATGAACCAAACAAATGTGAAAATGTTAAAAAGGGAATTGTAATGCCGCCAGTTATTAATGATGCTAAGAATACAATGCCTAAGGATATGTTCTGCGATTGTTGTGGGGAGAAAACAAATGTGAAGGTTTGTCCTACATGTAATGCAGAACTTCCCTACACTATTGGTGAATATAAAGATTTAATTTTTGCTGTAATAGGTGCGAAGGAAACAGGGAAGAGTCATTATATTGCAGTGCTTATAGATAAAATAATGAACGAGATTGGTGCTGCATTTAATTGCAGTCTGCAAGCCATTAACGATGCTACCATAACAAGATATCGTAATGATTTTTATTATCCCGTATTCAGAAACAAAGAAATAATAAGGGTTACGCATTCAGCTAAGACCGACACTTCAGTTAGTCAGCCACTTATATATACCTTGTCTTTTAGAGAGACAAGCACCTTTGGTGGTCTTTTAAAAAGCAAGAGAATAAGTAATGTTGTGACTATAGCTTTTTTTGATACTGCAGGAGAGGATTTGAATGAAGAGGACACTATGAAGTCTGTAAATAAATACATATATAATTCATCAGGTATTATATTTTTATTAGACCCACTTCAACTCACTAATGTACGAAATTCTCTTCCAGAGGGAACACCACTACCAGAACAGAATACTGAAATCGAGGATTTGCTTTCAAGAACAGCTAATCTTATAAGACGTGCAAAGGAAAAAAAAATGACTCAACTTATAGATATACCAGTGGCAGTGGCATTTTCAAAAATGGATGCAGTGGAATGTTTACTTGATCCATCTAGTTGTATTAATTATCCCAGTAAACATATAGGGGCCGGAAAATTCCACATTGCAGATTTTGAGGATGTAAATGGGTCAATGGAATCTCTTGTAAGAAGTTGGGGTGGAGAAAATTTCGCTAATCAGCTTAGTTCAAATTTTAAGGATTATGCTTATTTTGGAATAACTGCTTTAGGTTGCAGCCCGGATAGTAATCATATTAAGAATTTAAGACCTAATAGAGTTGAAGATCCGTTTTTATGGTTGCTATGGAAACATAAACTCATAAAATCAGAAAAGAGAAAGTGAGGATAAAGGCATGAAAATACAGCAATTGTATTATACATCATGTAGAAAAGGCCTTTCCTCTGGAATGGGATTTCAAACCTACTCCATATCTGAGGGAATTACAGAAGCAGAAAGGAAAGAGATAGAGAGCTACTGTATGTATGTACCACCTAGTAATCTTCCTAGTCAACCTACTAAAGATGAAATAGATAAACTATTTCCAATAGCTTTTTCTTATTTTATCCTTGAAAATGGAAAACAAGTAGTATGTCAAGCAAAATATACAGGAAAAGATTATAGTGGACGCTTTGGAAACTACTTCTGCCATATTTTATTGTTTGAAAAGGGAGAACTACCCTTTCATCCTATACAGATGTATGGATCAGAGGTTTTTAAAAATAAGTTAACTACCGAGGAAGAAGATGAGTCGCAAATAGGGTTTTTGGAAGCTTTGCAGCAGGTGCCTTTAGGGAAATCTATAACATTAGAGAGTGTTTCGGAATTCTTAAAAGGCGTTTCTGTTACAAAAAGGAGCAAGAGTTTTAAAAATATGATGAATGCAGTTATTGAATATAACAAGGAGAAGAAGAAAATTGTTTTTTGTGATAACAATGAAAATAATGTTTACTGGATAGCGGCTCTTCAAATGTGTCTTCCTTTAAAATTTTCTCGATTGTTAACTTTCACTACCTATAGCAATGATTGTGAAAATGCAAATTATATTATTTGTGGTACATCAGGAGAAGGAACTAAAGTCAATTTTAAAGATTGTAATAATATTTATAAATATAATGCATTTGATTTTATAAATGGATATAGTAGTGATTTAAATCATGACTTCAATTTTTCTAAATTAGCACAGGTAGGGCTTTCAATATCAAAAGATAGTCTACTACCATTTATAGATTTCATAGTTAAATTTGAATATGATGTCTTGGATGGTCAGGTTGATGATTGTTTGTATCTATATAATATGACTAAAAGAGGCATTGCCAAAATAAATACAGTAAGTATAATAAAGGGAATAGACTTTATTAATAACTATGGCTCAATAGAGTCTTTCCAGGAGATTTTTATACAAATCGAGCCTGTGCTTAAAAAAATAAGTGGAGAGGTAGATATACATAGCGCAGAGGTTATTTCAAAATTTTTATTTAATATAGCTCTGAAAACAAAAAATGAAATTTACATAAAGACTGCTTTTGAATTCTTTTTTGATGCTCTCTATTTTATGGTGGTAGACAGAGATAATATTAAGTTAGATGAGATTATAGAATTACATGACAAGATAAGAGTTTTAAATAGCAATAAGATAGATGAGTTTATAAGATATTCCTTCGATTTTTATAGAATGGATGATCTGTACATATATATGGAAGGTGCAAAGGCAAGGCATGCTCAGTTTTATTTATACACACTATTCGGAAATTTTATTTTCCATAGCTATAGGGTAGGTACTATTACAAGCTGGGAAAGTATAATTAAAAATACTGCACTAGTGAAATTAATTGATAGATGTATTGAAATTTTAAGCTTAAGCAAAGATGAGATGAAATTTATAACTAAATCTATTTACAAGAATGATGAGTATTTTTCCAATTTTATGGTTATGTGCTATAAAAGTGCTGTAGTAAGTGGGGATAATGGAAAAGAAAGAATGGTTGCACAACTTTTAAAGGAAGCAATAAAAGAGAATGATGAAGAGTGGGCTTTGAAAATTAGGGAAATATTGAATGGTATAGATGGCGGTGAAGAACTATTATTTAGATATTTCGTTTATGAACTCAACTTTGCTGAAGATAAGAGTGAATATTTTTGGGCTTATTGTGATTCCGTTTTTAATAAAATACCAAGATATAAACAAAAATATTTTTCGAAGGCTGCCTTGGAATTACTGAATAGCATAGAAAATAGTGAGGAGAATTCAAATGAAAACACTAAAATTCTTAAATATACACTAAATCACCGTTTAAAAAGTAATATAGACGCGTCTTTATTACTTTGTTTAATCAACAATTTTGAAAAGCAATTAGAGGCAACGTATCCAAAAGAAGAAATTGCAATAATTATTTCAGAAATAATATATCTTAAAAAATCAAGGGAGATTACTACAGAGCCTAATGTAACAGAACTTGTTTATTTTGGAATGAAGCTCCAGCAGGGCATTAATGTAATAAAAACAGTATGTGAAAAAGCTAAATTAAATTTTGAATATATAGACAGGCATACATACAAAAAATATTTACAATGGTATTTATTTAACATATATATAAATGGTGTAGATGAAAATTTGAAAGTAGATTATGAAAAAATAACTGATTCTATTTGTGTACAGGTGTATGAAGAAATGTATTATGAAACACTACTAAAAACCTTGGAAGATATATTAAGTCAAGAGAAGATTTATAAAAGGTTTTTAAAGGAAAATAAATTAGAAGGATATGAAGTGTTTTTTGATTTTGTAATTTATGTTTTCAGAAATATGGATGGTTTTTCAAATGATATATCGGAATATATAACTAATAAAATAATTGGTATTTTAAGTAATAGTTCCCTGCGTGAAATGAAGAAATATGAAAATTATATGAGCGAAAGGATTAGTACAGTGAGAAATAAATCAATGATAAGTAAGCCATGGAAGCGCATATGTAAGGTGGTTCATGGAAATAGAGAAATTTCTATAATTCAAAGAGGAATAAAGAAGTTAATTCGTAAATAGGGAAAATACTGATATAATGGGGGGGAATGGTATTGAGCATTTTTAATGATATAATGAGATTTATTTATAAAATAATAGTATATCCTATTAAGTTTATTTTGTTTGAGATTATATATTTTATAGAGAAAAATTTAATTAATAGGAATATGTCAGATATATGTGAAGAATGTTATGAAAAAGTAACATTACCCTATTATGTTTGTCCAAATTGTAATAACAGGTATCCTGCGCTTATGCCTACATTTAAGCATATTTTCTATTTTAAGTGCAGTTGCGGTAATAAATTGCCGCTAACTGCATTAAGCGGAAAAAACAAATTGAAAACCTTTTGTAGAAAGTGCAAAAGTGAAGTATCAATGAATAAAGTGAAAAAAATATGTATACCCATTATTGGGACTAATGCATCACTAAAAACAATTTTTATAAACAATATGATTGATACCATAGAATGGAAATTTGATAAGCCACCCTTCAAAGCCTATTTATCAACACCAAAAACTCAGAGGTTTTTCCTCGGAAAAAACGAAATAAAACCTTCTAGAAAAATTTATGTTTTTGATGCAAATGAGAAAGATTTAGTATTAAGTGATAGGGTGAAAAAGTATAGATATTTTAACTATTATGATGGAATAGTATTTATATTTAAACGTGAAGAGATTACAAATATAAATATAGAAGTGGACAATGAATTAAATTTAAATGACATATTTGATATTTTTATTTTAAATCTTCAAAAGAATTATGGATTAAGGCCTGGAGAAATAATTAATAAGGCGGTAGCAATTATAATTGATAATCCTATTTCTACTATGAGTAGCTGGAATAAATATATTGAAGAAAAATTTAATGCTAAAATTAAAAACAATTTTAGTAATTATAGATTTTTTTACAACGATAATTCTAATTTGAGAAATCAGGGGAAAAATGAGGACAAGTATTATGAAGCAGGAGTGTTTCAATGGATTTTAGGTCAGGTAGATAATAAAATATTGCGGTACACGGAGTAAAAAGGAGTAGAGCTAAATGAGGCATAATAAAAAAAACAATAGATTATTAGTATTTATGATAGTGATAACACTTCAAATATCCTGCACTCTAAGTGTTTTTGCAAAGACTGGTGCTGGAGTTTCAAATTTAGATATGATTTTCGTTTTAGATGCCAGTGGGTCAATGAAAACTAGTGATCCTCAGGAAATCAGAACAGAGGCCATTAAAATGTTTTTAGATATGTGTGGAGTAGAGGGAAACAAAGTGGGTCTTGTGGCTTATTCTGATAATATTATTAGGGTACATAATCTAGACATTATGAATTCAGCGGGTGATAAAGATAGTGTAAAGAGAATGACAACGTCCATACCCTTTGGGCAAAAGACGGATACAGGCATGGGTATAAAAGAAGCTGTAAAACTTATGGAGAGCGGACATGAAATTGCCAATAAGCCTATTATTATTCTTTTATCTGATGGTAAAAATGATCCTGAGAGAAGTATGGCTGAGTCTTTAAAGGATTTAAATGATGCAACAAATATTGCTAAAAGTAAACAGTATCCCATATATACTATAGGCTTAAACTACGATGGTACTGTAGATAAGGCGCAATTAGAAAGTATATCAAGTAAAACCAAGGGTAAAACGTATATAACTAATAAAGCAGAAGAACTTACAAAGATATTAACTGATATTTATGCGGATAACTCAAAAATTAATATTCAGAATGCTGGAAGTATCAGCGCAAATGGTAAATTTCAAGATGTAGCTTTAAATATTCCCAATAATAATGTAATAGAAGCAAATATATCTTTACTTTCTAATAAGCCTATTGAAATAAAGCTAGTAAATCCAAAGGGCCAGCAGGTAACTATTCCTTCTAAGGATATAATTTTTACTTCTTCTAATAAATATTCTATGTTAAAAATCTTAAAGCCAGTGCAAGGTGACTGGATAATCAAAGTTAAGGGAATTAGTGGAGATAAAATAAATATAAGCTACATTTTCAATTATGATATTGAGCTAGTGGCTAAATTTAATCCAGTGGCACCAAAATCTGGAGAGGTAATGAAAATAGAGGCTAATTTTTTAAGCAATGGACAAGTTATTGATGACAATGAGCTTTATAAAGACATGAAAGCAAAACTTATAGTTAAAAATTTGAAGAGTGGAGATATAAAAGAAATTCAGCTAGCAAACACTAATAATTTATTTAGTGGAAAATATACTCTGACGGATAATGAAAAATATGAGGTTAAGGTAAGAGTTGATGGAAAGAGTTTTTATAGAGAAACATCACCTATAACAATTGGAGGAGGAAATATAGTAAAACCTTCTAATAATACTAAGGTGGAGAAATCAGAGGAAAGTAGTAGTAAAAAAAATACAGTTGGTATTATTGGTGCTGTATTGGGTATCATTGCGCTAATTATAATATTAGCAACACTAATACTTAAAAAGAAAAATAAAGCGGCAGGTTTTGGGCGAGTGATGTTGCAGATTAGAGATATAAGCACTAGTGAAGTATCACCTCCACAACATAGAAGTTTGCATACTTATAGTGGAAAGTTCAGTCTTTATGACGTACTGGGACTTAAAGAGGAATTTTCAGAAGTACGGAATCTTAAGTTTTATTTTAAGGTTGATGATAGTATCGAGATAGTAAATAATTCGCAGTGCAGTATTCAAAAATCTGGTAGAGTTTTATCAAAGGATATTAAGACAAAGTTATATAATGGTGAAAGAATTGTAGTTCTTTTAAATAAATCATCTAAAAGTATAATTGTGGAGTTCTATAGTAACTAATTTTGTGGAAATCGAGAATTCAGAGCTTTGAACTTAAAATTGAAAGTGAGGGAAATTAATATGAATGCAAATATAAGAGAGCATATACAAGAGCTAAACGTAATGACTGGTGGGGGAATCATTAGTGATAAAATACGTGTAGATACCATTGAAAATCCTATGCTTATCATAGGACTTGGTGGAACAGGCATAGATGCAATGCTTCGATTAAAATATCAAATAAATAGAAGATTTAAATTACCTGAAGATTCATTAACAAAAATAAAAAAAGAGAAGCCTGATAAAATAGAATTTTTAGGCTTTGAAACTAATATGCAGGAAAAAAACAAGAAGTATAAGGGGATTGGTCTGGACCCTCAAAGTGAATTGGTTATGTTATCTAATGCAGAAATTGGAGCTATTTTAAGCGATAGAAAAGTTATGGATCAGTGTATTTCAGAGTGGTTATCTCCAGAGCTTAATATATCAGATGGAATGAAGGGTGCTTGTGGTGTTAGGCAAGCTGGAAGACTATTGCTTTTTACAAAGATAAATGAGGTTGTTGAGAGTATAGAGAAGAAAATAAATACTATTATGAAAGATAGTAAAGAAAAGCTATATGTGTTTATGCTTACTGGAATTTCTGGAGGAACAGGAAGTGGGTGTTTCCTTGATATTGCATACATAGTTAGAGGAATAATGGAAAGAAAATTTGGTGGCTATGGTATAGATAGAGTAAATATTTTAGGTTATTTATTTACTCCGGACGTTAATATATCTAAGGGCCTGGGAATACACGAGAGAAATTATATAATGAAAAATGGATATGCTGCCTTAAAAGAATTAGATTATTTAATGAACATATCTGAAAGAGGAGATAGATTTAAACAAAAATATAAAAGTGCTTTAGAAGTTGATTCTGGGGCTCCACCTTTTGATTTATGTCACTTGATTTCTGCTACAAACAAAGAGGGTAAACTATTAAGTAATGCTTATGATTATTGCATGAATGTTACTGCAGAAAATATTACGAACTTTATGGCTAGTGAGGAAAGACAAGCTGGGCAGGAGTTTGCTATACATGATTATATAAGTAATATCGAGCAAAATATTAAGAATATGGAAAAACCTTATTCCGCTAATTATAAATATAACATTATAGGTGCATCTTCAGCAGTTTTACCTATTGAGGAGATAACTACTTATCTTGCTTATAAAGTTTTTCAAAAGATGGATATAATGTTTGAAAAATCACCAACAGAGCAGGATGTGGATCAATTCCTTAGAATAGTGAAGCTTGACAAGGATTCAGTAGAGGCAAGGTTTGAACGTGAAAATTTAGGGCGCATACCTATTTCAGGATATAAAAATAGAGACAAATATGATTTTGCAAATGTTATTAAAAAACAAGCAGTAAACATGGATGAGGAGCTTAGTGAATACTTAAGGGATATTTGTGATGAATATTTAAAGGTAAAAAGGCAATACCCTGGTGAAATATCTGTAGTATTAAATGAGCAAATAGATAGAATGTTTCAAGATGCAGCAAAGGGACCCTTCTATGCTTCAAGGATGCTATTTTCAAATGAAGGCTTTAATATGGTGAAAACTTTAGAGGTAATAAAAGAATCATTAGTAGAAAAGCATAGAAGAATACCAGATAACATTAAAAACCTTAGAGAAGATGCTGGAGATAAATTTAATGCAGCTAAAAAAACTATTTTATTTACTAAAGAATCAAAGAAAAATGATTACATTGAAGCTAAAATAGAAGAATATTATGCAAGGACAGAAGAAGAAAGAACTTTAAAGATGATAGAATTCTATCAATATGCTATTGAAATCATAAGTGATTCAAATAATAAAATATATAAGGTTTACACAGAAATTTTAAATGAATTAAATAAGGTGCTTAAGGATGATGGAAATATTCTTGTTAAAGGTGAAGAAGTACAAATTAATAATGGAAAGACCTATTATTGGAATCTTATTAATGTACCAGATGTTGTAAAAACTATAGATAAAATGGTTTATGATGAAGACACAGATGATTTAATAAGAAGATTTACAGTTAAGCTTTCAAGAGAATCTCAAAAATGGATTGATGATCAGCATATGGATATAGTGGGCTCTATCTCAAATTTTGTATCAGAAGAGTTCGGCGATATAATAACAAAATCTATGGAAGATTTTTTAGTCATGAAGTATGGAGAAGAAAAATCAATTGAAAGATTAATTCAAACCGAAATTGCGCCAAGACTAGACGAGGATGCAATACCAGTGTTTCAGCTTCAAGATGCAGGGGGTTCACTAATTTTCCCATCTTGGAATATGGTTTCAGTGCCAGCTAAAACTCCAAGAATATATAAAGGAATTAAGGAATATAAAGAAAGCAGTACATTAGGTCATTCTGTAAATATTAAGAGAAGTAAGGTTTCAAATAAGATATTCTGGTTAAACACAGAAAATGGAGTACCCTTATATGCTTATACCTCAATTAGACAATATGAGAAAATTTATGAAGAATCTATTTTCACTAAAGAGGGAGTAGGAAGACACCTTATCCAAACAAGAGAAAATAATTGGACATATTTACCATCACCTATTCCTGAAAAGTCTTGGGGAACTAGTTATCACAATGAAAGGGTGAAAAAGTACAACAGTGAGATAAGACAGTTTTTTGATAAAGCTATGGATTATGGATGTATAGAGCGAGTATCAGAAATAACAAATTCACAGTATAAAGTTATTGTCACTAAAGAGTTTAATATAGAACAATTTTTATTAGCATATGATTTAGCAATTGAAGAGGAAAGAACTCCTAATGTAGCTGAAATAAGGAGATGCATTGGAGAACTTAGAAAATTATTGGAGAATAAATTAGAAAACATTGAGGACTATGATTTACAAATGTATTATATCTTTGATAGTAGAGATGAAGAAGTTGCAAAGGAAAACTTAATAAGAAGTCCAAGATTAATAGAACTTTTAAAAATAGAGATAGAAAAATATGATGTTATAAAGGAGCAGATTAATAAACTTGGGAGATTTATTGAATGTAACGATAAAAAAACAAAATTAATAGATAACTTTATTCAAGCTATGTATACAGAAACTATTTGTAAAAAGGGTATTGTGTATATGTATGATAAGGATGCAGATGAAAGGACAGAAATAGAACCATTTGTTAATCTAATGAAGCAAAGGCAATATGACCAGTACTCAATTTATAATAAATATTGTGAAATTGATGAAAAACATAGAAAGGTCATTGAAGCTAAGTCAGATAAAAGATTAGCTGATTTATCAATGGAAGAGGGAACTACTACATTGTACAGTAGAATAAAAGCTATGATAGAAACTTATAGTAAGGCTATTGAAGAGTTAGATTACAGAAGGTATGAACTGGAAAATGGACAAGATATGTATAGTTTCTATGTTAATACTTATGAGAAACTAAAGGAGATTAGGGCAAATTTAGAATAGCTTAAAGCTAAGTGTTCTGAATTAAGAGTTAAGAGTTGAGTGTAACTTGTAGTGAGTTACCCCAGCTCAATATAAATTTTAAACTCTTAATTAAAAAGGGTGGTGAGGTTAGAAATTGGAAAATATCTTAAAAAAATATGCAGAGGGGTATTGTTTAACTACGGATAATATGGTGTGCAGAGAAGATGAACAGAAAATTGCAAGTAGTCCAGTTATTTTTGTGTTCATTGGAGATAAGAGTAAGGAAGCACTAGAGGCTGTATATGAGGATGTAAATAAAAAATGGGATAATAGTAAAGGCATAATGTTTTTTAATGTATATCACAAAGAAAAATTTCAAGCAGAAAATGTTTTTAATTTTAAGGCTGTATTAGATGACACTGATATAGTAGAAAAAAAAGCTTTTAGATGTGGTATAGCTGATAATTTTTATAAAAATGAAAATGGACTTATAGCTTTAAATGAAGAAATAATGAAGATGAAAAATAAGCTTTTGGAGTGTGGTACACTTTTTAATTCTTTTGAGAGAGTAAATATTTCGGTGGTAAGTAGAGCAGATGATGCTATGAATATTTTAGTAGCGGAAATAAGTCTATTAATTAAAAATAAATTTTCACAGCATTTTAGGATTGTTTTAGCAGATTTTTATGGTTTATTAGTAGAAAAGAATCAGGAGGATGCGTTTTTTGATGCTGCCTTAGCCTATAGCTTTTTTAAGGAACTATCCTATATGCAAAAAAGTGATTTTACTTTTAAAGAAGATATAGAGGTTTTTGGAAGTGACAGGAAGCTACCAGTTATCAATGAAAATAAACCTATATTTGATTTAGTATATTTACTTAGCGATACTAATGAAAAAGGTATAATTTCCAGTGGAAGTCTGCTGGACAATTACGAAATCATTTCTTATATAAGTCTTATAAAAAACAGAAATGTTAGTATCGACACTTATTATGATATGGAGAATCAATACTATGATAATGCTAGGTTTAAAAAGAATATTTCACGGGATAATGAGAGTTTTACTCTAGTTACGGCAGGACTTGCAAAGATCAAGAGACCTAATAGTACGGTTGCGCTTATGGCAGTAAATGCATTCTATGATGAGTTGATAAATAAAATGAAGCAGTGTTCAAATAAAAACAAAGAGGATTTTCTTAAAGTTTTTATGCTAGACGACGAAAGTTTAGGTTTTAAAGCTAGTAGAATGTTACCTAAGGATAAGAGTGTAGAAGATATGAGGGGGATTATGGTAATAAATTCTAATATTTCAGTTTTGAAATTAGGGAAGCTTACATTAAGGGAAGCTGAGCAAATGATATATGGGAATAGCTGTGAGCATTTTTTTAATGAAAATTTTGAAAGTGATATTGATGATAGATTTGTAAATATAAGTCTTAATAAAGAGTTGCGAGATTGTGTCAAACTTTTAATTGAAGATGAAAAATATGGTTTATATGGTACATATAGCTTAACAAATCCACTAGAAGCTCTTCAGGATATAAGACTTAAGTGTGTAGATATAGATAAAAACATTGAAGCTATAAACCAAGAAACATATGAATTATATAATAAAAGAGTCCAAGCACCATCTCTTTTTAAAAGTTTATTTTCAGCCAATGCCGTTTTAAATAATATAAAAAAAGACCTATTTAAAGAAGTGTATGTAAATAAACTTTACATACTAAAACTTAAGATAGCTCAAAGAATTCTGAGATTAAGTGAAGACGTTATTATTAGTGTTCATGAAGAATTAGAAGAAAAAATTAATTACATTGAAAGTATAAAAAAGTGTATCGAAGATTATGCAAACAACGATATTGTTCAGCAAAATGAATATATAGCACAAAATATAAGAGAATATTACACGGTTATAATTAACAAAATTGTGAATAAGTTATCAGAGTGTTATGGAGAGAATTTTTATTTCCAAGAAAAATTTCTAGGGGATATAAATAAGTTTAGGGATGATAAAAAGCAACTTATTGAAAAATTATGTGATATTTGTAACAGTTATATTTTATGCGAATCTGAATTCTCAAAATCCTTTGAGGATGAGTTAAATGAAAGAGCCAATGTATCATTAGAATTTATAGATAATAATGTATTATCCAAAGATGAATTGTATAAAAGACTCTATGGTATATTAGAGGAAAACTCTTTTGTAAAAGCCTATATTATGAATTATAATGTGAATAAATATGAGGAAAAATATTTCTTTGGTGATTACAGTAGTGATTTTATTAAATATGCCGTAAATGTTGAGCGAGAGGGTAAAAGTTACAATATAGGGTATGTTCATGAAAAAAGAGCTAGTGGTATAGAAAAACTTAATTTAATGGGTGGATTTACATTAGGGGATGTAATTTATATTAAAAACGCAGCAAGATACTATAATTCTTGTATAGATAATGGATATAAGCTCCATAGAATAGATGCGTCATCACTTCCAGATATTTAGATGAAAAGGGGGGGCTTTTGTGAAGGATAAGAGAATTAACGGACTGATGATTTTCATGAGTGGGGTAGGAGGAATTATAGGTTTCATATTGAGTGAAATACTTCTAAATGCTTATAGATATACACTTCCCGAAAGTATACTCATGGGATTATATTTTGGTATTATAGCTTTTTTTGCAGGTCTTATGTGTATTATCGCAGAGGCTATCGCTCCAAGACTTAATGGTTATAATTGGAAAAATAATTATTTTAGAACATCTTTAAAGTTTTTAATACCTTGCACATTTGTACTTTTATTTATAGTTGGTGGATTATTTCAATTTATTTATGGGCTTAACAGTAACAATAAAAAGGTTAATGATATATTGATTTTAATTGATACATCTGAAAGTATGAAGAGTACAGATCCCAATAATGACAGATTTGAGGCTACCAAAAATCTTATTAAAAATATGAATGAAGAAAAAAGATTCTCAATTTACACCTTTAATAATGAAGCTTTAGAAATATTTCCAATGACTAAAGCTACAGAAAAAACTAAAGAAGCAGCAATAGAGAAGCTAGAAACTCTAAAAGATCCTATAGGTCAAACAAATATCAAGGCTGCTTTAGATAATGCACTAATGGAAATACAAAGCAGCGCAGAGGTTGATAGGCATGCCATTGTATTATTGTTATCGGATGGAGAAGATAGTTTTGATTTAGATAAGAACTTTGAAGAAGTTATAAAACCTCTTCAAGATAATAAAACTTCTGTTTATACGGTAGGTATGGCTAAGGTTAATAATTTTAAAATGCTAAAAAAAATATCTAACGAAACCAGTGGGAATTATTATAGCGTTTCTGAAAGCAAATATTTAAAGAATATTTTTAGCGAAATTTATAAATATAGAGACCAAAGGTTACTGGTAGATAAAAGAAATGGTTTATTTGGTAGCATTAAATTTTATGCTGTAATGAGAATAATATTTATAACACTTATAGGTGCTCTTATATCAGCGGCAATAAGTTTTATGTTCGACAATAAATATCTTTTGAAAGGCTTTATTACAGGAGGAGTAGTGGGTGGTTTAACCTCTGGAATTGTTTTAGAATTAGGATTTAAATTTATACCCTGGGCTGGAACTATTCATAGGTTAATCGCAGTTGTAATGCTAACAACTATATTTACTCTATTTTCAGTATCTGTAGATATAAATGATAAAAAAACTGGTTCTTTTAAAGATAGAAATTCAAAAATAAATTATGATTCATATTCGGAAACAAGCGATAATAATACATTTGGAGGATAGAAGGCTTTAAAGATTTTGTACTATGAAAAGTTTAATTAGGAATTTGAAAATGAATGTACCTTATATAGTTAGGAGTTTTATTATGAATATGAGAGAATTAGAAGGCTTAGAGGAAGGAATAAAATCATTAAAATGTGAAATGGAAAAGGAAAGATTCATTATAAAATGGAAGTGGACTGAAGGTTGTGATATAGTCTATATATTTAAGTCTAAAGCATTAGATGATATAGGAATAGAGGCTATAACTAAGCAAAATACAAAGATATTTACTAGAGAAGAATATGCAGAGTTTAACGGCTATACTGAAAGTATAAGGGAGATCAATCAATACAAAGTTATGATTTTTAAAGGTGAGCAAATTAATGGTGAACTTACTCTTGTAAAACAACAAGATGGAGAAAATGAAGTAATTGTTTGTACTGGAAAACCCAATATCTTTTATAAAATCATAGAGCATAAATCATTATTTAGTAAAAGCAAAAAAATAAATATGAGAATAATGTGTGATGCTCCTTTAAAAAAAGAGGTACTATGTTATGTAAAAAAACATGGAAATTATCCTACCAGTAAGGATGATGGAATTAGATTTGATTTTATAGGAGATTTTAATCCAGGGATAAATGAAATGCCTGGTATAGAAATCAGCAGGGATGAATTCGTTAAGATATTCATAAAAGACATTAATAGGTATGGAAGTGCTTATAATTTGAGAGAGCTATAAGAGGGAGGTGAATACCTGATAATTTTTATTAATCAGGTACTGTATGGGTATTTTTGATATTTTAGCATTAGGTAAAAAGAATATATTAGATAAAAAAGATAATTTCAAAAAATCCAAGGAAAACCATAATACATACGATATTAAATGTCCATTTTGTTTTAAAGCTTTTAATAATGAAGATGTTCACTTTAGGGTAAGTCATGATGAAGATGGAGACCCAGAGTATGAAAAACAGATTGACGAGATCTTAAATGAATACAATAGAAAAATTGGAAAAGCCACATTAGGAGAAATAAATGCTATTGTTAGAGCAGTAGATTTGCCAGAAAAAAATTGGACCAAGGTGGATAATGCTATTATTGAATTAAGAGATAATTATGATAAAATTACGAAGGAGAGACTGTGTCCACATTGCCATAATGTGATCCCTATAACTTCAGGCAGAGGGGATACAAAAATTATTTCAGTGATAGGAGCATCACAAGCGGGGAAGTCTGTTTATATGACTTGTCTTTTGTACTATCTTGAACGCCGCGTTGCGGAGAAGTTCAAAGCCTCTATTATACCTGGAAGCTCGGAGTATAATGAAGATATAAAGCAAAATCAGAGGATAATATTTGAATTTAATAAGATGTTAGAGCCCACTCCAAAGCAACATATTGATCCATTAATTGAAACTTTTAAATTTAAGGATGAGACTAAAAAGCCAATAACTTTTGTATTTTATGATGTACCGGGAGAAGGTATGACAGATAAAGACTATATTGACAAACACGGAGACCATATTCAGAATTCTGATGGCATTATATTCCTAATAGATCCATTACAAATGAGAACCTTAAGGAAAAAGATAAATTTAGCAAATAAAGCAAAAGGAGATTTCACGGATAAATACCAAGAACCTAAAGAAATTCTTGTGTATTTATTTGAAAATTTTATATCTAAGCAGGAAAAAACTATAACGGATATACCCACGGCAGTAGTAGTTACTAAGAGTGATATGCTAGTTAGTTTAAACGATGAAGAGTATATAAATGCTAATAGTAACGCATTTAGAAATTGTAATCATGATGGTATCTTTAATCTAAATGAATTTGAAAATATTGATGGAGAAATTAGGAGGTTTTTAGCTAAAGTAGACACACCTTTTAAAGGTGCCATGGATGCATATTTTAGAAACACAGGTTTTTTTGCAGTATCATCATTAGGTTGCAATCCAGAAAATTGTAAGATCAATAGCGATTTTATTATATCGCCATTAAGAATAGAGGAGCCTTTTTTATGGCTCTTGAATCAAATGGGCTACATTAAAGAAGGAAGGGAATAGTATGATTCAGCAACATTATTATACAAGGGAGAGAAAAGGGTTATACAGTCCTACTCCAGGATATGATACTATTTCCAAAAGTAAGGGATTAGAAGATAAATTAATAAAGGAGGTGCTTCATAATTATTGTTTTTACGAAGCGCCTTTTGAACTTATACAGGTAGATGATTTAAGGGAATATCCAAAAGCGCTTATGTGTTTTAATATACCATCTGGAGAAATGATAATTGGATGCTCAAGTTTTGCTGGCAAAGATTATACAGGTCAAAGAAACAGATATTTTACTCATAACTATGTAGTAAGTGAAATGCATAAGGAAGTTTATATAAGAAATCCTGAGAAGATTTTTCATGCGGAATTTAAAATGCAAAATTCAAATTATACCGTGCAAGATGATTATAGTCAGGAACCTAGTGAAACTTTTTTAGAGGAATTAACTGATATACCTATGGATAAACAGAGCTATGAATTTTTAACGGTGGATAAGCTTTTTAAGAGATTATGTATACAAACTAGCATGTATAAGAAACTTTTAAGTGCATGTTTTGATTCTGTATTAAATAATAGAAAAATATATATAGTGCTTAATGTGACTGCACAGGAGCTATCAAAATACTCAAAACAGTTAATGGAGTATATATATAGGGGACTTCCATACGTGGTCAGAAGAAAAATTGGGTTTATTACTTATGTGAAAAATTCAAAAAGTAAAGAATATATAAATCTTCAGTTTGTGGCTAAGGAAGGAATAAGGCTCTCTAATGTAGAACAATCTTTTGCATATGTTTTTGATTTTAAAGAGGAAAAACATCTAAATGTAAAAACGTTAGAAAAAGATAATGATTATTTGAATTATATTTGGGATAATTTAGAAGACGAAAAAGTGTTGAAAGAATGTTTTCATAAGGATGATGAATATATTAAAGAAAGGCAGCAGGAACAAGGAGTTAGTCTACAAGAATATAATCAAATATTTATAGTTAATTTTGAAAAAAAAACACCACAAGAGGATGGAATACTACAAAATATTGAAATTCAAAGCTGTGAATCTAAATGCAAAGAACTTGAGCTGAATATATTAAAATATATAGATATATCTGAAATATCTAAGAGGCAAATAAAGAGTTTTGTTATGGAAGAAAAGTATAAAAATAATGATATATATATGATTGTATATTATCTTCAGAGAATATTAGGAAGCAGTGTAGATAGAGAAATAAGTCTTAATGAAAAAAAGATTTGTGAGCTGTCAATTAAAATGATGCCAGAAGGTTATGAAATATCTGCTATACTATTGAAAGTAAAAGAGAGAATACAATATTTCTATGAAAAGAATATTTCAAAAGAAACGTTTAGAAAAATTATGATTGGTTTTGTAGAGTGTAATATTCATAATGCAATGGGTCACACTTCTGAAAAAGAAGATGACTTTTCCCTAGAATTTTATATGAATTATAACTTTCAGGGGCTTTTTAATTATTTATTGGAGCATGGTGGGGTAGATAAGGCTCGCGATTATATACTATGGGCAGTTAGTGACTTTGTAGAGTTAAGGGAAAAAGAAGTTTGCTTTAGTTTTTTCGAAGCTCTTAAAATTTACATTGAGAATGATGATAGTAATTTCTTTAAGGATAAAAATTTTAAAAGCAAATTAATGCAAAAAAATAATGTGGCCATGATTGGTAGGATCAAGGATTTAGAACTAGATATGTGTGAAAGAATAAAGAGGTTTATACTAGGACTTAAAAGATAGGAAAAATCAATTTAAGTGGGGGCTGTATTTATGAGCAGTAGTATGTTAAAAATTATAGCATATGCACTAATGTTAATTGACCACATGGGGGCAGCACTTTTTCCAGAGGCTATAATTCTAAGAATGATAGGGAGATTATCGTTTCCTATATTTTCCTACTTAATTGCTGTAGGATATACTAAAACAAATTCATTTTCTAAATATTTACGAAGTTTATTCATATTTGGAGTTATATCACAAATACCATTTTCATTAGCCTTTAGTGAAGGGGTTAGTGTAACGAGTTTTTCAGGCTTTCTCGGATTTTTAGTAGGAAGTCCAACTCCACATATGAATATTTTTTTTACTTTAGCCATCGGATTAATAGCAATACGTGTCTGGGATAAAGGTCAATCGAGATTTGGTAAAATAATAGCTATATTAGCATTAGGTATAGTAGCGCAAGCCTTTAGTACAGATTATGGAATTTATGGAGTTGCTATGATTCTTGCATTTTATATTTTTAGAGATAGCAAAGCAAAAACGGTAATATCGCAAACATCTGTGTTTATAATGTTTTATGCATCGCAAATTATATTAGCTATCTTAAGTTATCCAGGTATATCGATTAAGTTAGTTTGGTTTAATCAAGCATCATCGCTATTAGCCCTGATATTTATATTTACCTATAACGGTAACAAAGGTAAAAATTTAAAATACTTTTTCTATGCTTTTTATCCAACTCATTTATTAGTAATAGGATTAATTAAAAATTTTATGTAGTTAATAATTATGATATAAAAAAAGTATGTATTACGTAATTAAATTTACATAATACATACTTTTTTATATATTAATAACATTTTTGAAGCTTTTGATGTTATACCATACTAGGTGATGATTTATTTAAATACAGATACTATCTTGGTGGATGTATTTCCTGCTATGTCTACAGTTTTAACCTCAATATAATTCATTCCTACATGAAGTTTTACCTCAGTTACAAAGTTTGCAGTTTTAGCATATATATCTGCAGTTGTGGATATTTCATTTCCATTTACAAATAATTTAAATCCATAGTTATTATCTAAGACTTCACAATTCATTTTAAATATCTCAACATCCTTTACAACAGTTATTATTTTATCGATGCCAGGTGTATCAATATCTTTAATAGTTAACTTTGGCACAACAAAATCGCAATAAAGAGTTAATGCATAGTCAAACTTGTTATCCTTTTCATCTACAGCGGACACTAGAACTTTATTTTGTCCGTCTATCAATTTAATTTTCTTAGAAAAAGTTAAATTTGAGTTTACTGTAACTTCTTCCCCTTGTATTTTAAAGGATTTAACGGAAGTGGATAAGTCACCATTTAAAATAGCAGAAGTGGTTTTGTAGAAACTGCCTTCTCTTTTAACATCAGTAAAATTAATATAAAGCTTTTCATTCTTGAAAATTACATTTGTTAAAGCAGCTCCTATAACATTATCTTTTATATCATAAGCCTGTACTTCTATTTTGTGTTTGCCTGGAGTTAAATTCTCAAAATTATAGAAAGATTCCATTATGTTTTCAGCTACAACCTTACCATCCACAATAATGTTGAAATATCTCATATCTGACATAAGCTTAAAATCCTCGGAATAAGTTAGTTTAAAATTACCTGAAGGTAGTACTGTACCCGATTTAGGAGAAGTAATTGTAAGGGGCTGGGCTTCTATGATGGTTTCATATTTAAGGGTATTGCCAGCATAATCAGTGCAGTAAATTAATACATCATTTTTACCATTTTCTAGATCTAAATTGAAAAAATAATTTCCACTAGTATCTTTAGATAAACTTAAAGAGGTACTTCCGGTTTTATCACTGCAATACATATCATTTAGCATTATTTTAAAATCCTTTATTCCAGATAAATTATCTGTTGCTTTGAATTTTAAAACATGCTTTCTTGAAGTCACGAAGCTTTCAGAAGTCATTGATATAATTGGTTTAGTGGAATCTACTTTAATTGGTAGTTTCATTGTTTGATATTTAGAAGCAGTTGACAAACCTATTGAAGCTTTAACTCGAAAATAATATTGCCCATCTTTAACTGTTTCATATTTTCCATTAACCGAATTATAACTAGTTAAATCCCATATGAAGACAGGTGATTCCTTATAATTATCATCTTGAAGTATATCTATAGGTTCAGGTGACCACAAGGTTTTATACAAATTATTTTCTACTCCAAGGCCTCGCACTACATTTCCATTTTCATCAACTATGTCAATTATCATTGTTTTTGCATTTCTAAGTAAGGCAACTTTAGGATTTACTCTTAATTTTCCATTTGCAGCAGATACAGCGATGGTGGTTTCGTCAACTATTGGGAATAGTGTATCTTTGTCTACATCTACTACACCAAGAAGGGACTCATCATCATTTTCACTCAATTGGTAAACAGCAGTTTGTCCTAGATACGAACCACTATCCCAAATAGGTTTATCCATTATTAAAGATTCATCCCATTTGCCATAGAAACCCATATAAGGAACTCCTAGTGTTTGCCCTTCATTTGAAGTAGATTCAAATGTTAAGAAACCCTCTAAAAAGATTCCTTTAGGAGTAACTTTTGGTATATTTAAGGATACGTTTAGATTTACTGTAGAACCAGCAGGTACAATTATTTTATCCTTGTCCAAGGAAACAGTAGCATCTTTAAGTATTAAGTCGCTTGCTTCGTCATTCTTATCATATAGAACAACATTTGGTGTTTTAATGGTATAATTCTCATCTTTAATTCCATAATTTCTAAATGTTAAGGTGAATTGTTTCGTAAGCTCATTAATCTGCTTTAATTCAACTGTAGAGTTACCTTTTTCATCAACCACGGTAACATTTGATTTAACAGCTGAAGCAGCATCTGCAAGTCCTGCGCCTTGTCTCCTTGGAGAAAAGGGAACTAATCCTTCTAATGAGTAGGTATCAATTTGAGGCTTTGCTGTATTTATAACTAGTTGTTTTGCAAGTCCCGCCTTTTCTTTTGGTGTTAAGTTGTCTAATTTTAATTCTTTTATATGCTGTAATACTAATGCAATAATACCAGCTATATGAGGGGATGCCATAGAAGTTCCTGACATATACTTATATTTATTATCATTTACAGTGGAGAGTATATCTCCACCAGGGGCTGTTACTTCAGGTTTAAATTCTAAGTCAGAAGTAGGGCCCCATGACGTGAAGTCTGACATCTCTCCTTTAGTTGGGTTAACAATATTTATTTTTTTATCTGGAAATCTAATTCTTGTTCCAACTTTTATAGCATTTTGCATCTGAGTTCCATCTTCGTTAGTTATAAACATAGATGGAATTTTAACCTTAGCATCAATAGCCATGCTGATATATCCGCTTTCACCATCTCCATTATATATAATGATGGCTATTGCACCTACGGCTTGAGCATTTAA
Organism: Clostridium bowmanii; assembly: GCF_018861315.1. Taxonomy (GTDB): domain Bacteria; phylum Bacillota; class Clostridia; order Clostridiales; family Clostridiaceae; genus Clostridium_AD; species Clostridium_AD bowmanii. Next base: position 9,461 of record NZ_JAHLDL010000037.1, on the reverse strand, counting down.
TTTCTTTTCTATAAAAGTAATATCTCCTCTTTTAATTAGTGCTACTTTTCCTTTTATATTTCTATCTTTAATATCTTCAGGTGTTCCAAGGCCACAGTCAACTATATCATAATCGCCTTTTAAAATTCCTATTGGAGTAATTTCTGATGAAGAATAGGCGATGCTTTTGCATTCATTACCTACTTTATAAGTTAATGCTTCAGCTATAAGCATGCTATTTTGAATAGAAGCCACACTTAGGGCTTCTTTTGCTATGCTTGGAGAACTGATAACCGATGTATCTACTATGTCTGCAACTTTTTCAGGAGAAGTTGAGTATGCAGAGTTACCGGCAGATACTACAACAACTACACCTTTGTCTTCAGCATCCTTAATAGCTCTTTGAATAGGTGCACTATTTTCTGTAAAGCCTGAATCAGAGCCTAAACTCATATTTATTACATCGGCACCGAGTTTTACGGAGTCGTTTATAGCTTCAACCACATCTTCATCATTGCAACTAGGGTAATCAGGGTCATTTGAGAAAACTTTCATTGCAAGGAGTTGTGCTTCCGGTGCAACACCTTGAATTGCTTCGAATTTTGATACCTCGGTTGAAATTCCATTTGCAGCTACTATACCAGCTACATGCATTCCATGCATGCTACCATCATCAATTATATGTTGATTTTTATCTGCGTAGTTATACCCATAGGGCACTTTATCTGTAAAGTATTTTCCCTTTCCTTCTGGATTTTTATTTTTTAGTTTTGCCTTAGAAGGGTCAGTAAGTCTCATATCTTTATGTCTATAATCAATGCCACTATCAATTATAGATATTACCATTCCTTCACCTTTATATTTAGAAAACTGCCATTCTTTTAGTACGTTAGTTAAATCTTTTGCTGAGGACATGGTTTCGTTATAAGCAAGTCCCTTAGTTAGTTCTTTTGCTGAAGTATTCAGTATTAGAAAATTTGAAGATAAAAGAGTAATGGTAAGAATTAAACTTAAAAGTTTGTGTCTTTTCATAATTCCACCCCCTATATATAAATAAATAATATAACATTATATCACATTAATGGAAATAAATAAATATGAGGTTGAATTTTTGATTTAATTATGTTAAAGTTTTATAAATTACATAAATATTTTCAAAACAATTCATTATTTTAATAATTATAAAGGGGGCTATTATTATGCAACAACTAGTGGAAGAAAAACTTGATAGACTAATAGACATATTTCAACAAGTATCTACACAATATAAATGGGAAGGATCTTTAACCAATCATTTTGCAGCTTTGACTTATACATTAAATAACATAGCTTTTGATAAAGAGAAGATTGAAGATGTGAGAAAACATATTAAAGATACTACGGGGGCATTTTCTAATTATAGAGGTACTTCTAAGATAATTTTATCCTCATTATTAGCATCTCAATATGATAATCCAAAATGTGAATTTGATAAAATGTTGAATTATGATAAAAAGATGAAGGAAGCGGGATTTAAGAATAATATGTATTTACCCATAGCAAATTATGCTCTTTTGGCTACCTGTGGTGAAGAAGGTGCGGCTGCAAGAATTGAAAAAGCCAAAGAGATATATACTGAAATGAAAAATAACCATCCATGGCTAACTGGTGGAGATGATTACCCACTTGCTATACTTTTAGCCAATTCAAATGATTCTGTTAATAGTATTGTAGAGAATATGGAAGAATGTTATAATTTACTTAATGAAAATGGATTTGGAAAAAATAATGGACTTCAACTATTATCTCATATACTAGGATTTCGTAAAGAGGATAATAAAAGCAAGGTTTTAAGATGTAAAGAAATATTTGATAAGTTAAAAGAAAATAAAATGAAGGTATATTCTACTGGGTATGCCATAATAGGATTCTTATCTATACTAGGCGATAATGGGTATGAGGCAGTAGATCAAGTTATTGAAGTTGTAAAAATTCTTAAGTCTACTAAAAAATACAAGTGGTTAAGTAAAGAAAACCATTTATATACTGCTGCGGCCTTGGTTAGTGATGTATATATAGAGAATATAAAAGACCAAAAGGATCTTATTCAAACAACTATTGGAATTTCTATTGAAGCGCTAATTGCAGTACGTTAAGAAAAGTACATGTTTAGCATAGCAAGTTGTACTTTTTAGTATCTTTAATTAAAATTTTTTTAGAATTACTTAGCGAAAGGAAACGCAATTGTAGTAATATATACTTTTCTTTTTTGTATTAATGTTTAGTAGGTAATTCATCTAGTGTTTTTAGAATGTATCCTTGGCTCTCCCACTCAGTAATTACATCATCTAATATTTCAGCATTGGTCTTTGATACTGCGTGTAGTAGCATAATTCCACCATTGTGGGTTCTTTGCAGAATGCGTTTTTTTGCACTTTCATGAGAGGGCTGTTTATTAGTAAGCCAATCCATATAAGCAAAACTCCAAAATATAGTTTTATACCCGTAGTTTTGAGTATACTGTAAGGATAATTCACTATATTTACCCATTGGAGGTCTAAAATATTTAGATATCTTTTTCCCGGTAATATTCTCAAATGCTGCTTCTACATCAGATAATTCACTATTGAATTTTTCTTGATTTAATATAGAGGCCATGGAAGGATGGCGAGCACTGTGGTTGCACACTAAGTGTCCTTCGGCTACCATTCTTTTTATTAATTCTGGATTAGAAGTAATGTAGGGTTTTACAACGAAAAATGCTGCTTTTACATTATGTTTTTTCAAAACGTCTAAAATGGGAGAGGTATATCCAGCTTCATAGCCCTCATCAAAAGTTAAATATAAGATTTTTTTTGATGTGTCACCTAAATAATAACATTCATAGTTTGATATAATTATACTGGTTTCTTTAGGTCCATCTGGTGGAGTATTGTCATTGCGGGGTTGGAAGTACCAATTATATTCTTTAGTACTTAATCCATTTAGGGTTTTATTGTTACTAAAAACATTTTTGAAGAAATTTATTAGGCTAGGCATCTTTGAAATAGTCTTGGTCTGATAAGTAATACAATTATTTTTAGTGTCCATAATTGACATAGGGCTTAATTCGGAGCTATAAACAATATTTGATAAACAGCTAACTGAGAGAATTGAAGAAATAATAACACTCAATATTTTACTTTTAACAATAATCACCTCTAGTTCGTTCTATTTAGATAAATTATTTAATAAATCATGGTCATAGTATAAGTAATTATAGAAAAATCATACTTTAATTTTTTAATTAATGTATACTATTAATATGTCTACATTGGAGGTGGCTAAATGGAATTAACTTTAGAACAACGAAGAATGGTTCATAGTAAGCCATCAAGATATAGTTTAATTAAAGGAAATGAAGGCTCAGGAAAGACAACAGCAGCTATTTATAGAAGTCTTTATTTAAAAAACAATTATTGTTTATATGAAGAGGATAAAATATTAATGTTAGCGGCTAAAGATGAAGATATAAAGTATATTGAAAACATATATAACGTAGTAGAAAAGGAAACTAGGTTAGATTATTTAACTCTATTTTCTAATAGTGAAAGAAAATTTCATGTGGTTACATTAGAGAGGCTCTTATATAAATATTTTTTAGAATATAAAAATGAATATAAATTAGAAAATGTATTAATTATAGATAATGATAAAAAAAATAACATTATGAAAAATTGTATATTGGAAATTAAGAAGATATACCCAAAGCTAAGAATATTAAATACTGACTATGTTGAATTTTTTACTGAAGAAGTAAAATGGATAAAAAGTTGCAGCCACTTAAAAATAGATTCCTATCTAATGGCAATTAGAACAGGAAGAAAATGCAAAAGAGGGCAAGGACCTCAAAGAATTCAAAAAAATTCTACTGCTAGGAAAGCAATTTATCAGCTTATGAACATGTACAATGAAGAGCTACGACGCGAAAATTTAGTTGATAATGAAGACATTAATTTATATGCTCTACAGATAGCACAAACAATTACAGGTGACAAGTATTCTCATATTGTAATAGACAAAAGTAACAATTTAACTAAGGTGCAGCTTGATTTTATTAATGCATTATTTAATGAGAAATCTTATTCTAGTATGATGTTTCTTGTTGATATAGATAGGGGACACAATACTAATTCATATATGGTAAAGGGCAAAAGAGTTAATGCCAGGCCTCTAGGGGAAAAGGCAAAGTCTCATTTATTTAAGAATATTTATAGAAGACAAGAAAAGCTGAAAAAAAAGTCTGTAGAAATAAGTAGCAAAAGTTTAGAACTTAATTCATTAGAGAACTTTCAATTTTGTGATTTAAGACACAGCAGAGCATATGAATTCATGAGAGATTATAGTAGAATATCAGATGTTATAGTAAATGATGAAAAAGGCGATTATGAGTATGTAAATGAGGAATTATTGGAACTACCTGTATATAGTGATATAGCGGCAGGAGAACCTATACTTATCAATTCTGAAATGGAAGGCAAGTTTTACCTTCCAAAGTATTGGCTAAAGGGAGTAAAAAATGCCTTTATTTTGAAAGTTAAAGGGGACAGTATGATTGGGGCTAATATTAATAATGGCGATTATGTAATAATACGGCAGGAAAATGCTGCAAATAACAAGGATATTGTAGCAGTTGATATAGGTGGGAATGCTACTTTAAAGAGGCTTTCTATAGAAAAAGATAGAATACTGCTTTTGCCAGAAAATAAAAAGTACAACCCGATTGTAGTAGATAGCGAAGATACATACATTATAGGTACGGCTATAGGTGTTATAAAACATAAAAACTAATTAGTCCCATAATTCAGTGTAAATAATTAGATACATCCCAAAGGAGTTCAATAGTTATGAAAATATTTATTATTTCTGACATACATGGTTCACTTTTCTTTTTAAAAAAGGCATTAGTGCGTTATAAAGAAGAGGGAGCCAGTTACATAGTAATGCTCGGTGATGCATTATATCATGGACCAAGAAATCCATTGCCAGAGGATTATAATCCGCAAGAAGTAGCGAATCTCTTAAATGAATATAAAGATAAGATAATAGCGGTTAGAGGAAATTGTGATAGTGAAGTAGATCAAATGCTCATAGAGTATCCTATGATGGCTGATTATTCTATAATGTTGTGCAATAACAGAAGATTGTTTTTGACTCATGGACACATATATAATCAGGATAATATGCCCAGTTTAAGCGAAAATGATGTTTTGGTTCATGGTCACACCCATGTTCCAGTAGCTGAAAAACACAATAAAATATATATATTAAATCCAGGTTCACTATCTTTACCTAAGGAAAACAACCCTAATTCTTATGCAATACTCCAGGATAACCTATTCCAAATAAAAGATTTAGAGGGAATTGTTATAAAAGAATTAAATTTATAAATAATAATACCCCAGGACACCCTGGGGTATTATTATTTGAGCACCAGCAATTACGAAATCTATACTTCTTTTCTCTTTTCATTTAAATATAGTAAATACATACAAGCTGAAGCTAAGATACCAAAGAAAAATACAAGCAGCCATGCGGAGTTTACTTTCCTATTTCTAATAAATAAACCCATCATAAAGGGGCCAACCGCAAAGCCTGTACCAGTAATTAAGGGTATAACTGCATTAAATCTACCTCTATGGGACATTGGAGTATGATTTGCAATATATACTCCAGAATTAGTGGCAGATAGTATTTCACCAATGGTCCATATGATTGTAGAAATAACAAAGACGGTAAATGTTTTTGCGAAAAATAACATTCCAAAACCTATAGAGAAGAATAGACCAGCTAGGGTGACATTAAATATAGGTCTGAATTTTCTTGTAACAGCTGTTATAATTGTGGTCATAGTTACTACAACTACACCATTGATAGCCATTATGGAGCCATAAAGCTTTGGGCCATCCACACTAAAAAGTTTTCTCATTTGCATTGGTGTAATGAAACCAAATTGAGAGTACATAAATGAAAAAATCATTGAGACTGTGGCAAAGGCTATAAGGTAAGGTCTTTTTAATAGCACACATAATAAGCTACCTTCTTGAGCTTTTTCATTTTCATTATATAAATCAGTGTTGAATGTAGCTTCCGACTTTGATATAGAGGGAAGTGTCTCCTCTACAAATACAGAAACTAATATTAAGGATAATATAGTTGTAGCAGCATCGCCTAAAAATAAAATTTTTAAATGATTATTGTATAAAAACCCTGCAATTAGTGGACCAAGAGAAAAACCTATATTAATTCCTAAATATAAAAGTGAGTATGCTGCTTTTCTATTTTCTGTATTTGTTAAATCTGCCATCATAGCACTGTTTGCTGGTTGAGCAGCTCCTCCAAAGAAGGATGATAGAATTAGAAGATAGGGTATTGTTAATGAGGTACCCATAAAGGCACAAGGAATAAGGCATAGCGCTGCCAAACCTTGAAAAATAATAATGATGCTTTTCCTTCCAATATAATCTGATAACTTTCCGCCTATTATTGAGCCAGGTATGGAAGAAAGTGCTGCCATCATTAAAAAGAGACCTACAGTTTCAGTGCCAAGACCTAAGTTGATAGTAAGAAATAGTGTTAGAAATGGATGTACAAAACTACCCATACTGTTAATAATTCTAGCAAAAAATACAACATAAATACTTCGAGGCAAGCCAGAATATGTTTTTAAAACATTTGAAATTTTCATTAGTTCCCCCTTACTCATTTTATAAGTAATAGTTATTAGTAAAATACATTTACTATAGTTTACTAAAATTCTGTAAAAATTTCCAGTTATATTGTGATTAAATAATAAAATAAAAGGATAGCCTTTTGGCTATCCTTTTATTTTATTATAAAATTAATTATTTTTATTTATTTTCTAAGAAAAAAGCTGAATTTTTCTTTTTCATCAACCGAAATAGAGATATTTCGGTTGTGAAGTATATCGCCATTAGCTTGAACTTGTCCATCGCATATATTTGCATAATCAGTTTTGCCTTCTTCTATCCAACCCATAAACACATATGAATGGGCAGGCGAACCAGCTTTGTTAGGGGTATCTGTGGTAAAACAAATATCTCCTTTTTCTAATTTAGTAACGTCAGTATTCTTTTTCCATTCAAGTGCAGTTAAATCAATTACCAACTGTTTAACAGTTGATGTCTCATTGGGTACCGCAATGGCATTAGATCTCAAAACTTCTGACAAGACATATACAGTAGTACCAGTTTTACTTCCACCATTTAATTGGATTGCTTTTTTTAGTGTTGATATTCTATTTGTTTTTTTATCTAAAAAATCATAAACTTTCTGCTCTGTTGCAATAGGTTTCGCAGTATTATCAATAGTGTTTTTTGTAACTACTTTATTTACAACTGCATCTGTTTTAGGTTTCATGAAAGGTGTGTTCATTAATATAGAAAATATAATTATAGCTGCTACCACTATAAAAAGTCCTAAAACAATTACATTGTTTTTAAGTTCGTTTTTGTCAGCTAACTCATGCATTTCTTTTATGTACTTTCCACTTTCATCAGACTGTTTTAACTTAGAAAAACCACTATGCTCAGTATTAGAACTTTGTTTTTCTAAATTTTTGCTATTTGAATATAAATTATTTATAATTTCACTATTTTCTTCATTTGTATCCTTATTTGTTTTTTTATCATCATTCATATTTCTCTGCTTACAAATATAGGTAGGCATATTAACAATTAACCTATATTTTGCAGCACCTCCCTTTGTTTTTATATTGGGTATATTAAAGCTCTAATTTTAATAATTATTGATTTAAGCTGAAAGACCATATATATATATTTATATCACCCACTTTTTACACTATAAGTATAACATATGGTGAGGTATTTGAGTAATATTAGTAGGAGTTTAAAGTAATTTAATATTTTGTGAAATATATTACATTTATTGTAGCTGAAAGTTTAATATAATTGCTGATTCTATTAAACTTTAGCAAGAAATTTTACTGACTAACTAAATGTAAAAATATAGGCTACTAATTTCAGTTGAAATAATGATGTTGTGGGGTACTAGTGTACTGTTTAGCGCAATACTGTAGTATAATATACTTATTAATTAATAAGTAGGTGATGAATAATGACTGTAAAAATAGTAACTGATAGTACTTCATATATAGGTGAGGAACTAAGGAAAAAATTTGACATTTCTATAGTTTCGCTAAGTGTTATTTTTGAGAATGAGGAGTTTAAAGAAATTCATATTGAAAATGAAAGTTTTTATGAAAAACTACATAGAAGCGAAGTTATTCCAACGTCATCACAACCATCATTAGATGAAATGTACAATGTTTTAGAAAAACATGTAAGAAACAATAATGAAGTAGTCGGCGTTTTTCTCTCATCTGATATGAGTGGGACCTATTCAAATGCGTGCCTTGCAAAAAGTATGATTCTTGAAAATTATCCAAATGCATTAATAGAGATTAGAGACTCTAGATCAAATTGTATGCAATTAGGATTTGCAGCATTAATAGGTGCGAAAGCGGCCCAAAAGGGGAAAACAATAAGTGAAGTAGTTTCTATAGTAGAAGATAATATAAAGAGAAGTAGATTTCTCTTTATACCTGATACTTTAGAATATCTAAAAAAAGGTGGCAGAATAGGCGGTGCAAGTGCACTCTTAGGTACTATTTTTCAAATTGTGCCTATTCTTACTGTAGTAGATGGAAAAACACAATTATTTAATAAAGTAAGGACTAAAAAACGTGCAATACAAACTATGATAGATAAATTTATTGAAGATACAACTAAACATGGACTAGGAGAGGTAATGATACATCACATAAATGATGTGGAGGGGGCATTAGCTTTTGCAAAAACAGTTGAGGAATGTATAGGTAAAAAAATAGATATAGCTCCAATTGGGCCTGTAATAGGAACTCATGTTGGACCTGGTGCATTGGGGATTGTGTATTATACTGAGAAGAATTTATAATATAGATAAGTTTAAGAACATCTTCTATTCTATCAAACTTGAATAATTTGCAACGGAAAAGTTTGTTTATGCATTGACAAATTGTAAAATTTAAACTAAACTAAAAAGAAATTATAAATATAACTAAAAGCGAAGTACACTTTTAAGTTAGTCCTGTGAGACTAGAAAGGAGTATAGATGATTATGCCATGTTTTTTTTGTGTCGCAAATTTTGAATTTAATATTATTAAATATGATACAACTATCAACATTCAAAATAAAACTCGAAATGTGAGTTCTATTTTGTTAATAAATGAGATTATTATATTAAGAAGAATAATAAAAAGATTATTTAAATAATCTTTTTATTATTCTTTATTTTTTTTTATAAAAAAAATACTTTTATTTTGATTTAGGAGGCTTTATGATGAAGGGCAAGTTGATTTTAGAGAATGGAATAATATTTGAAGGTAATATATTTGGGTATTTAGAAGAAAGTGTGGGGGAAGTGGTTTTTAATACGGGGATGA
>NZ_JAHLDL010000036.1 GCF_018861315.1 Clostridium bowmanii | reverse complement strand
TAAAAATTCCTTTTTGTAAATAATTGTAAATAAATATCTTTTAAGTAAATAATTAGTTTCTAAATTCATTCAGCGGAATATAAGTTACAAATTAATACATATATTCTTAAAGTGAATTACTTAGGCGAGGGAGTATAGTTATGTAATAAAATTATATAAAAACTTCCACATATTTATGCACCTCCTATTTGCAGAGTACATAAGGTATAGAGAAATATAAAAAACATTCTAGAATTAATTATGGTGGTGAAATTTAATGAAAGTAGTAATACTTTGTGGTGGCAAAGGAACACGTATGCGCGAAGAAACAGAATATCGGCCTAAGCCTTTAGTTGAGATTGGTGGTAAACCGATTTTATGGCATATAATGAAAAGTTATTCAAGTTATGGATTTAATGATTTTATTTTATGCGTTGGATATAAGGGAGAAATGATAAAGCAGTATTTCATGGATATGTACTGGAGAAATAATGACTTTACGCTACATTTTAATGGCGACAGAAAAATAGAATATCATACAAAGGAAGAAGAAAATTGGAACATTACAATTATCAACACAGGAATTGAAACTATGACCGGTGGAAGGCTAAAGCAAGTAGAAAAATATATAGATGATAAGGAATTTATGTTTACCTACGGAGATGGATTAAGTGACGTAAATATCCTAGAACTCCTAGAATTCCATAGGAAAAAGGGCAAAATTGGAACACTTACCGGTGTAAATCCCATTTCAACTTTTGGTGTTATGGAGGTTAAAGATGGAATTGTTAATTCCTTTAAAGAGAAGCCTATTTTAAATGATAGAATAAACGGCGGATTTATGGTATTTAATAAAGATATATTTAAATATCTGGGGAGTGAAGACTGTTTTTTTGAACAAGAACCTATAAGAAATCTTGCAAAAGATAAACAGCTTGCGATGTATGAGCATAATGGTTTCTGGACTGCTATAGATACCTTCAAAGATGTAGAAACTGTAAATAAATTATGGGACAAAGGAGAGCATCTATGGAGAAGCGGGGAGTAGATTTATTCAATGGCTTTTATAAAAATAAGAGAGTATTAATTACTGGACACACAGGTTTTAAAGGATCATGGCTTTCAATTTGGCTCCATAAGTTGGGAGCTATAGTTATAGGATATGGACTAGACCCCTATACAGGGGATGACAACTTTGTTGTTAGCGGGTTAAAGAATAAAATCATAGATATACGAGGAGATATTAGAGATTATAAAAAACTTTTAGAAGTTTTTAATATATATAAGCCAGATATTGTTTTTCATTTAGCAGCCCAGGCACTAGTAAAAAGGTCCTATGAAAATCCCATAGAAACCTATGAAATAAATGTAATGGGAACTTTAAATGTGCTGGAATGTATTAAAAATTCAGCAATAGTTTCGACTGCTATTATGGTAACTACAGATAAGTGCTATAAAAATATAGAGCAGATATGGGGGTATAGAGAAGATGACCCAATGGGAGGATATGACCCATATAGTTCTAGTAAGGGTTGTGCTGAAATCCTTATAGATTCCTATAGAAATTCCTTTATTAATCCTAAAGATTATAATCATCATGGTAAAGCTATTGCAACAGTACGTGCAGGAAACGTAATTGGTGGTGGGGACTGGTCTGTTGATAGAATAATTCCGGATTGCATAAGAGCAATAAACAAAAATAAAGATATTAAAATTAGAAACCAAGGGGCAGTTAGACCTTGGCAACATGTAATTGAGCCATTAGGCGGATATTTATTGCTTGCTTCTAAAATGTTTGAGGATGGTGTGAGTTATTGTAGTGGTTGGAACTTTGGACCAAGTAGTGAGTCTATAGTTACCGTATCAAGTGTTGTAGACAGAATCATTGCTGAATGGGGATATGGAAAATGTATAGATAATTCAGTTGAAAATGCTCCCCACGAAGCAAATTTGTTAATACTTGATTGTACCAAGGCTAAAACCTATCTAAATTGGTCGCCAAAATTTAATATAGAACAAGCATTAAAACTCACAGTAGATTGGTATAAAAATTTTAAAAATAAGGACACATATGATCTATGCATAAGTCAAATAGAAAGTTATTGCAAAATAGAGATATAAGAGGTAATTGATATGTGTAAAAAAGTATTAATAACAGGCGCTAGTGGTTTTGTAGGTTCTTGTTTGGTTAGAAGACTACTATCAGAGAATTATAAGATTCATATTATAACAAGAGATACCACTAATTTATGGAGACTTCAAGATATAATAAAGCATTTAGAAATTCACAATATAGATTTACTAGATAGTCAAAAAATAGCAAAACTCGCTAGCACTATAAGTATAGATCAAGTATTTCATTTAGCAACTTATGGTGGGTATTATTACCAAAGTAAATTAGAGGAGGTAATAAATACTAATGTGATTGCAACTTGGAATATATTTAGAGAATTCTCTAAAAAAGGTATTGAAATGTTTGTAAATACTAGTAGCTCCTCTGAATATGGAGAAAAATTTGAGCCAATGAGCGAAGACATGAAAGTTGAACCTAATAACATGTATGGGGCAAGTAAGGCAGCGGCGACAATCTTATGCAGTACCTATGCAAGCATGAATAAAATACCAATGGTAACTCTTAGGTTATTTTCACCCTATGGATATTATGATGCTAAAACGAGATTAATTCCTACAGTTATTACCGCCTGCCTTAGAGAACAAGAGATCAAATTATCACAAAAGCATTCCATGAGAGACTTTATATTTATAGATGATGTAGTTGAAGCTTATTTAGCTGTTAGCAGGCTTGAAAACTCACAAGGAGAGATATTTAATATTGGAAATGGAATACAATATACAATTGAAGACATTGCAAATAATATAGTGAGTTTAATTGGGAAAGGAAATATAATCCATTGGACAAACAATTTAGAGAGGCAGTATGAGCCAGCTATGTGGGTTAGTGATAATAAAAAAGTCTATGAAAAACTAAACTGGAAGCCAAAGGTGGAAATAGGCGAGGGTATAAATAAAACAATAAATTGGTTTAGAAATAATCTGGAATTTTATAGGTAGGTGATAAGTAAAATGAAGCTATCAGATTATGTGGCAACTTTTCTAAAGGATAATGGAGTTACAACAGTGTTTGGCTATCAAGGTGGAGCTGTAACGCATTTTGTTGATTCAATATATAAAATAGAGGGAATTAAATTCATATCAAATCACCATGAGCAGGCCTCAGCTTTTGCAGCGGAAGGTTATGCAAGAGTTAGTGGAAATATAGGAGTATGCACAGCTACTAGTGGACCAGGAGCAACAAATCTAATAACAGGAATAGGGAGTGCATATTTTGACTCCATTCCTTGTTTGTATATAACAGGTCAAGTTAATACCTACGAATACAAACGTAATAAGGAAATAAGACAAGAAGGATTTCAGGAAACGGATATAGTAAGTATAGTAAAACCTATAACTAAGTATGCAATTATGATTACAGAGGCGGAACGAATAAAATATTTTTTAGAAAAGGCATTTTATATTGCAAAATCTGGTAGACCTGGACCTGTTTTAATAGATTTGCCTATGAACGTGCAAAGGGCAGAAATTAATCCAGATGATCTAGTAGGTTTTTATGACTGCGAAGAATACAAAAGAAAAATACAGATTGAGGTAAATATAGAAGATGTTCAAAGCTTAATAGAGTTAATAAAAAAGAGCAAAAGGCCTGTGATACTGGCGGGTGGAGGCATTAGGCTTGCAAAGGCAGAGGAAAAACTAGAAAAACTTATAGAACTTACGGGTATTCCTGTAGTAAGCACGTTAATGGGAATAGACAGCGTAAATAATGAGCACAAATGTTATGTTGGTTATATGGGCGCTTATGGAACTAGGTATTCAAATTTGGCAGTGGCTAATTGTGATTTACTAATAGTACTAGGTTCGAGACTAACAACAAGGCAGACAAGTTCTATAACTGATAGTTTTGCTAGAGAAGCTAAAATAGTTCATGTAGATATAGATAGAAATGAGCTTAATATTAAGATTAAAGAAGATTTAAGTATAGAGTGTGATTTAGATTTATTTATTGATAATTTAAATCAAAGTTTAAAAGATTGCCATTATAAATTTGATTTTAGTTCTTGGATATGCAAAATAAACAATTATAAAAAAATGTACCCGTCATTTCAATCTCATAAGAATATAAACGAAATAGACCCTAATGATTTCATGAATAAAATAAGTGAAATGCTACATCCAAATTCTATAGTATGTTTAGATATAGGTCAAAACCAGATTTGGGCATCTCAGTCACTTAAGCTGAAAAAAAATCAAAGATTATTAAACGCAGGTGGAATGGGAGCAATGGGGTTTGGGCTACCATCAGCTATAGGAGCCTTTTATGCTAGATCTAATTCTAAAATAGTTGCAATTACAGGTGATGGTGGCATTCAAATGAATATTCAAGAACTACAAACTATAGCCCGGGAAAAAATACCTATAAAAATCATTATAATGAACAATAATGCATTAGGTATGATTAGACATTTTCAAGAAATGTATTTTCAGTCAAATTATTATGGAACTATAGATGGATATTCTGCTCCTAATTTTGCAAAAATAAGTGAGGCTTATGGTATTAAATCATTTAAGGTAAGTGATGAAAGTCAGATGAATCAATTAAAGGAAAAGTTAAATGATGATGAAAGCTATGTTATTGAGGTAGAACTTAAAAGTATAACTTATGTAACTCCCAAATTGGGTATGGGGAGGCCAATAGAAGACCAAGAACCTCTTTTGGATAGAAAGGAACTAGAAGAAAACATGATAATTGATATGTATAAGTCTTAATAGGGGGGTGGCAAATATCAAAGATGAAAAGGCAATAAGAAATGAAATTTTGGGCAGTGTAAAAGAACTATATAAGCTTCGCGAAGAAAATAAAAGTTTCATACCGGGACAAACAAAAGTAAATTATGCAGGTCGCGTATTCGATGAGAATGAAATGATAGCGGTTGTAGATTCAGCATTAGATTTTTGGCTTACACTAGGGGCTAAAGGCAGAGAATTTTGCGATAACTTTTCTAGATATCTTGGAATAAAGCAATGTTTAGTAACAAATTCAGGTTCATCGTCTAATTTAATTGCAGTTTCTGCACTCTGCTGCAAAACAATAAAAAATCCAATGAAGCCTGGGGATGAAGTAATAACTACTGCAATGGCTTTCCCAACAACACTAAATCCAATAATTCAAAATGGGTTAATTCCTATATTTGTTGATATAGAAGAAGACACATATAATATTGATGCTTCAAAAATAGAAAGTGCAATAACTGGCAAAACAAGAGCTATAATTTTTGCTCATACTTTAGGTAATCCTGCTGAGATGGATAAGATAATGGATATAGCAAGAAGGCATAACTTATATGTAGTGGAAGATACTTGTGATGCACTAGATTCAATCTATGATGGAAAGCCTTGTGGAACCTTTGGAGATTTCTCAACGTTCAGTTTTTATGCAGCTCATCATATTACCATGGGTGAAGGCGGAGCAATATGCACAAATTCACAAGAGTTATACAGAGCGGCACTTTCTATAAGAGATTGGGGAAAGGCATGTTTTTGTCAAACTGGTGAAGCAAGTGGTAATGGTGCCTGTGGCCATAGATTTGATTTTAAATTCGAGGGTCTGCCAGATGGGTATGATCACAAATATGTTTTTAGCAATATAGGATATAATTTAAAACCATTAGATATGCAATGTGCAATGGGAACCCAGCAACTAAAAAAACTTCCGGAGTTTTCAAAGGCAAGGAAAAATAATTTCACAAGATTATATGAATGTTTTAAAAAACATGAAGATGTGTTTGTTTTGCCAAGAGCGCTGCCTAAAGCTGAACCATCTTGGTTTGCAATACCAATCACAATAAGAGAAACTGCAAGGTTTTCTAAAAAGGATTTTGTTACTTATCTTGAAACAAAGCTTATAGAAACAAGAATGCTATTTGCTGGAAATATTTTAAAACAACCAGGGTACAAGGATATAAATTACAGAATATCAGGAAATTTAAAATATACAGATGGTGTTCTTTATAGAACATTTTTCCTGGGAGTTTATCCAGGTATAACAAAGGAAAAATTAGACTATATGATAGAAAGTATAGATAGCTTTTTTAAATAAAATTATATAATTAGAAAAAGCTTACCTGTAAAAATACATGGTAAGCTTTTTCTGGTAATTGAAAATATATGGGAAGTATATTTTTATAAAACTTTAGCAGCATCTTTAATATCGTTAAACAATTTAAGCGTATCATTAAAATAAGGTTCATCTTTATAGTATTCTATAAAATAATCATCATAGTTTTCCGTATCAATATCTATTTTATTTTCAATGATACGTCTATACCAAGGTAGCAAAGTTGTTTGTAATATTTGCAGTTTATCTCGACTTATAAGATTTTGATTAAGTCCATATGGAATAAAATAATATAAAATATCTAAATAATTTTTTATAAATACCTTACCAAAGTTATATCCACTAGGATTCGTACCTTCATAATTAAAGATAGAACGATTTATTAAAGTAAATGTAGGGTTATCTAGAAGAATATTATATTGCAAATATATTTGATTAAAGCTGGTATCAACGTATTTGAAAGGTTCTTCAATTTTATTAAAGGCTTCTCTTTTTATTATTATAGAAGAAATAAAGCTTGCAGCTATTGAAGTTGCTTGCAGAAATTCATCAATTCCATTATATATAACGACGTCATTTTTATTACTAAGAACATTTATAAATAGCAGAGAAGATGCAGTGTTTTTATTAATAACATCCATTAGTGGATATATTGTGTTTTCTTTGAAATAATCATCATCCCCATGTAGGATGAAATATATTCCTTTTGATTTTTCTATAGTTAAAGCAATATTTTTATCCGGACCAATGTTAGTTTTATTTTTATTATAAGTTAAATTATCATATAAATTCAAAAACTTATTAATTATATCTTCTGAATTGTCTGTTGAATTATTATTAGTAACAAACACTTCAAATAAGCTATCATTTCCAATTTGACTATATATAGAATTCAAACACTTTTCTAATTGGATGGCTCTATTGTAGGTTGGGATGCAAATTGAGATTAATGGATTATTTTTTCTATCCGCGAGTACTTTCTTTATTTCAATATCACTTCGAGTCCTAATCCATTTTTGAGTGATAGTATCGTACATTTTAATTATTATAGCAGGACTTCCAGCTACAATGCTGTAATCTGGAACATTTTTTGTAACAAAACTGTTAGCAGCAATTACGCAGCCGCGTCCAATATGAACATCACCGACAATTGAGGCATTTACACCTATCCATGAATTCTCTCCAATTAATATTTCATTTGTTGTTGAAGTTATTCCTTGATGCATAATTGGAATACCGATGCTTTCGTAATTGTGACTACAATCTGATATATATACATTAGGGGCAATTATAACATTTTTTTCTATAATACCTTTATTAGCAATTGAAAATGTAAACCTGCTTCCTATTTGGCACCCATCACCTATAACAATTTTAGGCGAAACATTATTCTCATACGAACAGATATTGAGCCAACAATTATCCTTTATAAACGTGCCAGTACCGATATGAGTATAAGTGAAATTACTTATTTTATAATCTTCTTGAATTGTAGAACTAGGACCAAAACCACAAAACAACTTTGCTAGTGGACTATCACTAAGTATGGCAGGTTCTCCCATTAATTTTACCTCCATTTTATGATTTATATTAAATATAATAATTTATTATTTAGTTCCTTCAAAGTAGACTCTATTTGCAATTACTGCTGGAGAGTCAGGTTTATATTCTGCAGCCTTATTATTATATTTAATGGACGATTCTCTATCGCCTAACCTGTCATAGCAGACAGAAAGCTGTATATTGGGTATATAACCCCAAAAATCGTGAGATATAAAACCCCAGCTATTTACTGGTTTAATAAGGTCTGAGGCGAGTTTATACCAGAAAATAGCCCTATTATAATCTAAAGCCTCAAAATAATAAGTTCCTATATTACAACATATTTCCGCCCTTGGAGTATCATATTCTAAACTTTTGAGAAGTATTTTTAGCATGCTTTTCTTATCGCCTTTAATGGCATAACACTTAGAAAGGTCAAAACACGAACTAATATTATCCTCTAACCAACCTTTTTCTGTGTCTAAAAATTTATTAAAATAAATTATAGCTTCGTCAATAAAATTATTTTGATGTAATTCTCTAGCATAATAGAATAAGCCTCTTGGAGATAGTGATTTTCCATCAGATAGTAGGGCCTTGTAAATAGAAATATTTCTACCAGCAACTGCTGCATGTTCTTTTCTATGGGTTATACAAATATCCGTGTTTATGCTGTTGCCAATCATTATTAGACATTCGTGTACAGGCTCCATCCATTGACAATTATTTATTCTTTTTGATAGGCGTTCTCTAAAATATGATAAGGTTACTTTTCCATTACCATCGAAACCGACGTTATACATCATCATAACGTTATCTACGTCTAGAGTTAAACTTTGTTTAAGGCTTTTAAATTTTTCTATGTCTTCTTCCAGAATTATATCATCAGCATCTAGCCAAAGAGTATAATCCATTGTTGCTTTAGAAAAAGAAAAATTTCTAGCAGCAGAAAAATCATTTATCCACTTGAAATCAAATACTTTGTCTGTATATTTTTGTGCAATCTCTTTTGTATTATCGGTAGAACCAGTATCTACTATGATTATTTCGTCAACAATATCTGAAACACAGTCCAGACATCTACCTAAAACATCTTCCTCATTTTTTACAATCATACATAAACTTATAGTTACCATATAAACCTCCTAAGAAAAATCTACAGTATATATTATGCATCTTCTTTAAATAAGAAGCATAATTATAAAAAAAATCTAAAATGTAATTGGAAGTAAGCTAATCATTTTTAGCTCCATAAGGTGCAATCTTATTAGTTATGAATGCAGTTATAAATAGCATAGCACATTTTTTGAAAGCAAGAATAATATGTAATTGAAGTATAATTTGTTTTTACTAAGTGGTAGGGAAGGGATAGATTAATGAATGAAAATAGAAAGACTTCAATAATAATCTTAACTTATAATAACTTAACTTATAATAAGAGTTGTGTTGATAGCATAAGGAAATATACTGCGGAAAATACTTATGAAATAATTGTAGTGGATAATAATTCTACTGATGGAACAAGAGAATGGCTTAAAGATCAAAAGGATATTGTGGTTATTTTAAACGATGAAAATGTAGGGTTTCCAAAGGGATGTAATATTGGGATAGCTGCTAGCGAAAAAGATAATGATATTTTGCTTTTAAATAATGATACTGTAGTTACTCCAAGGTGGCTTGATAATCTTAAGACTTGTCTTTACAGTGATGATAAAGTTGGTGCAACGGCCTCTATAACTAATAATTGTTCTAATTATCAGTCAATAAGTGTGCCTTACAACGATATTAATAATATGATTGCCTTTGCAGATGCTAATAATGTGTCAAACCCAGAAAAATGGGAGGAGAAGACCAGGCTTGTGGCATTTTGCATGATTATAAAGAGAAATGTGCTTAACAACATTGGCATTATGGATGAAAGGTTTACACCTGGAAATTTTGAGGATGATGATCTATGCATGAGAATTATAGAATCAGGATATAAGCTAATGCTTTGTAATGATAGCTTCATACACCATTTTGGTAGTTCATCTTTTAATAAAGATCATTCTAAATTTAATGAGCTCCTAACCACGAATAGTAAAAAATTTGAGGACAAGTGGGGCTTTAATTCTAACTTATGTAGCACATTGAAATTTGACGTAATACAACGTATAAATGAACCGAAAGAAAAACAATTTAATATTCTTGAGTTTGATTGTGGACTAGGGGCTACATTAGTTAAATTAAAATATATGTATCCAAATGTAGAAATATATGGTTTAGAGACAAATGAATATGTAGCAAGGATAGGTGGAAAAGTTCTAGAGCTAATTACAGAGGATTTTGAAGTGAATTATAGCATGAACTTTAAGAAGGATAAGAATAACTTTTTTGACTATATAATTCTTGGAAATAGACTTCAATTAAGTAAAGATCCTTGGACACTATTAAATGGAGTAAAAAGATTCTTAAAGCCTGGAGGGTATGTAATTGCAACTATTCCTAACTTAATGCATTATTCAGTTATAAAAGAGCTATTAAGAGGAAGTTTTATGTATAGTGAAAATTCAATTTTAAATAGAAATAGTAATAAGTTTTTTACTTTAGTAGATATATATAAAATTTTCCAGGAGTGTGGATATACTAACCCATTTGTATTTCATTATTTTAATGAATTAACACAAGAAGATGATAAGTTATTAAATAGTGTATGTAGTATTGTAGGTGCTGAAATGAAAGGACATTTCTTAGCATACGAGTATGTAGCTAAGTTTCAGAAGAATGTGATTGAGTGTGGAGATTGACAACAGGGTTGTCAGTCTCTGTTTTTTACAAAAGTAAAGTTAAAGTTATATGATTATTAGGTACATTTTATGTATAAGTTCATATATTAGATTAGGATTAGAAATCCTAAAAATAAATTTATGGAGATGAATCCTTTTATGGCCTTAACACTAAATTTTGATACTCCTAAGACTAGTTCACCTCGCGCTGTTGCAGTTACAGGAACTGTTGCTGCATATAGTCTTGGATATTTAACAATTAGCCTTAACGTTACTAACGCTTCTACTGCAAGTAGAAACCGTTCATTTTATAGAACAATAACCTATGATAATACAGCAGGTGCTACAAGTCAAGTAGTTAATACTTCTTATACTTTATCAATTGTGCCAAAGATTTTAGGATCAGATACTATTTTGGCTGCAACTCAAGCTTGGTCATACACTCCTAATGTTTAATCCTATCTAGTTCAAATTCTTCATGGAGCCATAATTGGCTCCATGCTTTAAGTTCAGGCCTTAAGAGGGGGTGGTAAATTTGCAAAGTATAATAATACCTGCTACTAAAAGTCTTACGGTAACAAATAAATTTCCTAATGAAAATATAAATGGAGATTCTATATTTGTAGGTAATGATGAGATGTGTAGCTATATTAGTTATTTATATTTTGATATTTCAGCCCTTCCTAGCAATATACGCATTTTAAATGCAGAGCTTGTATTGTTTAAAATGAATAATTTTTATGATGATAGCAAGAAAATGTTTTCTATATATCCACTTAAGGACTATTTTAGCACTTATACAACTTTTAATAATCGTCCAAAAGTAAATGTTAAAATGAAAAGAGATTTTTATCCAATAATCACAAATGTAGCTGTAACTGTGAACGTAACTTACTTTGTTTCGTTATGGATAAATAATAAACTCAATAACACAGGTATATCAATAATCTCTAAAAATAATAGTATTATTGCAGAATTTGGTTCTTCTATATCTAAGGACACCTATCTTGTTCCCTTTATAAAAGTGGTTACAGACAATGAGTTCAAAAATGCTAATTGTAATCCTGTAGGAGCTACTAAAAGACAAGTTCGAGTTATAGGCACGGTAGCAGAGGATTCACAATATGAGGCTATAATTAATATTGGAGTAAACAGAAGTGGTATTGATCATACAGATAATTATTATGTTGCTGATGAATATAATAACTTATTAAGCGGTAAACCCCTTCATATAGATAAAACCTATAATATAGCTATTATTCCAAAGGAAAAGGTAGGTGATGTTGAAACATTAGATTTTTATGGATCTTACAAGGTATAGAGTATTTTTTTTAGGAAAGTTAGTTATTTAAAAGGTCTAGTGATAGGAGGAATAATCTAGTGGAGAATACATGCAATATAAAACTGAGTTCTAATGTAAGTGATAAGAAAACCATTATTTTTTTTGTAAAGCAAGGATTAGATAGTTTTTTAGCAGGCATTATTGATGCATTATCAGATGAGTATTTAACTAGAAAAATAATTGTAACAGATTTCAAACAAATTGATGAAGGAATGGAATTAGCTGATATATGCTGGTTTGAGTGGTGTGATGAACTAATATCCTATGGAAGTAAAACTAATATTGCAAGGCAAAAGAAAATTATATGTAGAATGCACAGTTACGAGGCATTTACAGATTACCCAGCAAATGTTGCTTGGGAAAACGTGGATAAAATCATATTTGTGGCAGAACATATTAAGAATTTTGTTGTTGAGAATTTTAGCATAGATGAAAAAAAGACAATAGTAATTCCTAATGGTATTGAGGAGAAAAACTGGACTTTCGCAGAGAGAAGACCAGGATTTAATATTTCTTATGTGGGTTATATAAATTACAAAAAAGGACCTATGCTATTATTACATGCTTTTAAAAATATTTTTAATAAAAATAATCATTATAAATTATTTATTGCTGGAAAGTTTCAAGACCAAAGAGATGTTTTGTATTTTAATCAAATGATAAAAGAGTTTGGGTTAGAAAATAATGTAATCTTTGAGGGCTGGCAGGATAACCTGGATAAATGGCTAGAAGATAAAAATTATGTGCTATGTACAAGTATTTTAGAATCACAAAACATGAGTGTTATGCAAGCTATGATAAAGGGTATAAAGCCTATAATCCATAATTTCGTTGGTGCAAAATCCATATATCCGCAAGCTTTAATCTGGAACTCAATCAATGATGCTGTTGATATGATAACTAACGATGAGTATAATTCTAAAGAATATTATGCTTTTGTTAAAGATGGGTATGAACTTCATTATCAAATAGAAAAGTTAAAGTCACTGTTTTCAGTTTTAATAGAAGATAAAGAAATTACAATGGTTGAGCAGCCGTTAGTTACTATTGGGATTACAAATTATAACGGTAAACAATATCTATCAAAATGTTTAGATTGTTTTATAAACCAAACCTATAAAAATATAGAAATTTTAGTTATTGATGATTATTCCACGGATGGTTCAGATAAGACAATCAAAAAATATGAAGAGAAATATAAAAATATATCAGCGATTTATCATAGTGAGAACTCTGGTGGAGCGTCAAAAGGAATTCAAGAAATTATTAATTTTGCAAAAGGAAAATATTTTCAATGGATTGCTTGTGATGATTTTCCAGATATTGATGCTATATACAAGTTCGTAGATTATTTAGAAAAAAACCCTAGCAAGGATTATGTATATAGTAACCTTAATATAGTTAATGAAGACAATATTAAAATTAATCAGTGGGATTATAAGGTTTACTCACAAAATAAAGTTGTTGAGCACATCTTTAAATCTGCTTCTGGTGTAATTCCCATGAATTGTCTTTATAGATTGAGCTTTTTTAAAGATAATAACATAAATTGGATTGTATATAGAAATAACGATTTTTCCGCAGATACACTAAATACACTACAGTTTATTAAATATAATTGGAATTATGGCAAAATTGATGATTCAGTAATAAATTATAGAATTCATTCCAATAATCTATCCCATAATCTACAAAAGAGAATAAACTCGGCGGTTTCGATTTTTGATTATATCATTAAAAATTTTAATGAAGAAGTATATGCCACAGAGATTCCATGGGATGAATTTCAAAATAGAGATCAATTAAAAAATCTTGTGATAGCACAATTTTATTATGACCAAATTGAAAATCATGTAAATATGAATGCTATACCTCAATATGTAAAGGGCAATGTCACTAAGAGGGAATTAATGAAATATTGCTATGTATTTGCAAAAGAGGGAATGAAGTATATTGATGAAGGTTTAAATGGAGGAATAATTTTTCTAAGTGAACTTTTTAAACTACAAGAATTATATGGTAAATATATAGAAGAAGTTAAAGACTTAGGGGTGATTTAACCATGAAAATAATGACGATTCTTGGGACTAGACCAGAAATAATAAGACTATCATTAATCATAAAAAAATTAGATAAGAACTGTGATCACGTTTTAGTTCATACAGGACAAAATTATTCTTCCCTACTAAATGATATATTTTTTCAGGAACTTAACATAAGAAAACCGGATTATTATTTACAAGTACCAGGGGATAGTTTTGGAATGCAAGTGGGGAAATTACTACAACTAGTAGAAGAAGTTATATTAAGTGAAAAGCCTGATAAAATACTAATACTTGGGGATACAAATAGTGGTTTATCTGCAATTATAGCGGAGAGACTTGGCATACCGGTATTTCATATGGAAGCAGGTAATAGATGTTTTGATTTAAAGGTTCCAGAGGAGAAAAATCGTAGGATAATAGATGCAGTTTCAACTTATGCTCTGCCTTACACTTCAGGAAGTAGAGAAAATTTGTTAAAAGATGGCATCTCAAAAGAAAAAATATTCCTATCAGGTAACCCAATATTTGAAGTACTAAGATATTATGATGAAAATATTGAAAAAAGTAATATTTTAAGGGATTTAAACTTAGAAAAGGGCAGATATATATTAGCCACCATTCATCGAGCGGAAAATGTAGATGTGAAAGAACGGCTAGAAATAATACTAAAAGCTATTGACTCAGTTCAAAAGGAGTTTAAATGTAAAATAATCTTTAGCATTCATCCAAGAACTAAAAGCAAAATAGATGAATTTGGATTTATAAATGTTAATAAGAATATAATCTATAATGAACCTTTTGGTTTTTTTGATTTCATTAAGATTGAAAAGAATGGTGCCCTTGTGTTAACAGATAGTGGCACGGTGCAAGAGGAATGCTGCATATTTCAAATACCTACAATTACAATTAGAGATTCAACTGAAAGACAGGAAACCGTTGAATGTGGAAGTAATGTGGTTTCAGGTGTTAATTACGAGAAAATTATTATGTGTTCG
Organism: Clostridium bowmanii; assembly: GCF_018861315.1. Classification (GTDB taxonomy): domain Bacteria; phylum Bacillota; class Clostridia; order Clostridiales; family Clostridiaceae; genus Clostridium_AD; species Clostridium_AD bowmanii. The sequence continues at coordinate 34,057 of NZ_JAHLDL010000036.1, read as the reverse complement.
AGACTTATGGCAAAAGCAAATATTTGGTGGAGTTATCCAGATGGTTATATTGACAATAATGTTTCCACTAAAGTTGTAAATTTCATATTATCTAATTAGGTGGGTGATGCGATGTGAAAAAAATTGTAGTTCTAGGTGCAACGGGTATGGCTGGACATATGATTAGTAGTTATTTTAAAACCCTATTACAAAAATATGAAGTATATGATATATGTCATACTGTTAAATTGGAAGAAAAGTCTATACTCTTAGACATTCATGATTTGGACTCGTTGAAAAAAATTATTGCAGGCCTTAAGCCTGATATCATAATTAATTCTATTGGAATCCTAAATAAAAATGCTGAAGATGACCCATCTAATACAATATTTATTAACTCCTACTTCCCAAGATATTTAGAAGAACAATTTAAAAATACTAATATTAGGCTTATTCAGATAAGTACTGATTGCGTTTTTTCGGGTGACAAAGGTAATTATGATGAAGCCTTTGTACCTGATGGAAAAGATTTGTATGCGAAAACAAAAATATTGGGTGAAATAAATAATAATAAAGACTTAACCGTCCGAACTTCAATAATAGGACCAGAGCTAAAGCATAATGGTACGGGATTATTTCATTGGTTTATGAAACAAAATGATACTGCTATAGGATATTCCAAAGTTATATGGTCAGGAGTTACTACATTGCAATTGGGCAAGTGTCTGGATCTCATGATAGAAAATAATTTAAATGGATTATATAATTTGACCTCTAAAGTTCCTATTAGTAAATATGAGCTATTAAAGCTTCTTAATTCTGTATTTGATAAATCTATATTAATTAAAAGTTCTGAACAAATTGAAAATGACAAATCTCTCATAAGTACTAGAGAAGATTTTTCTGTAGATTTGCCTGATTATAAAGAAATGCTTAGTGAATTAAGAGATTGGATGGTAGAAAACAGACAACTATATTCACAATATTTTTTCAATACCTGTGGAGGGAATTTATATGTTTGAAAACAAAACTATTTTAATTACAGGAGGAACAGGTTCTTGGGGAAATGAGCTCACAACTCAACTTTTAGAAATGAATCCTAAGGAAATTATTATATATTCAAGAAGTGAATTAAGCCAAGTTAATATGCAACGCAAATTTAATAACCCTAAGTTGAAATTTATCATTGGTGACATAAGGGATTACGAATCAATACAACAAGCCACAAGAGATGCAGAGTATATTTTCCATTTGGCTGCCTTAAAACATGTACCTATTTGCGAAGAACAGCCCTATGAAGCAATCAAAACCAATATTACAGGTGTTAAAAACCTTATTAGAGCGGCAATTGAAAATAAGGCTGTTAAAGTGATAGATGTTTCTACAGATAAGGCTGTTGAACCAATGAACGTTTATGGAATGACAAAGGCTATTGGTGAGAAGCTAATAATTCATGCAAACACTATAACTGACAAAACAAAATTTGTTTGCATAAGAGCTGGAAATGTTCTAGGTACAAATGGAAGTGTCGTACCATATTTTATAGATCAAGTAAAAAGATGTAAAGAAATTACAATTACAGATATAGAAATGACAAGATACTTCCTAACTTTAAAGCAGGCAATAGGTTTAATATTCAAAGCAATTAAAAGCAGCATAGGTGGGGAAACTTTTGTAATGAAAATGCCTGGTTATAAGATAATAGATATCGCGAGGATTATACTGGATGAATTTGGGAATGAACAATGTAACATTAAAATAATAGGGAAAAGACCTGGTGAAAAGCTGCATGAAGTATTAATATCTAAGTATGAAGTAGATAATTCATATATTTATGATAAAGACTATTTTGTTATTCTACCTCAAATAAATATAGAGGATTTAAAAGAGTATTATAAAAAATTAAATTTAAAATCTCTAAATAAAAAAGAATATTCATCTAATGACTATGTATTAGGATACAATGAAGCTAAGGAAATGCTTATTAGAGGCGGATTTATTCATATCAAGGAAAACAATATAAATATATAAAAAAGAAACAGCCATTTCTAGCTGTTTCTTTTTTATATATTTATATAGTATAAAGTATTTATTTAACTCATTAATATCTCCAAGCCTTCGCCATCATATACTTCAAATTCTTTAATTGATCTTATTATTTCTTTTTTAGCAAGTTCAACATACCCATAGCTATAATAGAGTTTTCCAAGATTAAGCAGTACAAATTTATTATCTATTAAATTTAGTAAGTTTACGGCTAGTTCAAGTTCTTCGAATTTATTGTTTATGAGCAATATTTCACAGATTTCCATAATGATAGCAAGATATTCCTGGTCATTTTCTTCTTCAGATAAAACTGAGGAGGGCTCTTTTGTATATAACTTTAAAAATTCCATGTATACTTTTAATAGTTTTTTATCATAACCTGATAAATCAGCTTCTTTAAAATTACTTAATAAAGTTAGTGCAATATCATAATTATTAGTTAATATGCTGCTTATAACTTTGTACATAGAAAAATATAGATAAGAAGAATTAAATTGGACTATACTGTTCATTTTAATACATTCATTAAAGCCACCAGACATTACAAGACATTTAGCTTTAAGCATCATGAGGTCTTCTGGAATAATTCCAGCTAGTTCACATTTGCCCACGTATTCTAATGCTGTTTTATAAAAGCCTTCAGTGTAAAATAAATTTGCTATAATGATATTTGCTTTGGGGTAATCAGAAAAGAACTCTTCTATAATTCGCTTAAAATCATCGAAAGGTGTATTTTTATTTTTTAATATATGACCAATAAGGAATAGTGGGTTAATAAAATCAGGATTTGATTTCATTGCTTCAATATAATAATTGTATGCAGCGTCATAATCATTGAGTTTTAAATAAGCATTACCAAGTTCATAGAATGCTTTGAAACTTCCAACTCCATATAAACACTTTAATTCAGAGGGTGCTTCTCCAAGTTCAATACATTTCTCCAAGGCTTTTATCTGAAGGGTAGGCATATTCATATTTTTTAAGATAAGGGATTTTAGAAAATATAAGTCAGTAAATTTAGGGTAGTTCTCAAGACCAATATTTATAAATTTAAAGGCTGTATCGTGATCTTTTATATTATAATTTAAAAAAACTATTCTGAAAATCAATAAGAAACTATATCCATTGTGAGGTTCGAATTTCTCATAGGATTTATAATAATGTTCTAGAGCAGTTTTATCATCATTTAATGCCGCGTATTCAGTGCCTAGATTGAAGTGTGCAAAATAATTATCTGGATCGTTTTGTATTTGCTGCTTTAACAAACTTATATTTCTAGTCCTCTTATCTTTAGAGTCTATGCTTTTATTCATATAACCGAAGTGGTGGATTTTTATAAGGGTGTAAATAGCATTATATTTATTAGCTGAATATATTAACTGATTATGAATTTCTCCCTCATAGTGAGTTCCCTGGTTATTTTTATATAGTCTTGGATTTAAATTTATAGTAATTGAATTATCATCAATAGTACTTCCATAATAATTTAAGGTTTCGAAAAAATATATTGCATTTTCATCCAACTGCCTAGTTAATAAATCTTTTAAATTCTCTTGATCGCCTGGATATAATTCATCATCTCCATCCAAAATTAATATCCAATCTTTAGTGGCATATTTTAATGATTCATTTCTAGCATCGCTAAAATTATTATTCCACTTAAAATAGTGAACCTTAGCCCCAAAGCTTTTAGCAATTTCAACGGTTTTATCTGTAGAACCGGTGTCAACAATTATAATTTCATCAACGACATCCTTAATACTACTAAGGCATCTTAGTAAGTAGGTTTCTTCGTTCTTAACAATCATACACAAACTTACTTCATTTTTCATCTATTATCCTCCAATTAAAAACAATTAAATACTTCCATATATATTATGTAGAAGTTAATTAACAGTTCTTAATTCACAATCACCACCATAATTACAGTATCAATTTTAAACTAATGTTTCTTATGGAATACTGGCTTTGATGAGTTGAGAAACGTGATCAAATCTTGGGATAAATTAAGCATAGTAAATCCAAACGGTATTTACATCAAAAGATGGATTTTTGATATAAATACCCAAGATAAATTGTTTATAGCAGGTAAGTTTCAAGTTCAATTGTAAACTAAATAAGCTGCTTTGCATAAAATAGAGTAGATAGTGTTTGAAAATAGCAATTTATTAAATCTTTTAAAGTTATGAAAATTAATAAAATATATATTTAGGAGCTGTTTATATATGAAAATTTCAATAGATGCTGGGCATAATTGCATACCAGATGGTGGAGCAATCGGAATCAAAAGAGAGGACTCTGTAACTAAAGAAGTTGTAGGGAAAATAATTCAGAAACTACAAAATACAACTACTAAAATAGTAGATTGCACACCCTATGGACAAGTATTTTCAAATGTAGGACAATCATTACAATACAGATGTAATAAAGCAAACCAATCAAATTCAGATTTGCATTTATGTATTCATTTTAATGCAGGTGGTGGTGAGGGTGTAGAATGTTATGTTATATCGCAAACCGCTAAAAATTATGCTGCAAAAATTTGTAATGAAATAGCTTCGCTTGGATATAAAAATAGAGGTGTAAAAGATGGAACACATTTATTTGTTGTAAAGAATACTAGAATGCCTTGCGTTCTTGTAGAATGCGCATTTATAGATAGTAAAAAAGATATGACCATGTACAATGCTGATTTAATAGCAAATGCAATAATTAAAGCAGTTGTTGGTATGGTAATAGCCAGTAATTCAGTAATAGCAAGCTTTCAAGCGGCTTGCAATCTATCAGGTGTTACAGATAAAAACGGAAATAAGCTAGTTGTGGATGGGGTTAGAAGTGATTCAACTAACAGCGTCATAGCTAAAGTTATTCTTAAAAAAGATACAAGTAGCAATTTAGTTAAATGGTTACAAACAAGACTTATTACTTTAGGATTTCCATGTGGTAGGTCCGGATCAGATGGCATTTTTGGAGCTTCTACACTTGTGGCAGTTAAGAACTTTCAAGTGAAAAACAAACTTTTAGTTGATGGCATTGTTGGTCCTAATACTTTAAATAAACTGTTAGGTTAGTGGAGTAAATAATCTTACCTGTGGGGCAATTAAATGTTCTACAGGTTTTTCCGCAAATTTAAGGAATAATTATAAAAAAGGTTGCCAATATAATGAAACGAATGATAAAATATGGACAGATATGTTAAATTATCCTTAAATCTATAAGGGTTTTAAAATATAACTTTTAAAATAATAATTCAAGCATGGAATACAATTCATAGCATCAGGGAGGAATCAATTGGGCTGCACAAAAACAAATTTAGAAAAGAAAGAAAAGCATAAAAACGAATTTAAAGTAAAGTGGAAAAAAATAAAAGAGGACAAAGTGCTTTATCTAATGCTGTTGCTACCACTCGTATATTTTATGATTTTTCATTTAGTACCTTTGGCTGGTATGTCACTTGCGTTTCAAGATTATAGGATTATAGGAGATAATGTTTTTGTAGGATTAAAGCATTTTAAAATGCTATTTGGTTCCCCTAGTTTTTTTAATGTTCTCAAAAATACTATAATAATAAGCACTATGAAGATAGTATTTTTCTTTCCAATACCAATACTTTTATCTTTGATTATAAGTGAGATAAGAATAAAAAGATTTAAAAAATATGTACAATCAGTGGTTTATTTACCTCATTTTCTATCATGGATTGTAATTACAGGTATATGGATTAAATTATTATCACCAACAAGTGGGGGAGTAAATAACATATTAAATATATTTAATATGCCCTCTATTGATTTTATGACAAGCAAAGGGTATATAAGATGGGTACTTGTTTTTTCGGAAATGTGGAGAAGTGCTGGATGGGATTCAATAATATATTTAGCGGCAATAATGAGAATTAGTCCGGCATTATATGAATCAGCAAAAATGGATGGTGCATCTAGGTTTGATGAGATGATACATATTACAATACCAGAACTTACAACTACCATCATTACAGTATTTATTTTAAATTTAGGTTTTTTTATGAATGCAGGCTTTGATCAAGTATTTAACTTTATGAATGACTCTGTTATAAGTGTAATCGATATTCTTGATACCTATGTTTATAGAATAGGCTTAATAAATGGTCAGTATGCTTTCGCTACTGCAGCAAGTTTATTTAAGGGCGTAATTGGAATTATATTGATATTTACCACACACTTTTTAGCAAAAAAAATATCGGGGAAAGGCTTATGGTAGGGTGGAAAAGATGAAGAATAAAGAAAGCTTAGTTCATATAATTATATATATATTATTGTTTATTGTTACACTATCAATGCTTGTACCAATTTTAAATTTATTTGCGTTGTCACTTACTGATCCTGACCTCGCAAAAGAAGTAACAGGACTTACTATTTTGCCTAAAGGATTTTCTCTTGATAATTATAGAGTTTTGCTTTCTAATCCGCAGATTATGAGAAGTCTTTTTAATTCTGTATTTGTAACAGTAATAGGCACAGTATTAAATTTAGGCTTAACAATAATGGCAGCTTATGCCCTTACAAGGCCAGGTCTTGTGGGTAAAAGGTTCTTTATGATAATTTTAATAATAGTTATGGTATTTGAACCTGGATTAATTCCAGAATATTTGCTAATTAAAAGAATAGGGCTAATAGACACTTATTCTTCGGTAATTTTATACAAGGCACTAAATGTATATTATTTAATTATACTTATGAGATTTTTTGAAGAGGTGCCAGAAGCACTTATTGATGCAGCAAGGATAGATGGTGCAGGGCATTTAACTATTCTATTTAGAATATTAATTCCACTTTCAAAGTCGTCTATTGCAACTATAGGATTGTTTTATGGGGTATTTCATTGGAATGAATACTTTAGAGCATCTATATACTTAAATGATTCGGCTAAATGGCCATTACAACTAGTGCTTAGACAGTTTGTGGTATTAAATGATACCACATCAATGCTGGGGGCTAATAGTCTACTATCTTTTGATAGTGCTTCTCAGCTAAGTTATCAGGCATTACAAGCAGGAACCATAATGATTGCAATGGTTCCTATACTTTTAATATATCCATTTATACTTAAAAATTACACTAAGGGAACAATGGAAGGAGGAATTAAAGAATAAAAGGTTTAATTAAAGAATAAAAGGTTTAATTAAAGAAGTAATATTAATTAATAGTTTTTTTATTATAAAATAGTATTTTATTATAAAATAGTATTAATAAATTGTAGTTAAAAAATAATCTTAGGGGTGATTTAATGAAAAAGGCATTAGCTTCAATTCTTGCAATTATAAGTGTACTGAGTTTAGTATCATGCAAATCAAAAACTAGTAACTCCGTAGAACAAAATAAATCAACTAAGCTAGCAACGGTAAGAATGGTTATGAAAGATGTAAGTCCCAAAGACCCTATATCTCAAAAATATGTAGGGCTTATAGAAAAAGCTATGGCGGAGGAAGGGACAAAAGTTAAAATTCAACTTGTGGAAATGCCATCAGGTAACTATGCTGAAAAGTTAAACTTAATGTTACTTGGTAAAGATATTCCAGATATTATATATTTTCAAGGTGGAGATCTCCAGATTTCGCAGCAAGGATTACTCGAGGACTTAACACCATATATAGAAAAGTCAAAGTATATAAAATCTAATCTAGAGACGCAAAGTAAAAAGAGATTAGAAAACTATCCTTATTTATTATGGATTAAACCTCTTGCATCAAAAGTTCCAGTAATGAGAAGTGATTGGTTTGATAAATTAACCACATCTAAAAAGCTAATGGAAGACCCTACTATAGATAATTACTATGCGTTTTTAAAAGAATTAAAAGCTTCTAATTTAGGTGGAAAAGGATCGCCAGCCTATGCTTTAACAGTTGCGGGTAATTCCCTAGAGCTTGATGAAATATTCGACCAAGCTTTTGGAAATAAATCTACTTGGATAAAAGATGAAAATGGTAAGTATATTTATAATAAAGTATCTAACAATGAAAAAGAAAAGTTGACTTTTTATAATAAACTTTATAAGGAAGGAATATTAGATCCAGAGTACTTAACTAAACAATGGGACACAAAGGAAAAGGCTTTTTATGAAAATCAGTCGGGTGTAATAGTTGGAACAGCAGGTAAGGTTATAGATATATATGAAGGTAAAATCAAAAAGGCGAATGCAGGGGTAGGACTTACAGTTTTACCAGCAGCGAAGGGAAAGGCACAAGGTTATTTTCCTATAGATGTTTCTAAAGAAAGTAGAGGAATAGCTATTTCTTCTACATCTAAAAATAAAGAGGTTTCCTTTAAAATTTTAGATTTTATGGCTAGTGAAAAAGGCCAAATGATAGATCGTTTAGGTTTTGAAGGGGAGCATTATGTAATTAAAGATAATAAAATACAGTTAACTGAAAAATCACAAGAATGGTATGCAAAATTTTGGGAGCCTTCAAAAATTGCATTAGGAAAAGAACTCGCAAAACCACTACTGGGAGCTGCTGGAACTAAGTCACTAGAAGATGTGAATAAGCTTTATACTGAAGATATTAATTTCATAATGCCAGAAGAGCTTTCTATTAAATGGGATTCTATAAACAACCTGTATAAAGAATATTCAGCGGATATAATAACAGGAAAACGTCCTATTAGTGATTTTGATAAATTTGTAGTTGAATGGTATAAAAACGGTGGAGAAGATGTAACCAAGCAGGCTAATAAAGTATTAAAGTAAATGGACCAGTATTCTTTTTAAGAGCTTTATATGATGATGCGAAGGATAGAGAGTTAGAGTCAGAAGATGTAGGAAGAGCTTGGCTTAATTATTCAAGAGAAGGAATAGGTATGTTTTGGTGGGGCGGATATGGAGTAAGCACTGAACATACAGCTTATCTCAATTTAAAAAATGGTTTTAAAGTACCATACTCTGGGTCAGAAAGAGTAAATGGTAAGATATTAGCAGAGCAAATTGGGGGACAAATATTTATAGATACTTGGGTTATAATTTTGAAGTTTTGGTTAAAGAGGATAAAATATACTTTTATATAAATGGGGAAGAGTTAATTTGCCATAGGGATGATAAATTCAAATACGGAATGTTTGGATTTAGTAGATTAGATTCAGGAAGAGCTTATTTTAAAGCTATAGAGGTAGAAGAGTTATAAAATTATTATAATACTATACAAACAGACCCTAATATGGTAAAATATTTCAAACGGTGAGTGTGCCTATGTATTGTTAGCGGCACAGGGAATTTTTATCCTACACGTATAGCTATTAGTTAAGCCTTGCGGAGTCACTTTTAAGTGATTCTTTGCGGGGCTTTTTTTATATTAAGTAAGAGAATGTTAACACTATCTTAAGGAATAAGGGGGTAGGGAAATGGATTATTCAAAAAATATAAAAACTTATTATTTTTATTCAACCTTTGCAGAATTATTAATATTAGGTCCTATATTAGTGCTATTTTTAATTGCAAAGGGGTTATCATTTACTGAAATAATGGTACTTCAATCTATTTCTGCCATAGCTGTAGTTTTATTCGAAGTGCCAACGGGAGCCATGGCAGATAAGATTGGTCGAAAAGAAAGTATACTTATAGGAGCATTTCTATGGGCTATAAGTCTTGGGTTTTATGTAGTTGGTAAAAGTTTTACTATGTTTATATTAGCAGAAGTTATTTTTAGTTTAGGCGCAACTTTCAAATCTGGTGCCGACAACGCGCTAATATATGATTCTCTAAAAGTAATGGGAAGAGAGAAGGAATTTCAAAGCATAGAAGGAAAAGCCAGATCTTTCGCACTCTATGCACAGGCAGTAGGGTCAATAATTGCTGGATTTGTGTATGAAGTTAATAAAAATCTTCCGTTTTTAATTTCAGTAGTGTTTATGTTAGTAACCATTATTATAACGTTAAGATTTAAAGACCCCCCAATAGAAGGTAAAGTGGGTAAATACGGTATAAATTATATGGAGCAAATAAAAGAAAGTGGCAAATTTATAATATCTCATGAGAAAATTAAAGCAGTAATAATTTTTACTATGATGTTTTTTATTTTTTATAGAACAGCATTTTTTTATTATCAACCTTATATGGAAGCTGTAAAGATACCTGTAAGATATTTTGGTATAATATTTTTTGTTTTTAATATAACTGCAGCCTTTGCTTCAAAGCGAAGTCACTGGATTATGGATAAAACTAAACCTAAAACTTTAACTTTTATGGCTGTGTTAATGATAATATCCTTTGTACTTATGGGGGTAACGAAGGTATGGTTTGGCGTGTTTGCAATATTATTTCAGCAGGTTGCAAGAGGAATATATAGGCCGGTTACTACTAAATATTTAAATAAACACATACCCTCTGATAAACGGGCAACTGTTCTTTCCTTTCAAAGTTTAGCTTGTAATTTGTCAGTAGCCATAGCCTTTCCGCTAATGGGGGTATTAAAGGATCATGAAGACATATTTACGACTCATATGGTGATGGGAATTGCTATGATCATATTGACGGTGCTTACTATGAAATATATGAATGGGAGGCTTGGGCTTAACAAAAAATCGCAAATGCTGGATGTATGATTAGGTTAACCTCTAAAAATGTTAATTAATAAATCCCTTACATTATTTTTTATGTAAGGGATTTATTTTATCTGTTACTATTAATTTTATTGTATCTGTTAAGTCAATCTTTTGTTTGATTTGAACGTGAGGATAGGCACTTTAAGCTATTTTAATTAGGATCAATATTTAATACCGTTTTTTCAGGAAATGGAGAAGTTTTAGAACGTGTTGTTATTATAAAATCATATCTTGCCCCAAGTGGTGAGGTTATCGGAATAACTGAAGTAATAGTTATTCTTCTCATAGTACCCGGTGCAAGGTTCTTCATTATATCTAAATCAGCAGAATAGAGAGTATTAGCTAAGACATCTGTTACTTTAACATTATTTATACTAAGAGTATATGAAATTGATACCGAATTGATTTTTAAAGTATAATCATCATATCCCCCACCGGTATTTTCAAACAAATTTGTTATAGTGGCTGTATACCCCGGCTGAGTTACTTGGAAGGATGTTGAATCATTTATCTTATTAGATGTTGGTAAAAGTGATACTCCAGGAGAAATACTAAAAGTAAGTGCATCGCTCTTCTCACCACTATAAAATTTTGTGGAGATGTCATTATAGTATTGCACTGCCACAGCTTGCGTTGTAATTGTACTACCTGATTTAAGGTTTGATAAGGGAGAGACTGTAAAAGAAATCAGACCAGAAATACTTTTATCTAAAATTGGTATTGATACAACTATTTTTTTATTAACACTGTCATAAGCTGCGGTGCATAGAAGAGTGGTATTAATAGAATTAAAGAAAAAATTGTTGCCTAATGGAATGTCAACTTTACCATTTACAAGCGAAATAGAACTATTATTTAAAAATGTTAAAGTGAATTCCATAATAGAAGTAGTATTAATATTTCCGTTTTGAGTATAGATTATAGAAGTAGTGAGATCCTTTGCACTTAAATTTAAAACTATATTAGGGTGATTTATTGTCACAGAAAGATTCTTACTAATGGTAATATAAGCTCCACTTAAATTTTGCTTATATAGAACTTGATAATTGTTTGTCTGAAGCGAGGTTGTAGCTCCAATGGATTTATTAGAATTTGTGATTTTGCAAGTTAAAATATAGGTTATTGTCTTTGCCTGGCTAAGAGCATCAATAAATCCTTCGCTAGGAAAAGTCGCAGAATTTCCTGACACAGTTGGAGTTATCGCAATCCCATTTCTGTATGCTGGTCCTGTATAACTCTGCCCACCACTTGGTAAGTTATCTTTCACATAAGCATCATAAACTAAAGTTCCTTGTGGAATGGTCATAATAATAGTATAGGTAATGCTTGAATTAACCTTGAATAAAGAAGAATTATTTGATTTTGTTAGTGTAATAGTTGGTGCAAGTATAGTGACTAAAGCACTTTTATTTTGATTTGTATATTGATAACTTGCTGGATCATCAAGTTGTGAGTATGGATTTGTATTTGCTGCCGTTGTTATAATAGTAATGCCTGGTGCAAGATTATTATTTATAGTTACATTATAATTTAATGTTAAACTTTGCCCTGGGGCCAATTTATTTATATATAGTTGAACACCAAGTGCATCTATATAAGGAGTTTTATAGCTACCTGTTCCAGTAACATTAATAAAACTTTGGTTAAGTGTAAACCACTCGGACAAACTATCTGTAAGTTGAAAATTAAAAGCATCTGTTTCTACTGCTAAAGTATTAGTATTTGTTATCTTAACAGTATAGTAATAGATTTCTCCCGCTTTTATAGAAGATGGGTTTGCACCAGTGACTGTTTTTGTTAATTGTATATTTGGAGTTCCTATATTTATCAGTACTTGCGATCTACTACTATAAGCAGACCCCTCCGTATTACTTCCACTAAGTTTAAATAGATTATTATTTTGGCTAGGCGACCCTAGTATTTTTATTGGAACTTTGAAGGTAATTGTAATTAATGATTTTCCAGGAACATCTCCATAATTAAAGCTTACTCCATGAGGATCAGTTAATAGTGGAGTAAGTCCAAAGGGTTTATATCCAGTAAAGGAATATATAATATTATCTATAGGGTCAGCTGAAAGTGGGAAAAAATCATCTAAGAATACTTGCTTTTGCATAGCTATTAAGGTGCTAGTATCGTAGGTTAATTTATATTCTGCTAAATCGCCTGGTGCTAAAGTGTTAAAAGTTTTTGCAACACCATTTTGGTAGTAGCCCTTTAAAAAGGTTTTTGTTATTTTACCAATACTTATACTACAACTTGCAGATGCATTATCTGTAACGGTGCTTAAAAGTTGAATTAGAGTTCCAGAAATATTTGCGATGCTTCTAAAGATATCAAAAGCAACCACCGGTAATGGTATAGTGCCATTTAACTTATATCTATAATAACTATCTACTTTAGCATTTATGGTTACAGTATTTTGAGAGTTACTTATAGCTAAGGGGAAATTATAAATTAATTCAAAACCCTTAAGAGTAGGGTTCTCTATGGCAGAGGTAGGTGGCGAGGAACTAGATACGTAGCTAATTCCATCTGGCAATAGATAATTGACTAAAATATTTTTAATATCATAATATTGACATACAGAATATACATAGGTAAATTGTATACTTTGTTGTACATCCGTTGTAACTTTATTTATCGAGGTCGTAATAATTAGGTCCATAGCATTAAAACTAACATCATTACTCACACTATCTTCCGTAGAAATCATAGTAATAAGAAGTTTAAATGTGGTTCCGTGATATATTAAAGTTCCTGTATTATCATTATATTTTTTCCATACTGCATAATTAAAATTTACTATAGTATTACTACTTAATGATAATACTACCGCGCCAAAATAAACTTGAGTATATAATTTATTATTAATAAGCACAGTACTAATAGTAGGATTTTTAAAAAGACTAGCATCAGTACCAGAAGTAGATATATTACCAATATACCTTATACCATCGGGAAGAAGTATAGTTACATTTACAAGGGAGGTGCTAATAGTATTGTTAGTTAAATTGCAATTTGCAGTATATACATTAGAGTAGTCATTTAATAATATAGAAGTTCCTGCCCCTTTGAGCACTTTTGAAGGAGTTCCAATTGTGCTATAAAATCTTACTGATTTAAAGCTCATTACAACACCGTTTGTAATTTTTTGATTTCCAATATCATAAATTCCCCTTGGCATAGTATCTACCTTACAATTTACAATAAATCCATTGAAAATATATCCAAAAGGAATAGTTATGCCATTTATAAATTTTGTTCCGGATTTTACAGTTACATTAAAAGTATAATTAACTTCTAAAGGTGCTAAATCTTTTAAATTTACCCAGGAATAAGAATACCCACCATCAGGATTTTTTACTGAGGATGTGATGCTTTGAGAGGCAGTACTAACTGTTAATCCATCTGGTGTAGTTATAAATATAGTTAAATTATATAATTTAATATTTGTACTAAGATTTTTTATACTTATTGTAAAACTATTTGTACCACCTAAAATCAGTGGAACATTGACAGTTTTATCTATAGAAACATTTAAAATGTCTGAAGCCATAATATCTCCCCTTAATTTTATAATAGTCTTTGCTACAATATAATATATTCCCATATATTCGTTACTGTTCGATATTTCTCTGTCTTGTCACCATTTAGCAGAGCACTCATAAAATAGTATTGAATAAATATCAATTATTCAATACTATTTTTTTATCATGCTTTCATTGCTATGATAATAAGGAGGCTAATAAGATTGACACTAATTAATCGTTTTTCAGCCATTGATAAGGCCATTATAAATGCTACTGGAAATAGTTTAGTAATTTGCGGTAACTCCACAACTATAGATGATAACACGTCTGATATGATAACAGTCGCTGGTGGTACTACAAGAAATTGGGCAGCATCTGGTAGTAATGGGACTATAAGTATTCTGGGAGATAGTACAATACTTTATGCAGAATTAATATGGTATTCTACTGTTAAATCTGATGTTCCAGGGTCATTAGATGTTAGAAGCATTCAAGATAACCCTATAACATTTACTACACCTCTTGGTGTAAATCAAATTTCTCCACAAAATACAGAAAGTTATACAGATGTATCTGGTAATATTGATAGATTTAGAAGCACAGATATAACAAATATAATTAAGGCATCTTTAGGTGGAACCTATACTGTATCAGCTGTTCCAACTAGTTTGCCAGCAGTAGGTTTATCATCTACTAGAGCTGGGTGGACATTAACTGTTATATATAGAAATGATGTTTTTGTTCCAAAGAAAATAATTTTTTTATCTGGAATAGAACCTGCTACTAACAGTAATCCATTTCAAACAACAATTACAGGATTTGCCACTTCTAGTGATGAAAATGATTTAAAGGGTAATATAATTTTTGCTTGTGCAAATGGACAGCCTCTTAAAGGAGTAGAAACTTTAAAAACTGGTCCCTCATTTGCAAATTTAACAGTAGAGGGAAATCCTGTTGGAGCCCCAAATCCAAATCCAGGAACTTCTCCAAACAATCCTTATAATAGCTTTTTTCCTGGACAAATTAATATCTGCAATCCAATAGATGCTAATGTAGGCCTTATTAATATTAGTGGTACAAATGGAACTAAGAATCATGATGGGTTTGTTCCTACTCAAGTTACGGGGGGAAGAAATAAGTGGGATCTAACAAATATAAACTTTAGTAATTCTTTAGTTACAAATCAGAATCAGTTAGCGATACAGTTAACTGAAAGTGGAGCTATTGATGGTGTTATGATTGTTGAATCTGGTACTTCTGTAAATGCAGTAGCTCCAGATATAGTTGTAGATTTTAATATTTATGACCCCGATGGAAAGAGCGCAAGTAAAGTCCAAGTTGGAGAGCAATTAATATATTCAGTAAAAGTAAGCAACAGTGGTAAAAGTGCTGCAAATAACTTTATTTTATCTACCATATTGGATCCTGCCTGTTCTTATATTCCAAATTCCTTCACGGTAAATGGGGTGGTAAGTCCAGGAGCAGATATAGCAAAGGGTGTTAACATTGGAACCATTGAACCAACTGGAGTAGCAAATGTTCTTTTTTCAGTAAGAGTAAACTCTCTTCCTGTGAGTAAAACTATAAAAGGATATGTAGACTACAATTATTCATTTGTATCTGGATCAGGATCACCTACCACAACCAATTATGGAACGTCAAAAGTTATAACTATAGATGTAATTACAGCAACAATATCCGTAGTAAAAATATCTTCTGCTCAAACCGCATTAGTTGGAGATAGAATAAATTATACTATTGATATAAAAAATACTGGTACGGTCCCAGTAACAAGTGTTTTATTTCAAGATGTTATAAGTAAGTATAGCTCTTTTGTTACAGGAACTGTATCTATAGATGGAAAATCAGATCCAAGCTTAGATCCTAATATCGGATTTTCACTTTCTGATTTACCTGTTAGTGGTTCTATAAGAATAATATTTTCGGTAGATATTTTATCATTACCGCCATCAACAATAGTAGATAATTCAACTAAAGTTACATTTACTACTATTAATCCCGCTTTTCCTTTCCCTATAACAAGAACTATATTAAGTAATATATTGCCAATTCAAATACAATTTACAGATATTGTTGCCAAAAGATGCACTAGCAACGACTACCCTAAGGTAGGTGAAATTGTTACCTATAACTTAAATTTAACGAATATAGGTAATATAACGGCTACAAATGTAAATGTAATTGAGCCACCTGTTTATGGTCAAACATTTGTAACTGGAACAGTTACCATAAATGGTGTACCAAAACCTACTTTAAATCCTTTTACTGGCTTCGTTATAAATTCAATTCCAGCACAGCAATCCACTGATATTCAGTATCAAATGTTATTAAATGCTGTAAATCCCAATAAAGTTATAGAAAATACTGCTAACGTGCCATTTAGATATCAAGTTCAACCAGGCTCACCGGAGATTGATGCAGAAATAAATTCTAATACAGTAACTACAATAGCAAATTTTGTGAAAGTAGATATTATTGAAACAGTAGATAAACCTTATGCTACAATAGGGGACATTTTATATTACTCAGTGGAGATAACTAATTCAGGAAATATAGATGCCTTCAATACTATATTTTTATCTAAAATACAAAATGGAACCTCTTTTATACCCGGTACTGTTGCTATAAATGGAGTTATACAACCTGGTTTAAATCCTAGTGTTGGGTTTAGCGTGGGAACAATATGCCTGGGCAACACAATTGTAGTAACGTACCAAGCCTTAGTTAATAGTGTTCCAATTCCTAATGTTGTTCTTAATAATTCTGAGCTTGTTTATTCTTATAAGCCAGACCCAAATGGCGTTAGCATCACTACAACAGCAACAGGTAATACAGTTCAAACTATAATTAATGTTGTGAGCTTTACTTTTACAAAGACTGTAGATAAAGATTATGGAGTAGTAGGTGATTTTATGTCTTACTCTACGTATATTGTAAATACAGGTACTGTAACCTTAAGAAATGTTAAATTTGCAGATGATTTGTCTTCATATTTAAGATTCTATTCAGAGACAGTTTTTATAAATGGAATTAATTATCCAGGTTATGACGTTAGAACCGGGTTTATTATTGGTGATTTAAATCCAGGAGATACTTTTAGAATATCATTTGGTGTAAGTGTAATTGCAGTACCACCTTCAGGGGTTATTGCAAATACAGCAGATATGGTTTACACTTATCAGCTAAGTCCGAGTGGCGAAGTTATAACAGATAGTTCAAAATCAAATGAAGTTAGAACAAATATTGTTAATGGTGATTTAAAAGTAACAAAATATGTAAATAAAACTTATGCTACCCTTGGTGATACTTTAACTTATTCTTTTAATGTATCCAATATAGGTAATGTAACAGCTACAAGTACAAACTTTTTTGATGTTATTCCTATAGGGGCTAGTTTTATACCAGGTACGGTTATAATTAATGGCTTGTCAAAACCAATCTATAATCCAGAGCTTGGATTCGCTTTAGGCTCACTTACAGCAGGTCAGGTAGTTTCTTTAAGTTTTAATACACTAGTAAATTTTGTGCCATCACCTAATACTCTTATAAATAACGGTTCCGTAATATTTGATTATCTATTTAATTCTTCGGCACCACCAATAAGCAAAACAATAACTAGTAATAATGTTACTACAGTGGTAAATGTGGCTGCGATAACTTTCACAAAAGCAGTGGATCTAGCGTTTGCAACAATAGGAGACGTATTAACCTATACACTGCGAGCTACTAATACAGGTACTGTGGATTTAAATAATGTTATATTTAAAGATATAATTCCAAGTGCAGCTATCTTTAATGCAAATTCTGTAGTGATTGATAATGTTTCAAAACCTGGCCTTAATCCGAATATTGGTTTTAGCATAGATAGTATACCACCTAGTGGCATCAGAGTTATAACCTTTAAGGTTACTGTAATAAGTCTTCCAACTCCAAACACTATAATTAATAGTGCTACACTATCCTACAGTTATAAGATTAACTCAAGCGGAACAGAAATTACAGGAAATATAACAAGCAATACTGTAACAACCACAATAAATAATGCTTCTGTTACAAATACCAAAACTGTAGATAAACTATATGCAACGGTTGGTGATACCTTAACCTATACTTCAGTTATAAAGAACACTGGTAATATTAATTTGATAAATACACTTTTTACAGATTTAACTCGATTAAATACTACTTTCATATTAGGGTCTGTAAAGATTAATGATCAAGCTCAGGCAAATTTGAATCCAAATACTGGGTTTACACTTGGCACTATAATTCCAACTCAGTCAGTTTCAGTAGAATTTAAGGTAACTGTTAGTAGTGTTCCACTTACTGGTTTTGTAACAAATAATTCACTCCTAAATTACGACTATAATATAGACCCATCAGGAATCGTAATTATTGGGAATGTAACAAGTAATACCGTAACCACCTTTATTAATTTAGGAAATTTAACTATAACTAAAGCTGCTAATAGAACATTTGCAAGAGTAACAGATGTTGTAAAGTACAATTTTGTAATAACCAATACAGCAAATACTGTGTTACAAAATATGTCCTTCATAGATATTATTCAAACTGAATCCTCATTTAATACAGATTCCGTGTTTGTAAATGGAATTAATCAGCCATTATTTAACCCGAATTTTGGCTTTTTATTAAGTGATATAGGAATTGGTCAATTTACAACTATAGAATTCACAGTGACGGTAAATTCAATACCAACTAGTGGATTACTTCTAAATACAGGTTCTGTAACCTTCTCATACTATGTTGATCCATTAGGTACACCAACAACAAAGACAATAACTTCTAATCAAACCACAGTTAACGTAAATGATACTATTGTTTCTGCTACTAAGGCAGTAGATAAAACTTTAGCAAAAATTGGGGATGTATTAGCTTACTCCTTTATTCTTATAAACGAAGGTAATACACCTGCTTTAAATGTGGTTTTTACAGATTTACTAAACAGTAACATTTTATTTAATGCAGGCTCGGTAATTATTAATGGGACTCCTAGCCCGCTTGTCAATCCAAACCTAGGATTTTCATTACCAGATTTAGCATCATTTGGAACTACTACGGTTTCTTTTAATGCCACTGTTCTAACAAGGCCCACAAATAACGTTGTACCCAATTTTGCAACTATAGACTATCAATATAGAGTTGATCCACTACAACCATTAATTCCAGTAAGCATAACTACCAATACTGTTTTCACCAATATTGCTGTTGGTGAAATTACTGTTACAAAATTTGCAAGTAAAGTATACTCTACTGTTAACGACACCATAGTATATACATTGAGTATAAAAAATACAGGTTCTGTTAATGCAACAAATATGGTATTTAAAGATTTAGTTCCAGGTAGTAGCTCATTTATTCCTGAAACGGTGTTAGTAAATGGTGTAATACAAAATCGTTACGATCCAAATGTAGGTTTTCCATTACCTGATTTAATTCCAAATGCAATAAACCTAGTTAGCTTTGCAATTAAGGTAGATTCATTACCTGCAAGCGGAACTATTATTAACACTGCGGCAGTAACTTTTAGTTATAAGCTTACCCCAATAGATCCAACAGTAACTATCACTACAAACTCTAATAGTGTAACAACCTTCATTAATTTAGGAAAACTTGTTATTACTAAATCTGTTGATAAAGCTTATGCTACACTTGAAAATATGTTGGCTTATACTATCACACTTCAAAATGTAGGTAGTGTACCAACTTCAAATATTTTCTTCCAAGATATTATAAAGTCAGATACATTATTTAACAGTGGATCTGTGGTTATAAATGGTGTAAGTAGTCCAAATTTAAATCCTAACACAGGATTTAATTTAGCAGATATACCACAAGCTGTAATAACTACTGTTTCATTTACTGTAACAGTAAAATCTGTTCCGTTAAATTCAATTATTTACAATACTGCAAATGTAAATTACAGTTACTATGTTGATCCTAGCGACCCATTAATAAATGCCTCAGATCAGAGTAATACTGTTGCAACCCAAATAAACTTAGGTAAGCTCACAGTTACTAAAGCGGTAAGTTTAGCCTATGCAACGCCTGGTGATACTTTAGATTATACTGTTAATGTAGTAAATTCAGGAAATGTGCCGGTAGCATCAGTAAACTTTAGAGATGTTATTCCTACCGGGGCAACCTTTGTACCAGATTCTGTTACAATAAACGGTGTTATTAAGCCGGGGTATGATCCATTTGATTCCTTTACTTTAGGTACAATAAATGCTGGTGATTCTGTTAAGGTTGGGTTTAAAGCTATTGTAACATCTGTTCCAGTTCCATCACTGATTGCAAATACGGCAAATGTAATATTCACTTATAGAATAAATCCATTAGGACCAGACATTATTAATCAAACGAATAGTAATACTGTAACTACTCAAACAAATTTGGGACGATTGACACTTACTAAATCAGTAGATAAAACTTATGCCACATTAAATGATATATTAACCTATACTGTGGTCATAGCTAATACTGGAGATGTCGATGCTCTGAATGCAGCATTTTTAGATGATTTACAATCAGACGTAACATTTAACACCGGTTCAGTAACTATAAATGGCCAAAGCTACGTTGACTATGACCCTAATATAGGATTCAGTCTGGGGACAATTTCTACTTTGGGAAGTCTAATAGTAGCATTTAAGGTAACAGTAACAAAAGTGCCTACCCAGATTACGGTACTAAATTATGCATTAGTAACTTTTAGTTACAAGATTGATCCAAATGGTCAAGATTATACTAAGTCTACACAATCAAATACAGTTTTAACCTATATAAGATTTGCTAGTTTACAATTAGTAAAAACAGTTGATCTAACCTATGCAACAATAGGAAACATCTTAAACTATACAATCGTTGTTACAAGTAATGGGAATACAGCTGTAAATCAACTATTTTTTATTGATATTCTTTCGAATGGAGGCACATTTAATGCTGGTTCAGTAGTTGTTGATGACATTCCTCAGCCAACTTTTAATCCAATAGTTGGATTTAATCTTCCAGATTTAGTTTCAGGAAATACCTCAACAATTAAGTTTACAGCCACGATAACATCATTACCGGTACCGCCTACAATCACTAATTATGCTACAGCTAATGGTGTTTATAAAATTGACCCAACAGGGCCTAATTATCAAATAAGTGCTACTTCAAATACTGTCTCCACGTTAGTAAATGTAGGCAATATATCTGTAGTTAAATCTGTAAATAAATTATATGCTAACGTATTAGATACTTTGACTTATACTAATACAATAACTGATACTGGAAACGTTACTGCATCTGATGTAATATTTACTGATAACCTTCAAAAGGAAGTGTCATTTATTAAAGGAACTGTAAGGATTAATGGTGTAGTGAATCCTCTACTTGATCCTACAATAGGAATTCCTCTAAATAATTTAGGACCAGCTCAGGTAGTTATAGTGGAATTTGATGTAAAAATAGATTCACTACCATTGCCGCCACTAGTTTCAAATACTTCACAAGTACAGTTCAGCTACAAAACTGATCCGAATGGATCTACTATAATAAAAACTAATTTCTCAAATACCGTAACTACGAGTGTTGTATTAGGTCAGCTTACAGCTACTAAACTTGTAGATAAATCTATTGCTACATTAGGCGATGTTCTAACGTTTACAATTAATACAATTAATTCAGGTGATGCTATTGCTAGTAATGTTATGTTTTATGATACACCTTCTGTGGGTGCAACCTTTAATTCTGGTTCGGTATTGGTGAATAACGTACCACAACTTAATTTTAACCCAACAGTGGGCTTTAGCCTTGGAGATATTGGTATTGGTAAGGTGGTAAATGTTGTATTTACCGCAACTGTAACTTCTGTTCCGGCAAGCAGTAAAGTTACTAATGAAGCCACTTTAACATTTAAGTATCTTGTAGACCCTAAAGAACCTCCTTTTAGCAAAACCACATTCTCGAACATTACCACTACGAATATTGCTCTTGGTAACCTAAGTGTAACCAAAGCAGTTGATAAGGCGTACGCTACTATAGGTGAAAACCTCACTTATACTATTGTAATTACCAATATAGGTAATGTAGATGCTACTAATGTAATTTTCTTAGACCCTACACCTGCAAATGCAGTGTTTGTAATTGGCTCAGTAACTGTAAATGGAACACCTCAGCCAACCTACAACCCAGCAGCTGGATTTCCTCTTAATACAATTAAACCAGGTGAGATAGTAACGGTGGTTTATAAAGTACAAGTAATAATTTAATATAAAAGCATCATGGCTAGCATTGTTACATTCAATGCTAGCCATTTTTTTAATTAATTACTAGAACAATTATATACTTTTAGAATAAAATAATATGAGCTACTATTTTAATATCAATTAAAAGAGGAAGTTTGATTAAAATGATTAGCAAAGATAATATATTTTTAGAGCCCATTAAACTATTGGATTATAGTGAATTGGATTATAGTAAAAAAGCACAATTTTTTACTGATTTTAACGTGGGAAAAAGTATTTGTATTCCTACAAATAATGGTAAGCCATTTATTATCTGTGATTCCGTTGCTTGTATCAATATAAGTGATTGCAAAGTAGTAGATACAATAAAAGGAACTTCACTAGAGGGACAGCATCTATCTAGTAAAAAGCTCTTAATTATGGGAACTGTAACATTTACTGTGTACTTTTATATTCCCTATATACTTGACTATTTATTTGATGTTGATGAAGAGGCTCCCTTCTCAGAGTTCATAATAGTACCTGAAGGTACAAGTGAAGATGGAATACTTAAATTAAGATACATGATTGAAGATGCTACAGCCACTCTCCTTAGCGACAATATGTTGTTTTTTAATGCTGCCATTTTTATACAATATTTAGATAATTCTTAAGGGATAATTAATATATGGAAGTAATAAATCAAAGTAGAGTGGATTTTCACTATAGGGTATCACCTTCTGGACCTATAATATGTAATACCATCTTCAGTAATATTGTTAAAACAGTAATAATGGAAAATTCGGTTGTAGCAGTAAAGAAAGTCGATAAATCTACTGCCTGCATATTCGATATTCTTACTTATAGCATCTGTATAATAAACAAGAGCATGTATTGTGTTAGCAATATTTTTTTTCGAGACCTAGTTCCCAGTGTCGAAAAGTTCATATGTAGTTCTGTAGAAGTGAATAGGATTAGGAATAAAAAGCTAGATCCAAACTGTGGATTTTATGTAGGTACTTTAGAAGCATTTTCTACATGCCTTATAACATTTAAGGTGCTAGTTTTACAGCATACAATATGTATGAAAATTAAAAATCATGCGTATATAACTTATGATTATATCTATAATTTAGAAAAAGCCCCAATAAGAGTTACAATAAAAACAAATGTAACCTTCACAACTGTTGAAAATAGACTGTTCAAACAAATTAATATTTCCAATGAATTTAAAATGTGTAATTCATGCGTTCACAATAAAAATATAGTTAACATTTCTACTAAAGTAAATGTAATGAAAACAAAAATTTTAACTACTCCTAAGGGGATTTCAGAGGAAGGTGTCTACTTATCAGGTTATAAAATACTGATTATGGGAGTTGTGGAGTATAGCATAGCTTACATTAATAAAAAATATTCCCGAATTTGTTGCAAAAAGTTCATTAGTGGATTTTCAACTTCTCTAGTTGTACCAGAGGGGATTTATTATTCTAATAAGCCGGATTTTCATATAACTATAGAAAGTACAGTAATTACACCTTTAAAAACCAGAGGATTTAAAGTAGATTCCACCATTTTAATATCGTTGATTTAGAGCATGTACACTTATCTTAGTTTTTCATATTATAAATATGATTAATACATTAGTTTAATCATATTGGAGTGGAATGATAGTTGAGTGATATTAGTGGCTTAACAGGAGGATAAACGAATCTGTTAAGTCACACTTTTTGACAATTATACTTGCTAATTCGTATGAGGTAATGTAATATTTTTCTTAACAAGACAGTTATTTAACTTTGGATTTCTAATTAAAATAAATATTATCAAGAGGGGAGTAACATGAATTTATCTACTATTGTTTTAATACTTATATACGCATTTAATATTATATCTGTTTTAACACTAATTTTTGTTAAACGAAGTGATACCAGAGTTATATTTGCTTGGCTTTTAGTATTCTTTTTTCTACCTTATGTGGGGGTTATTTTATATTTCCTTTTTGGCAATAAATACAGAATGCGTGTTATGTCAAAAAAATATGGTATGAATGAAATCGAAGAAAAGCACAATAAAGCTCTTGATAAACAAATTCATGATATCGCAAGAAATAAAATACAATTTAAAGAAGTAGAAACTGAAAAGTACATAGATTTAATAACATTGAACTCAAAAAATGCAATGAGTTATTTTACTCAAAATAACAATGTAGAACTTTTAATAAGTGCAGAGCAAAATTTTTCTCGCATGTTTGAAGATATTAAAAATGCTACAAAAAGTATTGAAGTACTCTATTACATATTTAAAGCAAAAGATAATGTTGGTAGTGAATTCCTTTCTATTTTAATAGAAAAGGCAAGTAAGGGAGTAGAAGTAACACTAATATATGACACTATTGGTTCTTTACATACTCATAAGAGTGAGTTTAATGGCTTAAAAGAAGCTGGGGGACACGTATACAGATTTTTGCCTTCATTGTTAAAAAGTTTTATGTTTGTCAATTATAGATTGCATAGGAAGATAGTTATTGTTGATGGGGAAATTGCTTATACTGGTGGAATTAATGTGGGAGACGAATATTTTGGCTTGAAAAAGATAAATAAACCTTGGAGGGATACAAATATACGGTTGACCGGGAACAGTGTACTATCACTTCAAACAAGGTTTTGGACTGATTTGGTATTTTTGCAAAATCAAAGCTTTAGAAAGAAGAATAAAGCTAAACTGATGTTTGATGAAAAGTTATTAAAAAGTATGTATACTCCAATTGAAGAAGGAAATTTAGGAGTACAAATAATTTCAAGTGGACCAAGTACTAAAAATGACACTATAAAAGATGGTTATGTTAAAATGATTACTTCTGCAAAAAAGTATTTATATATTCAGACACCATATTTTATTCCAGATAAAACCATATTAGAATCCTTAAGGCTTGCTGCAGCGTGTGGTGTGGATGTTAGAATCATGCTACCTGGTATACCTGATAAAAAATCTATTTATGCTGTTTCACTATTAAACGTTTCGAGACTCTTAGAGTGTGGTGTAAAGGTATATTTGCATTCAGGTTTTTTGCATGCAAAAACACTTGTTATAGATGATCATGTTTCTACAGTAGGCACTGCAAATATTGATATTAGAAGTTTTAGCCTTAATTATGAGGTTAATGTATTTATATATAATAATGATTTTGCAATTAAATGTCGTGATACATTTTTAAATGATGTCAAAGACTGTACAATATTCGATATTGAAACTTATGCCAAGAGGGGCTTGTGGGAAAAAGCTTATGAATCTATTTGGCGGTTTATTGCGCCAATTGCTTAAAAAGTGAACTGGGTTATGTTAAAACAACAGCACTACGTAAATAAGGCATAGAAAAGGAGGTATTGATCTCCATTTCTATGCCTTATTTCGGTAATTAGCTAATAATATTTATCAATTATTATTGACCATAATGTTCACACAATTTTTAAATATTACTACTACAAATGGAAGTTAAAGCAGAAAACAATATTCCAATTTGGTTAACAAAATTGCTTTCTGAATACAAGATATATAAAATGAGCTTCTCTAAATACGGAAAAGAATATGAGAATCTATTGTTAAGTAATAGACAATTATCATTAAATAATAAACAAATATTATTAAGAGATGCCATATTAACCATAATTGTATCATTTATCTTAGGTGCAATAATAAGTTTTACTTATATGAAAATTTCTACTAAAGGAGGATTTTCTCAGAACTTCGTTCTTACTTTGTTTATTATACCCACAGTTGTAGCTATAATTGTATTTTTGGTAGGCAGTAATGTTGCAAGAGTTTTTAGCCTGGCAGGTGCTTTGATGATTATTAGGTTTAGAAGTGTCCCTGGTGATTCAAAGGATATATCTTATGTGCTTTTTACAACCTCATCGGGACTTGCAGTAGGGGTGGGACTTTTTGGATATGGTATCTTATTTACAGCATCTCTTTGTATAATGATGTTTGCACTTAAATTTGTAAACTTTGGAGCTAATAAAACTTCTAAAAACTGCTAACTGGAACCAGTGCTACTTTGAAAGGTACGGGAGCAACAGTAAAAGATAGTAAAATCACTATAACAGCAGCAGGGGTCTATGTAATTAGTGGCAAATGGGAAAAGACATAGTGGCAGTTAATGCTGGAACTATAGCAATCGAAGCTGCTGGAGATGGAATTAAAGCCTAAAATGATACAGATGCTTCAAAAGGTTCTATAGCCCTTGAGGGAGGAACCTTTAATATAAAATTAGAAGACAGCAAAGGAAACTCAGTGGGCACAGTTACACCTACAAAGGATTATCAATCAATAGTGATCAGTTCAGATAAGATAGTAAAGGGGGCAGCATATTCACTTTACTCAGGTGCAAGCTGATACAATAAATCAAAAGCTTCAAGATGCTATGAAAAGTGCTCAGAGCAATACCGCAAAATAAACTTTTATAACATAATAAAATAGAGTGTAAGCTAATTTAGCTTACACTCTATTTACTTGGAAAAAAAATAATTGTTTGTATTACATTAATCTAAAGTCTTTGGTGAATATTGTACCTCGATTTTTTCGATTTTTCCACCTTTAGTCATAAAGACAACTTGTTCAAATATTTTTCCATATGTATAATAGGTAAAGGTTGAGCTTTTTTCTGTTTCAGTAGGTTTACCATAAGCTGCAGTGACTTGAGCCATGGTGGATTTCTCTGAAATACCTTTTGGCAATTCTAAATGAATCACTGCACCGTTGTTGTAGTATTCAACATAAGTAGCAAAACAGTTTTTTAAAGGTTCGCCCTTGTCACTATAGTTCTGAATCTGAGTTCTTAGCACCTGATTGTCTTTTCTTAATTCCACACCCACGGCACTTGATTTTGCAGCAATCACTTTACTATTATCTGATTGAAGTACCCAACCATTTTTTACGAGTTCAGCAATTGGTATTGGTAATTTATAAAGATTACCACCATATTTTACTTGAAATGAGAATAAATCCGTACCTACACTTGAAGGTGCTTTATAATTTTTAACTGCTACTGGAAGATTTGTATCAGCAGATGTAGATGTAGTTTTTTCAGGCTGTACTAAATTTTCTAGTTCAATACTATATACCTTCTTCATATTAGTATCAAATGAAATCTCATAATTTGAATATGTACCAGATTTATATGTTAATTTAGTTATTGTATCTGATTTATATTCGTCTGTTGCTTTGCCATATGCTGCAATTACTTGAGCATATGTAGAGCCTATAGTAATTCCTTTTGCAATGGAGATGGTCGCTTGATTTTTATTTAACGAGTCTATTTTAATTCCACCAACATCGCATTTTGACACTGGTGAAACATCCATGCCAAAATTTGCTATCTGAATCATCATAGTTTGTTCACCATTCTTGGGATACTCTAGCTTATACTGATTTGGTTCTAATGTACTTTTATCAAAGTCTGTACCAACCCATTTATTTTTTCCAAAGGTAGAAAATGAAGTTGGAAGTGAATATTTGATACCATTTATTAAAACCTCATATTTATATAGATTATCAGAAATGGATCCTGATACAGGGTTTGTAGTATCCTCTGTTTTTTTGCTAGTCACACTTTCCGTTTGCTTTGGTGTTGTGGCTGCTACTGGTTTAGTAGCAACTTTTTTTTTGCAAGCTGCAAATGATAAAACTAGTACAATTAGTGATAATACTAATAGTAATTTTTTTGAAAATTTCATTATTAAACATCATCTCATTTCTTTTATTTTATTTAAGAAAGTGGCTTATTATAATAAGCTTTGACCGAAAAGTAGGCTTGGACAAAGATTATTCTACTTTTTTCGTGAGAAATCTCATATAATCGTGCAAATTTGCTTAAATATTCTTCTTAAATATCAGAAGCTAATTACTATTTTACCAATATAAATCATTAAATACAAGTAGTGTAAAAAACTTTGTTTATATATGTAATTTAAAGACGAAAAAGAGCACACTAAATATTAATATATAGTTGCGCTACAACTCGGATGTAGACTATTTATTAAGGAAAGAATATAATATATGTGAAATGATGCCCAAAACAGTCTATTAGTAATGCTCAATATTTTATGCATGAAACCTATTTGGGTATATATATATATATAGTGGGAGGTGCCATCTTGGAGTATGAGTTTAATAGCACAATAATAGAACCGTATTTGTATTCGCGTGATAGTATTATAACAGATGTTAATAAAGAATTTATTGAGTTCACAGGGTATGCATTGGGTGAATTGATAGGTAAGTCACTTATAGAAATAGGAGATATGCTAAAAATTAGTTCGCAAATACTTCTTGATAATATCAATAGTGATTATACAGGGTTTATATTTACAAAATTCCTTGAACCAAGAGAAGTGAATATAACTCTTATTAATAGTGAAATAACAAATCAAAAAGAATATGTTTTTGTTGAGAAATCAAAATCCAGGCTTAATGATAAGCTCATTTTTGTAGAACAAACATTTATTGAAAACATATCCGGTGCAGCTGTTTACAGTGTACCTGATTTAATATTGCTTAAAGCTAATGAAAGTTATCTTAATTTTCAAGGTTTATCTTTTAATAAAGAGGAAAATAGCATAGGTAAATCTATTAGAGAAATTGTAACAGGATTTGCAGGAAGCCAAATTGAAGTTATTTGGAACACTCTTCTTCAAACACAAAAGACTAGCTATTCAAAAGAATTTAAATTTGATGAGTTTGAGAGAGGAATAACTTATTGGGATTCTATACGAACACCTATATTCGAAGGCGGAAAGATTAAATACATATTTGTAACCACTTGTGAAGTTACTGAAAGGGTTTTAAAAAATCAAAGTATAGAACGACAAAACAAGATAATCCAGCAGCAGAAGGAACAGTTACAGCAACAAAACACACAACTTATTAGTATAATTGAAAACTTATCTGGGGGAGTAATGATTGTTGATAATAAAAGTGAAATTATAAGGATAAATCCAGAAGCAATAAAACTAGTTTATCAATTGGACAGAGTAAATGATTTAGCGGGTGCTTTTAAAAACACTAAAATATTTGACATGGCAGGAAATGAAATATCACTAGAAGATTTTCCTTCTCTTAGAGCTTTAAGAGGTGAAATAGTAAAAAACGTTAAGATGTTTATAAGGCAGCCTAATAATGAGTATTTTGTGGAAATTAGTTCAATTCCAATTTATAATACGAATGGAGATTTAACAATGGTAGTATCGTGTTTTCATGATATTACTGAAACAATTGAGCAGTCTAGAAAAATCGAAGAACAGAAAAAGGAATTAGAAGCTATCATAGAAAATATAGCTGATGGTATTTCTATTTTTGATAATGATGAGAAATATATATTATATAACAAATCAGAAAGAGAGATGTTTTCGCCCTTTTATGAACACACAGTTAAGACAAGTGATTGGTATAAACAAGCTGAGCTTTTTGATGCTTTAGGAGGGAAACTTGACTCGGAAAATACACCATCTCGTAGGATTATGAGGGGTGAAAAATTCAAAAATATGAGGATGGTAGTAAAACTTGCTGGTAAAACATTACAAGTAGATGTTAGTGGAACACCTATTTATGACAGTGAGGGAAAATTTACTTTAGGGGTACTTTGTAACCGAGACATGACAGACTATTTTAAACATGAAGAAGCTATAAGAAGCAGGTATGAATTCTTAAACAGGATGGTAGATACTTTTGATTTGCCTGTTGTTAGATTATCGTGTCCAGATTTAAAAATTGTGAATTTAAATAAAAATGCATTTAATATCGCTAAATTGTTCAGATCTGATATCAAATCAATCAGTGAAATAAATGGAAGTAGGATAGAATATTTGTTCGAAATATTCCAAACAACCGAATATTCCCAAATTGTTAATGAAGTGTTAAAAGAAAAGAAAACTAAGTATTTGAATAGAAAAAAATATTTGGTTAATGGGAATGAGATATATTGGAATATTATTTTTGAACCAATGCTTGAAGTAAATGGAAAACTACAAGAAATATTAATTTTAATAGTAGATGTTACAGCTGAAATAAAGTCTAATATAATTATGGAGAAAGCATTAAAATCACAGGAAGAGTTTATTGTTAACATATCCCACGAACTTAAAACACCTCTAAATGTTATATATGCAACAGTTCAGTTATTAAATATGTATTGTAATAGTGATTCATTAGAAAAATGGAAGGATTCTTTTATTAAATATATTGATTCAATGAAGCAAAATTGCTTCAGATTATCGAAACTTATTAATAACATAGTTGATTCATCAAAAATTGAAGCTGGTTTTTTCGAATTGAATTTATCAAATAATAACATAGTGGAAGTTGTAGAGGACATAGTTATGTCTGTAACTAATTTTACTAAAATCAAAGGGTTAAATATTATTTTCGATACGGATACAGAGGAAAAAATAATTAATTGTGACCCAGAAAAAGTAGAGCGGATAGTATTAAATATTATATCAAATGCCATAAAATTTTCGCATGTGGGCGGTGAAATATTAGTAGATATTAAAGATAAGAATGAATTCGTTCAAATATCAGTTAAAGATGATGGCATTGGTATTGAAGCAAATCAATTAGATGTTATCTTTGATAGATTTAAACAGGTGGATAAATCGCTATCTAGAAATGCAGAAGGTACAGGTATTGGACTCAGTTTAGTTAAAGCAATTGTAGAATTACATGGTGGTAGTATATATGTTGAAAGTGTATTTGGTAAGGGAAGTAAGTTTATAGTTATGCTTCCTTCAAAAAATGTACCTAATGGAGATGTGATGCAGAGTAATAAAATCACAGATAAAAAAGAAAGCATACAATTGGAACTTTCAGATGTTTATTAAACAAAACTGAGTGGGTGTGAGGAATGTAACCTGGTATCTGGTGGTTTATGTCGAATATTTTTACTATTTAAGAATGATTATATCAATTTAAAAAGGATATAATTTTAATAAATAAAAAAATAGGAGATATCTATGGAGGAAAAAGAAAAATTAAAACGCGCACGAAAATTAAGAGAATGGTATCCAAATGCAATGTATCATATAACATGTAGAGGAAATAGACGTAGTGATATTTTTAGAGATAATGAAGATTATCAAGTTTATATTATAATCGTAAAAGAAGCAGTGAAATTTTTAGAAAATCAATATGAAATACTAAGTTATTGCTTAATGACAAATCATGTGCATCTTCAAGTTCAAACAAAGGATAAGCATATAAAGGATTTAATGATGAGGGTCAATAGATTCTACGCAAAGTATTTTAATAATAAATATATGTATGTTGGACACCTTTTTCAGGCAAGATATGGCTCAGAACTCATAGAAGAAGATTCTTATGTTATAGAAACAAGTAGATATATACATTTGAACCCAGTAAGAGCGAAAATGGTTGAAAGGCCTGAAAATTACCGTTGGAGTAGCTATTCTGTGTATATAGGTATTGAAAAAGAAAAGTTTGTTTGTAGTAATAGAATACTATCTTACTTTAAAGACAAGAACATTGAATTGTATAAAAAATATGTTGAGCATGCAATTACTATATGATTAGTATACAGATAAAAGATAGCGAAAACTTTATTAAGGGCTTTGCTATCTTTTGTGTTTGGATAGTGGTTGAAATGGATGGGTTTTTCTTTATGGGGTACTAAACCGTATGTTCATAATATCTCTTTTGATGGTAAGCGATGGAACAAACACCGTAATGTAAATTAACCTCCCATTTGGTATACTTTGATAAAGTAATCGATGGGAGGTTTTATTTTGAGATCTACAGCTGAAGACCTGCTTCTCTGGAAGCAAATAATTAATAAAAGAACTAAAAGCGGAATGTCAGTTTCAGAATGGTGTAAAAACAATGAAATTAGCAAAGGTAAGTATCATTATTGGAATCATAAAATAAGTGAAAAACAAAATCCGGACAACGAAATGACATTTGCTGAAATCACTCCAATCCTTTCAAATGCCGACGAGGCATTAACTAATTCAGATAAATCAAATCATTTCCAGATATTTATTAAAAATATAAAGGTAACAGTTCCAAGCAATTTCAATCAAACTTCTTTAGCAGGACTAATGAAAGTTCTGCAGGAACTATGATACATCATATAGCCGATGAGGCTGATCACATATATATTGCTCTTGGTGCAACAGATTTTCGCAAGCAACAAAACGGACTTTCTGCATTGGTTTCATTAAAATTTAAACTTGATCCTTACTCTGGTAAAAGTGTTTTCTTATTCTGCAATAAGCGCCATAATTCACTTAGGGCATTACGCTGGGATCGAAATGGCTTTATTCTGGTTACAAAATTCCTTTCTGATGATATGAAATTTCAGTGGCCAAAGAATCAGGGGGAAATAAGAGATATAACAAAGCGTCAAATGGAGTGGCTTTTGGAAGGGCTACAAATTGATCAAAAAAAGGTACATAGAGAAGATGTTAATACTGAAAATATAATTTTTTAATATCATCATAAAGCTAGTAAACTAGCCGTTTTTCTGGTATAATATAGTTAATAAATTAACCGGAAAGGAGCCTTTTAAATGCAGTCTTTTGATGAAAAAAATCAACGTATTAGACAACTTGAAAATGAAAACAGAACACTGCAGGAAAAGGTGATTTTATTGGAGCACAACGTTGAGATTCTCACTCAAGCAGTGTTACATGCATCAAAACAGCGCTTTGGAGCATCGAGTGAGAAAACACCACAGGTATATGGGCAATGTTTCCTTTTTGGTGAACTAATTGATGAAATCTTAGATAAAACCGAAAATAAAGTTATAAATATTAAAGAACATAAGAGACCTGTAAGAAAAAAAGGTGACAGAGACAAGTTGATTAAAGCACTGCCACATGAGGTAATTGAATGTGTACTTAATGCTGAAGAAGCTATATGTAAAATCTGTGGCAGTGAACTTAAGATAATTGGAAAGAAAACAGTAAGATCTGAAATGGAATATATCCCAGCAAAGTTAGTAATGAAGGACTACGTCCAATATGTATACAAATGCATTGAATGTGGGAAAAATGATACTAATCCATATGATTCTATATCCTGCGCGCCTGTACCAGCACCTGTGCTTTCGCACTCTTTTGCATCGCCTTCATGCGTAGCATGGGTAATGTATCAAAAGTATATGATGTCAGTACCACTATATCGCCAGGAAAAAGATTTTAAAAGAATGGGTGCTGAACTTAAGAGAGACATGATGGCGAACTGGGTGATACGCAGTTCTGAATACTGGCTTATGCCTCTATATGAGAAAATGCACGAGCAATTGTTGAAATGCAGTGTTATCATGGGTGATGAAACAACCTGGCAGGTAAATCATGAGGAGGGGAAAAAGGCATCAAGCAAATCTTACATTTGGATACATAGAGGTGGCAACTGTGAAGGCCCTCCCATAATTTTATATAAATATACTAGTAGCCGTTCGGGTGATCATGCAAAGAAGTTCCTTGGAGGTTTTCATGGTTATCACGTAAGTGATGCATATGCTGGATATGAAAAGGTTGAAGGAATTACACGGTGTCTTTGTTTTAGTCATTATCCTAGAAATATGATTATCCGAGAAAAATTTCCGTATATTGCATAAATACACGATTTTTTGATTATCTTCTCAGATAATGGTTAT
>NZ_JAHLDL010000035.1 GCF_018861315.1 Clostridium bowmanii | reverse complement strand
TATCAGGGGGACGCTAGAAACTAAGCGAGGGTTTAACGGGATTATCAGGGGGGACGCTTAGAAACTAAGCGATGAGTTATCGGGGTTATCAAGGGGGACGCTTAGAAACTAAGCGATGAGTTATCGGGGTTATCAGGGGGACAGTTAGCAACTAAGCAAGGGGTTAACGGGCTTATCAGGGGGGCGGTTAGCAACTAAGCAAGGGTTAACGTGTTTATCAAGGTGACAGTTAGCAACATATTAGTTTTATTTTATATGCTTGTCCAATTTTAATATAAATAAAACAAATATAAATTACGCACTAAAATTTTTATCCATTTATCTCAAAGCCATTAATAACTCAAATATTAAGACTGATTATACTTAATAAAATCCTCAATAATATTTTCATGTTTTTCTTTTATTCCAATAAATCCAATACCTATAGTACTTAATTTTGATACCCTGGAATGCGAAACATTTCCAAGCACCTTGCAAATATCACTGGATTTAAAATTGCAAAGGCTTCTCATTAGAACAATTATTAATGCTTTGGTTTCTACAATATTTCTATTATACTTTATGTTGATCATATCCCTTGAAATATTCATCTTTGTTGTTACAAACTCTAATATATCTTCTACTTTAAAATTTCTTTTAAGTAACTTTCTCCCCATTTTATAATCTGTTTTTTCATCTTCAAATTCAATTTCTTCTTTTAATTTTTCCTCATTACATTTAAAAATAAGGTTATAGTAGTTTTTTCTTGCACTTTTAAGGTTATTTCCAAAAAGACTCATAACAAATACATAATCCACTAATTTATAATAGTCTCGTCTTTTTCCTAAAAATATTTCCAAACTAGAAAAAGCATATTTTTCAGGACAAGTTCTATAGCCAGCAATGTCAATTGGATTGTTATGTATGTATAATGATACAGTCCTTAAATATCTTTTATTATTAACTATTTTGCTTTTAAATCTGTCTTTAAAGAGATGCCCATCTCTTTTATATTTTTTATTATAATATATTGCATAAGAAAAATTTATTCCATGCATCACCTTTGAAATATCTGAACCATTAGTGTCAATTAATAAGTGCAAATGATTATCCATAATGCAATACCCGTAAACCTTAAAATTATAAAGTTCTTTATACTTTTTTACAAGTAGTAAGTACTTTCTTTTATCATCCTCATCCCGGAATAAATCTAGTTCACTAATACTTTTACACATAATATGAAATATAGCATCCTCTGCTTTTTCTCTTGCCTTTCTAGCCATAAAAATCACCTCTCCACACAAACTTTTCTTTAAATTCTTGCCTATGTGTCAAGGTGATATTCATATTTTTTAATTATTTTTTTAAAAATTGTTAACTGTCCCTAGCCTGGCTCGGTTCTGGCTCGGCTGTTTCGGTTCAACCTAGCTCAACCAAGTCTTAATTAAGCCTCAATTATACTTTAATTGAGTTTTTAGTTCTTACTGTTTTTGTGAGATAATAATATTCATTTTAAACAAAGTTATCCACTGTTAATTAGATAAATTGTCTTTTTATCCACAAGTTGTTATTAAATAATCCCCAAAGTGTTCTTAATTCCAAGTAAATTTGTATATATGCATATTCCTACAAATTGAATTGTTTTATACAATTAAAAAAAACGCTCCTATTAAATAGATTATTACTAAGCAAACCATTGCACCATACATTAGTTTTATTGTATCTACTATATGCTCTTTGCCTAACTCTTTTATTTTATTTCCTATGCTAGGTTTATACATTTCTTCTCCAAAATATACATTTGTGCCCCCTAGTTGAACTTTCATCGCACCTGCTGCAGCACCTTCTGGATAAGCACAATTAGGGCTTTTATGATTTTTTCGATCCCTTATCATTATTTTTATACTTTCTAAAACATTTCCTCCAACCAGTGGAGCCGCTAAACAAATTAAAAGCCCTGTTATTCTTGCAGGGATAAAATTAAATACATCATCTGTTTTTGCTGGAAAGAATCCAATATGTTTATATTTTTCATTCATATATCCAAGCATTGAGTCCATAGTATTTATTCCCTTATACATCATGGCTAAAGGTGCTCCCCCTAATATTGCATAAAGAATAGGAGCTATAACACCATCTGCTGTGTTTTCCGCAATGGTCTCCACATCAGCTCGTATTATTTCATATTCATTAAGCTCCTTTGTATCTCTCCCTACAATATAAGATAATTTTAATCTAGCATCCTCAATATCGTTTTTAGCCAAGGAATCATATACCTTTTTACCCTCTTTATGAAGGCATCTAGCAGCTATTGTTGTCCAAATAAGTATTATATTTAAAATGTGGTATAGCAAAAAAATTTCTTTAGAAAGCCATAAAATTATAAATGGCACTAAAAAACTAAAAAAGGCTACTATAACTACAATGGTCCCTCCAAAGGCTTTGATTTGCTTATTGGTTTTACATAACTTTCTGCCTAACTTATCTAATATAGAGATAAGTTTTCCTATATAAATCACCGGATGTGGAAACCAGTATGGGTCTCCAATTAATACATCTAAGAGTACCGCCAATATTAAATCTATTACATTCATTGCCAATAGTATTTTCATGTTAATTCCTCACTATCTTATACTTTTCTGATTTTTTATAAAGTTATCAACTTACCAAAACTTCTCAACTTATTTAATAAGTTATTAACCGTCCCCAACTTTTCACAAGTTTTCCAACCTTTCATCTTTATCCAATCAATTTCTAACTGTCCCCAGCCTTTTCCAGCCTTTTCCAGCCTTTTCAGCATTTCCAACTTTTCAACTTTCTTTATTAAGTTGTTAACCGTCCCCTACCTTTTTACCTTTTTACCTTTTTACCTTTTTACCTTTTTAAGTTGCTAACCGTCCTCAGCTTTTTAGCTTCTTCAGCCTTTCCTCAATTAGTTTCTAACTGTCCCCCACCTCCACACCTCCAAGCTCAACAAGCTCAAGATTGCTCAACTTTTCCTCTAACCTTTCTTCTCAATTCCCATAATCTTATAGATAGAATCTATGTCTACACTTTCTCTCACTATGTCTGCTAGCTTGTCTATTTCCTTTTCTCTTAGATTTTCGTACACCTTAGATTTTTTAGGCTCCATATCTTTTTTTATTCTTAGACTATTTACTATGTATTCTCTAAATTGTACTCCATCAAGTATTCCATGGATATATGTACCCATAACATTTCCAGTTTCATTTATTGATCCGTCATAATCACATGCTTCTTCGCCTTCCACTGAAGGGTGCTCAAGGTTCTTATGATATATCTCAAAAAGTGGCCTTGCATTGTGCCCATATTTACAAATTCCCATGTGTATTTCATAACCATAAACTTCAATATTGTTATTAGAACTTTCTAAATTATCCTTTTCGCTATTGTCCGCGTTTATAGATCCCATATTAATGCTACGAGCCTTTACTCTTGTAGTTATTTTTTCACCTTGGAATACTGTATCTATGTCTAAAAGCTTCATACCATCTATTTTTTCTAAATTTGTTTCTACTCCCTCAGGGTCATTTAAAGTATTCCCTAGCATTTGATACCCACCACAAATACCTAATATGTTGCCATCCACACTATATTTTATAATAGCTTCTGCCAAGCCCAAAGCTTTTAAGGTGATTAAATCCTCAATAGTATTTTTAGTTCCCGGTATTATAAGTAAGTCTGGATTTCCTAATTCTTCTTTAGTCTTAACAAATCTAACTGATACATCTTCTTCAGCTTTTAATGCATCTACATCTGTAAAATTAGAAATATGAGGTAACCATATTACTGCAATGTCAATAGGTGCAGTAATTTTTTTGTTAAATTCTACTGTTCCGTCTTCATCTTCCAAATCTAATCTAAAGTAAGGGACTACTCCTGCACAAGGAATATGTATAATATCCTCAAGCATTGTAAGTCCAGGCTTTAAAATTTCTATATCTCCTCTAAATTTGTTTATAATAGTGGCTTTAACTCTTTTTTTCTCTTCCTCATTAAGCAAAAGCATTGTGCCTGCCAGGGATGCAAATACTCCACCTTTATCTATATCTCCTGCAAGTATTACTGGTGCATCTACAAGTTCTGCCATTCCCATATTTACAATGTCTCTATCTCTTAAGTTGATTTCTGCAGGACTTCCTGCACCTTCCATTACTATAATTTCAAATTTCTTCTCTATTTCCTCAAACTGTATCTTTAGCATATCTCTAAATTCGATTTTCATATTATGATATTCCATAGCAGTACTATTTCCAAAAACCTTTCCATTAACTATAATTTGGCACTTTTTATCTGAGGAAGGTTTTAATAAAATTGGATTCATAAATGCCTCTGGCTCAAGTCCAGCTGCATATGCTTGGAGCACCTGTGCTCGTCCCATTTCTTTCCCATCTAACGTAATGTAAGAATTCAGTGACATGTTCTGTGACTTAAAGGGACATACAGTAAACCCATCTTGTTTAAATATTCTACAGAGTGCTGTTACTAATATACTTTTCCCTACAGATGAAGCTGTTCCTTGAATCATTATTTTAGCCATTACTACTCCTCCTATCTATCATGCTTTTATTGTTACAAAATAAAAAACAGCAAGCTTTCACACCTGCTGTTATGTACAAATTTCTTATTGCACTAACTTATACTCTACAAGTTCTTTCCCGCCGAAAGCTTAATATTACTGATTTAGGCAGGTCTCCTGGCTCTTGACTCACTCAACTCACAGCCCTTCCGTTTTTTTACAGGTAGGCATAAAAATTTGTGTTCAATTACAGTAGCGGGGGCTGTTGTGGAATCACACCACATTCCCTTTTCACCTTATTAATAAGCTATTAACATAGCTTCAGCTATTAACATAGCTTCAGCTATTAACATAGCTTTAGCTATTAACATAGCTTCAGCTACGTTAGTAACTTTATCCGCTAAAGCGGTTTAATTAATAATAGGCACCTAAAAATATCTATTCACTTTTTTGCTAATATGCTAACATAACATTAAATCTAAACATTCTAATATTTAATATTCTTCTACATAATTAAGTTTATAGCATTACATTAATTATGTCAATAATTAAGAATTTCATATGCCTTTAATATGCCTTTCATATCCCTTTGTACCTTCTTACCTTTGTACCTTTGTACCTTTGTGCCTTTGCTATGTTCACTAATTCTTAGTTCCTTAATTATATATATACTCATTGCTCTGTTCATCTGTTTTTTCTATCTTATTCACTTTAATTATTGGAATTATACTAATTTCTCCATTTTTAGAATCCGCATATTCTCTTTGCCCTAATATACCCTCTATATTTACCCAAGTACCCTCTGTAAATTCTTTTACCTGGGGAAAATCACATAAAACACCTACCAACTGCGCATCTGCAGCGCAGCAACTTACAAGAATCCTAGCCAAGATAAATTCATCCTTATCAAGTCCCTTTTGTTTATATACGAAGCCTTTCATATATAAACGCCTACCAATATTCTGCTTAGTATTTCCGTATAAATCTTCATAAGTATTTACGAAATTTTCATTAGTTACATTTATTGTTTCGCCTTTTATAAGTGAGATACTTTCTATAGGTATAGGTAATTTAACATTATTATTTTCAACAGCACTAGTATTTTCAATATCACTAGTATTTTCAACAACATGAGTATTTTCATCATTATGCTCACATACTTCTGTTCCATCCTCTAAAACAGTATGCTTATGCTTTAATGCATCAATTTTCAATTGTGAAGTTAACGAAAACCCCTTATTTATTGCACTGTACACACTCACCCCTTCAGGTTTTAATAGAAATCCTAAAAACAATGGTATTAAAAACATTATATAGCCAAACTTAAAGCTTTTTTCTTTTTTTAATTCGCAAATATTCTTTCCTTGAAAAATCACCAAAACAATAAAAAAATACAATGCAAAATTTACGTATTTTACCATTTTGGGATGTACAAATAGTGTTAATTTATTTGTACTGATAATCATGTAAAAATAACAAGTGAAGCCTATTAATATAAGAAACCACATTAATTCATTTAAATTTAACCTCTTTTTCAAACCTACCTCCTTGTGTTGAGATTATCTGCAAGTACTATCCATCCCACACCATCATTTATTTTTAATCACCTATCGCAAACCCATTAGTTAGCATGTCAAGTGGAAATATGTTTGCTATTACAGCTAAAATAAAGCAAATAGCAATTATAAGGAAAATCAATTTAGCTACAAAACTCAATTTAAAGCTTCCACAAAGCATAATTGTATTTTTTATATCTATCATAGGCCCTAAAATTAAAAATCCTAAAATTGAACCGGAGGTAAACTGTCCTAAAAAGCTTCTAGCTATAAATGCATCTGTTTCTGAACAAACTGATAATACAAAAGCTAGCACCATCATCACTATTATGGAAGATAAAACACCTCCACCTATGGATAAAATAAATTCCTTAGGTATAAAAATTTGCATACACGTTGATAGGAATACTCCCATTATAAAAAATCTACCTATATCATATAATTCTGCACTAGTATGCGTTATTATTTCCTCTATGTTTCTTATGATCTTATTATTATAATTACTATGGTTATGACTATGTCCACAAGAACAGACCTCATTATTTTTATCTACATGGATATGATTATGTTTAATAAGGTTAGTATTTTTAAATCTTCCTACAGTATGATGTTCAAAATCACCTTCTACTTTCCGTGTGCCTCTAGGCTTTCTAACCACCTGTCGCTTAAAAGGACTATCTTTATGAAGTACCCCAATAAGAACACCTATTGTTATAGCGCCAATCATACCAAACATAGCTCTTGCTATTACCATGTATGACATTCCCATAAACGCATAGTGTGTTGATAATAAAACCACCGGATTCATAATTGGTACTGATAACATAAATGTAACCGCAATACTTAATGGAACACCCTTCTTAACAAGCCTCCTAGTTATAGGCACAATAGCACATTCACATACAGGAAAAACAAGTCCAACTAAGGAAGCAATCAAAATCCCAACAAATTTATTTTTAGGAATTATTTTGGCAATTGCTTCCTCTGATACTAATATTTGAATTATAGAGGAAACCAATGCTCCTATTAATATAAAAGGTATTCCTTCAAAAATTATACTAAGAAAAACTGTAGAAAAGTCATTAAGAACCCTTAAATTTAAGCTGATAAAGGTGTTCCTCTTTACAAAATATATTCCCAATAATAAGACTATGATGCTAATCATAATTTTTATTATATTGATTTCACTATCATAAACCCTTTTATTTCCCTGAATCAAATGCTCAACTCCTAGCTATTAATATTTACAAACTCTAGACTATTATATTACCTTAAACTGGTTACTATTCCAATTAATTGATCATAAAATAAAAACTACTCTGTAAAGAAAATGCTAAATCTTTAATTCTATTTAATTGGACCAAAATTAATACTAATATAAAATGCGGCTTCAAAAAAAATTGTCCACACTAATCCCAAATTTTATGGGTCTAGTGTGGACAATTCTGTTTATAACTATATTTATGTTTTCTGAAACTCCCACGCATAAATGCATGGGGTTCTTAAGTACTAAATAACTTTCTTTAATGCTCTCAGTAATATAGCTTGCTTTATTTATTGTCTACAATTAGTTTAGCTCTCAAAAACATGGCCTTCATGCCTAGTTCTGCAAATTTAGCTTCGTATTCTGTTACTACATTCTCTTTAAAGTCACTATTATGCAAATCATAAGTCAAGAATAATATTTCAAAACCACATTCTTTGAAATACTCTATTGAGTCTTCAAATAACTCTGTATCATCTGTTTTGAACCAAACTTCAGAGCCAGGCTTTAAGAATTTCTTGTAATTTATTAAAGATTTAGTGTGAGTTAATCTTCTTTTGTTATGTCTTTCCTTTGGCCAAGGATTACAGAAATTTATATAAATCCTGCTTATCTCGTCCTCTGCAAAAACATCATCAATAAGCATAATATTTAGAGGCATAAGCCTTACATTTAAATCTTCTGTCCCTTTAACTTCCCTTACTTGTAGAACTTTTCTAAGGGCAAATACTAGAACCTCATCTTTTAAATCTATACCTACAAAGTTAATATCTTGATTCTGCTTAGACCTTTCTGATATAAAGCCACCTTTACCACAGCCTAGTTCTAGATGTATTTCATTATTATTCTTAAATTCCACATTCCATTTTCCTTTATGAGCATAATGGTCTGTTACTACAATATGGCTAGCCTCAAGTTCCGGCCTAGCCCAATATTTTTTTCTTAGGCGCATATATTTTTCTCCTTATATTTACATATTAAAAAAATTACTACATAATTCTTCTGAAATTCCCTTTATTATATCACAGGAATTCATCTAAACAAACTTTAATGTTTTAGATTTTAACTATTACTTTTGATGCCTTGTCTTGATACATATACACATTAGTTGCTAACTGTCCCCAGCTTGCCAGCTTGTCCAGCTTGTCCAGCTTGTCCAGCTTACCCCGCAGCTTGTCCAGCTTGTCCAGCTTACCCCGCACTTATCACGTTAATAGTGCCGTAAAAGTTTAACCTCCTCTAGTAGCATAATACCTCCAGCAAACACATGTCCAATATTACCAAGTGTTAGCTGGGCTATCTTATTTCTTTCTTGGAGCTATGCCATCTATTAAAATTCATCAAATAATAATCTATCGGTCCATTTAAACCATTGCTACAATATTTGTAAAGAAATAAAATAGCAACGTACCTGGGACGTGTACAATGTAATAGAAAATTGATTGACCACCAACTATAGGTAATAATAGAACCATAAATATTAAGAATTGATACCTAGTAAGCGAATCTGATAAATTGTAAAAAAACTTTGGAAACAAATCTCTAACTATGTGGAATCCATCAAACCCTGGTATTGGAACTAAGTTAAGAAAAAATAACACACAATTTAAGGACCCTGTAATTTCTAGTATTGCCTGTATTATTTTACCTAATTCACCGGTAATCGGTGAAAACTTTTCAAATAACACAAGAAAAATTGCAAATACAATACCAATAATCAAATTTGCAATTGGCCCTGCAGCAGAAACCTTCAAGTCATCTTTATAATAATTTTTATAGGCACTAGGATTTGTCTGAACAGGTTTTGCCCACCCAAATCCTACTATCAAAATCAAAATAAATCCCATTAGATCTATATGAGCAATAGGGTTTAGTGTAAGTCTCCCTTGAAATCTAGGTGTTTTATCTCCTAACCTGTCTGCTGTGATAGCATGTGCATACTCATGAAAAGTAAATGCTATTAAAATTGCTGGTATCATTAAAATCTTATATAATATTTTTAGTTGTTCAGTATCCAAATTTATCTCTCCTTATATTCCTACAAGATAAATAGCAATATCTAATTGTTACTTAACTTGTTAGGCATCTTTAACTTGTTATTTTTTAGATGTTTAATATATCTATTATAGCAAAGTTTTTTTACTTTTAATCCAATATTTTCAAAACATATAAATATAATTTCACTTATATATTTATACTTATATATTTATACATATATACTTCTATTAACATACTTCTATTAAGATATTCCTATTTACATATTTTTGTAAACAATATTATGCCCTGGTTAAATGAAGCTATTAAATTTACTTATAATTATGTGATGATTGTAAGTATGTAATACCTATAGGCATTACATATTATAATAAAAAACCATGCCTAAGGCATAGTTTAAAATTACAATAACTTATTTAAATGCAACTATTTACTTAGTATATCTACTTACTTAATGTACACACTTACTTAATGTACCTACTTACTTAGTATACCTATCTACTTAAAAGGAACAAAAGATATTTTATTATTTACTAAAGATACTAATCCTTTAGTATATAACTGCAATAATTTTCCTTCATAGCTAGTTTCAGTTCCAGAACTAATTTCCTTTAATACACCCTTAAGTGAATCATTTTTATACATTTTACCATCTGACGAAACATATAAATCTTTTATAGCAGTAGGTTGTTGTAATTCAATCATTTTCCAGTCTTCAGTGCCATCTGCTGTTTTACCATAATAAATTTTGCTTATTAATTTATCTTTTAATTCTCCAAGATACACATTGTCGTTATCATCATCGCCAAGTAGTGTTAGCTTGTCCACACCTTCTACAGTTATAGAACTTTCTCTACCCGTAGCATATATTTTATTATAAACCGAGCCCTCGTATATTAATTGATCTTCATGGCGTAACACAGAGATATTACTCACAAAATTAGGAATTGTATCAGCTTTTGTCATACCTCCCATTCTGTCAATTCTGTATATGCTACTTCTCTCACCCTCACTTGAAACTTTTACGTAAATAACTCCTGTTAATGTTGCTAATTGAATATCTTCTACTTCGGATTTCGTGTTAGCCCAAGCTAAATCTTTAATCTTTACTTTTTCACCTTTTGACACATCATAATGATATAATACTAAATTACTAGACTCATCATAGCTCTTTTTCTCTACCAAAAGCATTCTATTTCTATCTGGAAGCCATTTGGAAAAAGAAATTGTACAACCATCATCTACAGATATATCCTTTATAGTTCCATCCTTACAGTTAACAATTTTTAATTTTTCATTCTCATAATAAGATAAA
The DNA here is from genome assembly GCF_018861315.1 of Clostridium bowmanii. GTDB lineage: Bacteria > Bacillota > Clostridia > Clostridiales > Clostridiaceae > Clostridium_AD > Clostridium_AD bowmanii. The sequence goes on along the minus strand of NZ_JAHLDL010000035.1, from coordinate 40,267 downwards.
TATTTAGCATCATAGGACACTAATATATTCTCTGCACTTGCTGGAACAGTAATATCAATGTTTTTTATTTTTTCTGTTTCATTTGGCTCAACCTTTTTTGAATCCACCTTTGAATCAGTAGCTAAAAAATAACGATCCACATAAAAGAGGACTAAACATTGTAAAGATAAAGACACTACTATCCATATAAATATTCTTTTCTTCCATTTCATAATGCTTTCTCCTTTAATTTAAAATATTAATTATCTACTCTCCACATACATAATTGAAGGTATTGCTCTCTCTCCTAAACTGTCGCTAGGATTGTTTATAACTTCATCATTATAAAACATAGTAGAAGAAGAACCTCCATCTAAGTTAGTAGCATTATAAGCTCCATATTCATCATACAATACGTCTTGTACCTCTCTTAAAGTAGCCCCTATACTATTTACTTGTCTACCATCAATAACTAATAATATTATTGCTCCATCTTGCCTCTGTGCAATAGCTGTCCTAGGTGCTATGCCCATAGCTCCATCACTATTATTATTTATCAGTTTCTTTCCATTAACTATCATAGCTGGACCAAATGATAATGCTTCAGCTACCCCAACTTTTTTCATTTCTGTAATGCTGTGGAGACCAACTAACAACTTTCCCTCTTTAGTTAATGCAACAACCTCTATTCTTTTATCTTCATCTTTTATGTCAGTAAAAATAGACTTTCCACCTGACATTATAATTCCTGTTGGATTTGCTCCCGTTCCTGCCCATTCCACATCAGCAGCTTTGTCTGTAAACGCACCACCATTAATGGCCGCAACAGCATTATTAGCTTTTGCTATTTCACTGGTCAGTTCGCCTTCCTTGCCCAATTTGCTACTATAACCAACTTTAATCCTAGTTGGATCACTAATTATTAATACGTATCCTTTATATTTTTTACCTTTTATGTCATATCTTTCAATGCTATCATCATCTTTATTTTCTACCTTTACCCCTGACGTTTTGTCATCTAGGTTAGCTTGAGCTATAGTTTCCACCGATTGACCCTTCAAAATTTCTTTTATTTTATCATCGGATAAAAATGCTTTCGCTAGCCATTGTAATGTAAGAGTAGTCATGGCTGCACCTACCACTGTAGTCTTTGCATTTTTAAATGGACCATAATAAAGCATATATGGGCCTGTAACCGCTGTAAAAACAAGTTCAAATACAATAAATAATATAACAAGCGTGCTTGTACGTTTTTTTGTTTTTTTAGTTCTTCTAGTTTTTTTCAGTTTCCTCATACTTCCCATCCCTCTTCTTATTATGTTCTATCCTATTGTACATTAAAACTATACATATTAAAACAAAATTTTAATGTAATTTCTGTGAATATAATTGCTAATACTATAATTTTATACAAAAGAGAGCATAATTCCTTATGCTCTCTTTTGTATAAAATCAATATATTTATAATTTTTTCGAACCTTCATAGGCTAGGGGTGATCTCTCGCATTCATCATATTTTAAAGTTACCTGATAACACAATTCACTGCCCTTCATTTTTTCAGAAGCATAACACAAGCCATTTGATCTAGAATCAAGAAAAGGATGATCTATTTGTTCTGGGTCCCCTATAAGAATTAACTTAGTTCCTTCACCAACTCTAGTTATTATTGTTTTAACCTGTTTTGGTGACAAATTTTGTGCCTCATCTATAATAACCCAATTTTTAACTATGGACCTTCCTCTAAGGTAAGCAACAGCTTCGGTGGTTATAATTCTCCTATCAAATAAATCTTTTATCTTTTCTAATAATTCTTTCTCATTTTTATAACGTTCCTTTTCATCAGAATCAACGAGTATTTCTAAATTGTCAAATATTGGCCTCATAAAAGGCGATATTTTTTCTTGCTCCGTACCCGGTAAAAAGCCTATATCCTCATCCATGGTAACATTAGGTCTACAAACTAAAATTCTTCTGTAGTGTTCACTATTATCTTGCAGTATTTTTTGAAGCCCTACCGCTAATGAAAATAATGTTTTAGCAGTTCCTGCAGGCCCCTTAACAATTACTAAGGGGGCTTTTATTGCATCCATGCTTAGTGCTTCTAGCATAAATCTCTGTCCTACATTTCTTGGCACTACTCCAAGTGGCTTACTCTCCTTACTGTAAAGTGGTACTATATTTTTACCATCGTATCTAGCTAGTGCAGTTTGTTTTGGGTTTTCCATTGAATGAATTATTAAAAATTGGTTTGTGTATAAAATCGGTGTGGTATATTCTTCTGAACTCTCATCATAATTAAGTAAGGCACTGGCCAGTAAAACTTTTTTACTAAAAAACTCCTGAAGCTTTTCGGAAGATACAAATACTTCAATTCTTCCTGTATACTGATTGTCATATTCAGGCACAAATTTTTCATAAAAATCATCTACATTAATATCTACAGCATCTGCTTTAATTCTTTGGAATATATCTTTGGTTATTAACCATACATCTTCACCTTGCTCTTTAAGTCCCTTACATACCTGTAATATTCTATTGTCTGCCTTTTCTTTACTCCAAGAAGGAGGAATTTTTGTATCATAGTGATTCATTTCAACCCTAAGTCTTCCGCCATTTTCTAGCTCAACACCCTCATTTAATTTTCCCTGAGGTCTAAGTTTATCAATAAGTCTAGCTGCATATCTGGCATTAGCTCCTAAATCACTTTTATCTTTTTTAAAACTATCTAATTCTTCTAATACCACTTCAGGTATTATTACATCGTTCTCTCCAAAAGATAATATAGCACTGGGTGAATACAGAATAACATTGGTATCTAATACGTAGGTTTTTTTCAAAATATCAGCCCTCCTCTCTATATAACTAATATATGTTACTTATCCTATAAATGAATTAAAATGAAATAAAATTTTTAATTTTAATTAAGATACTTTACAATATATGTTTTGACAAGTAATAGCTTTTATTATATAATAAGTCTTATAACATATAATTACATTATAGGATGGTGTATATGGAGAACATTACTACAATTTTTAGAGAGAAAAAATTAAAGCTAACACCTCAACGTATCGCAGTTTACAAATATTTAAAATCCACAAAAGAGCATCCTTCAGCAGAAGTGATTTACAAAGCTCTTCAACCAACTTATCCTACTATGAGTTTGGCTACAATTTATAAGGCATTAAAGACTCTTGTACAAGTTGAATTAATAATAGAACTTAATGTAGGTGAAGGTAACTTTAGATATGATGGTAACATGAGTACACACCCTCACATACAGTGCATGAGTTGCGGTAGAGTTGATGACATAGAAGGCATATGTTTTTCAAATGTAAATGAAGACGTAAAGCAATATACTAACTATGAGGTTCTAGCAAGCAAAATATATTTTTATGGTTTATGCAAAGATTGCCAAAAATAAACGAAATAAAAAAAGGAAGTATAAATATAATTTTATACTTCCTTTTTTTATTGAACAATTTACTTGTAAGCTTTTTTTAATAATTCATCCCATTCTTTAGAGTTATAACCACCATCTAAAATCTTTCTTATAGCTAATAATACTCCGTTTTTTATCTTTTCAGGTAAATTATATAAAACAAGAATACTATTATCATTAGCTTTGTTCATATGTTGAACCATTATTTTTCCAATACCAGTTACACTGTTATTTACAATTTTATTTCCACTTATAATTCCACTCTGAGCAATTCTCGCTTGAACCTCATCACTATATATATATTTAATAAAAGCATTAGCAGTATCTCCATTTTTTGCATTTATAGGAATACACAATAGAGAATTAATTATAATAGGCACATTAGAACCATAATTAGAATTGTTATTATAATCTTCTATTATCCCCATATTGGGTCCATTAAGTTTAGAATTATAATAAGAAATACAAGCCATCAGTGGAATTTCGCCATTATTAAAGTTGCTAATACTTTGTTCATTTCCCACCTCAAAAGAATCCCCAGTAATTCCACTATCTTTTACTAAAGTGTTAAATGAGTCGAATGTTTTCTGCATATCTTTGAGCTTCTTATAACCTTCTTCACCACTATCATAGCTGTGTTCAAGGTCATGAATATTTATAACCTTATTAGCTGTTAACGAATATATAAATCCACCAGCATCCACATCATCTGTTAGTGCTATAGGGGTCTTAATTCCCTTAGCACTAACTTGTTTCAAAACATTTAACCATCCTTCTAAATTATTAGGATTAGATATTTGTAATTTTTCTAAATAAGCTTTATTGTATAGTAGTTCTATAGAATAGGGCACAACTCCTATACCATAGAATTTATCTCCGACTCTACCATAAGAGCTCATACCATCATAATATCTATCACTAATAAAATTCTTTTCATAAGCACTTTCCAAATCACTTAAAACTCCTTTTTTAGTAAGTTCTATTAAAGTATTCCTACTCGTGAAAATCGCATCAATTTCTGTACCTAGATTAATTGTTTCCATAATATCACTACTTTTATTACCTAAGGCATCATTTAATTTTATTTCAACATCTGGATTGTTTTTTTTAAAATCTTCAATTAAAAACTTAATTACATTGGAAGAATACTGATCACTTATATCCAAAAAAATATTTAGTTTTTTTTCTTTAGCAATTTTTTCAGATTTACAAGCCGAAAGATTGCCTACTATACTTAATATAATAATAACAGAACATAGATTTTTCATATATTTAAATGATTTTTTCATAAGTTCACCTCATAATATTAATAATATGGATTTTTTTAAAATTTATTTTATATAAATTAATTAAATATATAATTATTACATTTGCTACATATAATTTAAAGGGGGTGGAATATATGAAATTACAGGTAATATTTCTTAAGAAAAAATTTATTTATTATGCTTTAGCAATCTTTGTAGGCACAATAATGCTCACTTCCTTGTTATTTTCAAGGAAAGATTCCATAAGTACATTTAATATTGTTAATGAAAACAAAATAATGCAGGCTGATCTAACAGGTGATGGAACTAAGGATATTCTCTACATAAAAACAAATAGTGATAAATATTATATTCAGATAAATTCAGAAGATAAAAGCTATTATTTAGAGCCTTCTAAAAAAATTAACACTGTAGGAAATTATTACGTGCAGTGGCCAATGAGACTAACCTTAATGGACGTATCTAGGAACAATGTACCTGAAATATTTACTCAAGCCTCTACAGAGGATACAGCCTCTACAGAGGATACAGCCTCTACAGAGGATACAGCCTCAGTTAGTGATACATCATCCACAAAGAATAGTGCCGTTCAACATGTATTTCTTTGGAACCATGAAAAATTTAATGATATATTTTGCAGCACAAACAATATTTTGGGCTTTATAGACAGTAAAAATAATAAAACTCCTAAAGTTTTATCTGGAAATATTAAGGATGGCAAAATCAATTTTAAAAGTTATATTTTCATTAAAGATAGTTTAAAATCCTTTGACTATAATTATACTGATAATTATATGGGTAAAAACACCATAACAGGTTTTATAAATCTCATGACAAGTTTTCCACTAGCAGAACTAAACATCTCAAAAGAACTTTTCGCCGATGACTTAAATGGTAATGATATTTCACTATTAAGCGATTTATCAAACAGGAAATTGTATTTAAACTTTCAAGATGCAGTTTTTAAAGATTATGCTTGGGACAAAAACGGTAATGCCAGTGATATTCTATGGACCTTAAATTTTAAAGGAACTAATATTAGCTCTCCAAAAGAGACAAAAAACTATACCATAAATTTAATTCTTAAGCTTTTCCCAAATGGTAATAATACTTCTACCTTCAAGATTAGCTCTATAAATATTAACTAAAACTCCCAGGCCTTCCAAATGAATTTGTAATAGAATATAGCTACTAATCATATATTTATTTTATAATCAATATTAATGTATTTTATGAAATACAAAAGGGACCGTATTATCGGTCCCAAGGGGGATGGGGGGGTTCCGCATAAAATAATCAATAAAAAAATTAATAATTAATTTTATGCTAATGGAGATTTTAACTCCGATTACATTTATTATATTAACCTTTTCCCGTAATTTTATGCACTATAAAACATATTTTATTTTATTTTTATGAAATATTTTTATAAAACAATATCACTTGTAATTATAAAATAATTTAACATTGGAGGAGATTTTGTATGTTTAATAATAATAATAATAATAATAATAAAGAAAAAGAATTGAATAGAATTGAAACTTTAATAGGTGAACAATGTTGTGTGATTGGCTCTATGAATATAAATGGGTTGTTAAAAATAGATGGCTCTATTGATGGCGACCTATTTTGCGAAGAGGATATAATACTAGGAGAATCTGGGCACATAAAAGGAAATATGATATGCAACAATGCATATATAAACGGAATACTTCATGGAAATATCTCTTGTAAAAGCACTTTAACCATAGAACCTTGTGGCAAGATCAAAGGAGACATTTCAGCCAAAAAATTAATGATTTCTGAAGGTGGCATCCTTGATGGCAAATGTACCATGCTAGGCTATGAAAATACTGATAGTGCTGATAGCGACATTAAGAATTTATAAGTCATCCTCAAAAAAAATAACTAGTTAGTAAGCTAGTTATTTTTTTGAGATGATTAACATAAAAAATATTATCATTGCATACATCTAAATAAAAACTCCAACATCTTAATTGGATTTTTCGTCTACAATTTTATTGAGCATTTCAAGTTTTCTATCATCTACCAAATGAGCTAATATATATATTAGTTGCCCAACATCCTCATCCTCTAAGTTCTTTATAATACTATGTGTTCTTTCTTTGGGATCAGTATGTTTAAATTCCACATCATTACTCTCAACGGAATCATTATTTTCAAATGAATGATTATTGGATAGAGAATTTATCATATTACTAAAGCCTGGATTATCCAGATCTAAACTACTTAAATCCAAATTATTTAAATCAATTCCAGCTAACATATTTGAGATTTGGCTTAAATCTATGCCACCCATGCCTGAAAATATATTTGATAATGGTTCATTTTCATTAAAATTTGATGAATTAGAGCTTAATGAATCATTATTTTCATTTGAATTATTTTTCTTAGTTTTTGCAACCATTGAATTAGAATTAGATTTCGAACTAGCATTTGTCGTTGAATTTGTATTACTTGAATTTAAACCTAAATTACTAAGTAAATTCGATAGCATGTTATTGTCTTGACCACCTAAGTTACCAAGCAAACCTGATAGCATGTTATTGTCTTGCCCTCCTAAATTACCAAGCAAACTTGTTAAGATATTGTTGTTTTGGCCTCCTGAACCAGAGAGTAAGCCCTCAAGCATACCGCTACCACCACCATTATTTCCAGATAGTAATCCAGATAATAATGCCATCAAAGGATTGTCAGAATTTCCATTTAACAAAGATGCTAATGGGTTATTATTAACATTATTGTTACCGTTGCCATTACTACTGTTACTGTTATTATTGTTGCCCTTATTGTTATTATTTCCGTTGCTGTTATTGTTATCGTTGTTTCCATTATTCATATTATTTCCATGGTGTTTATGATGTTTTGACACATTTATCACCTCATTTATAAATGGGAGAGCATAAGCTCTCCCTGATTTTTATAATTAGCAACCACAGCCTTTGTTACAAGTATTTGCTACATTTCCACCTTTACAAAAACAAAAACCCAAGTATAAAAGTATTAATAAAAATGAGTTGTTATTTTCAAGTAGACATGTCTTTTGAAGTATAATTAAGATTATTAACGCACAAATTGGATTGCTACATAAATTTTGAACTCCACATGCATTTACGGGTTGAACACCACAGCATGAATTTCCACAATCTCTTTTTTTTGACATATAAAACCCCCCTTTCTGGGCATGTTTCAATGTGATATAACTATTAACTGGCGCTTTTTAATATTTAAATTTATCTAATTGTGCACCTATAAACGTTTTTCTTTGCTGTTAATCTTCACAGCACTCTGAGTTATTTGAGCATCCTCTGTTATTTCCACCGCTGAAACATAAAAGTAATAGTATTATTATCCACCAGCTGCCACCGCCACCAAAGCCACCATATCCGCCGCATCCGCCGGCATTACTTGATCCACATCTACATAGTTCTTTACAGTGTTTAGGGTCGCATCCACAAACAGTTCCAGAATTTTGTCCTTGACCACCAAATCCTCCACAGAAACATAAAAGAATTATGATCAAAATTATTGAGTTTCCGCCAAAGATGCCATTGTTGTTGTTATTATTGTTACAACATTTTTTTTCATGACCACATCCATTACCTTGAGATTGAGAATTAGATAATCCGCTTAGTAATCCATTCATATCCACTTTACTTCCCTCCTCCTATTTTTCTAAGTTAGACAATAATTATTAATTGTTACCTAACCCTGTTAGACCATTCTTTAAAAAATCTTTTTCTTTTGTGTTCTAATATATACTATTCTCGTAGAAATAAATTGACACAGAATTTTAAATAAAAAAACAAAAAAATAGACCATACCACTTTGTGCACTAATTATTTTTTTTGCACAAGGTAATATAGATCTATTTTATTATTTTATAGCTTTTCTTGCTTTTCTTGCTTTATAATTTTTCTTCTTCAATTTCAGAGTCTATAAACATATTCCCTAGCAATTCTTTTACACCTGTTTTTTTTAGTGACGAAATATTGATAATTTCTTCACTATCCTCTAAATTAAGAGTTTCTCTTATTAACTTATTATTTTTTGTTAATTCTGCTCTATTTAACTTATCTTTTTTAGTTGCAACTATCACAACTTCGTAACCAAAGTGCTTAATCCATCCGTACATTAGAAGATCATCTTTAGTGGGTTTACGTCTACAATCCACGAGTAATGCTACCTTTTGAAGCTGAGGTCTGCGGATTAAATAATCCTCCATCATTTTTCCCCATTTAGCTTGTTCAGTTTTTGATACTTTGGCATATCCATAGCCAGGCAAATCTACGAAATAAAAGCTATCGTTTATTAAAAAAAAGTTTATAAGTCTTGTTTTACCTGGAGTTCCACTAACTTTAACTAATTTACGTCTGTTTGTTAAAGTATTTATTAAAGAGGATTTACCTACATTGGACCTGCCAACAAAAGCATACTCTACTCTATTATCTGTGGGATACTGTGTAGGTTTTACTGCTGAAATTATGAACTCAGATTGTTTTATCTCCATTATTTATCTCTCCATCTAATTTATTTTCTAGTAATGCATTGTAAAGTACGTCTTCTACTTTATTTGCAATTATAAATTTTAGTTTATTCACAATACTCTTTGGTATCTTTTGTATATCTTTTTCATTATCTCTCGGAATTATAATTGTATCAATGCCCGCTCTATAGGCAGCAAGTGATTTTTCCTTGAGCCCCCCGATAGGTAATACTCTTCCTGTAAGTGTAATTTCCCCTGTCATAGCTACATTATGTTTTACTTTTTTGTTAGTCAAGGCAGATACCATTGCAGTTATCATAGTTACCCCAGCAGATGGGCCATCTTTAGGCACCGATCCTTCTGGTACATGAATATGAATATCTTTATTTTTATAAAAATCTTTATCAATATTATATTTTACAGCATTAGCCCTAACATAACTATATCCAGCTTTAGCAGATTCTTTCATAACATCTCCGAGTTGCCCTGTAAGTTCAAGTTTGCCAGTCCCCTCCATAGCACTTACCTCTACTGGTAAGGTAACCCCACCAACTTCTGTCCATGCTAGCCCAGTTACAACACCAACTCTATCTTCTTCTTCAGTTTTGTCATAAGTATATATTACTGCTCCTAAATACCGTTTAACATGTGCTACACTAACATTAACAGTTTCTTTGTTTTTCTCTACCATTTCTGTTATTGCTTTTCTAATAACTGCAGCAATCTGTCTTTCAAGACTTCTAACCCCAGACTCTCTAGTATAATTTTCGATAACACAATTTATTGCAGGTTCAGAAAAAATTATTTTATCCCCTTCCATGTTATGTTCTTTTAACATCTTTGGAATAAGATGATTTTTAGCAATATGGAATTTTTCTTCTGAAGTATACCCTGATACTTCAATAATCTCCATTCTATCTAATAATGGTCTTGGAATAGTATCTAACTTATTTGCCGTAGTTATAAACAAAACCTTTGATAAATCAAAGTCGAGTTCTAGGTAATGATCTCTGAAAGTTGCATTTTGTTCACTATCTAAAACTTCTAGTAGTGCATCTGCAGGGTCTCCCTTAAAATCACCACTCATCTTATCAATTTCATCTAATAAGAATAGTGGATTTTTAGATCCAGCTTGTTTCATGGCATATATTATTCTACCTGGAATCGCGCCCACGTATGTTTTTCTATGCCCTCTAATTTCAGCTTCATCTTTAACTCCACCCAGTGACATTCTAACAAAATTTCTATTTAATGCATTGGCAACGGACTTTGCTATAGAGGTTTTTCCAACTCCTGGTGGTCCTACCAAACAAAGTATAGGTCCCTTGAGAGTCTTGCTGATTTTTTTAACTGCTAAGTATTCTATTATTCTTTCCTTAACATCCTCTAGGCCATAATGTTCTGCGTCAAATACTTCCCTAGCCTTCTTAATATCAATGTTGTCTTTAGTTGTTTTATTCCAAGGCAATGCTAAAACCCAATCTAGATATCCTTTTATTACTCCACTTTCAGCAGAAAAATTCCCTGAACTTTTTAATCTGTTAAGTTCATAAATTGCCTTTTCTTTTGCTGCTTTAGGAAGTTTTGCCTTGTTTATTTTACTTTCATATTCATCTATTTCTCTCTTATTTTCGTCATCTTCTCCCAATTCTTCTTGAATAGCTTTTATTTGTTCTCTCAGATAATATTCCTTTTGGATCTTATCAATTCTACCTTTAACCTTAACTCCAATTTTCTTTTCTATCTTTAATACTTCAACTTCATTTTTCAATATAAACAATAGTTTTTCTAATCTTTTGTTAACCTCTAGTGCTTCAAGCAATTCTTGCTTTGTTTCTGGCTTTAATATTAAATATGAACTTACAATGTCACAATATCTTCCTGGCTCTTTTGTCTCTTCTAAGCTGAAGAGAGCATCTGGAAAATTGTTAACTGAAAGATTTATGTACTCTTCAAAAGCCTTATCTATAATTCTAACTAAAGCCTTACATTTCTTATCATCTGCGCATTCATCGTCCTCAATAATTTCTATTTCTGCACGCACAAACGGTTCCCTATCTTTGTACTCCGATATCTTCCCTCTTTTTAATCCTTCAACTAGTACCCTAATTGTATCCCCTGGTAACTTTAATATTTGTTTTATATTACAAACAGTACCAATGCTATATATATCCTTATCTTCTGGTTGTTCTATTTTTGATTGTTTTTGTGAAACCAGAAAAATTTCCTGATTATTTAGCATAGCATCTTCAAGTGCCAGTATAGATTTTTCTCTACCAACATCAAAATGCAACACCATATATGGAAATATATTCATACCTCTTAGCGGAATTAGCGGAAGAAGCTTTGTATTTTTATCCATTTTCTCCCTCTTTTCTAGATTAAATTAATAATCTTTTATTAATGTAACATTAGAATTTTACATTTTATATAAGTATCTATGGTCATTCTAAATATTAATTTACTACATTTTTATAGTAGCTATATTTAATAGCAAGTATATTTTATAACTCGACTACTATAGTATACCTATAATGCGCTTATTTTTCAATACTACAAAATTTTAAATAAGATAATAAAGCACAAAAAAACAAATAACAAGTCAAATATATTATCGTATCGACTTGTTATTTGTTTAAAGGAAGATAGCCAATCTTACCTCATCAACTATATTACATAAATGTGGTTAAATTATCCGTTGGGTAGCTGTAACTTGCATCGAACACGATAAATTGGAGATTCCCCATTTGAAATATCGTTAAAGCTTTAACGCTTCTGCTGCTATAACATCCACATCTGGCTCAAATGTGATTGAAATATCTTTAGGGCTCTCCTGAAGTAAGGCTTGACTTATTACTTCAGTAATATTACTAACTGGTATAATCATAATGTTTTCAATATTTTTAAAGCTATCCTGCCAATTATCCCTCGGAATAATAACCCTTGTGGCTCCTGCTTTTTTAGCAGCAGCAATTTTAGCATTTACTCCTCCTATGGCCTTTACATTACCATGAATTGATATCTCCCCAGTCATAGCAACCATATTATCTACTGGTATGCCTTTTATTGCACTATACATTGCAGTTGTTATGCTTATACCTGCGGATGGTCCATCTACAGGTGATCCTCCTGGAAAATTCACATGAATATCGTAATCATCACAATCTATATTAAAATACTTTTCAAGGACCGTAACCACATTTTCAACGGAAGATCTTGCAGTACTTTTTCTTTTAAGTTTTTTATTTGTACTACTTATTTCCTCTTCTTCAATAATTCCCGTGATTTTAAGTACACCTTTTCTTAGTTTCACTCTTTTTGCAGAAGCTTCAATTTCAAGTACCGCTCCCATATTAGCTCCGTAAACTGCTAGGCCATTTACATAACCAATTTGCGGTTTATCGGATATCCTAGTTTCTGACCTTGGGTAATACTGACCATTTTCTATGACCCATTCAATATCTTCAATACTCACTTCATCTCTCTCATCATTGATGGCAATGCCACAAGCTAACTGAATTAAGTTAACAGTGTCCCGTCCATTACTAGAGTATTTACCTACAAGCTTTATTGCCTTATCACTAATTTTAAGTCCCATTTTCTCTATTGCTTTGGCTGCAATTATTTCCAGCTCTTCTGGAAGCAATTGCCTAAAAAAGATTTCTACACACCTTGACCTTATTGCCGGGATTATTTCATCCGGATTACGGGTAGTTGCTCCTATAAGCCTAAAATCAGCTGGAAGGCCTTCGTCAAATACCTCTTTTATATAAAGTGGTGTATTAGGATCTTCACCATTATAATAGGCACTATCTAAAAATACCTTTCTATCCTCTAAAACTTTAAGGAGTTTATTCATTTCTATAGGATGTAATTCTCCAATTTCATCAATAAATAGAATTCCACCATGTGCCTTTGTAACCGCTCCAGGTTTAGGTTGAGGCACCCCTGATGCCCCTAGAGGCCCGGCGCCTTGGTAAATAGGATCGTGAACAGAACCAATAAGCGGATCTGCAATGCCACGTTCATCAAATCTAACGGTAGTCGCATCTATTTCTATAAATTTTGAGCACTCATTAAAGGGAGAACGTTCTCTTTTTTTAGCATCTTCTAGCACTAATCTAGCCGCAGCTGTTTTTCCTATACCAGGTGGTCCATAAATTATGACATGCTGAGGATTGGGCCCACATATTGCTGCTTGTAGTGCCTTAATCCCTTTTTCCTGGCCTATAACATCTTCAAATTTTGTTGGTCTACTTTTCTCTGTAAGTGGCTCCGTGAGGCTTATGCTTTTCATTTGTCTTAATTTTTCCATTTCTTTTTTGTTATCCTTACTAACTGCCACCTTACCACTTTGGTGAGTTTTTAACGCATTAAAAACATATATTCCAAATAATACTGTAAAAAAAAGTTGTATTAACATAAGAAATTGAATATTCATATTATCAAAAGTTTAATATAAAATATATTAAACAAATCCTCCTTTCATATATAATTTGTTATGTTTTACTAAATATTCTACCATTTGATATTATGCTCAAGTTACCATAAATATATTCTATTTCAAATGCTTTTTATTTGATAATTTATCCAAAAGGAAAATAAGAAGTTCTAAAGCTCGCTTCAATGCATTATACGTAATATATACTTTTTTTGCGAATAAAAACACTTTGTGTCCTATATAATTAAAAAAAGACAGATAAATAATCTGTCTTTTTAATATATTTTTAATTCAGTTTACTAAGCTGTTTCTATACCTTTTTTTGCTTTAACTTTTTTTGTGATTTTTATTTTCTCTCTTTTCCCACTTTCAGCCAAAACTAATTGTGGATTTCGAGTTAAAATAGTATCTCCATTAACTATTACTTTAGATACTTGTTCATTAGATGGAATATCAAACATGATTTCCTTCATTGTATCTTCTATAATAGATCTAAGTCCTCTAGCTCCAGTTTTTCTCTTAATAGCTTCTTTGGCTATAGCTTTTAGCGCTTCTTCTTCAAACTCTAATTCTACGTTATCCATCTCAAACAATTTCTTATATTGTTTAATCAGCGCATTTTTAGGTTCACTAAGAATTTTAACTAAGGCCTCTTCATCTAGTGCTTCAAGGGTAACCACTATAGGTAGTCTTCCTACAAACTCTGGAATCAAACCAAATTTCAATAAATCTCCTGGCATTATAGACTTAAGTAACTCCCCTACGTCTGCTTCTTCTTTAGATCTTATTTCAGCTCCAAAACCAACTGACGTAGTTCTAGTTCTTTTTTCTATAATCTTATCAAGTCCATCAAAGGCTCCTCCACAAATAAATAAAATATTTGCTGTGTTTATCTGTATAAACTCTTGGTGAGGATGTTTTCTTCCGCCTTGTGGTGGAACTGATGCTGTAGTACCTTCTAATATTTTTAATAATGCCTGCTGAACACCTTCTCCAGATACATCTCTAGTTATAGAAGGATTTTCAGATTTTCTAGCAATCTTATCTATTTCATCTATATAGATAATGCCTTTTTCTGCTTTTTCTACATCATAGTCAGCATTTTGTATTAATTTAAGTAAGATGTTTTCTACATCTTCTCCTACATACCCTGCTTCAGTAAGTGTTGTTGCATCCGCTATAGCAAAAGGTACATTCAAATATTTTGCCAATGTTTGGGCTAGCAATGTTTTACCACAGCCTGTAGGTCCAAGAAGTAATATGTTACTCTTTTGAAGTTCAACATCTCCCTCATTAACATTTGAATTTATTCTTTTGTAATGATTGTATACTGCAACAGCCAAGGATTTTTTAGCGGTATTTTGACCAACTACGTAGTCATCTATATATTTTTTTATTTCTGCTGGTTTTGGCAATGTGCCTAAATCTAGTTCAACATCTCCCTGAAATTCATCTACAATTATTTCAGAACATAATTCTATACACTCATCACAGATATATACTCCCGGTCCTGCTATTAATCTTCTAACTTGGTCTTGGGTTTTACCACAGAAAGAACATTTTAGTTGTTTTTTTTCATCATACTTTGGCATATTTTCACCTCTATTAACCTTATTTCACTTAATATTATTTCTTTTTACTTATAACTTCATCTATTAATCCATACTCCATAGCCTCTAGCGCACTCATGAAATAGTCTCTTTCAACATCATGTTGAATTTTTTCTATTGGTTGACCAGTTCTTTCACACAGTATTCTATTAAGTGTCTCTTTAGTTTTAAGAATTCTTCTCGCATGGATGTCAATATCAGTTGCTTGACCTTGGAATCCACCTAAAGGTTGGTGTATCAAAATTTCACTATTAGGTAATGCAAATCTTTTCCCCTTTTCTCCAGCTGCCAGTAAAAAAGCACCCATAGATGCTGCCATACCAGTACAAATAGTTGAAACTTGTGGTTTTATATACTGCATTGTATCATAAATAGCCATACCTGCTGTTATTGAGCCACCTGGACTATTTATATATAAATAAATATCTTTATCAGGGTCTTCAGACTCCAAATATAACAATTGAGCAACAATTAAACTAGCAGTAGTATCATTTACTTCTTCTCCTAGAAAAATTATTCTTTCTTTTAATAATCTTGAATAAATATCATAGGATCTTTCTCCCCTGTTTGTTTGTTCAACAACCATTGGCACTAAACTCATATAAATCACTCCTCTACTCTATAATAGAATTCTTTGAAACGTTAATCTAATTTTAATTCTATCCTAAATAATTGATTTTTAACCATATATTTTTAACCTATTTTTAACCTATATTAAAATTAATTGCCAGACAGTTATCTGGCAATTAATTTTAGTATACATTATGCAATAACTTTAGCGCTATCTACTAACATCTTTATTACTTTCTCATTTACAACATCAATTTTCAGATATTGTTTTTGTGCTTGCATTATTAAGTCAGCTGTTTTTTCTAAATCTTTATCTCCGTATTGCTTAGCAACTTCTTTAGCTTTTTCTAGCAATTCTTCATCACTAGCTTCAACTTTTTCTATTTTTGCTATTTCTGTTATTATTAAATCAGTTTTAACTCTCTTTTCAGCTGCTTCTTTCATATACTCTCTAACTTTTTCTTCAGTATTGTTAGTATACTGATAATACGATTCAAGATCTAAACCCTGATATTTTAATTTCATTTCTAAATCTTTAAGCATTGTATCAGTTTCTCTTTTTATCATAATATCTGGAATATCCATTGTAACATTAGAACAAACTGCATCAATTACAGCTTCTTCAAATTCTTTCACTTCTCTATCTTTACTTGATTTTAAAAGGTTTGTTTTAATGTCATTTCTTAGTTCTTCTAAAGTATCAAATTCAGATACTTCTTTAGCAAGCTCATCATCAATAGCTGGTAATTCTTTTACTTTCATACTTTTAACAGTTACATTAAAAGTTGCAAGTTTTCCATTTAAGTCTTCTCTTCCATATGCTTCTGGAAAATTAACTTTAACTTCTTTAGTTTCTCCAGCTTTTAATCCAATTAGCTGCTGCTCAAAGGTATCAATAAATGATCCTGAACCAATTTCAAGTTCAAAGTCTTTTCCTTCTCCGCCTTCAAAAGCTACCTCTTCAATAAATCCCTTAAAGTCTATAACTGCAATATTTCCCATTGCAATTTCGCCATCAACTTTTTCTTCGATTCTAGCATTTTTTTCTTGCATGCCTTTTAATTGGTTTTCAATTTCATCATCTGTTACATTATATTCAGCTTTCTTAGCTTCGAGTCCTTTGTATTCTCCGAGTTTTACTTCTGGAATTACTGCAACTGACGCAGTATATACAAAATCTTTTCCTTCGCCTATTTCAACAATATCAATTTTAGGATAATCCAATGGACTGATATCATATTCTTTTAAAGCCTCTGGATATGTATCATCACAACAGAAGTTTATAGCATCTTCAAAGAAAACACCTTCACCATACATTTTCTTTATTAAAGACATTGGTGCCTTACCTTTTCTAAACCCAGGAATGTTTATAGTTTTTGAATTCTTTGCAGAAGATTTTTTTAAAGATTCACTAAATCTTTTCGCCTCTACTGTTACTTCTAATTTAATAATATTTTTTTCTAATTTTTCCATTTTAACTATCATTATATTACTCCTCCTAATCACCACAAATGCTTTGTTAACCTTAACATTATAACATAACTTTTAGTGTATTTACAAATATTATTAAGCATATATGCTTATATAGTCTAATATTACTGATTATAACCAAGTTGTTTATAATTTACAAGATAATTTTACTAATGTTATACTCTGTTAACATTTAAAGTGAGATAATTACTTGATTTTGTTGTATTATGTATTTCCACAAATTAAATAGCTATTAATTGTTTAATTTCATCTAACTATTTAGTTACTCAAGTCATTAAAGGCCTTAGAAACAAAATTCTTCGCCTTAGTAATTTCCTCATAATTTGAATAATTTTCACTGTAAACTTCAATAATGCCTCTTCCACTATACCCAACACTCTTTAGTTTACTTAATATCATATTATAATCCAAATTTCCATTTCCGGGTAAAAGACAGGAATGATTTTCATCTCTATCATTAATATGAAGGTTTACTATTTTCTTACCCATAAGGTTTATATACTTATCCAAAGGAACCTTGGTTCTATAAGCTTGTTTTAAATCCAATGTAAAATATATTGGGTATTTTAATTTTTCCGATAAAAGTGTTAAAAATTTCAAATCAGCAGACATACACCAAGATACGTTTTCCTGTGCCAATTTAATACCTGATTCTAAAGCAATATAAGCTAGTTCACTATATATATCCACAACAAATTTAGTATCTAGCTCATTAAAATCTGTATAGCGCATACCATGAAAGGTATAACAACTTGCGCCTAAAGTCTTTGCTGCTTTGCAAACGCTCTTAAAATGTTTTAACATATCGCCTCTTCGTCTATCATATTTATCAAAAAGATATGGTTCAAAAGAACTGGAAAACGCATGAACTGAATTTACGTTGAATCCATAGTTTTCTTTCTTTTGGAGCAGTACCCTCACAAACTCCTCCTGGTACTCACTCCATGTGTTTAAAAATATTTCACCGCAATTAAACCCTAACTCACTCATCTTACCTATACTGTCTTCAGTATGCAAATTAGGATAAAAGCATGCCGAAGATAATCCTATATCCATACCAAACCCCTTTTCTCTACTCTATTGCCTCACCTGTAGCCGTTACATATACAACATTGCCATCTACATTTGTCTCAAGCCCCTTAGTGGCTATTTTTTTAAATTCAATGTTTTTACCTGATGCAGGTTTTACTTGCATGTGAACATTAGTTTTCAAATTTACCTTCCATATATATTGCTGTGCCTTTTCATTTATCCAAGGTAATTCACTAATGTATGCAATATTATCTTCATCAATGAACTTAGGCATAACTGACCAATTGTAATTTTTATGATTTTCAAGTATTCCCTCTTTGGTCAAAATTTCACCCTTACTAGACTCATATGTTTTCTTTGTAATATCTTTACTTGTTTTGTCTACATTAACATACATCAACTGTTGATTATTTTTGCTTTGTATAACTATTGATTTTTTACTTGGACTTATATCATATGTTATACCTTCAGTATCCGATACTCCCTTTATACTTTTTTCCCCTGCAGCCACATTAAATTCCACACTGATTTTTTGCCCATCAGATAAGTTTGCAACGAATATTTCACTTTTTAAAGCTACTTCCTTCTGTGGAACTTTAGTTTTTTCGGAATTTACCACCGGTTTGACAACCTCAGGTTTTTTTTCAACTTCTACTGCCTTTTCTTCTTTATCCTTTGATTTATTTAATAGGACACTATTTATACTTTTTTTGATACCTGCACCTTTATTTAATAGCGCATTAAAATCTGTAACTAAAAATATAGTTAACCCTATTATAGGTAAAATAATCAATAGCGATATTTTCCTTCTTCTTTTTTTTAATTCACTCTTATAATCTTTGCTAAACATGCTCGGTTTCCTCATATAAACTACCTCCAACCTAATTAATCTATTACTCATTATAACTCATAACAAATGAAAATAATATTAATTTTTTGGAGATTTCACAGCCATGTTTTTACAACAAACTTTTCTTCCTATGCATTAAGATAATAGATTTACAATTAACAACCATGCAACTTATTAAACTTATAAATATTACAATATCTTCTTCTATTATAAAGTATCACAATCATGGTTGTTTCACTTTATTATCAATCTGTTATTGTTTTTTTATTTATTACATTTCATAGTTTAATCGTTGAATTTCAACGGTTTTATAATTTACTTAATATTTTGAATTTTGCAACTTTTAAATAACCACTTGAACTGTTTCAATTTTAATATTACAATGTATTTATATTAATAAATTAAGTTTTTAAGGAGGAAAAAAAATGTTTAAACAATGGAATGGCTTTAAAGGCGATGAATGGAAAAACGGAATTGATGTAAAAGATTTTATTCAGAAAAACTATACCTTATATGAAGGTGACGATAGTTTTTTAGTAGGAACAACAACTAAGACTGATAAAGTTTGGGATAAAGCGAGTTCTCTTATTATAGAAGAAATAAAAAAAGGTATTATAGATGTAGAAACTAATGAGATTTCAGGAATAGATAATTTTGCTCCTGGATATATAGATAAAGAAAATGAAGTAATTGTTGGATTACAAACAGATGCACCACTCAAAAGAATAGTAAACCCATTTGGTGGTTTCAGAATGGTAGAGCAATCACTTGAAGAATATGGTTATAAATTAAACAGTGATATAGAAAAATTCTTTCCTAAGTATAGAAAAACTCATAACGAAGGAGTTTTCGATGCATACACACCTGCTACGAAAGTTGCAAGAAATGTAGGACTCCTAACTGGACTTCCAGATGCATATGGTAGAGGAAGAATAATAGGAGACTATAGAAGAATAGCTCTTTATGGAATAGATTTTTTAGTAGATCAGAAGAAAAAAGACTTAAATGAATTAACAGGACATGCTTCTGATGATTTGATAAGACATAGAGAAGAATTAAGTATGCAAATAAGAGCTCTTGCTCAGGTAAAGAGCATGGCCTTAAAATACGGTGTTGATATTTCAAAACCTTCTACTACAGCTTGCGAGGCTGTTCAAGCAGTTTATATTGGATATCTTGCAGGTATAAAAGAGAACAATGGTGCTGCAATGTCCCTTGGACGTACAACCACATTCCTTGACATCTATTTTGAAAGAGATTTAGCTGCAGGTACAATAACTGAAGATGGTGCACAAGAAATCATTGATCAATTCGTAATTAAACTTAGAATGGCAAGACATCTTAGAACACCTGAATACAATGAATTATTTGGTGGAGATCCAAATTGGGTAACAGAGTCAATTGGTGGGGTAGCTCTTAATGGTAAAGCTATGGTAACAAAGAATTCATTTAGATTCCTTCACACATTAACAAATTTAGGATCAGCACCAGAACCAAATATGACTGTGCTTTGGTCAGAAAAATTACCAGAAACCTTCAAAAAATACTGTGCTAAAATGTCTATAGAAACAGATGCAGTTCAATATGAAAATGATGATATAATGAGACCTATTTATGGAGAAGATTATGGCATAGCTTGCTGCGTTTCCGCTATGGAAATAGGTAAGAGAATGCAATTCTTTGGAGCTCGCGCAAACCTTGCAAAATCATTATTACTATCACTTAACGGTGGAGTTGACGAATTAAAAGGTAAACTAGTAGTACCTGGAATTCCAAAAAATAATGATGAAATTCTTGATTACAAATCAGTTAGAGAAATGTATTCAAAAGTACTCGCATATGTTGCTGATATGTATGTAAATACAATGAATACTATACATTATATGCATGATAAATATGCTTATGAAGCTGGACAACTTGCTTTTCATGACACTGATCTTAAATATTTCATGGCATTTGGTGTTGCAGGACTATCAGTTGCAGCTGACTCTTTAAGTGCTATAAAATATGCCAAGGTTAAACCAATAAGAAATGAAAATGGAATAACTGTTGATTTTGAAGTAGATGGAGATTTTCCTAAATACGGAAATGATGATGACAGAGTTGATGATTTAGCTGTTAATCTTATTAAAGAATTTAGTGATGAGCTTAAGAAGCATCCAGCTTATAAGGGAGCTGAACACACCTTATCAGCACTTACTATTACTTCTAATGTAGTTTATGGTAAGAAAACAGGATCAACTCCTGATGGAAGAAAACAAGGTATCGCACTGGCTCCAGGAGCAAACCCAACACAATGTAACGATGAAAATGGAGCATTAGCATCATTAAATTCAGTTGCTAAGATTCCTTATAGAAATTATTGCCAAGATGGAGTTTCAAATACTTTCTCAATAGTACCAGAGGCTCTCGGAATGGATGAAGCTGCAAGAATAAATAATTTAGTTTCCCTTTTAGATGGTTATTTTGCACAAAGTGCACATCATTTAAATGTGAATGTACTAAATAGAGAAATTTTAGTTGATGCTTACGAGAATCCAGACAAGTATCCAACATTAACAATAAGAGTTTCAGGATATGCCGTTCATTTCAACAGATTATCAAAAGAACAGCAACTTGAAGTTATTAGTAGAACTTTCCACAAAAAAATCTAATTAAAACATAATTTTATATAGTATGGGAGGTGCTTATTCACATAAGTACTTCTCAACTTATATAAAACTAACTATACACTCAACTATAAAACTAAACATAAATTTCATTTTATATTAAAGCAAAAACATTCCTAGATTTTTGTTTTAATATAAAATGAAGCTAAATTATTTTAAAATTGAGTATTTGTACTAAATAGGAGGAGGAATATATATGGTAAAAGGTAGAATTCATTCTATAGAAAGTATGGGACTAGTTGATGGTCCAGGAGTAAGAGTAGTTGTTTTTCTTCAAGGTTGTAAATTAAGATGTGCCTACTGCCATAACCCAGATACTTGGAAGCTAAATGGAGGAACCGAAATAACTCCAGAAGAGCTAATTCAAAAGATTGTTAGATTCAAACCATATTTTAGTAGATCCGGCGGTGGTGTTACCTTCTCTGGTGGTGACCCATTAATGCAACCTCAATTTCTAGTTGAATGTCTAAAATTATGTAGACTAAATGGAATTCATACTGCTCTCGACACCTCTGGTTTTGGAAATGGTGACTATACTGAAATATTAGAATATACAGATTTAGTTCTTTTAGATATAAAACAGACAACTAGTAAGGGTTATGTTAATTTAACCGGTAGAGATACATCCGATCTTAATATATTTTTGGAAGCACTAAGAAAGTCAAAATCAAGGGTTTGGGTAAGGCACGTTGTTGTACCTGGAATTACTGATTCTGTGGAACATATAACTAAGATTGCTGAAATCATTAATGAAGAAGTTCCAAGGGTTGATAAAGTTCAACTTCTTCCCTACCACGTTCTCGGAGTCAGTAAATATGAAGAACTAGGCATTCCATATAAGCTAAAAGGTGTAGAGCCTATGGATAAAGAGAAAATTAAGCAGCTTCAATTATTAATAGATAATTTAGTAAAAACTAATGAACTATCCGAATTTGAAACAGCATAACTCGTCATATGGTAAACAATCTGTTTTCCTATAGAATGCTATAACGAAAAGTATGTACTTTTGTTAGCATTCTATAAGAAAACAGAGGTTAAGGTACAGAAAAACCTCCTAATTTTAAAAATAGGAGGTCTTTTCTATTTATTTTATTTGCATATGTAGACAATTGAATAATCAATGAGTACAATTTCCTTTTAAGAATAATATGGCAGGGGTATGTCTTATATTTTTATAAAAAATTCTAGGAATATACACGTACACTTTATCATTGTAAAATAAATATTAAAGTAGGAGTAAAAAAACAGGAAATGAAGGTTATAATCAAGAAATCACTAATAAATAGTCTATGAAAAGGCGAGGAAGGGGTATATATTTTGAGTATTACTTTTAGGTATTATACAGATGAAGATTTTTTAAAATTAGAAGAACTTATTTTGGAAAGTTATAATTGGGGAAATCCACCATGGGGGTTAAGCCATCATGAGTTTTCTCGTGGAGTTAATAGTGCATGGGCAAATGTAAAAGATAATATCTACATTTATGAAGATATTTATAAATGTAGATAATTTTGTGTAAAATAATGGTATTATATTTATAATAGTTGTTTCGCGATTCTAAAATAAAGTAAAATTAATTTATAGTTTAAGGAGGTAGTCTATGAAAAAAGAAAGTATATTTACAAAATATTCATTAGGTGTTTTAATAGTATCCTTTTTGGTATTGGTAAATGAGTTTGTTCAACTAATACCGACTCATTCTACAAGTTTAGAAGGGCTTTTATTGTATTTTGGCCCAGTTATATTTGCAATTATTAGTGGAATATTTTCAATAGTTGGAGTAATTAAACACAAAACAAAATTGGGGTTATGGTTAATAGTAATTAATTTTATATTATTATTTTGGCCAATGTTATTTTTGTATGTAGGAACTTTCATTTTCGGAGTATAAAAATCCATATATGTAATATATTTAAACATTGATGTATCAAAAACGGTCGTTTATGATCCTTTAACAGAAAATTTAAATAAGAGTATTTACTTTTATTTATAAACGATATTCGTAAACTGCATAAACATACTTTAAGGAGCATTCAAGATAATTATATATTATATTGAATGCCCTTGTTATTTTAATAATATTTTTATAACATATGCCCTACTCAAAGTAAAATAAATCCTCGAACTTCTTGTCTAGTGCAATACAGAGAATAAAAGCAAGCTTCGCAGTAGGGCAAAACACACCCTTCTCAATCGAACATATTGTTTGTCGGGAAACGCCAACCATTTCAGATAAATTATCTTGAGTTAGATCTTTTTCTGCTCTTGCAACCTTTAACCTGTTTTTTAATATTAACTTTTCCACATTATCTAACCCCATTTACAAAAAAATCCAACAAAAATATACTAGATCCAAATAACATCAGAATGCCTGCAACTAAATATAACTTGCTTTCTGTTTTATTCTTGTACTTATAAATAATAGAAACTCCAAACTGAACAAAAAAAATACTTGCTAAGTCATTATATGGTATATGATGAGCCCATTTCCAAAAAATAATTATTAATAATAGAAACATTCCTATTTTTGCTGCGTAGTTTTCTGAATTTATTGCCATATCTTTACTTCTTTCATTACTCCACAAATTTTCAGATTTACTTTTTTCTAATATTTCTTCTTTTTTCATATAATAAAACCCCTTTTATTATTTTATTCTAATAATATATTATGCTTTCTACTTTGTCAATAATACTTTACATTAAGTCAATTTAACTTTACATTTATATTTATTGACTTAAATTAATAGGTATTCAAGCTAATCTTTGTTTTGTTAAAGTTCGTTAAATATGCTAAAGATGAACTCTGGCTATATGACTAACTTCTCTGACCTCATTATAAAATAAACGAACTTTAAGCTGATAAAACACGAACTTTATTAAAAAAGCAATGAAAATTATTGATATATTTAATATCATTATTAATAGTATAATCTACTCATAGGTTGTTTCGTCGTAGTCGTTAAAATTCACGAAGTAAAGGACTATTTTATATAAGGAAGGTTGGGATAATATGCCTTGTGTTGCTGAATTCGGTATTATAGATAAATTTGAAAGAAATAAAGATTATTCCTCTGATTATGAACCTCAAAAATATAATTGTGTTTCTATTGATGATGAAATATTAAACGACTGGTGGAATGAATTGACTTTAATTAAAACTTACTTTCATTGCTACAGTAGACCAGATTTTGCACTTGCAAGGTGGGGCGTTACTCTTATTCCTCCAGAATCATTAGAAGCTTTTTATAATATAGTTTCAAAAGATACAAAATCAAAATCATCAGTAGACTTGGTTGATTTAATGATATTGCTAAGAAAGGCGATATCTGAAAACAAATATGTCATACACTATGGTGTGTGAGCATTTGTTGAGTTACTTCGTATCTTTCTTTTATTGTTAAGTAAAAGTTTTAAAAAAAATTATAAATAGCTTTCATGATTTGATTTACAATATCCTTTTTTTAGAGCATTCTAACAAAAGTATATATTGCGTGGAATGCGTTAGAACAAGCCTTAGTAATTCATAATTTATTTTATTTGCAGGTGCGTGAAGAAAAATATATGTTTGAGCAAAGCGAGTTTATATTTTTTAGCAACTGCAAATAAAATAAATTTTTGAATTACTTGGCGAAGTGAGCGCATTCTAGCAATATATACTTTTAGTTATAGCATGCTGTAAGAGAAAGTGGATTTTCTCTTTATTTTATATTTCTACTACCAGGTTTTATATATGGTGTTCCCTCTTTGCAAAGTGGACACTCTGATGGATCATAGCTTTCAATATCTAGTTTTATGCAGCTATAAATTGGATAATCAATTGTGCTACTCCCCCTATCAACAATGCAGCATATTCCAACTACTTCTGCTCCAAGTTCCTTTAAAACCTTTATTGTTTCTAGAGAGGATTTACCAGTAGTTACTACATCCTCTGTAACTAAAACCTTCTGTCCACTCAAAATTTCAAATCCACGCCTAAGTTCGAAGGTGCCGTTTACTCTTTCAGTAAAGATGGCTGGCTTTCCTGTTTGTCTACCTACCTCATAAGCTACTATTATACCACCCATAGCAGGTCCTACTACCACATCAAAATCTATATCTTTAATTTTCTCCACTGCTACACTTAACACTTTTTCAGCCTTGTCTGGATACTGTAGCAATTTTGCACATTGACAATACCTATTACTGTGTCTTCCTGAGGATAATAGAAAATGTCCCTCTAATAGTGCACCTGATTCCTTTAGTATATCTAAAACATTAATATTCATAAAATCGCCTCCTGTTTTTTAGTAACTCATCTTAAAAATTTAACATAACCCTTTAAACATTCAACATTCAAAGTATAGACTTTGAATTCTAATCTCTGTGCTTTGAACTATTTTAGATAATTCCTCTAATCTCGCTTAAATTTTTAATACCTTCGCGTAACATATAAGCTTCTATTCCTTCTATTATATCCGTGCAAATATCTGGTTTTATGAAATTCGCAGTGCCAATTTGAACGGCCGTTGCTCCCACCATTATGAATTCTATAGCATCTTCATAAGAGCATATACCGCCCATACCTACAACAGGTACATTTACAGCTTTGCACACCTCATGTACCATTCGGAGTGCCATTGGTTTTATGGCTGGTCCTGATAGCCCCGCATATATATTATTAAAAATCGGTTTTCTTTTATGTATGTCAACTGCCATGCCTTTAAAAGTATTTACTAGAGATATTGCATCTGCTCCAGCCTCGCAGCAACTGCACGCCATATCTACAATATCCTCTGCATTTGGTGATAGCTTTACCATAAGTGGTTTGCTACAAATACTTTTCACTGCTCGGACGGTTTCATAGGCTACCTTTGACTTAATTCCAAACGCCATACCCCCACATTTTACATTAGGGCAAGATATGTTTAATTCAATTATATCTATTGCTTCATTATTTAATCTCTCTATGGCAGCCATATATTCTTCTATATTTCCACCACCAACATTTGCTATTATAGCTGTGTTATATTCTCGCATTCTGGGAAGCTCTTTATTTATAAATTTTTCAATGCCTGGATTTTGAAGTCCCACACTATTTAGCATTCCACCACGCGTTTCAAAAACACGTATGCCATCATTGCCTTGTTTCTCATTAATTGTAAGTCCTTTAGAACATATTCCACCCAATCTTTGGATATCAAAGTATTGATTATATTCCTCACCAAATCCAAAAGTTCCAGATGCTGCTATAACAGGGTTTTTTAAATTCACGCCACACAATTCTACCTTAGTCATTAAAAATCAAATCCTTTCCAAGAAAAACTGGACCATCCTTGCAGGTTCTTTTGTTTCCATCCACAGTTTTACAAGTACATACAAGACATGCGCCTATTCCACAGGCCATATGAGTTTCCATGGACACATATACAGGTACTTTAGCATCATTGCATAAACTTACAACCACTTTCATCATAATTTCCGGTCCACAACATATAACTGTATCGTAATTTTTGGGATTTATTATATCTGTAATATACCCCTTATGGCCTTTCAACCCACTTTCTGTGGATAAATAAAGTTTATCTACATACTTTTCTACGCAGTCCACAGAATAGTCCACATTCCTAAACCCCGAATACAAATCTATTTCACAGTTTGTAAGGCTTTTAATAAGATAAATAAGTGGTGCTATGCCAATTCCTCCAGATACTACAGCAATCTTACCTTTTAACTTCTCTACATCGAAACCATTTCCCAGAGGTCCCATTATCTGAACTTCCTCATCTTCCTTTAGTTTACTAAGAAGTGCTGTACCTCTGCCTACTACTCCATATAAAAAGCTTATTTTCGTATCCTCCACATCATACACACTTATAGGTCTTGGTAATAGTGGTTCCAAGTCTCCTACCTTTAACATAAAAAATTGTCCTGGCTTTACGTTAAACTTACCTTTTATAGAAATCTTGTATATACCCTCACTTATTTCAAAATTCTCATAAATTTTCTCTACGGTGCATATCACTTAAACTCCTCCAGTATCTTAATAAAAATCATGGACCATCTTATTTATGCCCTCATTATAAGAATTAAATTTATAGATTTAATTCTTATAATATAGTTTTTCATATAATGCAGTTTTTCTTATTTTGCAGCTTTTCTTATGGCATCTCTCATCTTTATTGCTTCCTGCCTAGCGCATTCTTCGAAATGGCTTTCTCCATTTTCTACCTTCTTATATGCAAGCAAAATACTTCTAGAGGCATTTACTACGCCACCATTTCCATTTTTTAAATATATGGCCACATCCTCAGCTGCACCACCTTGAGCTCCATAACCTGGTATTAAGAAAAACATTTTTTCTAAGTTTTTTCTCATCTTTAATCCTTCATCTATATGAGTGCACCCAACAACTCCACCCAGCGAGCTATATCCGCATTCTCCCATAAATTCGCTTCCGATCTTCAATAGCTTTTCCCCTACAACATCATAAACCTTTTTATTTTCTTTGTTTTCTATATACTCTATATCTTCTGCACCTTTATTTGAGGTTCTTACTAGTGAAAACAATCCTTTTTCCTTGTTTTTTAAATAAGGAAGATACGGCTGTATACTATCCATTCCCATATATGGATTTACAGTTATTAAATCACTTTCAAAATCCCCTTCAAAATGAGCTTTAGCATACATTCCCGCAGTTTTTGCAATATCTCCTCTTTTGATATCTGCAATTACTATGCCGCCTTTACTTCTTATATACTTCAATGTATCTTTGTATACTTTTAAACCTTTTAGTCCAAGAGCTTCATAATATGCTATTTGCACCTTATAACAAGCTGCTACATCAAAAGTAGCATCAATTATTTGCTGATTAAATCTATATAAGGCATAATCCTCATATTCATATTTATTTCTAAAATTCGCCGGTAAGTATTCCATTGCTGTATCTAGTCCTATGCATACATGTCCATTGTTTTCTACACTTTTAAATAATTTATCTATAATCAACTTAACTCCACCTTTGCTATTTTATTTGTGAATAAAATATTTATTTGTGAATAAAATATTTATCTGAAGATCTTATCCTTATAAACTACATTCCCCGCCTTAATGGTGCAAATTACTTTACCTGTTACAGTTTTCCCCTCAAAGGGAGTATTCCCTCCTTTAGATAAAAATTCAGAGGTGTCAATATTGTACTTAGTTTTAGTATCTAAAATAACCAAATCTCCCTCATATCCTATTTTAATTTCACCCTTATTCAGCCCCATTATTTTGGCTGGGTTTTTTGACATCAATTCAGATAGTTTATTTAGAGTTATATGCCCTTCTCCTACCAATTTAGTAAAGCAAACAGGAAACGCAGTTTCAAGGCCAGATATACCAGGTGCTCCATTTATTTTATCCTCAATACTGTGTGGTGCATGATCAGTAGATATAGTATCCACAAAACCATCTTTTATAGCTTCGATTAAAAAAGCCACATCTTCAGGACTCCTTATAGGCGGATTTACTCTATACACTGTTTCCTCGGTTAATGCTAAATGATGTGGCGTAACCTCGCAGGTTACTCGTACCCCCTGCTTCTTTCCCTCTATAATATCTTGCATAGCTTCTTTTGTGCTAACATGCGCTAAGTGAAGTTTACAACCTGTGAATTTTGAAAGGGCTATATCTCTCCATGTCATCATATTTTCAGCAAGTCTAGTATCAAGATCTACCAATTGCTCATTCTCAGCATGGGATATTATTGTTAAATTCTTTTCTCTAGCCACTACCATAGCATCCAGCATTACTCTACTACTGGCAACCCCTTTGCCATCATCTGATATAAACTTCACTTCATTAGTTAACTCATATAGATGATCTATAGATTCTCCCCATAGATTCTCTGTAATAGATGCACATTGATGAATGTCTACTAGATTTATTTCTCTAGCTTTTTTTAATACCTTATTTATAGTTTCCATTCTGCTACAGACTGGTTTTGTATTTGCCATAAGATTTACCGCAGTATATCCACCACGAGAGGCAGCCTTACTTCCAGATAATATATCCTCTTTATAAGTATATCCCGGTTCTCTAAAATGACTGTGAAGATCAATAAAAGAAGGGGCTAAAATATATCCTTCTCCGTCTATTACCTCACAGTCTTTTTCTAGTTTTTTTCCTATTTCATATATTATTCCACTATTTATATAAACATCACCTATAAAATCCTGTGATGAATCAACTACTCTTGCATTTTTAATTAATATTTCCATGTTATATACCCTCCCCTCACATTAAATCATCCCTGCGGAGCTGCAAATCCTTGTCCTGGTCAATATACTAGTATATTGACCATA
The DNA here is from genome assembly GCF_018861315.1 of Clostridium bowmanii. Lineage (GTDB taxonomy): Bacteria > Bacillota > Clostridia > Clostridiales > Clostridiaceae > Clostridium_AD > Clostridium_AD bowmanii. Next base: position 10,083 of record NZ_JAHLDL010000035.1, on the reverse strand, counting down.
TATTTATTCTAATGTGTTTAAATTTTTTTGTAGAATTAAATCTCAGTTTAAAACTACATGTTTTATAATTTACTAGTAGGGTTATTAATCTCATCACAATATATACATCTATACTCGCCCTTTTCTCTATCGGCTAAGTAGAAACTTTGCAAGATTTCTTGTTCTACAGATGTTATGCATCTTGGATTGTCACATTTTATAACATGCTCGATTTTATCTGGTAACCGCAATTTAACTTTGTTTTCAATTTCTTCTCCAGATATTATATTTATTGTTATATTAGGATCTATAAAACCTAGCACTGTATAATCTATATCAATTTCATTTTCAATCTTAATTATATCTTTGCGTCCAAGTTTCTTGCTAGTTGCATTCATAATAAGTGCCACTGTATAATCCGCATTATCAAGTCCTAAGTATTTAAATATCTTTATTCCAACACCAGCTTTAATATGATCTATTACTATTCCTCTTTTTATACTATTTATTGTAACCATTATTTATCCACCCCCAAAAGTTTAGCAATAAGTGCCATTCTTGCATACATCCCGTATTTTGCTTGCCTAAAATAACAAGCCCTTGGATCTGTATCAATTTCTACAGCTATTTCATTAACTCTAGGCAGTGGATGAAGAACTATCATATCTTTTTTAGCCTTTTTCATTTTATCTTTATCTAATATATAACTGTCTTTAAGTCTTATATAATCTTCCTCATTAAAGAATCTTTCTTTTTGGACTCTAGTCATATAAAGAATATCTAAATCGCCAATAACTCCTTCTAATTTTTCAACTTCCAAAAACTCTATATTATTTTTCCCCAATACTTCTGTTTTAATGTACGTTGGAATTGTTAACTCATTTGGTGATATTAGTATGAATTTTATGTTTTCATATCTTGACATGGCTTTAATTAATGAATGAACTGTTCTACCAAACTTTAAATCTCCACAAATTCCTATAGTTAAGTTTGATAAGGTTCCTTTAATATTTCTTATGGTTAAAAGATCTGTTAGTGTTTGAGTTGGATGTTGATGTCCACCATCACCTGCATTTATTACTGGCATTTTAGAATTCATAGATGCAACTTTCGGAGCTCCTTCTTTTGGATGCCTCATTGCTGCTATATCTGCATAACACTCTACGGTTCTTATAGTATCTGCTACACTTTCTCCTTTTGCTGCTGAACTTGATTTTGCCTCAGAAAAACCTAATACCTGACCTCCAAGTCTTAACATTGCCGCTTCAAAACTTAATCTCGTTCTTGTGCTTGGTTCATAAAATAATGTTGCCAAAATCTTTCCATCACAAATATGAGAAAACTTTGCAGGGTTTTCAATTATTTCATCTGCATAATTAAAAATCTCCTCTAGCTCCATTAATGTAAAATCCATTGGGTCAATTAAATGTCTTCCTTTTAACATATACATCCTCTCCTTCTCAGCCTCTCCGGACTAAATTTAAAGGTACTACAATACTTTTAATATTAAATTTATTTATTTCATAATTCCTAAATAAATAAAAAACGCCATCTCTATTATGAGAAGGCGTAGCAATACCAATATAAAACTTGCTTCCTTCTCAGCCTCTCGGACTAAATTAAAGGTTATTCATTATTTATTCTTTCATTTATGGTACTATATAATTAGCTTTATGTCAACCCAATTATATAAATAGCTCCTTGTTTTATTTACATATTTGTTGGTTTATGAGATAATAATTTTGTCTTTATCTCTTTTAATACCGTAATTTAAAAAAGCAAACTAATAAAATTTTAATGGGGGCGTAAACATGGGAAAAAGTGCTGATTTATTCCAAATATTTATAAATGAAAATTCCATACCAATGGTTACCAATAAAAATATCGAGGGTTTTACAACTTTTGTCATTCCTGAAGAGCAATCGATTAAAGGTGCCAAAGTTAAAGTCGTTGTAGCTATAACTGATGATGATGCCTATGCTGATATGTACATATATGATATAGCTAATGTTATTAATGATAAAAATGTAAAAGCAAAATTATACAAGCTTTTAAATGACCTTAATAGTTGTTATAAATTCATATCTTTTTATGAAATAGATAATATAATAAATGCTAAATGTTGCATACCTTTTAGTGATAATTTTGATGCACAATTAGTTATTACTATACTTTCAGTTCTATCACGAGCTGTCGAAGATGAATATGACAACATTATGAAAACACTATGGGATAAATAGTTTGAAAAGTTTATAATTTTTATGTAAATTATAAAAAACCACCTTAAATATAATTTAAGGTGGTTTTTGTATTATATTAGGTTAAATAGGAATATTCTTCAAATTAATTCCATTTTTTTCACTATATTTATAGGTAAATTATTGTATTAATATATATAATTATTAATATTTACAAAATTATAGTAATGTACTATAATTATGAACATACCTACTAACAGAATGTGGTATCGTTTACACATTGATAAATTTTAGGTTTTATATTCAACGGGGTTTCAAAAAAAATATTAAAGGGGAGTGATATTTTGTTTAAAACATTTAAATCAACAAAGGCAAAAAGATGGACATCCTTAGCTGTATCATTTTTAATGACCATTAGTTTATTATCTTCTGGTTTTACAATGACAGCAAAGGCAGCTACAAGTAACAAGGTATTTGACATTATTGAGATTACTGACTTTCACGGGGCACTTCTAGATTCTAGTAATACAAAGCCTATGGGCGCAGCGCTTGCAAAAGCAGTTAAGGATGTAAAAGCTTCTAATCCAGATAGAACATTAATTATGGGTGGTGGAGATTTATATCAAGGAACACCAGTGTCTAATGTATTACGTGGAGTTCCAGTTCAAAAAGTATTATCAAATATGGGAATGGAAGTTACAACACTTGGTAATCATGAATTTGATTGGGGACTTGATATAATTAATACCGAAACTATGATTGGTGCAAACTATAGTATTGTTTGTGCTAACATGTATGACAAAGGTAAAAATACTAGACCCTACGCACCATATAAAATAATTACTAAGGATGGAGTAAAAATAGCAGTTATTGGAGCTATACTTAAAGATGCTCCAACTATAATTATGCCAGCACTAGTATCAAAATTTGATTTTAAAGATACAGCTACAGAAATTAATGCAGTAGCAAAACAAATTAGAGATGGAAATCTAGCTGATATAATACTCGCAGATGTACATGATGGTGGTACATCACTTAATACTATGGTTAATAAATTACATGGAGTAGATGCAGTATTTGGTGGACATACACATAGTATCGCAGATCTTGTAAATAAAGATGCGGATGGCATGGACGTACCTACATTAATAGCAAATTCATCAGGTAAAGGTTATATAGATTTAAAAATTACAGTTGATGCTACTTCTAATGCACTTACATTTTCAGCTGCAGGTCAAAATTATAAAGCACTTACAACTACAGTAGATTCAGCAACTGATCCTGAATGTAAGAAAATCGTTGATGATGCTAGCGCAGCATTACTTCCAGTATTTAATGAAAAAATAGGAACTAATGCTACTGCTTTAACTAAAGACCAAGTGGATGCCCCTTATGGCGAATCACAACTTGGAAATTGGATGGCAGATGTTGTAAAAAATTATAAAGAATCACCTGCAGAAGTTGGAATGGTAAATAATGGAGGTATTAGATTAAGTCCAATTTCAGCAGGTGATGTAACTGTTGGAACAATATTTAATATTATGCCTTTTGATAATACTATTTGTACTACAACAATGACAGGCGCACAGCTTAAATATATTTTTGAGCAAGCTGTTCAAGAGGACGGCAAAGGAATACAAATTTCTGGAGTTAAATTCACATATGATTCGTCAAAAACATCTTATAAGGCAGCCGTAGTTGCTACAGATGGAAAAATTACAACACCAGAAGTACTAGGCCAGAGAGTACAAAGCATAATAAGAGAAAGCAATAGTACAGTTGTTAAGGATACAGACATAGTAAAAGTAAATGCCCCAGATTTCGTAGCAACTGGTGGGGATGGCTTTACAGGTTTCTTAGTACCTCAAATAGTTACAAGCCTCGTAGATTCACATTACACTGTAAGAGATGCTTTAAATGCTGATGTTAGAGCTAACGGCAAAATGACAGTTGCAATGAATAATAGAATAGACAATAAAATAGTAGCTACAATATCAGTAGTAGCAACTTCAGATGTACACGGAAATGTTCTAAACCTTGATTATGGAACAAATGCAGCCCCATCCAAAGGACAAGGACTTGCAAAGGTTTCAACTTATGTTAAGGGATTAAGAGCAACTAACCCAAATGTAATGTTAATAGATAATGGAGATACTATTCAAGGAACTCCACTTGTTTATTACTATAATATGCTAGATAAAACTACAAAATATCCAATGGCAGCAGTTATGGGTGCTATGAAATATAATAGTTGGACTCTGGGAAATCATGAATTTAACTACGGACTTGAAGCATTAAATAGAATTAAGGCTGATGCTAAGGCTCAAGGTATTTCCATGTTGTCAGCAAATACTTATAAAACCGATAATACAAATTTCGTTGAACCATACATCATTAAATCTTTTGTCGTTGGTGGCAAAACAATTAAAGTGGCAGTCCTTGGTCTTACAACAAAAACTGTACCAAATTGGGAAGATGCAGCTCATTATGCAGGGTTACATTTTAATGATTTGGTAGATGAAGCTAAAAAATGGGTTCCGATCATAAAAGCAGCAGGAGCAGACGTTGTAATAGTATCCGCACACAGTGGAGAAGAAGGCGCAGCCGATGTTATTCCTGAAAATCAAATAAAAGCTTTAGCTACAAATGTAAATGGAATAGATGCAATAGTTGCAGGTCATGTTCATAATGTTGTCAATGACTTAACCCTAAAAAATGCAGCAGGAAAAGTTGTTCCAGTTATTGAACCAGGTAAATGGGCACAAAACGTTTCACAAATTGATATAGCTGTTGATGGAACTGGAAATGTTACAGGATTAAATACTAAAAATGTATCCATGGATAAAGTTGCAGATGACGCAGCAATAGTTTCATTAATTGCACCATATCAAGCTAAAACATTAGAATATACTTCAACAGTACTTGGCAAGTCCACTGGAGAATATAAAGGTGACAATCAAATTACTGAGCCAACTGAAATAATGGAATTGATCAACAAAGTTCAAGCTGGGGCAGCTAAAACACAGCTTTCAATAGCAGCTCCACTAAGTTTAAAAGCATATATTCCAAAGGGCGATATTTCCATTAAAGATATTATGGGAGTATATATATACGAGAATTTCCTTTATGGAGTAAAAATGAACGGAAAACAAATAAAGGATTGGATGGAATATACAGTAAGATACTACAAACAAACATCAACTTCTACAGAGGCAGTAGTAAAAGATCCAACACTTAATATTGCAGATTATAATTTAGATCAATTGTACGGAGCAAGTTATGATATTGACTTAAAAGAAGCAGCAGGAACAATTGACCCAGCTTCTAAAAAAATAGTATCTGGAAATAGAATAAAGAACCTAAAAGTTAATGGAAAATTAATTAAGGATTCAGATGTATTTACAGTTGCAATAAACAACTACAGATACAACGGTGGTGGAGGTTTCATGGCAGCAGCCGGAATAAGCAACACTGATGCATCTTTAGTTACTTACGATTCAGCAAAATTACTTGGAGACGATGGTCAGGTTAGAAGTTTAATGATGAAATATGTTCAAGACAATAAGACTATAACCCCATCTTCAACAAATAATTGGAAAATTACTGGAGCCTCTGTAGCTCCCGCTAATGTACAAAGATTAGCTGGACTTAATAGAATAGAAACTTCTATAGCTATAGCTAAAGAGCAATATGCTACTAAAACACCAGATGCTATAGTTCTGGCTACAGCAAATGATTTCGCTGATTGTTTAGCTGGTTCTGGAATAGCTTATAAATACAATGCACCAATGCTTTTAGTTAACAAAACTGTTAATGACAGCAAAAATATATTAGATTATATTACTACAACCTTAGGCAAAGACAAAAGCATATATATATTAGGTGGCACCAGTGCAGTTAGTAGTAATATTTCAGATTACCTAACTACTAAAGGATATAAAATAGTAAGACTTGGTGGAAAGGATCGTTATGAAACAAATCAAAAAATAGTTGATTTTCAAAATGTAGCTAAAGGTACAAACATTGTTATCGCTACAGGAGATAGTTTTGCAGATGCACTAAGCATATCAAGCATAGCTGATATAAAAGGTTATTCAATGTTATTAAATGGTAAAAATAGTTTATCAGCTAGTGTTAGTAAAGACATTACTAATATACAACCAACAACTGTATATTTAATAGGCGGAACAGGAGTGCTTAGCACTAATATCGAAACACAAATTAAAAAACTAAACAGTAAAATAACTATAGTAAGATTGGGTGGAGCTAATAGGTATGAAACTTCCATGAAGATAATGGAGACTTTTAATCTAACTACAATTACTACAGCTGTGGCTACTGGATTAAATTTCCCAGATGCTCTAAGTGGCTCGGTCCTGGCTGCAAGAAAAAATTGTAGTATTCTGCTTGTGGACAATAAAGATGTAACTAAGCAGAAAGCCTTGTTAAATAAACAAAAGATAACAAATGTAATTGTATTTGGTGGAGAAGGAGTAGTTAGTAATAAAATAGCATCTTCACTACTACAATAACAAGATTTAAAAATAACAATAAAAACTATTAATTAAGCAAAAAAAATTAAGGCCTCATTTCTAGAACTTATAGAAATGAGGTCTTAATTTTTTATTATTTTGTTGGTAATTCTTCAGAAGCTAACTTCATTACATCAGTGAAATTAAATGAATTAGTTGAATCTACTTTTGGGAATACAACTTTAACATCTCCATTAATATTGGTCATATCAGTGTTAAAACTTACTCCTATGGTATATACACCAGTTGGGTCGCTTGAAGTGCTGGGTACTGATGTGTTTCCAGCCAATTTAATTATGCTAGGTAAATCAACAACAAATTCAGCATTGCCCTTTTCTTTTATAACATATCCATCATCATTAACAGTATAATTGATTGTAATTCCATTATCTCCAAGAATTTTTATACCCTCAATAGCATCCAATGCTTTGTTTAAAGTTGCAAGTTGTTGTGGTAATTCAGTTGTTAAATTATCAAATGCCTTGTTTATTTCATCCTTATTAGTTTTGTTTTTTGCATCAGTTACATCATAAATTGAGCTTATAGCTAACATATAATCCTTAACAAATGTCATGGCATCAGCATTTCCAGCAAGATTGTTCAAAGTGTAATGCATTAAATCCTTAAAGGACTTATCTGTTAATTTCACTTGATAAACGTCTGCAGATTTCATTATATTATCTTCTAAAAAGTTTTGACTTGCCACATTTTTAATATAATCTGTAGTAGGATTAAATTGTTTTGAGTACTTAGCAATAAAATCAAGAAATTTAGGTTGAAATTCTTTGCTAAAAGAAATAAGCTTTTTATAATTAGGCTGAACCATACCTGGTGCACTTGTCATATCAGATAAGTTCATTACCATATATTCTTTGCCCTGTAATTTCTTTGGAAACTGAGCGGTCATTAATTGAGGCATCTTAACCACCTCATTAACTACAGGAACATCTCCACTCATATCTGTATCTGCCCAAACACTCATGCTTATAGGCTCAGGCAATTGGTCTGATTTTAGTGAAATATCACTTTGCATTTTACCAATTGTTTTCTCTTTATTCTGATTAATTTTAGTTGATACAGAAATATTCGCACCATTTATCATAGGCAACATTGTACTCATCATTTGCTGCTCCTGTTCTGACATTTTAGAACCAGATACTTTTACTGAGATATCCGTTTGGCTCTGCATAGAAGTTATTTCTTGAGATTTTCCAAAAGCATTCATAAGAACTAGTCCATCAGTTGAGCATCCAGTAAATAGTGAAGCTGTCATAATCAAACCAATACTTAATGCTACTAATCTTTTTGTTTTTATCATTTTTACGCCCCCATTAATAATAATATTTATTTCATAATTTATTAAAATATATTTGTAAATTTTACAAATACATTGTTTGCATATGTTACAATACTTACCTCAAATGTACAATTATATATATTTAAAATATTACCATTATATAACACAAAAGTAAAGGTTCAATTTGATATAAATATAACAATAAATATAACAATAAATATAACAATAAATAACTACAAATTATACAAGATTTACCTTATAAATTTGTTTTAAAATGTGAATAGTATAATTTAGAACTAGATTAATAAATCTATACACACTATTTTAAATGTGTCCATATAATATTATGTACTTAATATTTTCTGGAGGTTCAAATTGAAACAGATAGATATGGAAAAAAAAATACCACAAAGCAATGCAATCAGCGGTTGCATACCACAAGAAACTGTAATTGAAAATGTTAGATTAGCTGCTGCGTACGTTCCATACCAATTCCTTTGTGCTCTATTCGCACCAATTCAGGCACTAAGAAGAGGAACTGCTTTCCCCGAACTCTACAGTCCCTACAAAGGTGAGGACAAAAAAAGTAGACCATGTCAACTTGAAACAATGCAAGGGGAGAGATACTAATGAGAAATGAAATGAATAAAATGGAAATGATGAAACAAATTAGCGCTACACGATTTATGATAACGGACTTAGCTTTGTTCCTTAATACCCATCCAATGGATAGAGAGGCTATCGTAGAGTATAATAATTTTGTTATACAGTGGAGAGTACTAAAAGATAACTATGAGATGAATTATGGCATGTTGACTAATAATAACTCCTTAAGCCCTTATCCATGGCAATGGAATAATGAACCATGGACTTGGGATAATGAAGCTAATTTTAAGTTTGAAAAGGAGGATGTTTAAGTTATGTGGACATACGATAAGTTCTTAGAATATCCAATAAAAATAAAAACTCCAAGTCCTAAAATGGCAAAAATTATTATTACTCAATATGGGGGACCCGATGGTGAATTAGCAGCATCATTAAGATACTTAAGTCAGAGATTTTCAATGATAACCCCAGAAGCTATAGCAACTTGTAATGATATAGGCACCGAAGAATTAGCTCACATGGAAATGGTTGCTAGTATGGTTAGGCAACTAATGAAATGCGCAAGTCTAGAAGAAATTGAAAAAGAAGGAATGGGAGCCTACTACGTAGACCACGGTAGAGGAATATACCCTATAAGTGCTTCTGGTGTTCCATTTAATGCATCATATATTCAATCAAAAGGGGATCCAATTGTAGATCTTACTGAAAATTTAGCCGCAGAACAGAAGGCAAGGGCTACCTATGAATATCTAATTAATATGGCTGATGATCCAGATGTAATAGAACCCTTAAAATTTTTAAGAGAAAGAGAAGTTGTTCATTATCAAAGATTTGGTGAAGCTCTAAGAATTGTACAGGATCATCTACAACAACCACATTTATTTATAATGCATTAATTAAGATCCTATTTAACTAAGTATTAATTATTTAATGTTAATATTAATTTATATAGTGAAAAAAGGGAGCAGTTAGCTCCCTTTTTAATTTTTTGTGCTCAAAGGAATTACAGACAAAACTGATTTTTGGCAAAAGTAAAAGCCTTACAAACATAATGTTTGCAAGGCTTTGTTGGTGCGCCCAGGGGGAGTCGAACCCTCGACCTTCAGATTCGAAGTCTGCAACTCTATCCAACTGAGCTATGAGCGCAAAATAAAAAAAATTTTTAAAAAGTCTTTAGTATAAATACTAAAGACTTAGATTGGAGCGGGTAGAGGGAATCGAACCCTCGTAATTAGCTTGGAAGGCTAACACTCTACCATTGAGTTATACCCGCATATTTGGAGCGGGAGACGAGATTCGAACTCGCGACGTTCACCTTGGCAAGGTGACGCTCTACCACTGAGCCACCCCCGCATATGTTCATGGCAATTTATTTATAACATTTTACTTGTAAATAGTAATGGTGCAGGTGAAGGGACTTGAACCCATACACCGTAAGGCGCTAGATCCTAAGTCTAGTGCGTCTGCCATT
>NZ_JAHLDL010000034.1 GCF_018861315.1 Clostridium bowmanii | reverse complement strand
CAAAAATTCACCTTGGCTAATAAGTTCTTTTGGACATTAGTATAATCATACAATATGTACTTGCAAACGGATAGTTCGCAATCTTCATATAATATTCATCTATCGCAAAACTAAGATTGATGAACAATCGTTAGAAATGACGATATAAAATATGTGAACTTAATTATACAGGAGGTAAAATGCATTAAGAAAATTGGACCAAATCCAAATAGCATTTATCCTAATGAAAACATAAAACAAATTTGTTATATTAAAAATGTTATTAAGAATCCAAATATCCAAGTTGGAGATTACACTTACTATGATGATGTAAATGGTGCAGAAAAATTTGAGAAATACGTTACACATTATTATGATTTTTTAGGGGAGAAACTGATTATAGGAAAGTTTTGTGCAATTGCTAATGGTATTGAATTTGTAATGAATGGTGCTAATCACCGAATGTGTTCTGTTACAACATATCCTTTTAATATTATGGGAAATGGTTGGAAAAAAGCTACACCGAATATTGTTGACCTACCACTAAAAGGAGATACCATTGTCGGTAATGATGTTTGGATAGGACAGCATGTAGTTATAATGCCGAGTGTGCATATTGGTGACGGTGCAATTATTGCCGCCAACTCTGTTGTTACAAAAGATGTTCCTGCTTATAATATAGTTGGTGGAAACCCTGCTAAAGTCATAAGGAAACGCTTTGATGATAATTTAATCTAATATATGCTAGACTTAAAGTGGTGGGATTGGTCAGCAGAAAAATCAGGCTACTATGCAATATCTTCAGAAGTGCTTCCACAATATGCCGGCGATTATATGGTATTTTGTAAGAATTCTACAGGAGATAATTCATTCCAGAAAACAGATACTTATAAAAATATTCCAGTAGTTAAGAATAATGCAATAACTATCGTATTTATGCCTTCTGCCAATTATGTGGTGATTTTAATTTCCTGCTTTGTAGGTGCAGCAGTAGCAGTGCTTTTAGTTTTTGGTATAAGTGCTTCAAAAAAAGGCGGGTTCTCTTCCATTAGAATAGTTTTGGCAGGCTCAGCAATATCCACATTTCTATATGCAGTTGCCCAAGGGATACAGATTTATTTTAAAGTTTCAAGGGATGTATCGATGTGGACATCTGGGGGACTTGTAGGTACCTCATGGGAGCAGCTTGCTATAATTGTTCCATTTATTTTAGTTGGTATAACTATAGCCATAGTACTTTCCAGGCAACTTACCATATTATCATTAAGTGAAGAAGTTGCAATAGGGCTTGGACAAAAGACTGCCACAGTGAAAGCTGTTTTTTTCGTTGTAGTAATACTGCTGGCAGGTGCGGCTGTAGCCCTTGCGTCAAATTTGGTATTTATAGGACTTATAGTTCTTCACGTTGCTTATTTTGTTGTTGGAAGGGATTATAGATTTGTGATTCCTATATCCGCTGTATTTGGAGCTACACTTTGATACATTAGGTCGTATAATAAGTGCACCTTATGAGACTCCTGTGATTGCAATAATACTTAGTATGGGCATCGGAGCTTCCTCTCTTTCTTATGACAGTTTAATCCCAACTCTTTTAGGACGAGGCACCATAAAAGACCAGTTAGTATTATTTGAACTAAGACTTCCTAGAATAGCAATAACGGTACTAGCTGGTATGGTACTAGCATTATCTGGTTCAATTTTACAGGGCATAACTCAAAATGACTTAGCTGACCCTGGCATCATTGGAATAAATGCCGGTGCAGGAGTTGCAGTGACAGTCTTTTTCTTATTTGTACCAATAAATGCAAATGACTTCTCTTATTTGATTCCTTTTGTAGCCTTCATTGGAGCACTGATTGCAGCGGTAATTATATATGTACTATCTTATAAAAAAGATGAGGGGGTACAGCCCATAAGGTTAGTATTTTTAGGCGTTGGATTTTCAATGGCTTTATCAGGACTGATGATTGTTATAATATCATCGGCGGAAAGGACAAAAGTTGAGTTTATTTCTATGTGGTTATCGGGAAATATATGGGGAGTTGACTGGGTTTTTGTGCTGGCAATTCTCCCATGGTTATTGGTCTTATGTCTCCTCATATAGCAAAAGCTTTAGTTGGACATAGAAATCAAATGTATATTCCAATAGCAATTTTAGTAGGCGGTTGGCTGCTTTTATTTGCAGACACTCTTGGTCAGCATTTAATAGAACCTAACGGAATACCGGCAGGAATTGTTGTATCTATAATAGGGGCACCATATTTTATATATCTTCTGATGAAAAAGTAATTTACAAAACCCTAGAGATAAAATTTATAGATTTTTATGTTGATACGTTTCCTCTGCATTTTCTGGATACCATATTTACACGTTTAGCTTCTAAAGTATGTTAAATAATAGTAATATTACATAGAGAGTTATGACGTAGTTGTAAAAAAAATGTGTACTAAGAGGGGGCGATAATCTTGAAATTTCTTAAATCCTTCATCATTGTCTCCTTATATAAGCTGGTGTCGCTAAATTTAAAACTATATTCATTGTTTTTATATCTCATTTATAGTTTAATATATTTCTCATGTCGCAAACAAAATCTTTAAAAATATGAGTTGTTCATGAATTTTATGTAATATATGTAGGGTAAGGTTTGACGCTTACTACGCAACATTCTTACAGTATTCATCTATCACAAAAGATTCATGAACAATCGTAAAAAAAAATGCAAGTTAAGGGTCCAAAGGTGTATATTTTGAATCAGATATTTACTATAAATGGAGGTATTAAATGAAATATTGTATTCTTGTGGGAAGCCCACATAAAAATGGAAATACATCTAAATTATTAAAGCCGTTCATTGAGGAAATTGAACTTCAACAAGTCCAATATGATTTGATTTCGCTTTATGATAAACATATTGAACCTTGTACTGCTTGTCGGAACTGTCAAAAAGACTGGACGATTTTTGGTTGTGGACATGTCGATGATATGCAGGAAATTTTCGATATAATATATGGGTGTGATGTTATTATTTTAGCTACACCTATTTATTCATGGTACTGTACGCCACCCATGAAATCAATGTTGGACCGTTTGGTGTATGGAATGAACAAGTATTATGGTGATGAAAAAGGTCCCTCTCTATGGAATGGCAAAAAGTTAGCTATTATAACTACTTGTGGGTATAGACCAGAAGTAGGAGCTGATTTATTTGAAGAAGGCATAAAAAGGTATTGTAAGCACTCTCAATTAAAATATGTTGGAATGCTTGCTGAGAGAGATTTAGGGTATAAATCTGTCTTTATAACGGATGATAAAATTCAACATTCAAGGTCGTTTGCTCGACAATTAATATAAAATAGAGAGTAATATAATATGCTTCTCGACTCATAACTCAATTACTATTGTGTTACTTTCACTTTTGTTTCAAAAAAAGTCTAACAAAGACACTAGGCTATTTTATTTTACTTATCATATTCTATTACAAATTCAGACATATTTCTACACTTCCTCTTTATTACCTAAAATACTGTATAATAAAGCAAAATACAACAATTTTTTTGAATAAATTGTTGTAAAATAATCCTATAGAATTGTAACTTTTTACAGCTTATAATGCTCTAATTAGTGTTATAAGTATAAGAAAGGAGACATGGTGTAAATGGACCCCAATATAATAATAAAAAGTACTCAAGAGCAAGATGATGAAGAGTTTATTAAATTAATACACAAATGTAAAGAAAAACTGTATAGGATTGCCTTTGCGTATTTAAAAAATGAGCAAAATTCATTAGATGCTGTAAGTCAATCCATATATAAGGCGTACATGAACATGAATGAACTTAAAACACCAAAGTTCTTTAACACGTGGATTATTAGAATTCTTATAAATACTTGTAACTTAATATTAAAGCATGATAATAAGGTAATCTATATTGAAGATTACAACGAAATCAATAATATAAATGAAAGCTTAGACACAGAATTTAAAATAGATAGCAATATAGATCTATATAATTCAATTGATAAATTAAGTGAAAGGTTTAAAAGTATTGTTATATTGAAATATCTTGAAGATATGACTATTAGTCAAGTATCAGAAATTCTTGATTTACCAGAGGGAACTGTAAAAGTTTATTTGAGAAGAGCTTTAAAAATCTTAAAAACAGAATTAGGTGAGGAGTGTATGTAAATGCTTATCAAAGAGAAGAATGGTTTTGAAAAGATAATTATTTCAGATAAACTTGATAAAGTTGTTGAGAATACTATAAAAAAAGCAAAGTTAGATAAAAAAGAATATAAGATTAAGTTTAATTTAAATGAGTGCTATATGAACTGTTAAGCTCCCTAATCACCTTGGATGAAATGACATAAACAAATAATAGTATTACCAAGGAGAAATTATGAATAATGATATAGAATTAGTTAGAGACAAATTAGAAAAGTTAATAATAGTCACTCAAGGGGTTACTGATTGTAAAGTAGTTTCTTTAAGTCAAGAGCTGGACAAGCTAATTACTAATTATTATTTACAAAATGCACAAGATGGTGTATCTGTATCAATGGAAAAAAACGGCAATGAGAAATATTGAAACGTATCTTTCCAGTTGCATGGCAGCATATAAATTTCTATGGTCGCTATGAATTTAATACAAGTTCAGGTTCTATTAAAATGGATGCAATCATTCTAGAATTAGCTAAATTTAAGATAGTACCAAATGAGTAACTTACTTAGATTGATAGTATACAGTAAAATCAGATAAACTACAGTATTAAAATGCACTTGAAACCTTACTTATCATTAGATAATATTAGTATTTTAGTCTCAATAAAGTATATAACGGGGGGGGGAATGGCATATGGATGATAGTTTTTACAAACAAGAAACAGAGCAATTAGAAATAAGCTTAAAAGAAAGTCAAGAGAAAACCAACAACGTAACTGAATTAATTATTGCTAATAAGGAACTTACTTTTCAAATCAGAGAGAAAACAGACAGGGCAGCTGAGTTAATTATTGCTAATAAGGAACTTGTTTTTCAAATCAGAGAGGAAGCAGATAGGACAGCTGAGTTAATAAATGCATATAAAGAGCTTGCCTTGCAAAGCGAAGAGAAAGCAGATATGGCAGTTGAGTTAATTAATGCATATAAAGAGATTGCCTTGCAAAGCGAAGAGAAAGCAGATAGGGTAGCTGAGTTAATTAATGCATATAAAAAGCTTACCTTGCAAAGCGAAGAGAAAGAAAAATGGGCTGCCGAGTTAATAATTTGTAATAGAAAACATGGGAAATTAATATCTCCTACTTTTAGTAAACAATAATGAGGTTACCATTTCAGCTCATTATTTATAAATATTAAACTTTTAATTAATTGCCCTCTGACTTATACTCAAATGTAATTTGATGTCAATTTAAGTCGCTGGCTCCTCCTGAATTGGGACTAATGAGGAATTTATATCTATATACTTTGGAACGAATTATTACAAAATTTGGCTAAATTTTTTAAAGCAGGGATCCAATCATATGGTTTTAGAGACTTAGAAGTGAAATTATATCATCAAACACGAGTATTTAATTCTTCAGGTTATATTTCGCTATTAAATACATTTTCAGACCATAGAAGTATGGTGGCATCTACAAAGAAATTATTATACAGTGAAATTGAAAATGTTATTCTTCAAAATGATAATGGTTTAACTGTATATGACACGATTGAGTTATATTTGGCAAGAAAATAATGTTTTCTTATATTAATCAATTGCATGTTTGTAAAAAAATTAGGGGGATACATCGGAAAAGTTGCACTTGTGGGAATCTTGTATCTAATATTATAAAAATCCAGTAGACAGGGTAATATAACCGTCTACTGGATTTTTTTAGCCTTTAAAAAAGTTCCATTTGATCAATGGCTACTTCTTCCTCTAATTTAAATCTTGAAGCAATAATAGTTTCTATATATTCCTCGCCTTTAATATGCTCTGATTTTAAATACTTTAATCCACTTTTAAGTTTTGATGGTATTAAATCTAGCACATATATATTATCAAATCTGTTTAATACGGATTCTCCACCCAGTCCAGATAAACAAATAAGCTGCGTGTTGCTTTTTTTAGCTATATCCATAAGAGGCTTTAATAAATGTTCTGCATTGGTTTGAGCAAAGGGGTTATCCATTATAATAACTTTTCCATCTTCATTTCTTGAAAATATATCTGTCTCATCTCGCCTCATGTAGGATAACAAGCTTGATAATACTACAAAAGCAGAAAGGAAGCCTTCTCCACCTGAGTTTAGTGCAATCTCGTCCCAGCCCAACTGGATTTGTCTATCCTCTTCTATTTTGTAGAGTTTAACTTCAATATTACTTATGGATACAACTTCATTGTAAAGATCACGGGTGGTAATACTCTTTGATATTAAGTCTTCTATAGTTTCATTGTTTTGAAGCCTTTCAAGGGCTTTTGTTGTAAGAGTATCTAAAAAATCGTTAACTCTTAATCTATAAAGTTCAATGTTAGGTTCCCACTCTGGTAGTTTTATATTGAGCATCTTTACATACTTATCTCTTATTTTTATAGAAGAGTTATTATCAATTTTACCGATGTTAGTATGTACCTCAAGCACGTATTCGTAAATGCTTTGAGCCACATTATCTTTTTCCCTTGTTATTAAATCGATATCTGCCTGAAGTTTTTCCATTAATGCACTGTGAGCAGCCAGTGTTATGTTTAAATTTTCTATTACCATATCAGGCTTATCTACACTTGCTTCAATTATTTCTAAGGACTTTTTAAAGAAATCATCATTTAAAAATAGTGGTTTTCTTGATACTTTATTTATTTCAGTGCTTAATTGGAGACTTTTATTTGATTCTTCCACAAGTGAATATCTATAATCACGTCTAAGTTCTCCGCTATACTTGTTAAGTCCCTCAATTTTAACATCTAGGGTAAGACCAGTAGTTATAACAAAATCCTTAAACTCCTCTAGATTAGATAAATTACTTTTGAGCTTTTCTACAGTATTTTCAGAGAATGATTTCTCGCTCTTAACTAATTCTAATTCATGATTTTTCGTAAATGTCCTTTTACTAAAATCTATATCTAATATTTCTTCTTTTGGTTTTGGGGTTTCTTTATTAAAATCATCTTTTATCTTTTGTTTTAGAATTTCTATAGTTGTTTCAATTTTTGCAGAAGCTACGTTTAATGCATGCATGTTGCCATTAATTTTATCTATAGATTCTGTAAGAAGTTTTAATGATCCTTTTATTTCTTCTTCTTTAAATTTGTCATAGATTACTTCTCTATATTCAATTTCCTTTAAATCATATTCTTTTCCCATAGCGATGATTTCTTCTTCTTTTGTTTTAAATCTTTCATTTGCGCCTTGCAGACTTTCTTCTAAAAGTTGAATATCTGTGGAAATTTCTTTAGTTAAGCTATCGTACCTAGCTTCCAAATCTTCTATATCCTTTTCTAGAAGTACACCTTGATTATATTGATTGTACTTATTAAAATTCTCTACAAGTTTTTTCAGTTTTCCAGATAGGTCTCTAAATCCATCTAGAAGATTTGATAATGATTCTTCTAAAAGGGTTCTGTTTTTTTCACTATTTGTTTTATCCACAGTAAGTTGATTTATATTTTCACAGTGTTCATCTAGTTTTTTCTTATCAGAAGTATAGTTCTCATAACTTTTTATCAATGAATTAAAGTCTTCTATCTCTCTTTGTAAATGTTGCATTGCATTTTCTTCAAATCTTATTGTTTTGTCTGCTTTTTCTATAGTATTATTTATATCAATTATGGCATCACGAATATTATTAAACATGGTCTCTTTTAATATCAATAAATCTTCTTTTATAATCAAATTTTTCTCTAAAGAATCATAGGTTTCTTTATCTAAAACGGAAAATTGAACTTTACTCCTGTTTTTTTCATAAAACTCAATATCGCTTAGTTTCTGAGTTAGGATAGTATTTAATGAAGTTATTTCATCATGTTTTAAATTTAATAATTTTTTTAGTTCTACTTCATTTATAAGATTATTGTTAAAGGATACATAAAAAGTGATATCATTTAAATTGCATAAATTATTAACTCTTTCACTAGATTTATTGGTTAAGCTCTCCCTTTTTACTATAGGAATAGGATAAGAGGTAAATACACCTAGGTCCTGTTTTTGAAGTTTTATTAAATCCTCTGGCTCCATAATTAGAGAGTATGGCAGAAAAGGATTATTTTCTATGAATTTAATATTTTCACTTTCACTATAATTATTCTTTTTAAGCCAATCCATACCGTATATTATGCTTATATCTATTTGGCGAAGTTTTTCTTCCATGTCTCTTGGAATTTCTAGTGTTCTTCCAGTTTTAAGCTTTTTTTCTTCTTCTTGTAGTTTATTTAATTTAATAATAAATCTATTTTCTTCTTCTTTTAGAATTTTGATTTTAGAGTTAAACATATTTATTATATAATCTTTGTCAAAAAGTCTATTCTCATCTACATCTATGTATCTTATAATGTTTTTTCTGGTTTCTATTTCTTCAAGCAAAATGATTTTTTCACTTTTCATATTGGTTAGTTCAAAATTTATAGTGCTTATCAATGTCGAAACATCATCTTTTTCTCTTTGTTTGGCATTGATTTCAACAGATTTAGATTCATATATTCTTTTGTTTTTAATAATGATCTCATTTTTTTTACTTGAAATTTCACTAAATGATAAAGTTTCTTTAATTATAAAATCATTACTATAATATCCCATTAAGTTTCGTATAAAAGTTTTTTTGTACCTATTATTGAAATTTTCTTCACTTACGGAATATGAATTTATATTACTTTGCAAGCGGCCCATTGCTACACTTATTTGTTGAATAGTTTTATTAAAATCCTCTATTTCTTTTTTAGCATCAGATATATTTGTTTTTGTAGTCTTTATATTTTCATCACTTTCTTGTAAAACTTTTGAGGTTTCCTTTTGCCTTGTTTCATAATATTTCTTTAAGGTAAAACCTGTATTTTCTCTTTCAGGCTTCAAGTCCTTATTTTTTTCATTTGCAATAGCTATCTGGTTCTCATATCTTTGGACATCTTTTGATGCTTTAACATACTGCTCATATAACTTTGAGCACTCAAGTACTTGCTTCTTTTTTTGGAGAATAGATATATCCTTATTGATATTTAAGGCTTCTTGGTTTGCTTTTTCACTATCTATATTTATTTTTTTAGCTTTGCTTTCAAATTCATAAAAGTCTGTTGAGAGTTTTTCATATTTGATTTCTTTAATATAAAGTTCTATTTCTGAAATTTTTAGCAGAAGTTCCTGTTTATTATTTTCCTCTAAATTTAAACTATCTTCTAAATATTTTATAAGATTAGCTATTTTATTTTTTAAACCTTCACTTTGAATTTTATGCTCAACACATATTTCTGCTACTGAAAGTATTCCCTTTGCACATAACCTAAACTCTCCTATAGCATCTTTTTTCTGGATTTTAGCTTGATTATATCTATACTGGTATATGTACTTTTTAACTATTTCACTAAAATTCTTTATTTTATCTTCATCTTTATTAATCTTATCTTCCACAACTTTAATAAACCATTTTTCCACAAGGCCTGATACATTTTTTGATTCTTGAAAAAGTTCTGATAATCCTGATTCTTTCATGTTGATTTTTTTTATTATGCTTTCCCATTCTTTGTTATTTATCTTAAACTGCCTTAAATTATCAAAATAATTCTTAGTTTGCGCTGGGATAGTCATATCAAAATAATTGAAATTTATGTCTTTATCTTTTTTTAGCATCTCAAGTAGCGATTTAGTGTTACCAAAACTTTTAATTTTCTTAATGTTTTTTTCAATTTCAACTGCTGGAAAATTATTAATGTCATAATCACTGCTGTTTCTATACTCATGTATAAATGTTATTATATCTAAATCCTCTGCAGAGTCATCATCTGAGGATTGGGATCTTTTTCTTACCATCATACCAATAAGGACATAACCCACACCACCATCTAAAACCCACTCAGTTAAAATGTAGCTTGGAGAGCTGTTAGTAAAATAACTATTGAATTTTCTATCTTTTAGATCTCTATACCTTTTATTTACAAAAGGGGCCATCATAAGCTGGACCATTACAGACTTTCCACCACCATTTCTTAAACTCAAAAGGGTACTCTCGCCACCCATATCAAATGTCTCATCATCTATTTTCATCGAATTGTTATTGTAAGTAAAGTTTACAATTCTAAGAGCATTGATTTTACTCATCCATTTCACCTCCAAAAGCTGTAGCTACTCGCCTGTAGTTATTTTTGTTTAATATATTCCAATCCATAAAATTATCTAATTTTGAGGTTGTGGTTATCATGTCATCCACCGGCACATAATTTATAAGTCCTTGATTTTCTAAAAAGTTTAGTATAGTGTATATAAACCCTTCTTTAGTAGTTCTAGAAGTAGTTTGCTTATCTGAGCTTTTAAGCGCTTCGAAACGTTCTAGAATATTAGTATAGGCAATTCCTGTTTTAATTTGAGTTTCTTCTAAATCTTCTTTTTCCACGTTCTCTTTTAATCTATTACTTATTATGTTTAAAAGTTCTCCACCCTTTAAAAAATATTTGCACTTGCTTGTTTTACCTTGAGAACCATAAAATTCAACTAGTAGGGTAAGTATTACAAACTGTGATAGATAGTAATCCTTATCATTGCAATTAGATTTACAGAGTTCTTTTTTAAGCTCGCCTTTAGAGTACCCTAAAAAGTCGTTGTCCTCGTTAGGGATAAGATATATAACCCCACTGTACTTTTCAATCTTGCAGTTACAGGTTTCTCCTTGTTTTTTAACTAAATTCATTACTTCTTCACTCTCGGAATACATTCTAAAAAGATCTTTTTCTTTATCACTTGTTAGTTCTCCATTTTGAATCAAGTAATAAAATATTTTGTTACTAGCATTAATATCTTCTATATTGTACATAATTATCCATCACTACCTTTCCACTTTAAAAGAAACATTTGAACATATAACCGTTTTAACTATGCTATTATCACTTGGAAGTCCATAAAATTTAATTTTTTCTTCACTTTGCAATATTTTAGAGACATAGATATTTTTAATATCACTAAGTTCTATAGTTTCCTCCACCAAGTTTAATATAGTCTCATTTAATTCGAATTCAAATTTTTCTTTTTCTGATATAGTTTCTTCTTTTTCTTTTTTAAGTTCTGATATATCAATATGGCTATACTTTAAAAGTTCAATTATTATTTCTCTAAATATTTCAACGGTAGGTATTAATAATTCTTTAATATTAGGATCAGTTTTAACCTTTTGAGATATTTCTTTAAGAGATATTTCTCCACTCTCGCAGGCTGATTGTAAAATTATTTTCAAGGAGTTTTTGTATTTTAAAAGCTTTATTCTTGATTTTTCCCTTTTCTCCTGGATCCAGTGGCCTTCCTCAAAGGAAACTACTTCATCTTCTTCAAGTTCTTTTGCTTTTATAGGTTTTTGATACTGCAAACACTTATTAAGGTTATATATTTTATTAACAGGTGATCTATATAAAGGCCTAAAAATATAATCGATAGCATCTAATTTAGAACAGTCATTACTAATCACATCGTAGATATCTGTGCCAATATTAAATCTCTTTATAAGAGACATCGAAGCCATTTCCTCTAATTCTTTAGAATAAACACTTTTAAAATCAAAATGAGTATTTAATATCTTTTGTTGCTCTTCAATAGCCCGGCTAAGATATTGACCAATTATTCCTAAAAAATTTAAATTTTCAAGTTCTTTATCATTAAGTTTTTTAACATTTATGCCTTGCTCTTTAATCTCTTGTATTTTAAGATTAACCATAGTTCTATATTCATTAAATTTCTTTCTTGTGGCAGTTAATGAATCCATATTTCCTTCTAATAATTGCCTATATTCTTCTACAGAATAATTAAGAGCATTTTGCCTAATTGTCCTTACAGCATCATGCATTTTTTGAAGTTGTATTCGAAGAAGATTAAATATGTTTTTAATATCATCTACAGCTTTATCATAACTGGCCTTCTCTAGGTGAAGTTTGAAAATCATCTCATGTATGGTGAGCTTCATATTGCTTTCAATCTCTAAAGTAGATAAGAGGAGTGAATACCCATCATCTGTTAAATAATAAGAAGTCCTCTTTACCACGTCATCCACATAAACTATCTTATTAGAAATAAAACTTATGTATATATCCGTGTACTCTCCCTCTTTAAAATCAAAACCTTTAAAATACATTGCTTTACCTTCATCGCACAATACTACGTTTACTATGAATTCACCTAGGTCCTTACACTCCTCGTAACTTAGAGGTTTTTTGAAATACTTCATATTAATATCATCAATGAAACTACCTATACTATCCATAGTGCAGAATTCATCCTTTAAAGACTCCTCCATTATGTAAAGCATAACAGCAAAAATTAAATTCATGTATTCATGGGTTTCCTCAAAACCATAATTCTTCCATGTGTTTCTAAACATACTATTTTTACAAAGCAGAACATATGAACCAACCTTCTTCATTCTTATATCAAAATCTTTAAGAAAATCTACCCGCATTTTTAGCAATCCTCCTATGTACCCTTTTGTAAATATTACAAGCCGCTGTTTTAAAAATCGCTAATATTCAATATTTCCTGTGGAATATATTTATCTGAGGTAAGTATATCCATTATGACAGATCTATAAACAGCGTCAAATTCCAGTGCAAATACTTGTCCCATATGTCTATTTTGGCCATCTTTTGTATTTGGTAAACTTATATTTCCCTTGGTAAATTTATCTATCATAAACTCATAGCCTTTAATAAAGGGTTTTATATTATAATCATCTTTGAAAATTTTATATAAACCCTCATATATTATTATACCTTCATAATCCAAATCACCAAGATATAGAATTTCATTATTCTTATCTATAAGATAGGGCTCGGCACAAACATCAAAATCTTCAAAGGTCCTATAAATATTTTTACCTCCACCATATATTAATGTAGATATCTCCTCACCAAAAATTCTGTTACTTCCTTTGATAAGGTGTTTTCTCATACTATAAAATGTATCTTTGTTTTCAAGTATTAATATCTTTTGTGGTGAGTTTTTGCTATAAGAATAATAAGAAAGAGGCTCCGTAGTATCGTAAATGTTTAAAAATTCGATAGGTAAGTTAAGATTCTTAAGTATTCTTTTTCCACCTTCACGATTAAGAAATTTTTCTCTTTGCCAAATTTGAAAACTTCTTTCGTTGGCTGATACTTGTGTATTAAGTAAATCTATTGACTCATCAAGAAATTTACTTAGTGAGTGAATGAATTTCCTGTCATCTTTATACCTATCAATATTTTTAATATAATAAGTTTTATCTAACCGAATATTAATACCATATGATAATTCCTGGGTGTAAACAGATGTATCTTCACTCTCATCTATTATGGAATATCTATTATATAAAGAGGGCTGTTTACCGTTAAGCCTACTACTTTTTATAGGCATTATTATTTCATCATGGGTTAAAGTTCTAACAACCTCTGTTAGCTCAATATAATCTATTATGTTAAGGTATTGTTGTAATTCATCAATATCTATTCTTTTCTTATTGAGATTTCTTAAATTTTTCATTATTTTCTCCTTATATAAGCTAGTGTGGCTAATTTTAAGACTATATTCATTGTTTTATATCTCATTTATATTTTAACATATTTATCATGTGGAAACATATGTAGGAGTAAAGTTTGATTACTTTTAATCTTTACTATTATGTTATATAATGGTAGAAATGATTCAAAATTGTAGAATACTATGGTAAAACTATTAAATATAGAAAGGAGAATTTATATGGAAATGAATGGTCTTTCAATTATTATTACAGTTATTAATTTTATCTTATTATTTGCTACCATAATAGTGATATATAAAGCAATACGAGGTTTTAAAAATTTTATTAATAGAAATAAAGAGATGGATAAAAAGATAGATGTTATTCTGAATAAATTAGAAAATAAAGAAGATAATTGAAATTTAGAGTTAATTCGCAAATGTATTTAATGACGAACCAATAGTTGAACAAAGTTAAACATTTTAAAGTAGAGTATTTATAGAGGGGTGATATTATGGTAAACGTTCTTGCAGTTGCAGGTCCAAATTCAAAATATAAGTTGCCCTATGCTCAGCCAGCTGGATTTTGGGCTGGTTTATGGCATGGATTAATAGTACCTATTACATTTTTAGTATGCATATTTAACCCTAATGTACGAATTTATGAAACTAATAACAGAGGTCGTTTATATGATTTGGGATTTCTGATTGGGTCTTCGAGTTCAATTGGAGGAAGTAGTTCTAGAGCGGCGCAATAGATTTTCTGTTACGGAACATTCTTATAGTAGACTAAAGTGTAGCAACAGTAAAATAAAATGAGGATAATTAACATAATATGGAGGATCAGAATATGAAAAAAATATGTAATCAATTATCGAAGATACTCCTTCAGGAAATGCGGAAATTATATGTTTCGAATTGGCAGGGCAACAATTTAATGCAATAAGCGCAGGTCCTTATTTCAAATTTAACCCATCAATCTCCCTTATGGTAACTTGTTACTCTGTTGAGGAAGTGAATACTAAATGGAAACTATTATCAGAAGGTGGGACGGAACTTATGTCGCTTGGTGAATATCCATTTAGCAAGTGGTATGGATGGATTCAGGATCGTTATGGGCTGTCCTGGCAATTGATGCTTGTCGGACCAATTTGGTGTGTCCTGGCAGATTGTGCCGTCAAATATGCAAGAAGTAATGAATGGAACAGAAGATGAAGTTAAAAGAGTAACAGAGGCTTTTCTAAAAATGAAAAAATTTGATTTAGCTGTCTTGGAAAAAGCACGGTTAGGACATTAATTGAAGTCGTCGACCACACTCTAGAGATTAAAGAAATGGAACTGCTGAAATTATAGAAATATATTTTGGTAGTTTTTTTGTTATTCCTAATTATAAGAACAAATGTTCGCATACGTTTCAATATAATACAAATACTATAGACAGGTAATATTATGATATAATAAAGGAGAAACAGACATGGATTATGAAAAGATTGAAGATTCTGTACTTAAAAGTGCTATGGATTTTTTTCAACAAAATGCAGTTGATTTTTTTGGAATAAATACTAAGATAATAGCACCAGCACAAACGGAGTTAAAAGATATAAAATAAATACAAATTTTATGGATTATACTTTCCATACAGAAGATGGTAATTATCTTCATTTCGAATTCCAAACAACAAATAGGCAAGAGGATATAAGAAGATTTATGTTTTATGATGCATCTTTGCATTATAAAGGGAATAGAAAAATAAGAACTGTAGTAGTATATTCTTCAGATATTAAAAAGGTTGAAAGCTATATAGATGCAGGAAGTATTAAATATCATATAGAGGCCTATTACATGAATAATATAGATGGTGATGAAAAATATAATTATTTAAAAAGCAAAATCGACAATAATGAAGAACTTACAAATGAAGAAGTGTTAGCTTTAACCTTTATACCATTAATGAAGGGGAACTAACCAGAACAGAAAGAACCATAAGAAGTATAGAACTCGCAGATAAGATAAATATAAGTGATAGTAAATTAAAGTGCCTTGCAATGTTGTATGCATTGTTAGAAAAATTTGGAGATGCTGAAAGTAAAAAAAGATTTAAGGAGGTTTTTAATATGACAGAAATAGGGAAAATGATATTAGAGGATGGAATTGCAAAAGGAATGGAAAAAGGAATGGAAAAAGGTAGGAAAGAAGGAAAAGCACAACTTTTATTAAAACTGTTAACTAAGAGATTCAATAAAGTACCTAATGAATATAAAAATAAGATAATGGAATTATCAGATGAAACTATAGAAATAATAGGACTTGAAATATTTTACATGAAAGATGTGAAGGAAATTGAGAAATATTTTTAATAGGGCATCCTTGGTTCTGTGAGCCGAAAACTAATTAAATGTGTTAATAGTATAATTTTAAATATGAATTAGCTGGATAGGGATTAAGTGCCTATCCATACTTTTTTTGCATAAAAATAGCGAGACATTACTTTAATTTAGGATATGACAATATTCCCGTAAGTTAGCAACGAAAATGTGGTAGAGTGTAGTAAATTGGAATAGCGGGTGATTTTAATTTATATGATAAAATGTGTGAAACTAAAGGAATAAAAGCAACCGTATTGGTAGGATCAGGGAATGGAATTCGTAGGAATAAACATTTGCAAAGAATATTCGAAGAATTATTTAAGTTAAAGCTTAAGATTCCAGCACACGATTAGGTAGCAACTTATGGTGTGGCACTATTTTCTTTAGTAGCAAGTGAGGAGTATGAGAATATTAATGAAGCACAAAAGGTAATTCAATATCTATAGAAAGTAATATTTTTTCATAAATAATGGTATTATGTAAATATGATTAAAGAAAAGTATAGCGAATAAGAAAAATAGACAAAATAGAATTTTAGGAGGAATTACAATGAAATTAGGATTGAGAAAACCAAGTTTAAAGAAAATGATTAGTAGTAGGACGAGTCCTAAGAGAATAATAAAAAATAGCCTAGGTCTAAAAGCACCACGTGGCTATGGCTGGATTACAAACCCTAAAAAAGCTGCCTATAATCGTGTATATAATCGTACTAGTTTTAGTATTTTTGATGTATTGAAGAAACTTTTTAAATAACAATAATCGAATCTTAACTAATACCTGGGTCTAATCATGATGGATAATCTTTTCAAAATTAATATTAATATTTTATATAATTAAATAAGGACATAAATGTATTAAAAGGGTGTCATAAGCAATTTGATTTCAACTATGCTGTGTGCTTATTAATAGTATATAGGGAGGGCTAAATGTGCTAAAAAAACTAATTCATGAAAAAATTTGGATTATGGGAATAGTGCTAATAATTTGTAGTGTATTGACTTTAAATAGTTTTTATTTTATATCTAATGTTGTGCAAAATATTTATTATGGTATATATATTATTTTGTCATTTATGACTATTGTAATTATTCGTAAGCATTATTCTTTAAAAATTCATCATGGCTTTTTTATACTTTTCAATTTGTTACTTATATATATTGCATATATAACTTTTATAGCTGTACCCTTATTCTTGATATTCCCATCATTATTAATATTTCCATTGTTTTGCTCGGAAAAATCCCATGGAATATTTAAATTTTTTTCTACAATCTCATATACTTTGCTTTTAATTGCAATGGCACTTCTCTTGTTTGTGAGATTAATTTTTACATCTGTAACATTAGATAAAACAGTAGATTCACCAAATAATAAACAGATGATTGAAGTTTATTCTATAGACAATGGTGCTTTAGGTGGCTCTACTCGTGTATATTTGGCAGAAAAATATTGTTATTTATTTAAGAAAAATAGGTTTATTTACTCTGGTGATTACGGAGAAGGCAAAGATATTGTTAAGTGGATAGACAGTAATCATGTTCAAATTGATAGGAAGACTATAGACATTACATTCCGATAATATATTATATATTGTTCTTATAAATCAAATGAATTAATATGAAAATAAATACCAGAGGTTATAACTTCTGCTATTTTCATTGCTAAAATATATGTTGTTTTAATATACATTCAAGGCTGTTGGAGATTGTGAATTAAACCATAAATGAAGTTATGATAATGTATTTAAATTTAGTTAGAACCTTGTTAAATTTAACAAGATTTCAATTAAACAATTAACTGCTGTACCTATTGCTACACTGAAATTACTTGCTTTTATGGAGTTAAGTCTTAGTTAAGAATGCTGTCAAATCTAATTAGATTTAACAAAATGGATAGTTCTGTGATATGAAAATTAATGTGGTAATGGTAGGTATGCTTGCCTTTTTTGATAAACCAGCATCAATCTGTAGATAACCGTACGCAATATATTGATTGGGGGGAATACACATATGGATATCATTATTGAACTAGGAAAAGTAAATGATATTGATGAATTAGAACAGTTTTATAACGATTTGAATGACCATTTGGCAAAAGGAGTAAACTATCCTGGATGGCTAAAGGATATATATCCTGTCCGGCAAAATGCAATTGATGGAGTTAAACGTGGTAATCTCTATGTATCAAAGCATAATGGGAAAATCATTGGCTCTGTTATTTTAAATCATGAACCTGAACCTGCATACTACAATGCTACATGGAAATTTGAGTCTGACTATTCAGATGTTTTTGTTGTACATACATTTGTAGTGCATCCAAAGTTTTTGAAATGTGGTGTAGGCAAAGCATTAATAGATTTTTCTACCGAACACAGTATTAAGTTACAAGCTAAATCAATTAGATTGGATGTTTACGAAGGCAATATACCTGCCATTAAGCTGTATGAAAGATGTGGTTTTAAATATACCGATATAGTTGACTTGGGACTTGGAAGCTACGGATTGAATTGGTTTAGGCTATATGAAAAATTACTATAACATAATAATTATATACTTATGTAATTATTATGTCATAGGTGCAAAGCAACAATGGAGGTGTAATACATGGAAGAGAAAAAGATAAACTTTGGTTGCCCACTGGATTGTTTCGGGAATTGCTCTATGGTAGCAACATTGAAAGATGACAAAATTATAAAAATAGAAGGAAATAAGCATCATCCTTTAACTCAAGGGGTAATTTGTGTGAAGGGTAGAAAACATCTGGAGAGAGTATATCATCCGGATAGAATATTAAGCCCTAAAAGGAAAGTTAATGGCAAATGGGTGGACATAAGTTATGAGCAAGCACTAGATGAAATTTCTAGTAAACTCCTTTCTTATAAAAAAGAATATGGAGCTGAATCTGTACTCCTGTTCTCTAGTGGTGGTTATAGTGGGCTTAGTAAGTCTGTAGATGAAATGTTTTTTAATTATTATGGTGGAGTAACAAAAGCTATAGGTAGTCTATGCTTAGGTGCAGGTAAAGAAGCACAAAAAATCGATTTTGGATCTAATAAAGAGCATGACCCTAAAGATATACTAAATTCTAAGACTATTTTTATATGGGGTAGAAATCCTGCAGATACAAACATTCACCTAATGAAATATT
Organism: Clostridium bowmanii; assembly: GCF_018861315.1. Classification (GTDB taxonomy): domain Bacteria; phylum Bacillota; class Clostridia; order Clostridiales; family Clostridiaceae; genus Clostridium_AD; species Clostridium_AD bowmanii. The sequence goes on along the minus strand of NZ_JAHLDL010000034.1, from coordinate 31,858 downwards.
TGAAAGAGGCAAAGGATAGAGGAGCAGATATTTATGTTATTGATCCAATAAAAACAAATACAGCTAAGGTAGCTTCAAAATATATTAGATTAAATCCAGGGACGGATGCTGTCTTAGCTTTTGGTATAGCGAGCTACCTTATTGAGAATGACTTAATTGATATAGACTTCATAGTGAACAATGTTAAAGGATACGCGGATTATAAGGAATATGTGAAGAAATTTAACTTAGATTATGTGCAGGAGATTACAGGAGTAGCTAAAGAGAATATTATTAAACTAGCAAAGGCCTACGCCGAAAATACACCTTCTTCAATTTATATTGGTTATGGACTACAAAGATATAGAAATGGTGGAAACAATGTGAGAGCCATAGATTCCTTAGGGGCCATCACAGGCAATATAGGAAAAAGTGGAGGGGGAGTTAATTACTATCATAAAACTATTAGTAAGTATGTAGTTAGCCATGTAGATAAAAGTGAAGAGCTCAAAGTGAAAAAGAGAAATTATATTATAGGTAAATTTGCTGATTTTATATTAAGTGCTAACAATCCTCCAGTAAAGTGTATGTTTATAAACAAAGGAAATCCACTGGTTCAAGTAGGAGATATAAACAAAACTCTTGAAGCTGTTAAGAAGATTGACTTTATTGTAGCTATTGATTTGTTCATGACAGATTCGGTAAGAGCTGCAGACCTTGTGCTACCAGCAACTAGCATCCTTGAGGAAGAGGACTTTATCTATACAGGAATGTATTCGCCTTATCTTAGCTATTCGGAGCAGGTTATAAAGCCTATGAACAACATCATGGGTGAATACGATCTTTTTAGAAACCTTGCTAAAAAAATGGAGCTAAAAGAGTACCCAGATATTGATAAGGAAGTTTTCTTTAGAAATGCATTAAAGCCTCTTATGGAGAAGGCTAATGTGAGCTATGAATACTTAAAGGAGAATTACTTTGCCCTAGAAGGGGAAGAAATACCTTGGAAAGATGGAAAGTTTGATACACCGTCGGGGAAATATGAACTTTACTCTGAAACTGCTAAAAGCCAAGGATTAAGTCCGTTGCCAGAATATATACCTATAAAGGAAAGGGATGAAAACTATTCACTAAGGTTATTGACACCACACACCAAAAATTCGCTTAATTCCCAGCATTTTGCCTTCGAAGGAGGAAAACCAATAGCTTACATAAATGAAAACACCTTAAAGCAGCAGGGCTTTGAAAATAACCAATTAGTAAAAGTAAAGTCAAAGTACGGTGAAATCGAAGCATATATACTTATAAGCGATATTGTAGGAGAAAACGTAATTATGATTTATGAAGGTATGTGGCATAAAAGTGGTTCAGTAAATATGCTGACAACTGATGAAGTAAGTGATATAGGGGATCAAGCCGCATACTATGAGAGTTTTTGTAGATTAGAAAGTAGGGATTAGTAGGAGGTTATTATCCTTTTGGTGAACACCGAGAAAAAGCTGTGAAAAGACAATTCACGGCTTTTTATAATGTTCATGTCTATTCCGCATTGTGTATGTGTACCACTGTGATGGTTGTTTAAAATGTTTAGTAAATTGTCCATGGACACAAAAGTATATGAAAAACAATATTGCTAAGTGTAAGTCCTTATTGGTATATATACCGATGAATATCGTTACCTCAATAGTAGTATTGACTATTTCTGTTTTACTTGTTTATATTTTTGGCCTGTAGATAATATAAATAAAAGAATAAAAAATAAGGAGCTCAAATATTTTTGTGTAGTAATTTTTTGTCGAGTGGGATGTGTTATCTAATACCACATGGTTTTTTTGTTGTTGCAGTGTTATCTATTTTTACAGCAGTAATAATGATGATAATAGGCTACATAAATAATGGATATAATTAAAAGTTTAATATGTATAAATAATGAGCTGAAATGGTAACCTCATTATTTTTTACTGAAAGTAGGTGACATTAATTCTCCCAGTTTCTTATTAGAAATGATTAACTCGGCAGCCCGTTTTTCTTCCTCTATGCTTTTCAAGGCAAGCTCTTTAGATGCATTAATTAACTCAGCTGCTCTATCTGCTTTCTCTTCACTTTGCAAGGCAAGTTTTTTATATGCATTAATTAACTCAGCTGCCCTATCTACTTTCTCTCTGATTTGAAAAATAAGCTCCTTATTAGCGATAACTAGCTCAGCTGCTCGGTCTGCTTTTTCTTGGCTTTGAAAGGCAAGTTCCTTTTTAGCGATAACTAATTCAGCTTCCCTTTCTGCTTTTTCTTCGCTTTCTTTTAATCTTATTTCTAATTGCTCTATTTCTTGTTTGTAAAAACTATCATTCATATGCCATCCTCCTTTAGTCACATACTTTATTCAGACTATAATTATTTATATTATAACTAATGATAAGTAAGTTTTCAAGTGTATTTTAATACAATAGCTTATCTGATTTTACTGAATAGCAAGAAGAAACTGGTTCCAGTGCGTAGTCTTTAACTAATTAAATACGTTAATAGTATAATTGCCAATATGAATTAGTATGGATAGGGATTATGTGCCTATCCATACTTTTTTGCATAAGATTATTGAGACACCACTTTAATTTATATGATAAAATGTGTAAAATTAATGGTATTAGAGCAACAGTATTGGTAGGCTCACGAATTGAAAATCGCAGTGTAATTCAATATTTTTAGAAGGCAATATTTTTCCTTGGCTAATGGTATTATGTTAATATGGTTAAAGAAGAGTATAAGGGAATTAGAAAATTTGGAGAAAAATTTAAAAGATAAAATTTTAGGAGGAATTATAATGAAATTAGGATTAAGAAAACCAAGTTTAAAGAAAATGATTAGTAGTAGGACCCCAATTAAGAGGTTTGGAGGTGAAAACTAGCTTAACAGTTATAAGGTTAAGCTAGCTTATTATGAGATTATTAGAAGGTATTATGTTTTTGACTGTTTTATTTACTACAGTTTTAGTATTAATAGGTGATTTTAAGAGGATAAAGATAGTTAAATACCTGCCTATATTGGGATTTGTAACATTTATATTTCATTTATTTATAGAAGGGGAGAGATGGCAATTATATCCGTTATATTTAGTGTTAATTATTTATTTTATACTAAGCATACTTCAATTTACAGGGGTATTTAATGTTAATAAGTTAAATAGTCATAAGAGGATAAAAGGCCTAATAACAGGTTTAATGATATTATTTTTAATAATATCAACTATTTTAGCATTAGCATTTCCAGTATATAAGATGTCTATTCCTAAAGGTAAATATAAAATAGGGACGGTATCTTTTGATGTTACGGATGAAAATAGAAAAGCTATATATAGTAATAATTTAGAAAATAACAGAAAAATAAAATTCCAAGTATGGTACCCAGCAGAAAATACTAAAGGGTTTAAACAAGTTCCATGGCTACAGGATGGGGATATAGTAGCTAAAGGGGTTTCAAAATTGATGGGCTTTCCTAATTTTATTTTAAGCCACACAAGTTTAGTAATGTCAAATTCTTATGCGAGTGTACCTATAAGTAAGAGGGAAGGAAAATATCCTGTGGTTATTATATCGCATGGGTGGACGGGCTTTAGAAACCTACATACCGATGTAGCAGAACTATTAGCAAGTGAAGGATATATAGTTGTGTCTATAGATCATACATATGGTTCTGCGGTAACCGTATTTAATGATGGAGAAGTGGCATACTTAAGCAATAAGGCGTTACCTAAAAGAGAGATAACTCCAGATTTTTTTAACTATGCGAATACATTAGTTAATACATTTGCAGGAGATATTAAATTAACCTTAGATACATTAGAAAAGTATAATTTAGGCGATGAAGACTCCATGTTTAAAGGTAAATTTGACTTAACAAAGGTTGGGTTATTAGGCCACTCCACTGGAGGTGGAGCAGTAGTTACTACTGCGTTGCAGGATAAAAGAATAAAAGCTGTGATTGGCATGGATGCATGGGTGGAGCCCAGTAAAGAAGATGATATTAAAAGTGGGCTTAATGTTCCAGCTTTATTCCTAAGAAGTGAGGAGTGGGAAAAAAGTTTAAACAATAAAAAGTTGTCTTTATTATTAGACAGTAGTAAGAATGTTAGGGAATTGTACCAAATTAATGGTATAAAGCATATGGATTTTTCCATGGTTTATATGTATTCGCCACTAAGTAAATACTTCAAGATAACTGGAAAGCTTGATGGTAGAATCGCAAGTGAAATTCAACAGGAATTTATATTGAATTTTTATGAGAAATATCTACATAACAATTCTAATGGTAATACTTTGGAAGTTTCAAAAAAATATGATGAGGTTAAGAAGATATATTAAAAATAAAACTTGCCACTTGCCATGTGGTTGGCACCATTTAACCATCCAATTAAATTTAGATGGTTATTTTTTATACAATCTCATAGTGATATGCTGATATATATATATATTTATACTATAATATACATATTAGTAAAATTACATTTGAAAGAATTAAACATGCAATTAAATCAATTTGGAAGATGAGAACGAAGAGAGGAGTAGTGTAATGAAAAACAATTCGATTAGTAATAAAGACTTTTACAATAATCCGCAGTTAGTTTCAAAGGAATTTATGGAGCTTGACGAAAAGATGCAAGAAGGATATCAATTTTTGATGGATAATAAACATGATAAAGCCGTTAAAAGTTGGATAGAGGTTTGGAATAAATTGATGGATTACATGAAAAATAATAATTTAAAGACATTTGCTAGCTTTGACAATATTTATAATGGTACTCAATTTGTAGTAAATTGGTTAAATGATTTTGAGAATTGCCTATGTAATATAGTTGCAAACGCTGCAACCTCTGCAAACGCTAATGATGGCGAGATATTAGAAGTTTATGGGAGTTTGCGTATCAGTATGAATGAACAAATTATAAGTTTTACAGATGATAGCGAAGAGTTAACCCTGGAAAATGCAAAACGAGCTATAGCAGAAACCCACTTTTATTTAGGAAACATAAAAAAAGGTGAGGAGTTATTTGAAAAATATTTATCGGAAAATCCAACATGGGGATGGGGTTGGATAGGATTGTCTGATCAATATTGGCTTATGAAAGCGATAAACCCTGATTTTTCTAAAGGTGAGGAAGTGCTTTTAAAGGCTCTTAATGTATCTAATTTAGTTAATAGAGAGGATGTAGAAGTAAGACTTTTAAATTTGTATAGTGAATCAGAGCAAAATGAAAAACTAAATAAGTTCGAGAAAGAAATAAACCGAAACATAAGGACGGAAAATAGTTTGGTAGCACCGGGGACAGTCAAATATGAAAAAAATCATGATATTATTAATAATAAAATAGGAAGAAACGAGCCATGTTATTGCGGTAGTGGAAAAAAATATAAAAAATGTTGTGGGAAGTAAAAAAGCATTAGATACCTACGAATATTAAATATAGAGGATTGAAGATGACTATGATAATGAATGGTTTTGAGAACATTTCATTAAAAGCGAATTGGCAAGGAGAAATTGCATCTATTCAACCTAGAACGAGAGTTTGGAGATATCTTACGCATAATAGAACACATTATCATTTAGGATACAATTTATTTATTGTAGGGCATAGCGGTGATGGTAAAAAACAGTTTATAGTTGCAATTTCCGAAAAACAGCAGTTAAAGGGTTTATTTAGATTAGGTGATGGATATCTGGATGAACTTTGCACTGAAGGTAAATATGAAGAAGATTAAGATCGTTTTGTATTCATCAATGTGTTGTGTAGTATGGTTATGATTTTTTAGAATAAATATGAATATTAGGGGTTGATAGTGTGATTCCAAAGGAAAATTCGATTGATTATGAAGAGTTTGAAAGAATGGATAGTGGAAATGAAAGCTTAGAATTTATAAATGGAATAGTGTATATGCAAGCAGCCCCATCTGTAGCACATCAAATTGTTGTCACAAACTTGTCTACTGAATTTGGGAATTATTTTAAGGGTAAAGATTGTAGACATTTTGTTTCTCCTTTTGATGTTATATTTGAAAATGAAAAAGAAAAAAGCAAGGGTCAACCAGATTTAATAGTTATATGCGATAAAAGTGGTCTTAATGAAAAAAATTATGTAGGTGTTCCAACACTTGCAGTTGAAGTGTTGGAACCATCTACTACTTCAAGAGATTATATAGAAAAGATGGATCTATATATGAGATTTGGTGTACAGGAATATTGGATAATATCACCTAGAAGTAAGACCGTTGAAATGTTTACATTACAACAAAATGGAACATACTCTGAACCTAGGATATATTCTAAAGATGATATTGTGAAATCACAAATATTTGAAGAATTTCTAATTAGTTTACAAGAATTGTTTATCTGAAAATAGGTTTTCAACCTTTGTAAGTAGCAACTTTCCGGAAAAACTAAAGTAGTAGTAAAAGGAAAACCATGCAGTTTTTTAAGTCGAAATGGTACTTGTAAGATTGAAAAATGCAAACCACACGGTTGTAGAGACTATCCCTTTACAAATAAGCCAGAAAGATTATTCAGTTTATATAGTATAATCGAATCTGCAAGTGTGTGCCCGGTAGTTTTTGAAATAATTGAAAGATTGAAGAAGACGTATAATTTCAAAAGAAGAAAAAAATAATAAAATTGTGTAATAGGACATTAAAATAATCTAACGAAAAAACTGTCAGAATACATCTGAAATAAATGTATTCTTGCAGTTTTTGTTGTTATAATATAAGTGGTTGAATCTATATTCACTATTGTGATAGGGATAAGAACTTGCCACTTGCCATGTGGGTGGCACCAAAAATACCTGAAATGGAGATGAAGAAAATGAAAAAAAATGAATGTTTATTAAGCATAACTAAACTAAAGAATATACTTAAAAAACAAAGTAGAGAAGAAATAATAGAATTACTTTTGGACAGTTACAAAGCTAGTGCGGAGGTAAAAGAATATATAACTATTAAATATGGAGATTATGATACAATTGAACAAATATTTAGAATTTATAAAAGTAAGGTTCAGGATATATTCTTTCCGAAAAGCATGGGAGCACAATTTAAAATAGGAGAAGCAAGAAAAATAGTAAATCATTTTAAAAAGTTGTGTTCAGATGAAAAACTTGTAATTGAATTAATGCTTTACTATGTTGAAATGGGGGTTAAGTTTACGGATACTTATGGTGACATTAATGAAAGTTTTTATAACAGTGTCGAGAGTATGTATGAAGCAGTAGTAAATTCTATTAATAAACATAAAAACCCGGAAATTTTTAGTGTATTGAGAAAAAGGTTAAAAGCAGTTGTGGATGATACCAGTGGAATAGGATGGGGATTTCATGATAATCTTGGCATCATGTATTTTGAAATAAAGTGGATTGATTTCGAAAATATTGATTCTGATGAGAATGAGCTCAAGCAGATAAAACAATATATAATAGATAGACTTAAACAAAGAAATGATCTTCCGCTTCCGGATGTTGATAAAAACATGAGTATGATTAAGATGATCGATGAAATTATCAATACAGATGATGTTTTTCTTGCAAAGATGGATGCACAGTTCAGTAGCTATAGCAAAGATGATGAATATAACTTCATATCAGATAAAACAGCATATTCTATAGAACTTATAGAACTCATTTTATGGCAAAAAAACTGTTATGAAATGTGTAATGATAATTGTGAATACGAAGGAAAATGCGGCAACTGTGGAAGTAGTGAGTTATATGTTAGAGAAGTACCAAATGAAGATTTTGAAAGCCGAGTTATTTGTAAAATGTGTGAGACAGAATTTATAAGAGAATAGGTTTTCATAATAATTAATCTTATAAAAAGTGTACATTATTTGCGATAGAATATAAAGCTGATGCAACAGTAATTTCATCAATTTTACCCAAAATATTAGAAAGTTTTTCAGTATAATAAGTAGTTAGTTGGGTGACGTTACACCATAACCAGCAGATTGTATGGTTCATATGAAATAAAAGAATAGATATTGGAGGGGCAGTTAAACAGGCTTTACTAACCTGTTCTTTTGTATATGTGGCTCCTGCATTTCCAAGGACATTAAAGTTTACTGCAGCCTCACCAATTTCATTTACAATTTTTACTGCTACCTCATCATAACGTACTGTGCCGGATCGGAAATACTTTGGTCTTCTTCCGGTAAGATCTTCAATTTTCTGTTCATTTAATATTACTTCATCCACTACTTCTCCAATATTCTGAGTTCCTGTAATACCATAAGCTGATTTGCCGTTTATTATGTTGACTACAATTACACTTTGTTAACAATCTTAGTTCCTAATACACTTATACCTTCTATAGTAATTTCGCTGCCTCGTCGTCCTTTATTGGCTTTTACATAACCTTTTTGAGCAAGGCTATCAAGATTTTTTCTAATATTAACTTCTGAAATATTATAGTAGATATTGCAAAAATAATTATGTAAACTGCGTCTTCCTGTATTTCGCTCACCATCTTCTTGACTTAAAAGTTTTAATAATAGATATTCTAGTAGGGTTATATCAGATATATCTTTATCTCTATATAGATATGATTTTTTTATAAGGTATTTTGGCATATTTTTAACAGATAAATTTTCCTTTGAAATAGTTGTCATATACTCTAAAGTATTAAACAATTCACGGATATTTCCTGGCCAATCATAATTATTACAAAATATTTGAAAGTCTTGTTCTATGGGATAATATTTATTAGAATTTGACATAAAAGTGTTGATTAAAAGTGGAATATCAGATACTCTTTCTTTTAAGGTAGGTATCTGTATTTGAAATACATTTATTCTATAGAAAAGATCCTTACGGAAAGTTCCTTCCTCAACCATGTTAAGTAAATCTTTATTAGTTGCTGTGATTACTCTTGTATTAATTTCTATTATAAAATCTCCACCGACTCTCATAAACTGGCCTTCTTGTAGAACTCTTAAAAGGCTAGCTTGAACTTTTAAAGGTAATTCACCTATTTCATCTAAAAATAAAGTTCCACCATTAGCTCTTTCAAACATGCCAATCTTCCCATCTTTTTTTGCACCAGTAAAAGCTCCTTCATCATATCCAAATAACTCAGATTCCAAAAGGTTTTCAGGGATACTAGCACAATTAACTGCAACAAAAGGTTTTTTGCTACGCAAAGAATGATTATGAGTTGCTCCTGCAAATAGCTCTTTTCCCGTACCGCTTTCTCCAACGAATAGAATAGTAGAGCATGAATCTGCAACTTTTTTACATATATCAACAGCTTCAGATAGTTTAGGACTTTTTCCAATAATATCATTAAAGGTATATTTAGAGAAATGTCCTTTACCAATAATTTTTTGATGTATTTTGTTTTGTGTTTTTAGTATGTTTGTATAAAGATTTATGATTATAATTTTTCCGTACAAAATTGAATTATATTCAATGTTTTCAATTGTAATAACAAGTTGTTTGCCTTTAAAATAAATTAATTCACTATTTAGAGTTGTATCTGATAAAAAAAACTTTAATTCCGGAAATTGATTAACTATATTTTCCAACTTATTACCTTGCAATAAATCGCATGGCAAACCTAATACTTCTGATGTTTTATTATTAATAAGAGTAACCTCATTATTTTCATCACACACAATAACTGCATCAGAAAATTTTTCTAGTAATATATTCCATTTAGTAGACAATACTCTTTTATCTTCAAGAGTAGCCTTTATACCATGCGAAAATGTTGGTGCTTTTAATGAATGTCTTTCTATTATTTTTTTCGATGCAACCTTATCAATCTCCATGATAGTGATAATATCCAGAATTGTAGAAATATCGAATTCCCTTTTGCCTATTATGACTAGTTCTGCATTTATGTCATGGATAAAATCATAATCCCTTGATGAAACAATATAATCTACTGGTGGATAACTTGCTATATTTTTAGAGTAAGGATAAAGAGTCAGTTGATTTATTCCTAGTTGAAATATTGTTGTTAATATTTCAAGGGTTGCATTGTCATTTACACTTACAATGAGAGCTTTTTTCCCCAAGGGAAGTTTTTTAAGTTTCTTGAAGCTTTTATTTGAAATCGTTCTTTTCATCATAAGTGTAGGGGCATTGCATTTAATATAAGGCATCATTTGAACTAAAAGATTAGGATCGTGACATAGAATTAAATCGGTATTTTTGATTGGATGTACAGGCCCATTAGTGGGGTAATAACAATCAATTTCGAATAGATTATCGAAAATATCAGTTAACTCTTTCTTAAGAAGAGGAGCGATTTCATCATTTAGAGTCAATAGAGTTATCTTTTTTTTCATAATATTCACTCCTTACTAAGTTTAATTAATTGTAGCATATAAAACAAATGGTATCAATGATACAAAAGTTATAGTTTTAATCCCATTAAATTAGATAAAACGGGGGGGAATAGTTTTAAATATTATTAAATCTTATGCAAATTAACCCATTGAGCCATATTTTATTAATAAAATTTACTGTTGGCATAAAATTTGCGTTATATTTACTGTCTAACCATAAAATCAGAAGGGAGGTAGATGCTGAATTCAAGTTAACTGAACAACAATAACTAAGAATCCTATATCTTATAAAATTAGAGGAGTGAAGAAAATGAAGGAAACGAAAAAGGCTTTAGTTAATAAGAAAAATCAGAGCTCAATTAGTACTTATCTAAATAAATTCTTTAAGTTAAAAGAAAATAAATCGAATATTAAAACAGAAATTCTTGCAGGAATAACTACCTTTGCAACTATGGCATATGTTTTAGCTGTTGTTCCTGGTATATTGAAATCTGCCGGGGCACCAGGTGGAGCTTCACTTACCATTCTCTTACTAATGATTTTTGCATGTACAATGGCAATGGGATTATATACAAATAGACCATTTGCATTAGCGCCTGGACTTGGAAGTGTAGCCATATTTGCAATCACAATGATAAAGGGTGAAGGAATTCCTTGGGAAATAGCCTCTGGTATGATATTTATTAGTGGAGTAATTTTTATAATTGTATCTTTTGGAGGCATAAGAGAGTTTATAGTTAAGCTTATTCCTGTTAGTATAAAAGTTTCCATAAGTGCAGGTATAGGGTTATTTATAAGCTTATTAGGTTTTAGAAGTGTAGGCATTATTGTTGCAGATTCCAATAAAAATGTATTAGCTTTTGGAGATCTTACCCAACCTGTTGTAATACTAGCAGTAATTGGTTTAATAATTATAATTGTTTTAGATGCTTTAAAGGTTAAAGGAAGTTTTATAATTGGTATTATTGTAACAACAATTATAGGTATACCTATGGGTATTACACAAATTCCTAATTCTTTATTTTCAATGCCAACAGGATTTTCAGAATTAGCTTTTAAAGTAAATCCAATAGGTGCATTAAATGTAAAGTATCTTCCCTTTTTATTTGCATTTTTCATTCCTGATTTCTTTTCAACTCTTGGTACAGTATTAGGTGTAGGTGAAAAGGCAGGATTTTTGGATGAGGAGGGAAACTTGGAGGGTATAGATAAATGCTTTAAAGTTGATTCTATTTCAACTCTAGTTGGCTCATTATTTGGCATGCCATGTATGACAACCTATTTAGAATCAGCAGCAGGTGTTGAACAAGGTGGACGCACGGGACTTACTGCGGTTACAACAGCTTTTTTATTCCTCCTTATGTTGTTCTTTACACCACTGGCTTTAATGTTACCAGTGTCAGCAACAGCACCAGTTTTAATGTTAATAGGTATGAAAATGTTATCAGGAATGCGCAAGATAGATTATGAAAATATAACCGAATATTTGCCAGCATTTATATGTATTACACTAACAATTTTCACTTTCAATGTAGGAAATGGTATATCAGCAGCCATGATTGTTTATGTCATTCTAAAAATTACAACCGGAAAAATGAAAGAATTATTGATTGGACATTATGTTTTAGCGGCTGTACTTGTATATTATTTCTATGTTATAGCGACTACTTAAATATAATTATTTTCATAAAAAAGGAGAAAAACAATGGATGTTGATTTATTAATAAAAAACATAGATGTTTTTAATTCATATTTTAAAAAGTTTGTAAAAGCTCATGTTTCCATATTAAATGGCAAGTTTTTATATATTGGGATCAATGAAGCCTATAAATTATGCCCTGCAAAAGTGATTGATGGTAAGGGCAAATATTTAGTGCCTGGATTAGTAGACGTACATATGCATATAGAAAGCTCAATGGCTACACCTATGTCATTTTCTAATGAACTTATTAAAAACGGGGTTACCACTGTGGTTTCTGAGCCACATGAAATTGCAAATGTTTTTGGAATTGAAGGTGTTAAAGAGATGATTAATGCAGCCAAAGAATGTGTTGTAGATATTTTTTATGGTGTCCCTAGTTCTGTACCGTCCACCTCCTCTAAGCTTGAAACAACTGGAGATGAAATCGGCTTAAAAGAACTAAAAGAACTTCTAAATGAAAAGAAAATTATTTGCCTTGGTGAAGTGATGAATTATATGGATGTAATTAATGATCCAAATTCTAAGTCAATTAGTTTTATTCAATATGTAAAAAATAACTACCCTAATCATGCTATCGAAGGCCATTGCCCAAAATTAATTGGTTTAGATTTAGCTAAATTTATATTTTATGGTGTTGATTCCGATCATACTCAGCACAGCGTGTCAGAGATTAAAGAAAGAATATTAAACGGTATGTTTATAGAAATACAAGAAAAGACTCTTACTAAGGATATAATTGAATTTATTATAGAAAATGAACTGTATGAACATGTTGCACTTGTAACAGATGATGTAATGGCGGATTCTCTTGTGAATAAAGGACACCTTAACAAACTTGTTAAAAAAGCAATAAGCCTGGGTATGAAACCTGAAAATGCAATCTATATCGCCACCTTCACTCCTTCAAGAAGAATGAAACTCAGCGATAAGGGTAGTGTAGCTCCTGGTAAATGTGCAGACTTTATTCTGCTAAACGATTTAGAAAAATTTTCAATATCTCATACATTTAAGGATGGGATAGAAGTATATAATAAAGATAAAGAATATGTTATAAAAGAAAACAAATTTACTTTCCCTGCTAAGTTTTATGAAAGTGTCCACTTATCAAAAATTGAAAAAGAAGCTTTACAGATTAAAGTAAACAAAGAAAAGCTAAAGGTAAAATGCAGAATTATGGAGGTAAAGGATACTACGACCTTTACAAGGGAAATATTTGATGAGCTAAATGTAGTTGATGGAATTGTCGATTGGGTCAATTCTCCATACTGCCTAATTGCAGTGTTTGAAAGACATGGAAAAAGTAAAAATGTTGCTCTAGGGCTTGTTACAGGAGATACCATAAAACATGGATCAGTAGCAACAACCTATGCACATGATCATCATAATTTATTAGTAATAGGAAAAAATCCGGATGATATGGTAAGGGCTGCAAATGCTGTTATTCAAAATCAAGGAGGCTATTGTGTTGTAAATAGTGGACAAGTGCTTGCAGAAATTGAACTGCCTATAGCCGGTATTTTATCAGATTGTTCTATGGACGAAATAGGTCAAAAGGTTGGGAAGGTAAGAATGGCTATGGAGAAATTAGGATACAATCACTATAACCCAATAATGTCTCTAAGCACAATGTCTTTACCCGTAAGCCCGGAGTTAAAGATAACAGACATGGGCTTGATAAGAGTTAGTGAAGGCAAAATTGTAGATGTTATTATTGAGTAAGTATATTGTTGATAACACGTATATTTGGGGATCATACAGCTGAGTGGTATTTAGATGGAAATCCATACGTATCAAGTAATAGTATTATACTGTGTACTAGATTATAAGGTGTTCAGGTTTTAAAAAAGTGAAAGCAATTTTGATGTATTTTATATCAAAATTGCTTTCGCTTTCTTTTGCTTTAATATGCATAGTATCCATGGATAGAGATTTTGATCTTGGGTGGAATAGGTGTATGGTGAAATAATGTTTTTTTAATAAGAAAATTGACTAGAATAAATGTAGAAGGCGGCTGGAGATTGTGAATTAAATACTTAACTGCAATATCTGCCGCTACACTGAAATCACAGGGTTTTATGAAGTTAAGGCTTAGTTAAGAATGCTGTCAAATCTAATTAAATTTACTTTGAAAGATTTCTTCCATTCTCTTTAATGCTTCAAGCACATTTGATTTTTGTGTGCCTAAATTAAACCTAATATAACCTTCTCCATCCTTAACAAAATGCGCCCCGTTTTCTACCAGGACTCCTGCTTTTGAGGCTAGAAGGTGTGTTATTTCTGTAGATGTTAGTTTTGTCCCACTTATATCTACCCATACAAGGTAGGAGGATTCCATTTTCATCACTTTAAACATTGGTATTTTCTTTTCTATATAGGATACAAAGAGCTCATAGTTTTCTTTAACATACGCATTTAAGTCATTAAGCCATGGTGTGCACTTCGTGTAGGCACAAATTAGTCCAATAATACCAAAAACATTGGGTGAAGTAATTGAATTCTGTTCTAGTTTTTTTCTAAAGCAGGCTCTTATATCCGTGTTAGGTATAATTGAATAAGAAGTTTTAAGTCCGCCTAAATTAAAGCCTTTATTTGGAGAGGTAAGTAATATTAGATTGTCTTCATATTCCTTTAGTTTTAAAGCAGAATGGAATTCACCGTAATGTATATGCTCTCCATGTACCTCGTCAACTATTAGTATGGTGTTATTCTCCTTGCATAGACTTGCAACCTCGCTCATTTCCTCCATACTCCAAATTCTCCCGGAAGGATTATGAGGGGAGCAAAATAAATATAACTTAGGTTTGAATTCTTTTAGCTGAGACTCTAATGTTTGAAAATCTATATAATACCTACCAGAAGTTATGATTAAGCTATTATAAATTCTGTTTACACCTTGTTTTTTTGCTGCTGAGTCAAAGGGGTCATAAGCAGGTGTATTCATTGTATGAATTGTGGTCATAAATTTCACAGATAAAAATTATAAAAATTAAGAACTAAAGGTAGCAAGAAGAAACTGTGTACAGTTTCTTCTATGGGTCTGGACAGCCACCTAAAAAAAAGGTAATAAAGCAGAGGCATACTTAGAATTAGCAAGATCAGTCGTTCTCTTTCGCCAATACCCCTGGGGGTGTTTATTTCTGACGAACCGTTACGGATGGAAATGAATATAACACATCTCTACGTACTGTGGTTGAAATCGAGGATTTATAACCTTAAGATATAAAATCATTGAAAGTAACTAACTTACGTAAATAAACATTAACTAATAATTAAATAGATGATTTAAATTAAGGATAGGAGCCTCATTATGAATGATAAATATATAATATATTTTATAAGCAAAACTAAGAAAAAAATGACTAGATTTATTGAAAAAGCATTAAAAGAAAAAGGTTTGGATGAGTTGGTGCCATCATATGGCAATATCCTTACAGTACTATTTAATAATAATGGGAAACTAAGTATGAAAGAAATAGGAGAATTAATAGGGAAAGATAAGTCTACGATTACTGCATTAGTCAATAAATTATCAAAATTAGGATATGTAAAAAAAGAAAAGTGTATAGAAGATAGAAGAATAACATACATAATTTTCACTGAAATATAAAGCAGTAGAAGGGAAAGTAAATGATATTTCTAAAAAAGTGAATTTAATAGCATATAAAAATTTTTCGAAAGAAGAAAAGGAAATATTTTTTGAATTGTTGAAGAAGATGAATAATAATTTTGATATAGAATAAAATATATCTTTTTAGAAGCCTTGCTAAAAGAATGGAGCTAAAATTGTTATAATGAAAATCATAAAATAATGAATTACCTGGAGTTGATATTATGAACTATGCACAGGCCTGCAATGAATTGGAAGAAAATAAATTCGCGCAGAAATGTATCTTAATTAAAGGAAATTCTGCAAGTGGTAAAACAACCCTTGCAACCACTAAATATAGGGATTTAATAGAAAATAAAAACATTAAAAGCTCAAATATATTATGCTTATTTATGAATAGATATCAAAATATTACATGGTCAAAAGATATGATTTTTAATACTACGTCAGAAATTAGAAAAAGTTCTTATTATGGATTTATCAGGAGGGAACTATCGCTCTACTGGCCTTATGTAGTAGAGAATTGCAAGGAAATTAAAATTAATATATTAAAGCCTGAGTTCGCATCTTTTGATGCTACAAATTATGCTATGAAAGCTCTAGTGGATCATTTCAAAAAAGCTAAGGGATACTTTCAAGATATAACGTCGACTTCTTCAAAAATAGCAACAGATTTAATTTCTAATATTAATAATGCTGCACTATCATTAGTGCCTTTTGAGGAAGTAGGAACTAGGCTTTATAATTCATTAGAAGTGAAGGATTTCTTAGTTAAAGAAACATATAATCAATTGGACGATGTAACTATGTATTATATCTCAAAATTATTACGTAATGGTGTTGTAGATTATGGTTTATCTTTTTATTTATATAATAATTATTTACTTCATGACTTAAGATATACTAGTCTAAATAATATAAAATATCTTATAGTAGATGATATAGATGAGGCTTCACCTGCAGAGCAAGAATTAGTATTTAAGATTATTAATAAGGTGGATATGGCATACTTGTTTTATAATCCGATTGGTGGTTTGTGTAGTTATTATGGAGCTAATACTGATTACTTTAAGAGCAAATTAAACATAGAATATCATGAGATTACCTTAGATAATCATTTTTGCTGCAATGATAATTTTATTAAGCTTGCTAGTGTAATAGATAACAGGGCGCACACTTCTTATATGGAAGACAAAATAAGTGAAGATGTCCCAGCTTTCATAGATATGTCATCAGAGTTAAGAGCGGAAATGGTCCAGAAAATAATGCTGAAAGTTGAAGAATTATTAAATCAAGGAGTTATGCCAAAGGACATAGCAATAATATGTCCATTTAATGATTTCATTATTTCATATGAACTTCACAAAAAAGCAAAGCAGTTAAATATATCAGTAATGGAAACGTCAAGTAAGAATAGATTTATAGACAATGAATATTTACACCCTTTAATAGTACTCGCAGTATTGTGTAATGATTATAAAAGCATAAGGTTAACAAAGGAAGATTATAAAAACTTTTTCTCTTTTATGTTAAGGCTAGATGCTATTCGGAGTTCTCTGCTTTATCCTTTTGCAAAGGAAGATGTGCTAAAAGATCTTAGCTCCGATATTGAAGATAGAGTAGGGGCCGAGGCAGCAAATAAATATAATGAGTTAAAGCAGTGGATAGAAAATTACAAGCTTAATTTAAAGGATCATAAGGGGACCCTTAGCGAATTTTTCAGAACTGCATTTTCACAGGTGCTTGTAACTATTCCAAAAGTTAAAGAACATATAGAGGACTATATAGGTTTATATGAAAGCTGCGAAGGTTTCATAAAAACTTTAGATAAATTAGAATTTAAAGGGGAATGTTCGCAGGTGCGGTTTATAGAATTTATTAGGCGAGAGGGAAGTGGATTTTATTCTATGAATGAGTTGCAGGAAATGTTGTTACAAGATAATAGTATAGTTTTAACATCTCCTTATACCTATTTGACCTCTAATAAAAGCTGCAAGGTTCAGATATGGACAGATATTAACAGTAATATGTGGTCCCCAAGAAATGCCTGCGAATTATCAAATTCTTATGTATTAAAGTCGAATTGGAATATTGATGATATGTATACTGAAAAGGAAGAAAATAATAATAGCTATGGAAATCTAATGTCTGTTACTAATTGCTTATTAAGAAAATGCAGAGGTGAATTATATATATATGGTAGTGAATATTCACTAAGTGGATTTGCGCAAGAAAGTAAATTTGCAGATATGCTTATAGAAATATTAAGTGAAAGAGGTGAAACTATTGACTGTGGAGATGAGGGATGAAAATATTAGTAACGAAGTTAAAGAAATAATTTATAGAGATGACCAATTGCCTATAATGCAGTATAGAGGAGGAACTATGGCAGTCCCAGCAGTTCCAGGAGCGGGAAAGACCTTCATAATATGTAATCTAGTATGTGAAATTATAAAGGCTAAGGTCCATAAACCTGGGAAAATACTTATAGTAACTTTTATGAATAGTGCAGTTAACAACTTTAAACACAGAATATCCACGGTGTTACAAAACAAGGGGATAAATGCAACTAGCGATTATGAAGTTATGACTATCCATAGTTTAGCACTGAAAATCTTGAAAGATAGACCAGATGTAATGGGGGTTAATGCGGAATTTCAAATATTGGATGATGTTAATAAAAGTTTATATTTAAATAGGTGTATATCAATGTGGCGAAGAAAGGGAGGAGAGGCTGTATTTAAGAGTATGATATCGGATAAATCCTTAAATAAATATCCAGGAAAACAAGATAAGTGGTGGAATGATTTTTTTATAACAGCGGATACGATTATAGGTGAATTAAAGATAAATGACATTTCTCCTGAAAAATTAAAAGAGGATGTAAAGTCATTAGATCAAAATAATATTTTAGTACATATATCTGAAATTTATGATGATTACACCAAAATCTTAAAAAGTGAGGGTTATATAGATTACAATGATTTGCTAATTCTTGCGTATAAACTTTTAAAAACTGATGACATAGTTAGAGAAAAGTTACAAAAGAAATATAGCTTTGTTTTTGAAGATGAATGTCAAGATTCTAACTTAATTCAAGGAAAAATACTAAGCTTAATTTCACGCAGTAGTGGCAATTTAGTAAGAGTTGGGGATGTTAATCAAAGCATAACAGGAACATTTACATCATCTGATCCTAAATTTTTTAGGGAGTTTTGTGGTAAGGCAAATAATGCCTTCGAAATGTTCAGAGCTGGACGTAGTACAAATAATATTATTAATTTAGCGAATGAACTAGTTAGGTATACAAACAATCAACATGGAGAAGAAAAGTGTAGAAGTGCATTAGTAGATCAAAACATTAAAAGTTTGAATGAGAAAGCTGAAGCCAGCCAAGATAACTACGGCATAAGCACTATGATATGTAATTCAAGAGAAGAAGAAACTAAAAAAGCAGCTCACGTGGCTATGAAATTTAAAGAAAAATTCCCGAGTAAAACCTGCGCAATATTAGTCCCTTTTAATAATCAAGTTAGGGAAATAGCAGATAATCTTAGATTTAATAATATTGAATGTGATGAGTTATCAAATAAATCAGATAAAAGAATTAAAGTTACAAGTACCTTAGGATATATACTGCAATTTATATCAAGTCCACAAGATAGTGTTATATTTAAAGATTTAATTAAAAATGTGTTTTGCCAGGAACATAATGAAGAAAGTGAAAAATTGCTGGATTTTATTTGCGGTTATGATGTTGAAAAGCTTGTATACCCCACTGGTGGTAAGATAAATGAAGCGGATATTCCAGGGGGAATATTAAACTCCAAGGTGTATAAACAATTTATAAATTCACTAGATTTAATTAGAACAATATTTGAATATCCTCAGACACATTTTGATAGATTAATTTTATATATTAGTGATGTTCTAAATTTTAGTATTGAAAATAGAGCAATGGCAGAGGCCGTTTCCTCTTATGTTAGATTTGGGTCTAAAGATAATAGTGGATTTTCATTAGGTTATGTTGCAGAGCAGTTATTAGATGGAAAGAATAGTATACTAGATCATATTTCAGGCATAATATACGACCTAGAAGGATATGAACCATCCCCTGATAGAATAACGGTATCTACTTGCCATAAAGCCAAAGGGCTGGAATGGGATTGTGTATTAATATTAAATATTACATCCTATCAATACCCTTATATGACAACGGATAAATTTAAAGAGTATTATTATTTAAAAGATGAATTTAAAAACCCAATTGTTCTTTGCACGTCTGAAATAGCTAAAATTCTAGGTAACAATATTTGTGAAGATCCATTAAAAGAAGCTAAAATACAAATAATAAATGAAAAAATAAGGCTTTTATACGTTGGGATAACCAGGGCCAAAGAATATTTGATTTTAATGGCAACGCAGTCTAATGAAGGAAAATGGAATGAGGATAAACCATCAAAGTATTTTTATGTTCTTAAAGATTATATAAATGCTCAAAAGGGGGCTTTAAATGTTAGACATTAGAAAATTAAATCATGTCTATTATAGTCAAAATCTTTTAAATACTTTTGCTAAATGTCCTTATAAATTTAAACTGAAATATTTGGACAATATCAGATGGAAAAAAGATTCGATAGATGATGAGGATTATTATGAGAATATGAACATGGGACTGGATTTTCATCTTATAGCTCAAAGATATTTTTCAAACATTCCTGTGGTTATAAATGATAGTAATACTAAATTGCTAGACTTTACAAATTCACTTCGAGAGAAATTTACTATTTTAGATGAAAATATATATTTGCCGGAATATGAAATTAAAATGAGAAAAGATAATATTAGGATTCAAGCAAAGTATGACTTAATAATTATTAAGCCAAATAACAAAATAGAAATTTGGGACTGGAAAACGGAGAATAGGAAATTAAATTACAGAGAAGTAACTAAGAGAATGCAAGCTATTGTTTATATGTATATATTAGGTGAAAGGTCTTTAGAAATATTTGATAAAGATATACCCTTTGAAAATATAAGTATGAAATTTTGGCAACCACAGTATAAAGAGGATATCATCACCATTAATTATTCAGAGGAGATTCATAGAACTCACGAAAAGAAAATTGTGGAGTTAATACTTAGGTTGGATAATTATGATTTCAATTTGAATTTTAATATTGAACTATATAGGGGGCAGTGCAAGTATTGTGAATTTGCTTGTGGTAGCCATGTGTGTGATGCATTTATGGACATGTTATAATAGTATACAAGAGAAAGTTCAGCTCGAAGATTTAAGTAATGATTCTTCTTCGGATGAAATTAAGCATATTGCTAGCGAAATAACGAGTATAGCTAAAAGAGAGATAATAAATACGCGTTTAGGGTTTACTACCCCTCTTGTATGTATTTAATAACATAATATTAGTGATAGATATTAAGTAAAATACCATATTCATAATTGTACCTAATATAAAACTTGTTACTAATAATAACTGTATTTATAAAGATTATAATAAGATGAAGGGGAGATCAATTATGATTATTGTTGCGATAATAGACGTACTCTTTTTTTCGATTTTAGGTATTTGTCTTATCTACGGAAAAGGCAGTTGGATGATTTCAGGTTACAATGCTATGAGTGAAGAAGAAAAAGAAAATTGTAATATAATGAAAATCTCTCGGGCAGTAGGAATTTTCTTGTTAATTATTGGGGGCCTTATAGGAGTTATGTGCTTTGTTGTTCAATATGGAATTAAAAATGATATTAAAAATATAACTGGTTATGCGGTAGGTCTGGTTACATTTGTAGCTATTGTGGGTAGCATTATTTTAATTATAATTTTACAGAAGTTTGATGTTGGATTTTGATTCGAGAACGATGGACTCGCCATATGTGACATCATGGAGATTGAGATGGAGATGGAGATGGAGATGGAGATGGCAATTTAGAAAGGAGTGATGAAAATGAAATACAAGATACTGATTGTAGAAGATGAACCAGATATAAATGGATTGCTGGCTAAGATATTAGAAAAAGCAGAATACCAGACTGTACAGGCTTTTTCGGGTACAGAAGCAAAATTATTATTAGAGAAAGAAATTCCAGACCTTATTTTACTTGACCTTATGCTTCCTGGAATATCAGGAGAGGAATTATTGCATGATATTAGGGAGAATAAGCATTATAATGTTCCTGTTCTGGTACTCTCAGCAAAAAATTCTTTAGGAGATAAAGTATCGTTGTTAAAGGCTGGTGCAGATGATTACATCACTAAGCCTTTTGAACCAGAAGAAGTGATTGCAAGAGTTCAATCGGCTTTAAGACGTGCAGGAAAAGAATTTGTCTCTAAAAAAATTCTAACATACAAGACCTTACAACTTTATCCTCAATCTAGAAAAGTAACAGTTGGTGAAGCGGAAATTGTATTAACAGCACATGAGTATGAAATTCTTTACCTTTTCATGCAAAACCCAGAGAAAGTGTATTCCAGAGAAAGGTTGTATGAATTGGTGTGGAATGGTGGATATTATGGTGAAAATAACACTGTAAATGTTCATGTTAGCAATTTAAGAAAAAAATTAAAAGAAGCGGGTTCCAAAGAAGACTATATCCAGACCGTATATGGCATTGGATTTAAACTCCAATAAAAAACTTTATGACTTCTTTAAGAGTTTTTTATGACTTATTAAAGACTGAACTGTTATAATATGGTTGTTCAATGAGGAAATCCAATAATTAATAAACTTATTTTTATATGGAGGTAGACAAATGAATGATTATGTTATAGAGACAAAACAAGTTACAAAGGCATACGGTTCCCTCCTTGCATTAGATCATGTAAATATTCATGTGAAAAGAGGAAGTATTTATGGACTAGTTGGTGATAATGGTAGCGGTAAAAGTACACTTTTAAAATTATTAGCTGGACATAGTTATGCAACAGAGGGAGAAATACAGATTTTTGGAAAATATGGAGAAAAGGAATTAGAGCGTACAAGGAAAAAAATAGGGTGCATGATTGAACAGCCGGGCTTTTTCCCCAACATGACCGTAGAACAAATTTTAAAGTATTATTGTATTCAAAAGGGAATTCCTGATAGAAAAAAAGTTGATGAAATGGTAAAACTAATGGGTATTACAGAAAAGCGAAACAGTAAATGCAGAAATCTTTCAATGGGGCAAAAACAGAGATTAGGGCTTGCGATTGCCATGATGGGAGAACCGCAGCTTTTAGTTCTAGACGAGCCTATCAACGGACTAGACCCTAGCGGTATTATCGAATTTCGTAATTTGCTACATCGCTTAAATGAGGAAAAGAACATTACAATTTTACTGTCGAGCCACATATTGTCTGAACTTCAACAAATTGCTACCGTGTATGGGTTTCTAAGCAAAGGCATTTTGATTGAAGAAATCTCGTCACATGCATTACTTGAGAAATGTTCGGATTGTATTGAAATAACAGTATCAGATGTGGAAAAATATTCTGTTTTATTGGAAAGAAATTTCCCGAAAGAAACCTTTAAAGTTCTTCCAGAAAACAACATTAGTATCTATAGACCACATGAGAAGGCAGAAGCTTACAGCAAATTAGCTTCTGAAAACGGGATTTATATAACAGGTATGAGAACAATTCAATCTTCTTTGGAAGATTATTATATGGAATTAAAGAAAAGAGGTGCAGAAAAATTATGAATTATATAAAAAGTGAATTTTATCGGGTATTCCACAGCAGAGGTATTTATTGTTTAACTGCAATTTTAGTAGTTTTGTCACTTTTGCTGAATGCTGTATTAGGCTGGTTTGGAAGAATGGATGGTTCAAGTTTTCCATACGATACAACTTCGTTTTCATATTCTAATTTAGTAGCAAATCCAATGCTTTTTTGTATTATGGGTGCTGTTATTGGGATTTTTCTGTATGAGGGGAACAAAAAATATGGCAATTTAAAAAATACGATTGCTTTTGGTATTTCCAGAAAAAACGTCTTTGCCGGAGAATGCATTGTAGCCACTGTTTCAGCTATCTTTTCTTTGATTATAGTCATAAGTGTTTATGTTATAAGTGCAGTTGTTTTTTTGGAACATATAGGCCCCGTAAATCTGATGGATTTACTTACAGAAATTCCAGCCGTATTTTTTATAGCTGAGGCATCGTTGATTTCGGGAATTGTATGTATAGAAGCATTTGAAAAAAATTCTATCGGAATTATCATTTGGTTTACAATTTGGTTTATTATTCCCAAGATCTTTTTTTACTTGGGTCTTCGTTTTGATATAATTCGTAAAATTGCTATGTGGATGCCCGATAATTTTTTTGGTATAACTGGAATGAGCGTCAATATGTCACAGAGTATTACTGCATGGGGTACAGCAGAGGGAATGGTTAAATGCTTAATGTCCGGCATAATTGGAATCGTTGTTTTTTCCTTATTGGGTGTCATATTACTTAGAAAAAGAGAATTGTAATTTATATGTCTTATTTTGCATAGGAGGAGCGAAATGCTGTATATTGTTTTAGCTATTATAGGGGGTTATTTTGCATTTCACTATTTTTCAATCCTATATGCGTTTCGTGAGATAACGAAAGATATGCGGGAAATACAAAAAGACCTTACCCAAAACCAAATTCTTCATTTGCCGATACCGAATAGGGATTTAGAGAAGGTTTTGTGTTCCTTTAATTTTACTTTGGAGGAAATCAGAAAAGAACGGCAGAATTATGAAAAAAGAGAAAAAGGGTTCCAGAAGCAAATAGAAAATATCAGTCACGATTTACGCACACCTTTAACTGTAATCCTGGGTTATTTAAAACTTATCAAAAAAACGGATAAAGAACTTAACATAGACAAAGAACTGGCAGAAGCATTAGAAATTATCGAGCATAAAGCGGAAACCATGAAAATATTGGTAACTCAATTTTATGATTTTTCCCGCTTAAATGCTGGAGATTATGGATTGACACTGAATAATGTGGATATTTCCAGAACTTTAAAGGAATCTCTTATGGGTAACTATAAGGTCTTGGAGCAATCGCATTTAGCAATAGAGGTTAATATACCAGAGCACCCGATATGGGTAATGGGAGAAGATTCCGCACTAGTAAGAATATTTCTTAATTTATTACAAAATGCTGGTAGATATGCCAATAGTTTTCTAAAAATCTCAATGAAAGAAGATGACGAAAATGTATTAATTTCATTCATCAATGATACCAATATGCTTTCTGAAGATGATATTCCACATTTATTTAATAGATTTTATATGCAGGATAGTTCCCGAAATCAAGGCGGTACAGGACTCGGGTTGACAGTTGCAAAATTGCTGGCAGAAGAAATGGGAGGAATATTGGAAGTTAGTATTGTTGATAAAGAATCGTTAAACTCTGAAAAGTATAAATTCACTATTTGCTTTGAATTGTGCATGAAAGTAACAAAAAAATGAAGAGGAACTAATCCATATCTAATGATATGGGATTTAATATATTTGAATCATATTAATGATTCAAAAGTAACACAACTACAATTGTGTTACTTTGAATGTATCATATACAATAAAATAAGTGCATCAAAATTATCATACATGAGAAGAGATTCTTAACTTTTATTATTTTGAAGATTGGTCTATGAAGGATTTTGCAATAGCTACTGTTTCATCCATAGAAAGCTCCTTGTCTGGGAGAAAAGTTATTAAATAATATACTCCATTTGAACACCAAATAAGTGGATGTGAAGTTTTAATATCCTTTGGTTGCTTAGTCATATCATTTTGAGTGAGATCATTCTGCCTTATCGAAGCATAAGATGGCATGGGAACTTCACACCAATAACCTAGTATGCCATATAAATCTACTTTTGTTGATTTATAAGAGGAAAGTAGATTTTTCATTTCATATGAATCAGGTCCAATAGAAATAAATAATTGGGTTTTATCATTAACATATTCTGCGCCAACACCCCTTGTTGGTTCATAGGTAGTTAGGCTGTTAAACAAAGCTTCATCATCAATGGCCTTAAGAATATTCGGTTGAACTCTTTGGCTATCTTCATAGGTTATTTTATTTAGTTGAATCAATTCGTTTTTATTAGTAAGCTTCATGTCACCATAAAGGTTTTTTGGAAAAAAAACTTGAAATACAACCTTTTTTGTGAGTTCATTATCACTTAGGAGTGTACCTTTTCCTGTTGTCGTAGATATAAATGTGGTTTCAGCAGCCTTTTCTACTACTTTATTTGTTTCATCTAACACAAAGATAGTTTTTATAGCAACAGATATTGTCCATTTCATTACCAATATCTGAAAGGTGCCAGTCACCTTTCAAAAATTGGAAATGAATTTTCAATTTTTGTTGCTACATTAAAAGAAGCTAAAATACAAATAATAAATGAAAAAATAAGGCTTTTATATGTTGGTATAACCAGGGCCAAAGAATATTTGATTTTAATGGCAACGCAGTCTAATGATGGAAAATGGAATGAGGATAAACCATCAAAGTATTTTTATGTTGTTAAAGACTTTATAAATGCTCAAAAGGGGGCTTTAAATGCTAGACATTAGAAAATTAAATCATGTCTATTATAGTCAAAATCTTTTAAATACTTTTGATAAATGTCCTTATAAATTCAAACTAAAATATTTGGATAATATCAGATGGAAAAAAGATTCAATAAGTGATGAGGATTATTATGAGAATATGGATATGGGACTGGAAAACGGAGAATAGGAAATTAGATTATAGTGAAGTAATTAAGAGAATGCAAGCTATTGTTTATATGTATATGTTAGGTGAAAGGTCTTTAGAGATATTTGATAAAGATATACCCTTTGAAAATATATGTATGAAATTTTGGCAACCGCAGTATAAAGAGAATATTATCACCATTAATTATTCAGAGGTTATTCATAGAAATAATGAGAAGAAAATTAAGGAGTTAATACTTAGATTGGATAATTATGATTTCAATTTGGATTTTAATATTGAACTATATAGGGGGCAGTGCAAGTATTGTGACTTTGCTTGTGGTAGCCATGTGTGTGATGCATTTATGCTTGCAAACATAAATTGACCACAATATATTTCTCTTATGGTTAATAATAATCAAGTTAAAATAGCTAGAAATTTAATAATATCTTTATCTTTATCATTATATTATCTAAAGAGGTTCTTATATAAGAATCTCTTTAGATATATTCTTGATAATTTTCACTTTGACTAAATATATATATCATTTTTATTACATTATTGCTTGAAACTCTATATATTAAAACATATTCGTCAAAAAACTTAAGTTTATAATTAAGTCTTCGCAATGTTTCTTTACTAGGATTGCTTGAACTAAGAGCATACAATGTTATTGTATCAACAGCATTAATATATGATTTTAAAAATCTTGCCATTCTTTGACCACTTATAATTTCTAAAGCATTAATAATTTTATTTATTTTCACACTATAATGAGGACTGTACGTTATTGTGTTGTGCATTTAAAATTCTCTCTTTCATTTGTTTCACAAAATCTTCATGTTTAATTGCTTTTTCATCGCTTTCATTTTCTGAAATTTCCGATTCAAGCAAACCTCCATAAATTCTTTCCACTGCAATTAATTCTTTTTCTACATTTGATAATCTAGATACTTCAGCTCTTAGTTTATCTAATTCATTTTGTTGTTTATCAAATTCGGCAATACTTAATAAAACCATGCTTCCCTTACCATTCTTAGTTAAAATAACAGGTTTATTTTTTGTTGAACAAATGTTAGATATTTCAGGGAATTTGTTTCTCAAATCTGAAACTGGTAGAATGTCATATAACATATATAAAATCTCCTTTCTTAATGCTAATACTATTATTATAGCATAATTATATCAAAATTATAATGCTATTATAGCATAATTTTATTATTATATTTTCTTTACACTAATAAAATTCAAAATAATCACAGTTATGACTTGAAATAAGATTTTCAATAGCAAAAACAAATTTCTAGTTTATTTAATTAGCTCAGAAAACATAGTGAAAAGTGGAAATTTTTACTTTCTATTGTCTAAAACGTTAGCTTGGTCGTCTACTATAGTCAAAAATAAAAGTATAAAATTTTGGCTTGAAATCTATAATTAGAATGCTTATTGAACTACCCATGATTAAAAGTCACGGGATTCCTGATTCATCAAACACAGCCTTAACTCTTGCGAGTTAATGGTCTAACATGTTTTCCTACAAAAGAAGTACTTTTGTTCTTCTACTAACTAGAAGACAGGCTCTTACCGATGTCCCAAGCGGCGCATCACGTATATATTACACTATACCTAATACTCTCATTCCTTCGCTACGTATGTTTAGTGAAGCGTTTATATCCCTGTCATGTTTTTGGTTACATTTGCTACAGGTCCATTCTCTATCACTTAAGGTCAGCATAATATTTTTAGAACCACAATTGTTACACAATTTTGAAGAAGCAAAAAATCTATCTACTTTAACTAATTGTTTACCTTGCCATTCTAATTTGTACTTTAAAAATGTTACAAATTTATACCAGCCTGCATCACTAATTGATTTTGCTAATTTATGATTCTTTATCATACCTTTTATATTTAAGTTTTCAACTACTATAACTTGATTTTCATTAACGAGTTTACGACTTAGTTTGTGCATGAAATCCTTTCTTTGATTAGCAACTTGTAGCTTGATTTTACATGAATGTAAAAATAAACACCCCAGGGGTAATTGCGAGGGAGGAACGACAGAGTTTGCTATTATTTTTAAATAAGTTTAACTAGTTTCCAAGGGAGTAATGCATATAATTCTTTTGCTAATTACTATGTATTTTATGGAATATATGTTATATTTAAGGCTATGAGGTAATCATAAATAATGAGGAGGCATTCACTATGACTGATTCAGTAAATAATAACTATAGAGACGGTAATGATGAAAATAAGAAAATAACTATAGATTTATCTCCCAAAATATTAAAAGACGTGTCCATCCTTAGTATTATACTAATTATTTTTTCTGAAACAATGGATTTAATTTTCAATAATTTTTTGGATTACCATACGCTCATTCCATTAATTCTTTTATTTATGTTTTGTGAGTATTCCAGAAAATAAAAATAAAAATAAACTATAAAGTATGCATAAAATTAGTGCATATTCTCAATCAGACACCGAAAATAGCATATACTGGCATACATAAAGTTAAGAATTACGGTATAGGCTAGTTATAGGTGTCACTGAAACTCACATTCATTTAGGAATGGGAGTTTCAGTAAAGAGATGTTGTGATGTTAAATAATTTTAGGAGTAAGAATAAAAATACTTTTATAATTTTTGTCTTTTAATGAATTCATATGCTCCAGATTGGGCAAAAAATAGTTATTTAGAAATAATCAGTTATATTAAATCGATTTTTTGGAATAGAAAACTTCAGTGGAGTGTAAGTCCGGCCTGTTCTATACCTAATTATAATGAAGGCACAGATAGCTTAATTTTACATGAATTTAAAAATAAACACCCCAGGGGTATTTGCGAGGGAGGAACGACAGAGTTTGCTACAAGAATATATGGTGTAAATCGATATGAAACTTCTATTAAAGTTGCTCAGCAATTAGATAAAAGTACTGAGATAGCAGTAGCAACAGGGGAAGATTTTCCTGATGCCATATCAATATCCTCTATTGCAGCGCAAAAGGGAATGCCTATTTTACTTACTGGAAAAAATAACTTACCTAGTGGCATAGCACAATATTAAAAAAATAATGATATAGAAACTACCTATGTAATAGGAGGGAATGATGTTGTAAGTAATGGGGTAGCAAGTAACTTCCCAAATGTACAAAGATTACAAGGTAATGATAGATTTGATACTAATGTAGCAGTTCTTAATAAATTTTCACAGGAATTAGATTTTGAATCTATTTATGCTACAACTGGTAACGACTATCCAGATGCGTTGGCAGCTTCAGCGCTAGCATGTAAGTCAAAATCACCAGTTTGCTTAGTAAGTAATGGATCAATAGATAAACTAAAAGGTGGTATAGCATCAAAGCTTCAGGACACAATGGAGGTAAAGGCTATTGAACAAGCAGATGTAGTTTCTGAAGATATTGTTGAAGAGTTACTACAAAAGTATGGAAATACCAACGGAAACTTGAAGAGTGGAAATTACCAAAGCTATACTAAACAAGTGGGTGGTTATGTAACTACCCAAGGTGCCTTTGACTATTATTTTTTTGATGGTGGAGAAAGGTATAGTAGAATTCCTAGTGGACTTTACAAAATAAAAAAAGATGGAACTCAAAGTATACTATTAGATAGGGAGCCAAATATAAATCAGCTTCACATAAAATCCAATATAAATGTTTTCGGAGAATGGATTTATTATGAGGACGTTATATCTACAGTTGATGGTGAAGATGATGTTAAAATTACAGAAGGAATTTATAAATTAAAAACAGATGGAACAGGTAAAACAAAAATATGTAGTGATAATGCAAGAGAAATGATGGTTATAGGGGACTGGATTTATTACTGCAATTATACGGACAAAGGGAATCTATACAAAATTAAGGTGGATGGTACCAATCGAACTAAAATAGCCAATGATAAATGTTTTAGAATAAACTTTTCTGGAAACTACATTTATTATCTTAAATATGATGATGTTGGTCAGTCAATGATGACTATTAATCTTTACAGAATAAAGTTTGACGGAACGGATAATATGCAAATACCTTGCGATGATAAAATCCTGTTCCTAAATGTTGAAGGAGATTTTATTTATTACTCAACTTATGTTGATGAGAAAGATCATCTAAAGGGAGTGAGTATATATAAAATGAAAACCGATGGAACTGAAAAAGTTAAGTTATGTGATACTGAATATAATTATTTTTCCAACTCGTTTAACATACTAATTGGAAATTTATATTATTGGGGCGTGAGTAAGGTTGAAAACAAAAGTCTAGAGACTATTCTATATAGGATATCCAGTGATGGTAAAACCCAGAGCACCAAATTCCATGGAGCAACTATAAATAGCTGGATTGTAAGAAATAAAGTTTATTATTATACGGAAGATAGTATTTATAAATACATTTATAAAGTTAATTTTGATAAACTAAAGCAGAGTTTTCTTCCAATGAAATAGAACGTCTTAACTATAAAAATCTGGATTATGAACATTTACGTTATTATAAAAAAGATATATTTATATATAAAAATAAAGAATACATAGTTTGTAATCACTGATATAGCATTCAAAGGGATAAATTTATTAAATGGGCAATTGGAAAGTCTGCATAAAAATATTAGGATTGATTTGTGGGTTAAGTAGGATCAAGACATAAGTTACTTGTATAGATGAAATGGTGGATAGGTATTTAGTGCCTATCTATTGTTTTTTGTTGTTAATAGCAATAAGAACAAATGTTTGCATATAATCCGAAATTATACTAATACTATAAACAGGTAATATTATGATATAATAAAGGAGAAACAGATATGGATTATGAGAAGATTGAGGATTCGGTTCTTAAAAGTGCTATGGATTTTTTTCAACAAAATGCAGTTGATTTTTTTGGAATAAATACTAAAATAATAGCACCAGCGCAAACGGAGTTAAAAGATATAAAAATAAATACAAACTTCATGGATTATACTTTCTACACAGAAGATGGTAATTATCTTCATTTCGAATTCCAAACAACAAATAGGCAAGAGGATATAAGAAGATTTATGTTTTATGATGCATCTTTACATTATAAAGGGAATAGAAAAATAAGAACTGTAGTAGTATATTCTTCAGATATTAAAAAGGTTGAAAGCTATATAGATGCCGGAAGTATCAAATATCATATAGAGGCCTATTACATGAATAATATTGATGGTGATGAAAAATATAATTATTTAAAAAATAAAATTGACAATAATGAAGAACTTACAAATGAAGAGGTGTTAGGTTTAACCTTTATACCATTAATGAAGGGAAAACTAACCAGAACAGAAAGAACCATAAGAAGTATAGAACTCGTAGATAAGATAAATATAAGTGATAGTAAATTAAAGTGCCTTACAATGTTGTACGCATTATTAGAAAAGTTCGGAGATGTCGAAAGTAAAAAAAGATTTAAGGAGGTTTTTAATATGACAGACTGTTAAACGTCAAATTATAACTAATTGAAAAGTCATTTTATTTCTATTATTAGTAGGTGATTTACGTCAAATTATACCTATGAAATCACTT
>NZ_JAHLDL010000033.1 GCF_018861315.1 Clostridium bowmanii | reverse complement strand
AATTTCTATTGAACCGCCGTGTACCGAACGGTACGCACGGTGGTGTAAGAGGTCGGCTAATCAAATAATGATTAGCCTCCTACTTGATTTATATTAGGTTTAAGAGTAATTTTAACCTCTATTTAAACTAAATGGTCAGAGTGCTATAATAAGTAAGAGGTGATACAATATGCCAAGAAAAAAAATGAAAGTAATTATTCTTACAACATTAATAATTATAGCAATATTAATTACGGGCTTTATAGTTTTTTTTACAAAAGGGGACAGTGCAACTAAAACTTTCAATACATATAAGAATAATTGGGTAAAACAGGATTTCAAAACTATGTATAGCATGCTTTCAGTTAAAACTAAGGAAACAATAACTGAAGAGCAATTTGTAGATAAATATACAGCTATTTATAGTGGTATAGAAGCTAAAGGCATGTCAATGAAAGTAGAAAATGAAATAAAAGATGAAAATAAAAATACTATTAAAATACCATTTTCCATATCTATGAATACAGCCGCAGGAAAATTGAATATGCCAGGCTACAAGGCAACTATGGTGAAAGAAAAAGTAAATAATAAAAAGAAATGGGATCTCTTCACAAAAAAAGAATGGACATTAGTTTGGGATGAAAAAATGATATTTCCAAATATGGAAGCAGGAGATAAGGTTAGGATAAAACCAGAACTTGCTAAACGTGGAGAAATTGTTGATAGAAATGGAAAACCACTTGCTATAAATGCTCCTATTGTTTGCATTGGAATACAGCCTAACAGATTTATTAAAAGTAAGGACACTAATATATCACAAATGTCTAAGATACTAGATATTGATGCTTCAGTTATAGAAACTAAACTAAAAGGTAAAGAAGATTTAGATCAATTTGTACCTATTATTAACATATTGCCTAGTGAAAAAGTAAAAATAGCTGGAGTTATGAAGCTTGAAGGTGTAATCCATAATAAACCTGAAGGTAGAATATATCCTGGTGGAGAAGCCTTTGGGTCTCTTATAGGGTACATCGAGCCTATAACTGCGGAAGAACTAGAAAAACTGCCTGGACAAGGGTATACCTCAGTGAGCTTAATAGGTAAGGCAGGTTTAGAGCAGGTCAATGAAAAAAGGCTTAAGGGAGAAAATGGAGCAACAATATATATATCAAAAGAAAAGGATGGAAAGGAAACCCAAAACCTTGTTATTCTTAAAAAAGAATCTAAAGATGGTGAAAATATAAAGTTATCAATAGATTCTGAACTTCAGAAAAAAATATATGGTGAAATGAATAAGGATGCAGGAGCCTGCGCAGCAATAAACCCCAAAAGTGGGGAAGTGCTTGCTTTAGTTAGCTCTCCATCATATGATTCAAATGCACGGACCACTTATATATCCAATAGCCAGAGGAGTGCATGGAAAAGCGGTAAAGATCCATTCAAAAATAGATTTAAGGCTGTATATTCTCCTGGGTCTACCTTTAAAATGGTAACGGCTGCAATTGGGTTAGATAGAGGTAAGATAAAACCTAATGAATTTATAAACATAAAGGGAACAAAGTGGCAAAAGGATAAATCCTGGGGACCTCATAATATTACTAGGGTTTCAGATCCTGGAAAGCCAGTTAATTTAGAAGATGCATTTGTACATTCTGATAACATATACTTTGCAATGGCAGCGCTTAAAATTGGCAAAGAGGAATTTATAAAAGGAAGTAATAATTTTGGAATAGGCGAGCAACTGCCTGTAGGTTATCCCATAGCAAAATCACAGGTAGCCAATGATAATAAAATTAAAGATGACGTATCATTAGCGGATAGTGGATATGGTCAAGGACAGGTACTTATGAGCCCACTTCAACTTGCATTAGCTTATAGCTCAGTTGTTAACAATGGTAATATCATGTCTCCAACATTAGAGAGTTTTAATGAAAAAATAACATCTAAAGCATGGAAAACCAATGCAGTTTCTGTGGCTAATATAAAATTCATTAAAGATGGTCTTTATGCAGTTATAGAAAACACTGCGGGTACGGGACATGGAGCAAAAATTGAGGGTATAGCTCTTGCAGGCAAAACTGGAACAGCAGAACTTAAAAAAAATGCTGATGACAAAATTGCTGAAGAAAATGGATGGTTTATATGCATGGATACAGCAAATCCTAAAATAGTAGTATCTATGATTATAGAGGACGTCAAAAACAGAGGTGAAAGCCACTATGTGGTACCTATTGTAAAGGGAATAATGGGGTACTATTTGAAAAAAGCAGTAAAATAGGGTTAATGCAGAATCTGACTTTTTATGTGTGAAAAGAAGGAAATAAGTATTATTTAGGGAAGTATAATCTAAGTAGTATTTATACTTCTCTAACCATTAATAGAAAAAGGAGGCAAAATAGTATGGAGAAATTTATTGATTTAAATAGTGATGTAGGAGAGAGTTTTGGAGCTTATAAAATTGGAATTGATGATGAGGTACTAAAATATGTATCATCAGCTAATATTGCTTGTGGATGGCATGCAGGTGACCCTATTGTTATGAGAAAGACTGTAGAAGCGGCTACAATAAATGGTGTAGGTATTGGTGCACATCCTGGATTTTTTGATATTATGGGTTTTGGAAGAAGAAATATGATAATATCTCCCTACGAGGCAAAGCAGTATACGATATATCAGCTTGGAGCGCTATATGGTTTTGTAAAAGCCACAGGAGGCGAAATGCAACATGTAAAGCCTCATGGAGCAATGTATAACATGGCAGCAAAAGATGCAAAATTAGCCAAGGCAATAATAGAAGGTATATGGGAAGTGGATAGGGATTTGATAGTTCTGGGACTTGCAGGAAGTGAAATGGTTAAAGCGGCAGTGGAAAAAGGATTGAAAGTTGCAAATGAAGTTTTTGCGGACAGAGCATATAATCCCGATGGAAGCCTTGTGGCAAGAAGCCTTCCTGGTTCAATGATCATTAATAAAGATATTGCTATTTCAAGGGTAATAAGAATGGTAACTGAGGGGAAAGTCACTGCAATAAACGGTGAAGAGCTAGATATAAAGGCAGACTCCATATGCGTTCATGGAGACAATCCAGAGGCAGTTCTGTTCGTACGTCTTATAAAGGAAGAACTATCAAAGGCTAGAATAGAAATAAAACCACTACATCAATTCATAATATAGAGGGTGAATTAATGAATAACAAGGCACATTCAGAAAAACAACATTCAAACGCAAAAAATAAAAATAATTGGGGAGTGTTGATTGGAGCAGCTTTCCTTATGGCTACATCTGCCATAGGGCCAGGATTTATAACTCAAACCGCAGTATTTACAGAAAAGTATAAAGCTAACTTGGGATTTATTATATTACTAACTATTATTGTAAACGTTGTAGCACAACTCAATATATGGAGAGTTATTGGCGTATCGGGCCTTCGAGGACAGGACATTGCGAATAAGACACTTCCTGGCCTTGGTATTTTTTTAGCAGTGCTAATATGTATTGGGGGACTTGCATTTAATATAGGCAATATTGCAGGAGCTGGACTTGGTCTTAACGTTATCTTCGGAGTAGATGCTAAAATAGGTGCTGCAATTAGTGCTGTTATAGCTGTTATAATATTTACTTCTAAGGAAGCCGGAAAAGCAATGGACAATTTTACAAAGGTACTAGGTGTTCTTATGATTATTGTTGTGGGATATGTAGCATTTAAAACTAGGCCTCCTGTTGGAGAAATGATTGTAAGTACATTTATACCAACTAAGTTTGACTTTTTGCCATTTATAACACTTGTGGGTGGAACAGTAGGTGGTTATATTACGTTTGCGGGAGGACACAGACTAATAGATGCTAATATTATAGGTGAGGAGAATTTGGGAGAAATAAATAGGAGCTCAATAATTGGTATATTAGTAGCATCGCTTATGAGAATACTTCTTTTTGCCGCTGTGCTTGGAGTGGTTGTTAACATAGGTAAACCACTTGGCATAGAAAATCCTGCAGCTGAAGCATTCAGACTTGGAGCAGGTAACCTGGGTTACAAGTTCTTTGGAGTTGTTCTTTGGTCAGCCGCTATATCATCAGTGGTTGGCTCAGCTTATACATCGGTATCATTTTTAAAAACACTTGCGCCAATTTTTAACAAACACACCTCAAAATTTATAATAGGGTTTATTGCTATATCTACCGTAATATTCCTTACAATAGGTAAGCCTGTAAAGTTACTTATACTAGCAGGTTCATTAAATGGATTAATCCTTCCAATTGCACTTGGAATAATACTTATTGCTTCTAGAAGGAAAGATATTGTTGGGGAATATAAGCACGCAAAGTGGCTTATGTATTTGGGTTATATTGTTGTAATATTAGCACTTGTTGCAGGCTATCAGTCCATGAGCGGAATAGCTGCACTATTGAAATAGGAGATGAGAACCATATATGTATGAGAAAGTAAAGTATTTAATGGCTGGAGATAAAGCATTAGTTATAGAATTTGGAGATGAAATTGAAGAGGAGAGTAATGCTAAAATTAGAAGTCTCACACTGGCAATGGATAAAGAAGCTATTATAGGAATAATTGAGACTATTCCACATATAGGTCATTAATGGTGATTTATGAGCCTATGTTAATAGAACTAGATGAGATTATAAATAAAGTAAAATCCATCTTGTCCAAAATGGATGAAATGAAAT
Source organism: Clostridium bowmanii (assembly GCF_018861315.1). Classification (GTDB taxonomy): domain Bacteria; phylum Bacillota; class Clostridia; order Clostridiales; family Clostridiaceae; genus Clostridium_AD; species Clostridium_AD bowmanii. The sequence continues at coordinate 47,558 of NZ_JAHLDL010000033.1, read as the reverse complement.
TGCCTGATGCTAAGGTTATAGAGATACCAACACTTTATGGAGGAGAGTATGGCCCTGATATTGAGTTTGTGGCAGAGCACAATAAAATATCTCCAGAGGAAGTAATAAAAATTCATACGTCCAATGAGTACTTAATTTATATGTTAGGATTCACACCTGGATTTCCTTACCTTGGAGGCATGGACCATAAAATAGCAGCGCCTAGGCTGCAAACCCCAAGAACTAAAATACCAGTTGGAAGTGTAGGAATTGCAGGGAAACAGACTGGTATATATCCTATTGAAAGTCCTGGTGGCTGGCAACTAATTGGTAGGACTCCTGTTAAATTGTATGATCCATATAAGAAGGAACCTATACTATTAAATGCAGGTGATTATATAAAGTTTGTACAAATAGATGCGATGGAATATAAAAATATTGAGGCTTTAGAGAGTGAAGGTAAATATAAAGTTATCATAAGAGAAAAGAAGGTGAGTATATGACAATAATGAAAATATTAAAACCGGGTATGTATACCACCATCCAGGATGAGGGCAGATATAATTATCAGAAATCTGGAATGTCTGTCTCAGGTGCAATGGACCAATTTTCTCTAAAAATTGCAAATATTCTAGTGGGAAACAGTGATGGTGAAGCATGTATAGAAGTTACACTTATGGGACCAGAAATAAAATTTCAGGGTAATGCTCTAATTGCAGTTACAGGAGCAAATCTTGTACCAATGATAAATAGTGTAGTTGTGGATATGTGGTGTGGACTTAAAGTATCAAAAGGTGATGTACTTTCCTTTGGAACTGTAAAAAATGGTTGCAGAAGTTATATTTCAATAGCCCATGGTATCGATGTGCCTGAGGTTATGGGTAGTAAGTCCACCTATGTTAAGGGTAAAGTTGGAGGTTTTCAGGGAAGAATATTAAAGGCTGAAGACGAGATAAAAATTGGAGGTTCAGATGAAAGTAATTTTACTAATGTATTAAGACTTCCAACTGAGTTTATACCATGTTATAATAAGGATAATATGGTAAGAGTAGTAATGGGACCACAAGATGATTATTTTACAGAGGTGGGTACAAATACATTTTTAAATTGTCCCTATGAAGTAACAAATGAAGCTGATAGAATGGGATACCGCTTATCCGGAACTAAAATTTCTCACAAAGTAGGTGCAGACATTATATCTGACGGAATAACCATGGGGTCGGTGCAGGTTCCAGGACATGGATCACCAATAATTATGATGGCGGATAGGCAAACTACAGGGGGATACACAAAAATTGCTACAGTAATAACCCCGGATATAAATATAGTTGGACAGTTAAAGCCTGGTGACAATGTAAGGTTTAAATCAATAGGCATTCAGGAAGCTCATAAAGTATATAGAGAATATATGAACAACTTCCATAATATAAGAGAATGTGTGACAAAATTAAGAACCACCATAATAAGTACAAAGAATTATAAAATAAAAGTAAATGATAAGGAATTCGAGGTGGTAGTTGAGGAAATTAAATAGAGGAAATTAAATAGATCACAAAGTGAATCCTATTACTAAAATATTTAGGAGGCAGTTATTATGAATTTATTGATCTTAGCCCCAATTTGTTCCGTGTTAGCCCTTAGTTTTGCTGGATATCTTGCAATGAAGGTATTAAAAGAAGATGAGGGAACGGATCAGATGAAAAAAATTGCTACTGCTATTAGAGAAGGTGCAGATGCCTATTTAAAAAGGCAGTACACGGGAGTAGCTCTTTTCTTTATAGTTATGTTTATACTCCTAGGAATACTTGCAGCAACTGGGTTTCTTACCCCATTTGTACCTTTTGCATTTATAAGTGGAGGTTTTTTCTCAGGTCTTTCAGGTTTTATAGGAATGAAAATTGCAACACGTGCAAATGTTAGAACTACACATGCAGCAGGAAAGAGTCTTAACAGTGCTTTAAAAGTCGCTTTTTCAAGTGGTGCAGTAATGGGACTTACGGTTGTAGGTCTTGGACTTCTTGATATTAGCATATGGTATTATCTATTGGATTTTTTCTATAGAAATTTAGATCAAGCAGCAAGAATTCAAAATATAACAAGTGCAATGATTACCTTTGGAATGGGAGCTAGCTCCATGGCATTATTTGCTAGAGTAGGTGGAGGCATATTCACTAAAGCAGCAGACGTAGGCGCAGACCTTGTTGGTAAGCTTGAAGCTGGAATTCCAGAGGATGACCCAAGAAATCCTGCAGTTATAGCTGACAACGTTGGAGACAATGTTGGAGACGTAGCTGGTATGGGCGCGGATCTTTATGAATCCTATGTTGGTTCAATAGTATCCACTGCAGCTCTTGCCGTAGCAGCGGGGCTTGGGGTTTCAGGTGTTACGATTCCTTTGGTAATAGCAGCAATTGGTGTAGTTGCGTCTATCATTGGAACCTTCTTTGTTAAATCAGGGGAGAAAGCAGAACAAAAAGCTCTACTATCGGCTCTCAGGAGAGGTGTCTATGTAAGTTCTGCAATAATTGCAATACTTTCTTTCTTCCTAGTATGGAATGTACTTGGAATGGAGCGCATCGGAGTTTATTTTGCTATTTTAAGTGGGCTTGTAGCAGGTAATTTAATTGGCTTTTGTACAGAATACTTTACTTCAGATACGTACAAGCCTACTAAAAAATTAGCTGAAACAACAAAAACTGGTGCAGCTACAGTTATAATAGGCGGTCTTTCACTGGGAATGATGTCTACTTTTCTTCCTGTTATAATAGTAGCTGTGGCAATCTTTGCTAGTTTCTATTTTGCTGGAGGAGCAATAGATTATAATATGGGTTTATATGGTGTAGGAATAGCCGCAGTAGGTATGCTTAGTACATTAGGTATAACATTGGCCACAGATGCTTATGGTCCAGTAGCAGACAATGCTGGTGGTATTGCAGAAATGACTCATCAAGATCCTATAGTACGAGAAAGAACAGATGCTCTTGATTCACTCGGAAATACTACAGCCGCTACAGGGAAAGGGTTCGCTATAGGCTCAGCAGCTTTGACGGCACTTGCGCTTATTGCAGCATACAGAGATCAAGTGGAAATCATCGTAAAAAAAGAGAACTTGGATTTTGTTTTTAACTTGTCAATATTAAATCCTCAAGTTCTTATAGGGCTATTTATAGGTGGAATGGTGCCTTTTGTATTTGCAGCACTCACCATGGATGCAGTAGGTAAAACAGCACAACTTATAGTGGTAGAAGTTAGAAGACAATTTAAAGAAATATTAGGTCTTATGGAAGGTACAGCAGAAGCTGACTATGCAACTTGTGTTGATATTTGCACAAAAGCTGCTCAAAAGGAAATGGTTACGCCAGCACTGCTAGCTATTATTGTTCCAATAACGGTTGGAATACTTTTAGGTGTAAATGGAGTGGCAGGACTACTTGCAGGAGCAACTGTAACAGGTTTTGTACTTGCGGTTATGATGGCTAATTCGGGTGGAGCTTGGGATAATGCCAAAAAGCATATCGAAGCTGGAAACCTAGGTGGAAAAGGATCAGATTGTCATAAAGCGGCTGTTGTAGGCGACACTGTAGGAGATCCATTTAAGGATACTTCCGGTCCAGCCATAAATATATTGATCAAGTTACTTTCAATGGTATCAATAGTATTTGCAGCATTTATTTTGAAATTCTCAATATTTTAAATAAAACAAAAGCGGTTTCCTACTAATTTAGGAAATCGCTTTTAAAATTAAAAATATTAAACTTCTGCAACTATATCTTCATATCCTCTTTTATATGATCTTGGACAAATATTAAATTGTTTTTATTTAATTAATAAAGAACAAAGGATTTGAAAATATTTAGTCGAATTAGATATATTGTGTACAGAATATTTTGTTTAAAATAAATATGAATGTGAAAGGAATTTTTTTATGAATGATAATAAAAATATAAATAAAAACAAGAATAAATCTATAAAAATAATAGAGATTGATCCATATCTCAAACCATATGAAAAAGATATTCAACTTAGAGTAAATAGTTACAATTCTTGCAAAAAAAAATTACTTCAAAATAATCAAAGCTTTGAGTCTTTTGCCAATGGAGACTTATTTTACGGTTTTCATTTAGTAGCGGATGGATGGGTTTATAGAGAATGGGCTCCGGCAGCTGATGCTCTTTATTTAATTGGCGATTTTAATTGTTGGGATGCAAAAGCACATCCACTTCAAAAAAAAGAGAATGGCAATTGGGAGATTTTTTTGCCAGGAGTACAAACCTTAAAACATATGTCATGTGTCAAGGTAAGAGTAGTAGCTAAAAATGTATCAAGAGATAGAATTCCTCTTTATATTAAACGGACTGTGCAAGATCCTATTACTCATGATTTTGTAGGACAAATTTGGCAACCGGATTATGATTTTAAGTGGCAAGATGGTGAGTTTAATCTTGATAAAGAGAATACACTGTTTATATATGAGGCTCATGTTGGTATGGCACAGGAAAAAGAAGGAATGGGTACTTTTAAAGAATTCACAGAAATTACGCTTCCAAGGATAAAAGCTGCTGGTTATAATACAATACAGCTTATGGCTATAATGCAACATCCTTATTATGCATCTTTTGGTTATCAAGTATCTAATTTCTTCGCTGTTTCTTCTTGGTTTGGAACTCCTGAAGAGCTGAAAGTATTAATAAATACCGCCCACACAATGGGTATTGCGGTATTACTTGACTTAGTACACTCTCATTCAATTAAGAATATTGCAGAGGGTATTAATGAGTTCGATGGAACAGATTACCAGTTCTTTAATACTGGAGCTTTAGGGAATCATTCCGCCTGGGGTACAAAACTTTTTAATTATGGGAAACCAGAGGTTCTTCATTTTCTTTTGTCAAACATTAAGTTTTGGCTAGAGGAATATCATTTTGATGGTTATCGTTTTGATGGTGTATCATCCATGTTATATCACCATAATGGACTCGGAGTAGAATTTTCCGATTACAGTAAATACTTTAGTATGGATACAGATATAGACGCAATTACTTACCTTCAATTTGCAAATGACTTAATAAGAGAACTGAACCCTAATGCAGTAACTATAGCAGAAGATATGAGTGGAATGCCGGGAATGTGTTTACCTGTAGACTTTGGTGGTTTGGGTTTTGACTATCGTTTGTCTATGGGGGTACCTGATCTTTGGGTGAAAATACTAAAAGAGTTGCCCGATGAGAAATGGAGCATGAATCAGTTATGGCATGAATTAACTAGTAGAAGGCCTCGGGAAAAGAATATTGGCTATTCTGAATCTCATGATCAGGCACTTGTAGGTGATAAGACCTTAATGTTCCGTTTAGGAGACAAGGAAATATATACTCATATGTCAAAAAATGATGATAATTTGATAATAGGAAGAGCCATGGAACTTCATAAACTTATTAAATTTATTACCATAACTTTAGGTGGAGAAGGCTATTTGAATTTCATGGGTAATGAATTTGGTCATCCGGAATGGATTGATTTTCCAAGGGAGGGTAACAACTGGAGTTATCATTATGCAAGAAGACAATGGAGTCTAATGGAAAATAAAGAGCTCAAGTATGAATATTTATCAAATTTTGATAGAGAAATGTTAATTTTAGTAAAAACCTATAATGTTTTAGGCTCTTCTGATTTACAAAATCTTTGGACTGATGAGCAGCAGAAATTGCTTGCTTTCAGAAAAGGTGGGCTAGTATTTTTATTTAATTTTAACCCAGTGGAATCTTTCTCTGAATATGAGCTTCCTACAGGTGAGATGGGCGAATATAAGATTGTGTTTAATAGTGATGACAAAACATTTGGTGGGCAGGGAAGAATAGCAAAAGATTATATTTACCATACCGAGAAATTGCGGAAGAAGAAAGGTAAGATTGGTATTATAATATACTCACCTAGTAGAACTGTACTAGTTTTAAAGAAAGAATAAACGGGTTAAGGAAATTAAGTTAATAAAATTTACAATCTTATCCGAACAAAGGAGTATATAGTTAAAATGGCTATGTACTCCTTTGTTCCTTAAGGGCAAAATGAATTAGGTGCATTCATAAATTATATATTTTTACCTTTTTCATGAAGAAAATCTATTAACATTGTTCTATTTGTATTAATTATAAGTTCCTCAGGCATATCTACGTCTTTGAGTATTTTTTCTGCAACACTAAAATTTCCTATACAATAACAAAAATGAGCATCACTATTTACAATAATCCTTTGTCCAAATTCTTTGCAAAGTTTTACTATTTTAGTGCAATTGACGTCGCTGCCTAATCTTGAAGATACAAAAGAACTATTATTTAACTCTATTAGTATATTTTTTTCTTTTGCCTTTTTTACTATTTCTTCCTCGTGTATAGGAAACTTCGGATTTCCCATATGCCCTAAAATATTCACATTTGGATTATCCATAGCCTTTAAAATAGTAGCCGTATTTAAATCAGAACTCTTTCCACCTTCCATTAGAGGTTCATGCATACTAACTATCATTACGTCTAATTTTTTTTGCACCTCTACTGGTATATCAAGATTACCTTCATAATCAATTATATTAGCTTCACAACCGTAAAGCATTTTAACACCGTACAATTCTCTTGGAAGCACTTTAAAATTTCCGAAATACCAAAGATCAGGAGCACCTGGCATATTAGGACCATGATCTGTAACACCTAATATCTCAAGACCTATTTCACTAGCATATTTTGCATTTTCCATGAGTGTACTGTATGCATGGCCACTAACTATAGTATGTGTATGTAAATCTGCAACAAACTTCATAAAATCTCTCCTCTATGTTTTCCTTTATCATCTAATTATAAACCTCTTGTATACTTTTGGCTTCTTAAAAAAAGTCCTTATTTAAATTACTGTGAATTTTCCACCATAAACAGTAAAACCTATTACTAGCACTGCGAATAATACCAGGATATATATTACTTCAAATAAATTCCCCGCATCGGAGCCTGTGGTAATATGGGGTGGTAATTTAACTTTAAACTTGCCTATTTTTTCTAAAGCATGAACAAATTTATTGTGAAAACCCAATTTTTTAAATAACTGCGCAATAAACCTTGGCATTGAAAGTAATGGAACTCCTTCCTTTGTTAATATGTCGGCCCAATAAATATGGCTAATATATCCGACAAAAAAACATCCTGTTAAATATTCATACCCTAATTTATTAAATACATAGCTGGCTGAAATAGTAAAAATAGTAACACCTTCTATTGAGTGCAAAAATGATCTATGAGGGAAGGTTGCTATTCCAATTAGTAAAATACAAATAATATATATAAATGGATCATTGGAATTAGTAAAGTTATAAATTGCCAAAATTGCACTCCCACCAGCGTAAGTTAAAAACATGGAAATTCTTACAAAGTCATTTGATCCCACACTTATTATAGCTGATATTTTTTTATAAACTGACCCAATTATAGGAATCCTTTTAAAAATTCTCTCATTAGATACTCCTAAAAATATTAAAATGAAAGATATAGAATATGTAATTATAGGAGCATATCTCCCTATATATTTTAGCTCAACCAGCTGTCCTATAATAGTTTGTGAATACCATAAAATAAGTGCACCTAGTCCAACTCCTAAGAATAATCTTAACAAAAACTTTAATATTTTTTCTATATTATTTATTACTTTATTACTTGTACCTGTAAGTGGGTTCATGTGGTTTATTTTGCTATGTTGACTATCCGCATCAACAAGTAATCCTGAAAGACCTGCAGTAACAAGACCTATAAGGCTTATACCCATAGGTATATGTATATGTATATAGCTATTGTTGAATATTGGCAGGGAATTAACAGAAGGTATTGTTGCTACTATTGCATAGGATAACATTGCAATTTTTTGATGTGATTTTCCATTCATATTATGTCTCCTTACCTTTTTAATGTCATAGCAAAAATCACAAGCGAGATTAATTACATATTGTTTTTCAAATACTTAACTATATAACTTAAGGTGTAAAAGTCACAATCCAGTTCTGATTGAATCATATTTAATCCACTAGTTAAGGATTTTTCATCAAAATTTTCTAGTAATATCATTAAACTTATCATGTTAATACCGCCATCTTTTGTATCAAGAACTCTTGCTGCTTTTACATGTTTGTTTTTCATGGCATTTACAACAGCAATTCGAAGGTCTTCACTAATTTCAAGTTCAGGCATTTCACTAAATACTCTAGTATCCGTATTCTTAACACTAAGATTTTTAGCTTTTGTAAGATCAGTAGATAAAAATATAGTATTTTTAAATTCTGCATCTTTGAAATCAACCCCATCTAAATTCACGGAGTCAAATATAGCATTTTCAAATATAGTATTTTTAAAATCACTGCCCTTTAGATTTGTTCCAATAAATTCAGCCCATTTAAATGTACATTCGAAAAAAACACAGGCTTTAAAATGTGCACCTCTAAAAGTTACAAAGTCAAAATTTGACCTTGTAAAATCACAATTATAACAATTGCTTCTCTCAAGATTTTTATACATAAAGTTCTTCCCTTTTTTTTCAATATTATTGTAGACAAAATTATTCCTAACACTATGATTCTTACCCATTTTTACCTCCATGGCAAATACATTTATTTGCCTTCCTTCTATATATTATACTTAAAAAGACTTCTAACCAATTTTGTGAAGTGGCTAGAAGTCCTCATATTTCATTATAAATACTATACAAAAATTCAATAAAAGTCAATGATTTATTATAATCTTATATATTTGAATCATCTATAACAGATTTAAGTACCTTGGAAGAGTCAACAAGTTGGTCCTTTTCTTCCTTATTTAGATTAACTTGTAACAATTTCTTTACTCCTCCTCTACCTATAATTGTTGGAACACCCATATAGACGTCTTGAATTCCATATTCACCGTTTAACAAAGAAGACACTGTAAGAATGGAATTTTCATTGCTAAGTATTGCTTCAACTATCCTTCTAACAGCTAGCGCAACCGCATAATAGGTAGCTCCTTTCTTCTCAATAACCTTATAGGCTGCTTCTTTTACATCTTTATATATATTTAATTTCATCTCACCACCACATTTTTTAAGGCAAGTATCACAGTACTCATCAACATTCATGCCTGCAATACTAGTTAAACTCCAAGTGGCAATTTCTGAGTCCCCATGTTCACCCATTATATAGGTATGTATGTTTCGGGGATCAACTTCAAAGTGCTGACCAAGCATATATTTAAATCTGGAAGTATCCAAAACTGTTCCTGATCCAATTACTCTATTGCTTGGAAAGCCAGAAAGCTTGTAAGTTATATAAGACAATATATCCACCGGGTTTGAAACTACTATTAATATAGAATCGGGGCTGTATTTTACAACCTCTGGAACTATGCTTTGAAATATTTTAAGATTTTTTGAAATACAAGTAAGTCTAGAGTCTCCTGGTTTTGGTCCAATTCCAGCAGTAATAATTACAATATCTGAATCTTTTGTGTCTGAATATTCACCGGAAGTTATATCAATAGGCCTTACAAAAGGAGCACCATGAGACAAATCCATTGCCTCCCCTTCGGCTTTGTTCTTGTTTATATCTACTATTACAATTTCAGATGTAAGTCCACTAGTCATAAGTGCAAAGGCTGTAGTAGAACCTACAAAACCTGCACCAATTATAGATATTTTATTTCCTCTTGTTTTCATATAAAAACTTCCCTTCATTTGAATCTTTAACAATATTATATACTAAATAAGAACAATTATCAAGTCGGGGTTTTATAACAATTTCTTTAATTAAATTACCTTTTTGTGAAAATATAAATTGATTTTTTTGAAAAACATAGGGTATTTCTTGGAAAAACATTGGTTGACAAATACACCTAACATGATATACTGTTTAAATATTAAAGAATTTACGGAAACTAATTCAAACTTTTGTGAGGCGCAATTATGAAAAATGTCATTGTTAAAGGAATCAATCAAAAAGTATATTTTTATTTTAGCTTTAGCTATCGTTATTTTAGCGTTGGCTATTTTGCGTGCAAAAAAATATATATGATTTCTTTAAATAATGAGTTTAACCATAAAACTATAATACCGGCTTATGCTGATTTATAGAAAGTAAGCTGTGTCTGTTCGCAAGGAAGACTCATTATAAGAGGTTTTTCACTTTTAAAAGGGAAGACCAATTATAAAGGGGCTTCCCTTTTTTTTATAGTTTTTTATAACAGATTATAAACTAAAGATTTTATTGAAAATAGAGCAAATTAATAGTTTAGGAGGAATTTAAAATGGTAATTATAATGAATCAAAATGCAAAACAAGATGAAATAAGAGGTATCGTGAAAAAATTAGAGGGGCTTGGTTGCATTGTCCATCTTTCTCAGGGAGAAAACCATTGTGTCTTAGGCCTTGTTGGAGACACAAGTGCAATAAACGTAAGTCAGATTGAAGCAGAGGATTTTGTTGATAAGGTAGTGAGTGTTCAAGCACCTTACAAAAGAGCTAATAGACTTTTTCATCCTGAAAATACTATAATAAATGTAGATGACCAAGAAATAGGAGGAAAAGAACTAGCAATAATAGCTGGACCTTGCGCTGTGGAAAGTGAATCACAACTTATAACTATTGCTAAAGATGTAAAACTCGCAGGAGCTAATTTTCTAAGAGGTGGAGCATATAAACCAAGAACTTCTCCATACAGTTTCCAAGGGTTGGAGGAAGAAGGACTAAGAATATTATTAGAAGCAAAAAAAATTACTGGACTTCCAATAGTTACTGAAGTTATGAGTGTAGAGCTTGTTTCCAAAATTTCACAATATGCTGATGTATTGCAAATTGGTGCTAGGAACATGCAAAACTTCGATCTTTTAAAAGAGGTAGGAAGATGTAATAAGACAATCCTTTTAAAAAGAGGTATGAGTGCAACCATTGAAGAACTACTTATGTCTTCGGAATATATAATGTCTGAAGGAAATGAAAATGTAGTTTTATGTGAAAGAGGAATTAGAACCTTTGAAACTTTCACAAGAAATACTTTAGATTTAAGTGCAATTCCAGTGCTTAAGAAGCTTACGCATTTGCCGGTCATAGTGGATCCGAGTCATGCTACAGGTAAATGGTGGTTAGTAGAACCATTAGCAAAAGCTGCTATAGCAGTTGGTGCAGATGGACTTGAAATTGAGGTACATTACGATCCTGCTAATGCATTGTGTGATGGAGCACAATCTTTAAAACCAGAGAAATTCAAGGCTTTTATAAATTCAGTAAGGGCAATTGCAGAAACACAAGATAGAATAATTTAAGAGGTGATAAAATTGGACATTAGTGACTTTAATATTACAATTGTGGGTATAGGACTTATAGGTGGGTCCTATGCCATGGCACTAAAAGAATTAAAACCTAAAAATCTATGGGCTATTGATATTGATAAAGATGTTTTAGTAGCGGCGGAAAAGATGAATATTATAGATAAGGGTTATATAAATCCAAAAATACCTCTTAGGGATTCGGATATTGTAATACTTGCTATTTATCCTCAAAAGACAATAAATTTTGTGAAAAACAATATGAAGTTATTTAAAACTAGAGCAGTTATTACAGATACTACTGGAATTAAGAAGGATTTACTAAGTAAAATTATGCCCGTACTCAGGAAAGATTTAGATTTTATAGGGGGACACCCTATGGCAGGAAAAGAAGAATCAGGTTTAAAAGCTGCCACTGTGGATATGTTTAAACATGCTAATTATATTTTGACACCGATACAAGGTAACAAGGAGGAAAATATAAATTTAGTAGAGAATTTAGCTAGGGATATGGGTTGCAAAAGAGTGGTTCATCTTACCCCTGAAAAGCATGATGATATAATTGCTTATACTAGTCAATTACCACATATTATAGCTGTTTCATTAATAGACTCTAATAGCTCAATTACTGGGGTATCTAAGTTTGTAGGAGAAAGTTTTAAAGATATCACTAGAGTGGCTACTATAAATGGTGAATTATGGCCTGAATTACTCTTATATAACAAAGAAAATATAATTAATAAAATACAAGACTTTGAAAATAATATAAAAGAGATAAAAGAAGCAATAATAAATGGAGATGAAGCTTTTCTAAAAAAGAGGTTTGAGAGTGCAACTATGAAGAGGAAGGAGCTAGACTAAGATGTATAGTTTAGATGTTAAAGCATCCAGTGGAAGTTATCCAATATACATTAAGAATGGATTATTAGGTGAAATAGGCAGTGAAGTTAAAAAGATATATAAAGGAAGAAAAATAGCTGTAGTAACAGATTCTAATGTTAATAAATTTTATGGGCAAAAGGTTATTAACGCGTTAAATGCTGAAGGGTTTGAGACTTTTAAAATTGTGGTTAAGGCAGGGGAAGAAAGTAAGTCATTTGAAACTCTTTTACAGGTTTATGACAAACTATTAGATTTTAAGATAAACAGAGGGGATATTATAATTGCCTTAGGTGGTGGAGTTGTAGGTGATATGGCTGGCTTTGTAGCCTCCACTTTCCTTCGAGGAATTCCACTTATACAAATTCCAACTACACTATTGGCGCAAGTGGATAGTAGTGTAGGTGGAAAGGTGGCAGTAGATCTACCTCGGGGAAAGAACCTTGTAGGAAGCTTTTATAATCCAAAGGCAGTTTTTATTGATCCATTGCTACTGGGAACGCTTAGTGAAAAGTTTGTATCGGATGGCATGGGTGAAGTTATAAAGTATGGAGTAATTAAAGATAGTGAGTTATTTTATAAATTAATGAATTATGAAAATAGTGAAGCAGCTTTGAAAGGAATAGATGAAATCATTTATACTTGTTGCACAATTAAGGCTGATATTGTTGAAAGAGATGAGCATGACACTGGGGAAAGAATGTTATTAAACTTTGGTCACACAATAGGTCATGCCGTTGAGCAATTCTTTAATTTCACAGGGTACTCTCATGGAGAATCGGTGGGAATCGGCATGTATACTATAACAAAAATAGGGGAAGAGCTAGGAATTACTAAAATTGGCACAGCGAATATTATAAAAAACATCTTAATTAAGTATAATTTACCTTGGACCTTGCCTGAAATAAAAACCGAAGCTATAATTGAAGCTATAAGTCATGATAAGAAAAACATTGGTGATTCTATGAATTTTATATTAATAGAATCTATTGGTAATAGTTTTATTGGAGAAATTCATGAAGATAAGATTGTGGAATATCTTCAAAACAATCAAAAATAAATTTTTATTTCAAAGCGAGGTGATAATATATGAAAGCAGTTACTATTCAGCCCTTTTCATTAAATGGAAAAGTAAAAATACCACCTTCAAAATCATTATGTCATAGAGTAATTATAGCCGCAGCACTTAGCAACGGCCAATGTACAATTAATAATATTAGTATGTCTGAGGATATAATAGCCACCTGCGAAATAATGGAAAAACTAGGAGCACAAATAAAAAAGATCCCTGATGGTCTCCACATAAATGGTAAATGTGCTAGCGGGTTTTCCAGCCTAGGATTTGTAAATAGTAAACTTGAAAACAATGTGGCTGCACGCAATGAGCTAGAATGCAATGAAAGTGGATCAACCTTAAGGTTTCTAATACCTATAGGCATGCACAGTGGTGAAAAAATAATTTTTAAAGGGAAGGGTAAACTATCACAAAGACCACTTAAACCTTATTATGAGATTTTTGATAAGCAGAATATAAAGTACACTACAAAGGGAGGTTGCCTTCCACTAACAATAGAAGGAAAACTTAAACCCGGAAATTTTGAACTTAGAGGGGATGTAAGTTCTCAATTTATTACTGGGTTACTTTATGAACTACCCTTATTAAATGGCGATTCCACAATTGTAGTTACTACAAAAATGGAATCCATTGGGTACATAGATTTAACTTTAGATGTACTTTCCAAATTTGGAGTAACCATAGAAAATAATAATTATAGAGAATTCAAAATAAAAGGAAATCAATGCTATGAAAATAGAGATTATAGTGTTGAAGGCGATTTTTCTCAAGCAGCATTTTATCTAGCAGCAGGTGTTTTAGGTGGAGAACTACAGTGCCTCGATGTAAATATGGAATCACTTCAAGGCGACAAAGTAATAGTGGACATAATAAAAGATATGGGCGGAAATATATCACTTGTTGATGGTATCATAAAAGCTTCAAAATCAGATTTAAAAGGCAGCATTATTGATGTATCACAATGTCCTGACCTTTTACCAATAGTAGCAGTGCTTGGAGCATTAAGTGTTGGAACTACAGAAATCATTAATGCTAGGAGAGCTAGATTTAAAGAATCTGATAGAATAAAAGCTATAACTACGGAATTAAATAAAATTGGAGCGGAGGTTATAGAAAGAGGAGATTCACTTATAATTCATGGTAAACCATGGCTTGTGGGTGGCATTGTAAACAGTTGGAATGATCATAGAATAGCTATGGCCTTGGCAATTGCTTCAACTAGATGTACTGAAAATCTTACAATAGAGGATAGTGGTGCAGTAAAAAAATCCTACCCGGATTTTTATCAGGATTTTATGCGCCTAGGAGGGAAAGTTAATGAGTGGACAATGGGGTAAAAAAATAAAGTATTCTATCTTTGGAGAATCTCATGGAAGAGGCATAGGAATAACCATTGATGGATTACCAGCTGGTATAGCACTTGATATGAATTTTATAGCAAGCGAAATGCAAAGAAGAGCGCCAGGCAGAGATGAATTTTCAACCAAAAGAAGTGAAGGAGATAAAGTTGAAATTTTAAGTGGATATTTTAATGGATATACCACTGGAACACCACTTTGCGGGGTTATTTTCAATGAAAATCAAAACTCTAGGGATTATGATAAGTTAAAGGATTTAGTAAGACCGGGTCATGCAGATTTCACAGGAAAAGTTAAATATTCTGGGTTTAACGACTATAGAGGCGGCGGCCATTTCTCGGGAAGGATTACTGCACCACTTGTTTTTGCAGGTGCTGTTGCTAAACAAATCCTTAAAGGTAAGGGAATCAAAATTGGAAGCCATATTTTGAGTATTGGCAATGTCTCAGACAGTTATTTTTCTGGTGTCAATTTAAAAAATCAGCTTCTAATAGATATTTTAAAGAAAAACTTCCCCGTGATTAATGATGTGAAAGGTGAAAAAATGAAAAATATTATTTTAAAAGCCAAGGAAGAATCAGATTCTGTGGGAGGTATAATTGAAGCTGTTATATTGGATTTACCTTGTGGCCTCGGTGAACCGTTTTTTGATTCTATTGAGAGTAATTTAGCTCAATTACTATTTTCTGTACCAGCAGTAAAGGGTGTAGAGTTTGGTGAAGGATTTGAAATAACAAAAGTTCGGGGAAGCAATGCTAATGATATTCCTTACATGAATAACGGCAAGGTTTGCATGAAGACTAATAATAATGGTGGAATTAATGGTGGAATTTCTAATGGGATGCCTATTGTGTTTAGAGTAGCAATTAAGCCTACACCTTCCATAGCTAAGCTTCAAAATACTATCGATATGGGTACTTACGAGAACTCAGAAGTATCTGTTACAGGTAGGCACGATCCTTGTATAGTGTTAAGAGCACTACCAGTAATTGAATCCTGTGCAGCAATGAGTATTTTAGATTTTATATAATATTACAGCTTCGTAGAAAATAAGCAGCTGCGATGGTGATAATTTAAGGATGTGATTTTATGAGTAATGTAGATGATTTTGACATAGTTGATTTGAGGAATGAAATTGATAAAATTGATGGGAATCTCCTTTCACTTTTTGAAAAGCGTATGGAGGTAGTTCTAAAGATAGCCCAATATAAAAAGAAAAACAACATAGATATTCTGAATGCTGCAAGAGAAGAAGCAGTTATAAAAGAAACTTTAGATTTAGTTAAAAATAAGGATTTACTTTTAGAAGTAGAAGAGTTCTTTAAATCTGTTATGGAAATAAGTAGGGGATATCAAAACAAAAATTTAAATACGGATGGAGTTTTAATTAGGGATGAAAAGCTAACTGTTGGATTTTATGGTGTTAAGGGTTCCTTTAGCGAGGAAGCACTTAAAGGATATTTTGGTGAAAAAGTGTATACAAAAGCAATAAGTGAGTTTGAAGATATATTTTTGGACTTAAGATATGGGAAAATAAATTATGGTGTTATTCCTATAGAAAATTCATCTACAGGAGCTATATCTGAGGTTTATGATCTTCTTAATAAATATAGCTTTTATATAATAGGGGAAAAATATCTTAAAATAAGCCAAAATCTAATGGGAATTAAAGAAGTTTATTCTCACCCCCAAGGTTTAGAGCAAAGTATGGAATATTTGAAAGGTTATAAGCATTGGAAGTTAATTCCTTTTAATAGCACTGCGAAAAGTGCAGAGTTAGTTAAAGAAAGGCGGGATAAAACCTTGGCTGCTATAGCAAGCTCTAAGGCGTCAGAAATATATGGTCTGAAAATTTTACAAAAAAACGTAAATTCAAATGCAACAAACACCACTAGATTTGTTGTCATTGGGAAAGAAATGGAAATAACTAATAAAAACGATAAAATAAGCTTGGTTTTGTCCACAACCCACAAAGCAGGCTCACTTTATAACGTATTAAAGCACTTTGCAGAGAATAATATAAATCTTTTGAAAATTGAATCTAGACCAATAGTGGATAAGCCCTGGGAATATTTCTTTTATATAGATTTCGAAGGAAATATAAATGAACCTAAGGTAGTAACTTCAATTGAATTAATTAAATTGAATAGTCGTTACTTTAAGACATTGGGCAATTATAGAAGTTCAATATCGGATATAAAATGAAGATGAAAAATATAGTTTTAATTGGTATGCCTAGCTCGGGTAAATGAGACTAGTCCTCTACTTGCAAAGGATCCTTCTCAAATTTATAGATTATTTTACTAGAGAGGACTATTGTACAAAAGATATTGTGACTATGAAATTATGAATATTAGTAATATTGATGATATGAAGAGTAATATTATAGATATATATGCAGAAAATATTAAATAAGGAGAGAGGGTATGAAGGTAATAATAATTAATGGTCCAAACCTAAATTTTCTTGGAATAAGGGAAAAGGGTGTGTACGGAAACACAACTTACGAAGAAATGTGTAGCTATCTCTATAAAGAGGCTAAAAAGATTCAGGTTCACGTTGATATTGTCCAAAGCAATATTGAAGGTGAAATAATAAATTTTATACAAGGGGCCTATGAAAAGTATGATGGAATAATCATCAATGCTGGGGCATATACCCATTATAGTATTGCAATATTTGATGCTATAAAATCCATATCAATAAATACTATAGAGGTTCATCTTAGTAATATTCAGGCAAGGGAAGAATTTAGACATAAATCAGTAATTGCACCAGCCTGCTACGGTCAAATTTGTGGCTTTGGTAAATATGGATATGTTATGGCAATAAACGCACTAGTTCAGCAATAGTAAAGCACTACCGTCCATTTTAAATATAGGCAAAATTTATACAAAGGAGGAGAAAGCTCGTGGCTGAATTTTTACTAGAGTTAGGTTTAAAGTTTCAAACCGTTAGTGTTTTAATAAGGTTAATAATAACTTTAGCTCTAATAATTATATTTCATCTAATGAAGAAAGGTATCTGCTCATTTGTAGATAAATCGAAGTTTTATTCTAAAGATATAATAAAATATAAAAAGACAACTTCATTATTTATAAATATTTTATCAGTTATAGTTATTATACCAATATGGATGTATGAGTCTAAGGACATATTGACTTTTTTAGGTATTTTCTCAGCAGGGCTAGCCTTTGCCTTTCGTGATGTTGTAGCTAGTTTTCTGGGGTGGGTAATAATCAACACCCAAAAGCCCTTTGCAATTGGTGATAGAATAAAAATCGGAAAAAGTCTTGGTGACGTATTGGCAGTTGACTGGTTTTATACTACTATAATTGAAGTTATTGAAAATGACAACAAAACATACGGACAAAGTACTGGAAGAATTACTCATATACCCAATATAATGGTTCTAACTGAAGAGCTTATAAATGAGACTAACTCCTTTCCATTTACTTGGAATGAGATTGAAATACACCTTACCCTAAGCAGCGACTGGAAAAAAGCTAAAGATATATTAATGGCTATAGCTAATGATAAAGTAGGGGATATAGAGGAAGAAGCAAAGGGCGCACTAAGTATAGCCTCAAAAACTCTACCAATTTATTACGAAAACCTCTCTCACACAATATATACCTCCATGGAGGAGGGAGGAGTGTGCCTTAGCTTAAGGTTTATTTGTAAGGCACGAAATTTCAGAAATTTAAAACATGTGCTAGTAGAAGATATCTTAGAAGAATTATCTAAACATAAGGATATAGAATTATTATAATGAAAGGTAAGTGGTGTTATTTAACTATGGACCTTTCATTTTTTTAATTATCTTTATTTTTTTCGAATAAAAACTGACCTCTACCAAGATTATTAACCATTACTTTTACATTAACGTTAATGTCTGCACTACAAACAATGTTATCCCAATCTGTTTCAAGATTTCTTCCAAAAGCAGCTGCGGCATCACGGCCCAGTTCTAGGCAGTCGGTTTTATACCCGTTTTGCATTTTATTTATAAATTCGTTACACCTTTTCTTTGTTTCTTCCTCTAATTCATGAGTGTACTTAGCTATAGTTTCGGGATTTGTCATGAAATCCTTATACATAGTATTACTTACAACCGTGCCGCTAAATTCTAAATCAATATTAAATTTATATTTACCATTGATTTTTTCGCACCGTACCTTCCTTTTTACCTTTCCATAAGTCGATACCAAGTGTTGTGAATCCTTTTGAAGTGTGAGTGTTCCTTTAACTTTATTATTCCTTAAAAAATTCATATACCTGGCTTCTTCCATTGGCATTTTTGCAAGCAACTTGTCTTTTTTGAAAGCAACCATACCGGTTATAGTAATTTTATTGTTTAATATTTCTAAGTACGGAAGAACTAGATCTCGTCCCTCTGAACCTACCCGTACAAACACATCTACGACTTTATAGTCTCCAGACATGAAGTTCTGTTCGATGGAGCTTTCTATAATACCGTCAATATGATCTGATGAGGTGACAGCATCCTCAACTTTAAGCTTTAGCATATCAACAGCCTTTCCTTTACAAACAACCACCCATGTAGAATCATTCATTTGTTGATTGGAAAACATTATATCAATAATGGGATTAATGCCAGAAGCTGACACATCTTCACTAAAAATAAAAACTTTCTGCAATCCAAGTAAGAATTCTTTGCTACTGATAGTTGACCTGATCGATCTGGTATCAGGGATGTTTTTAGCAATAGAGTCTAATATAACACTTGAAACTTTATCTTTCTGGGGGAAAGCATACGTACTTGCACCAACGTTATATTCATTTATCGGGCTACTTGTAATGAGGTCAAAGGATAAGCCCGAGCAAATATCAATTTTTTCTATTGCAAGATTACCTTTGCTGGAATTAAATATGAGATATATAACTATACATGAAATAGATATTATAAGTATACTATATCTTTTCATTTAGAAGATTCTCCTTTTTCTTGAATATATCTAAGTTTGCTTTTACCTTTTAAAAGAGTTAATAGCGCAATTATGGTTATATAAGAAATATTAAATAAGGTTACCCAAGGAATAATCATACCTGCAATATTTCGCCTCAACACTTCATTTTCCATAAACAGTGGTAAAATTAAGGCAATTGGTAATAATAAAAAACAAATTATCTTTCTTTTAATATTAGTAATACTATTTAATATTTTAGTTGCGGCATAAAATTCAATAGATATGGTTTTATATGCTAGAGCAATCCATATAAGTATCTCTATATATCTAAAATTATTTACCACTGGTATTTTGAATGATTCAGCCACGAAAGAGAATGGCCATAATTGTTTTACTATTAAATCTGGTCCAGAAAAATAAATAGATGTAAAAACTATCCAGGTATGAAAGACGGTTACTACAAGTGTACTCATTAAGGCAGCTTTTAGTATGTTTTTTTTATCTTGCACATATGGATATATTATTAGTAGTAATTCCATAGCTGAATAGGCGAAAATAGTTTTTAGGCTTCCGCTTAAAATTTTCGACAAACCTGAACCAAAAAAAGGTTTTGCATTTAAGATACTACCAGCCTTAAAGGATACTGTGGAAGCTACAATAATAAAAGATAACAAAAAAAATGTTATTGTAGTAAATTTGGCTAATACCTTTAAACCTTTAATCGAAGCATAACAAGCAACAGCAACAAAAAGTATAACTATTTTAAAATGCGGGATAAAATATATACTATATGCTCTTAATTGATTGCTTGAAGCGGAAATAACTAGTACCATGTAGAATAAAAATGAAAACAGAAAGAATAAATTTAAAATATTGCCTATTATCTTTCCAAAGTATGATTTGCTTAATTCCATAATATTATTATTAGGGTGTCTTTTTATTATTATTCCGGAAGCTAAGACAATATATAATGGATATACTCCACCTATTATAGTAGAAATCCACCCATCTTGATGTGAAATGGTTACTACATCCGCAGGGATGCTAGTGACACCCATACCAATAATACAACCAATTAATATAAAAAATAGCTGAGTAGAGGTTAGTAGCCTGTTTTTTTTATTCATCTTTCTTTCTCCTAAATTTATATCTGAAACTAGTTTGTCTTTTTTTATTTCTTTCTGAGATTACGGAGGGACGCGAATTCATTTCCCATAATGGGGCACGAATAAAAGTATCCTTTAAATCATTCTTATTAAATTCCATATATGGAACACCGAAATTCTCTAAGGAAGATAAATGAAGGATAAGAAGTGTATATCCTGTAGCAACCCCCAATATACCTATGCTATTTGCTAGAAACAACATCGGAAATCTTAATAGTCTTATAGAAATAGACATATCAACCGAGGGCACTGCAAAAGAAGCAATAATTGTGATACCAATTACAAGCAGAGTAGTAGGACTTACCATATTTGATTGTACTGCGGTATTTCCTATAATAATACCACCTACTATACTTAAAGTTGAGGCTATTTTTGAAGGAAGGCGTAATCCACCTTCTCTTAATATTTCCATTAGTATTTCTAGTATAAGTATTTCTATAAAAGGTGAAAGAGATATTCCTATTCGTGATTGTACTACCGGAAGAACAAATTCTATAGGTATGAGTTCGCCATTATATTTAATTAATGTTAAATAAATTGAGGGAAGTGTAATAACTAATAAAACTGATATAAATCTAATGAGCCTTATTATATTTGCAGATATTGTTCTTTCATTATAATCTTCTACGGTGTGAAAAAATTCAACAAATATAGAAGGAAGTGTTAATACAAAGGGAGACCCATTTAAAATTACAGCTATTCTACCTTCCATAATAGCTGGAGATACTCTATCTGGTCTCTCTGTGGACATACACATAGGAAAAATACTGTAGGGGTTTTCATCTATGAATTCTTGGAATGCCCCAATTCCAGTAACTGAATCTACGTCTATTGCATTTATCCTTTCTTTTAGATCGTCTAGAGCCTCTGTATTAACTAAATCTTTAATATAAACTAAAGCTAAATCCGTTTGTGATCGCCTTCCGACAACAAATTTTTCAATGGAGAGGTTAGGGTCTTTTATCATCCTCCTAAGTAAACTTATATTAACTTCTAAGTTTTCCACAAAACCATCTCTTGATCCCCTTAATGAAGTTTCATTCAATGGGTCGCTTACTGCCCTAATTGCACCACCAGTGGTATCGATTATTACATAGTCTTCTATATTTTCAATTTGAAGTAGTGTGTTTCCATTTTTAATAGGCTTACAAACTTCTTCAGTGTTGCCCTTAATAAAAGAACAATCTGCCGTAATGTAATTACTACATAAAAAACTTGCAGTGTCCATATTTAGTTCTATGGAGCTGTTTATTTGAATCATTAGTGGATTAAGAATATCCCTATTAATAATGTTTTTATCTACTAGACCATCAATATAGATAATTGCACCTTGTATTGATGGATTTTTACCAATTGATATTCTTTTTACTTTAGTAGGAGTGGATGTTCCTATGGCATTTATAATAGTATTTATTTTTGAATCAATTGTTTCAATTTTCATATATATCACCTTCATGGTATATTAGTACTAAATATAATAATTATTATAGTTTACCCCTTAAAAAACATTGTATGTAAATATTATTAAGAAATTATATAATATTTTTAAAATAACTAAAAACCTTTGTAACAATGAAAAAATAAAGTAGCTAGGATTTTATAAAATCCTAGCTACTTTATTTTTATTTAACTTCAGTCCATATCTTATCTAAATCTGTTGCCGACTTTCCAATATCCTTTAAGTACTCACCTTTTTTTACAGCTTCTTCTGGTGGATAAACTGCCTTATCATCCAGTATTGCTTTATCTATATACTTGTAAGCTGCAGTATTAGGACTCCTATAAGGGAACTTTTGAGAAATTTAAGCACTTATTTCTGATTCCATTATAAAATTAATAAAAAGCTCCGCTGCCTTTATATTTTTTGCAGCTTTTGGAATTACAAAATTATCTTGTTGGAGGAATAGAACTTCCACAGGTATTACATACTTTATGTTTAAATTTTCACGACTAGCCAAGTTTCCTTCTGCTCCCCAGGCAAAGATTGCTTTTGCTTCTCCATTTATAAGACTTGTTTTTGGACTATCACTGTCATAAGACTTAATATTTCAACCATGAAATCACTGGCAACTGTTAAATCATAATTTCCGCCACCTGCCATGAGTTTTGCTAGCATTTCTTCATTGGAAGAAAATGTACTATAATTTACTTTAATATTATAAGTTTGTTCAAATTTATCAATAACAGATTGTGGTAAATATTCAGACCAGTTAAAAACATTTAAAACCTCTTTAGGCTCAGTATTGTTTTTAGAATAAAGAAATATTCCACCACCAATACTTGAGAAAACAAGGAAAATTGAGGTAAGTATAAGTGTGATTTTTTTCATGTTTATATTCACATTTCTAATCAAAAGTGCAAATCCAAGTACTATAACTGTTAACAATATTATTAAGGTGGATAGAGCATTAATTTCAGGTGTAACACCAAATTTCACCATAGAGAAAACTTTAAGTGGCAAAGTCACACTTCCAGGTCCAGCTACAAAAAAAACTGATTATTACATCATCAAGTGATAAGTTAAAGACTAAGAGCCACCTGCTATAACCCCTGGCATAATAATTGGTAGTGTCACATAAAAAAAAGTTTTTAATGGAGTTGCACCAAGGTCCATTGCTACCTCTTCAACTGATTTATCGAAACCGTCAAGACTTGTTTTAACTACAGCAACTACATACGCTATGCTGAAAGTTACATGAGCGATAATTAATGATACTTTTCCTAAAGGAATTTTTACAATAGAAAAGAAGACAAGTAAGGATATACCCATAACTATTTCAGGTATAACTAAGGGAACATAGAGTATTGCGTCAACTATTCTCTTTCCTTTAAACTTATATCTATACATTCCAATAGCAGCTAAGGTTCCTATAATTACAGAAAGTATTGTACTTATTATAGCTATGATAAAGGAGTTTTTAACAGCCTCTAAGATTCCTGCATTATGGAGAAGGCTTTGATACCATTTAAAGGTGAAGCCTGTCCAAACAACATTTAATTTTTACTGATTAAAGGAAAATGTGATAAGTACCATAATCGGTATATATAAAAACATGAATATTAAAAGTAAATATACAAATTTTATAGAAGCTATTTTTTTATTTTTCATCCTTATAAAACCTCCTTAGTTCCCTTAGTTCCTGATACTCTCGAGTTATATATAATAATTGATAGCATGAAAATTATTAAAATAACTGATATAGCGCAGCCGAAGGGCCAATCTCTTACAGTAAGGAACTGATTTTTAATAAGATTACTCATAAGGATTACTTTACTTCCACCCATAAGGTCAGTTATGAAGAAAAGACCAAGAGTAGGAATGAAAACTAAAATTGAGCCAGATACAATTCCACCCATTGTAAGCGGAAGGTGTATAACGAAAAATCCAATCATCCATAGCATAGCAGGTAAAATTGTGGGGAAGTATTTTATAATTGCATTTCTATATTTATTAGTTTTCATTTATGACCTCCATTTATGCTTTAATTACAATAGTATGATTTGGGTCCCATGTTATGAAATACTCTTTGATCTCATCAGAAACTATAAACTTATCTCCCAGCTTATAATTTAGGTTAGGTATTCTTATTATGCCTTCTTCATGTTCAAGTTTAAGCAGAACTTCATCTTCTTTTAACTTAAAGATTTCTCCCTCTAAAATATTTGTCTCTCCTAAAAAATCAGCTACAAATTTAGTTTTAGGGTGTTCATAAAGTTCTTCCGGTGTTCCAATTTGCTCAATAATTCCATTGTTCATAACCACAATTCTATCAGACATAATCAGTGCTTCTTCTTGATCATGGGTTACAAATACAAAGGTTATACCAAGTATTTTTTGGAGATGTTTAAGTTCTAACTGCATTTGCTTACGAAGTTTTAAATCAAGAGCGCCCAGTGGTTCATCTAAAAGAAGAACCTTTGGATTATTTACTATAGCTCTTGCAATAGCAACACGTTGAATTTGGCCGTCACTTAACTGCGATGGCTTCCTATTTTCATAACCCTCAAGTTGAACCATTTTCAACATCTCATTTATCTTATCTTTGATTTTACTCTTTGGCATCTTTTTCATTTTAAGACCAAAGGCTATATTATCATTCAAAACCTGCTATCATTCTTAAGGTAGTTGTTTTTCCACAACCACTTGGTCCAAGTAAGGTTAAAAACTCCCCTTGTCTAATATTAAGGTCTAAGTTTTTAATGACTGCCTCATCTTAATCAAAACTTTTACAAACATTTAACAATTGAACAAAAACATTTTTTGTCACACCGTAACAGCTCCTTTTTTATAATATATTTATAGTATACTAACTATATTAGAATTGTTATAAATTACAAGTTATAATTATACATTATATTGAATAATTATAACTTAAAAAATAATAGCATAATAGTTTTTAAATATCAATAATTTTATATATTATGACAGCGAGTTTATATTTTTTAGCAGATTAATTAAAAATAAAATTAGTAGTTCTTAGCAAAGAGAATTCATTAATCGTATTGCAATAAGCGTAATGTATACTTTTTTTCTTTTTTATTGCTTTAATATTTTTTTGATGTTACAATTATTATTGTGAAATTAATAAAATAGAATATTAGCAATAGGTGCCCTGTGACAAGGGTTAAAAGGGAAAGTGGTTAAAAACCACTGCAGCCCGCCGCTACTGTATTAGAGGATGAAATCCAAAAAACCATTGGGAAACTGAGAAGGTTGGAGAGTAAGATGATGCTAAAGCCAGTAAACCTGCCTAAATGCTCAAGATTTTAGTCTTCGGAGGGAGGATGAAAAGTGCTTAATTTAGCAATGATATTGGGTAATCCAATAGATGGAAAAATTAATTGCATTACCACATCCATGAGGTGTGGTTTTTTTATTTGCTGGACTTTTTTTAACTAGGGTTTTATCAATAAATTAATAAGGAGTGTACTATGAAAAAAATTGTACTTATAACAGGTGGTGCAAGAAGTGGGAAAAGTACCTATGCTGAGAAGCTAGCTAAAGAAGCTAATGGCGGAGTACTTTATATTGCCACTTCAATTCCATTTGATGATGAAATGAAGGATAGAGTAAAAAAGCATAAAGAAAGAAGGCCATCTACTTGGCATACTTTTGAAGGCTATAAAAATTTAAAACAGGTATTTTATAATAAAGAAATAAAATTTGATACAATTTTATTGGATTGTATAACAATAATGGTTACAAATCTTATGTTTGAAAGTGCCGGAGATAACTTCGACGATTTAAATAATGAGGAAATAGATAACATGGAAAGTGAAATTTTAAAAGAGGTAGCTGATTTTCTTTGCGAAGCTGAAAAAAGTTCAAAAACAATTATTATTGTAACTAACGAAATTGGATCAGGAATTGTTCCAGAATATAAGATGGCCAGGATTTTTAGAGATATTGCAGGTAGAGTAAATCATTATATCGCATCCAGATCACAGGAAGTTCACTTAGTGGTTTGTGGCATACCAATTAAAATAAAATAACAAAGTAGAAAATTAAAATTTGTATAGGCTAAACAATTAATAGTTTAGTGCCAATAAGGAATACTAGGAGGAATATTGTGTTTAAAAAAAAAAGTATTATAAGTATAGTTTTAGCCGTTATTGTTTGTTTTGCGTTTAGTGCTTGTGGTAACAAAGCTACGGACAAGAAGGTAAGCACTACTAAAAAGGAAACAACTGCTGTTGTCTATCCATTAAAAGTGGTGGATTCATATAATAGAACCGTTACAATTGAAACTGAACCAAAAAGGATCATTACAATTGCACCCAATATAACAGAAGGAATATATGCCCTTGGTAAAGGTGGAAATTTAGTTGGAAGAAGTGATTATGATGACTATCCAACAGAGGTTAGTAAGGTATCATCTGTTGGTAGTTTATTACAACCCAATATAGAAAAAATTGTTGAATTGAAACCCGATGTAGTTATTGCATCAACTCATTTTGATAAGGCAGTTGTTAAAAAATTAGAAGCTCTTAATATAAAAGTTATAGTACTTTACGGTGAAGAGAGTTTTGCTGGAGTATATGATACAATGGCAAAGCTTGGCCAG
Organism: Clostridium bowmanii; assembly: GCF_018861315.1. Classification (GTDB taxonomy): domain Bacteria; phylum Bacillota; class Clostridia; order Clostridiales; family Clostridiaceae; genus Clostridium_AD; species Clostridium_AD bowmanii. The sequence continues at coordinate 20,787 of NZ_JAHLDL010000033.1, read as the reverse complement.
GTTGTAAATGCAAATGAAAAAGCACAGTCGATAATATCAGATATGAAAAAGAAAGTTGCAAATATAACAAGTAAGGTAAAGGATGCAAACAAACCAACAGTATATTATGTAGCAGGTTTTGGTAAAAGCGGTGATTTCACTGCAGGAAAAGATACATTTATAGGTAATATGATAGAGATGGCTGGTGGGACGAATGTTGCAGATGATGCGATTGGTTGGAAATACAGTGTAGAAAAGCTTGTAGAAAAGGACCCAGATGTGCTAATATGTTCAAAGTTCTTTGATTCAAAAAAAGGTATAGAAGCTACTACAGGTTACAAAGATTTGAAAGCAGTTAAAAATGGTAAATTATTGGAAGTTGACGATAATTCTATTGTTAGGCAGGGACCAAGACTTGCAGAAGGTCTAGAAGCAATGGCTAAACTAATTCATCCTGAACTTTTCAAGTAAAAGGGGTTGCACTACCATGACATTTATAGAAAATAAGAGTTATTATAAAAGAGTTTTTGTAATTGGAGTATTTATACTTATAATTGCGATAATTGCCTCAGCAAATTTTGGGGTGGCAGATATTTCTTTTAGACAGACAGCTTTAATTGTAATAAGTAAAATCCCAATATTAAATAAATTTGTATCTATAGAAGGAATTAAGTCTACATCTATAATCATATTATTAAATTTAAGACTTCCTAGAATACTCTTAGCATGTTTAGTAGGAGCAGCACTTTCAGTGGTGGGGACTTCTTTTCAAGGGATTTTTAAGAACCCAATGGCAGACCCCTTCGTTCTGGGTGTTTCGTCAGGAGCAGCGCTTGGAGCCACTATAGCCATGGTTTTTCTTAGTGAAACTCATTTTTTCGGAATGAGTTTGGTAGCATTCACTGCTTTCATTGGGGCTATAATAACTACTTTTTTGGTTTATAATATTGCAAGAGTTGGTACAAAAGTTCCAGTAGCCACATTACTTCTGGCTGGAATTGCTATAAATTATTTGCTGTCTTCTATTATTTCATTATTGATGACCTTTAATAGCGATAATATTGAAAAAATAGTTATGTGGACTATGGGTAGTTTTTCCACAGCAGGGTGGAACGAGGTTATTTTACTATTTATAATAATAGTTCCCTCTATTTTATTTATATTCACATTTTCAAGAGATCTGAATATTATGCTGCTTGGAGAAGATAGCGCAAGAAGTCTAGGTATAGATGTAAATGGATTTAAAAAGTATATATTTATAATAAGTACACTAATGGTGGCAGCAGTTGTATCTGTAAGTGGGATAATTGGATTCGTAGGCCTTATAGTACCTCATGCTATTAGAATGATTTTTGGTTCTGATAATAGAGTGGTTATACCATTTTCAGCACTTGGAGGAGCTATATTTCTAATAATTTGTGATACGCTTGCAAGAGTAATAGTGCCTCCATCGGAAATACCAGTTGGAATTATTACTTCGATTTTTGGGGTCCCATTTTTTATATATCTATTATATAGAACAAAGAAGAAGGCGATTTGATTGATAGAAATAAATAACCTGTGTTTTTCCTTTGAACACGAAGTATTAAAGAATATTAACATAAATATAGAAAAAGGGAAATTTTATACCATTCTAGGACCTAATGGATCAGGTAAAACTACTCTTTTAAGACTATTATCAAAATCGCTGCATATGGAAAAAGGTGAGATTTCAATTAATGGAGTTGATTTATCCCAAATAAAAGCAAACACACTTGCAAAGGAAATGTCTGTGGTACCACAAAGTACAGACATTGAATTTGATTTTTCAGTGCAAGATATAGTTCTTATGGGGAGAACTCCTCACATTCCTAGATTCTGCTCGGAAAGTGAAAAAGACGTAGAAATAGCTATGACCGCTATGAAGTCTACAAACACTTGGGAACTTAGGAATAAAAGCATAAATGCACTTAGTGGCGGTGAAAGACAACGAGTTGTAGTGGCAAGAGCAATTTCTCAAGAAACAGAAATAATTCTTCTAGATGAACCTATTTCTCACCTAGATATTCATCATCAAATTGAAATAATGAATCAATTGAAAAAATTGAATAAGAATAAAAACATAACAATTATTGCAGTGCTACATGATTTGAATATAGCAGCTGCCTATGGTGATCATATGATACTAATGCATGATAAAGAAGTTTATAAAGATGGAACCCCAGAGGAAGTATTAACAGAAGATATAATTAAAAAGGTTTATGGATTAGATGTATATATAACTAAAAATCCTAAAACAGGAAAGACTTTTATCATGCCTTTTTAGTATAAGAATAGCGGAGATTTTAATCTTTAGCTATTCTTATTTTGTATGGCATTAAATTTATTCGAATTGCTTATAGCACAAACTGTAATAGCTTTTGCTATAAGTACATATAAATAGTTAGGATAAAAAATTCTCATTTGATATGAGAATTTTTTTTATATACTAATTTATTAATATGAATAATAACTCAATATTTATTTTTAAAACATATGTATTTACTAGTAATAATGTGTTATTATTTTATCTATGTAACGATATCTATTATTTGTTAATAAATAATATTCTCAAGGAGTGTCTGTATATGGAAATGACTAATATAAATGGAGAAGTATTATATAACAAATTTATATCGGGTGTTATGTACGTAAGAGTGCGAATAAAAAAAATAAAATAAGCTCATATAGTGTAGTTCATGCTAATGCTAATGCAAAGGCTAATGAATTGAGTCTGAAATTAACAGAGAGTTTAGGACAACCGCCAGAATATATTACTGAAATATCACCGGTTGTTGGATTAAATGCAGGTATTGGTGCCATCGCTGTATCATTTATAACTCTATAGTATTGTAGATGGTAACTTCAAGTGATGAGTAATGTTAAAATACAAAATAAGGGGGTTTAGTATGAATTTATATGTTAAAATATATATAGATTTAAAAAATCAGGATGAATTTTATGAAAATCGGGAAAATATTATCGTTTATTGGTTTTTTATTAATGCTTGGAATGCTTATATATGGTTTTACTATTGGTAGTTTCACTGGGGAAGGTAATATATTATTAGGAATGTCCTGGGGACAAATATCTCTTGTAGATATTTATATTGAATTTATTATAGTATGCTCTTGGATAGTGCATAGAGAGAATAATGTTATTAAATCTATAGTTTGGGTTTTATTCGTTTTGATTTTAGGAAGCATGATGAGTTGTTTATATATTTTCTTAGCCTTTAATAGTAGTAATGGAAACTGGGAAAAATTCTGGCATAAAAATAGAATTAACTATTTAAGTTAAAGGGAATTAAATTTTAAAATGAAAGGAAGCCTTAATATGATTAGAAATCAATGGTATGGTATTTTGGATTCAAAAGAAGTAAAAAGTAAAAAGCCAATAGGTGTGACAAGACTGGGTGAAAAATTGGTTTTTTGGAGAAGTGAAAATGGTAAAGTAAATTGCATTTTTGATAAGTGTTGTCATAGAGGGGCTTCTTTAAGTGCAGGTAAAATAGCTCATGACAAAATGACTTGTCCCTTTCATGGATTTCAATATGATGCGTCTGGAAAAGTAACTTTAATACCAGCTAATGGTATTAATACACCTATACCAGAAAGGTTTAAGGTTAATGCTTATCAAGTTGAAGAAAGATATGGTCTGATTTGGTTATGGTTTGGAGAATTTACTTATGAGTTACCGGAAATTCCTTTTTTCAAGGAGTTACGGGAAGGTTTCTCCTATGGAGGATTTTCAGAGATGTGGCCAGTTCATTACACTAGAGCTATTGAAAATCAATTAGATGTTGTCCATTTACCCTTTGTGCATACCTCTTCTATAGGTAGAGGAAATAAAACACTAGTAAATGGGCCTGTAGTTAAATGGAAAGAAAATTTGATGACTTTCTATGTTAATAACATTGTGGATGATGGTAAAGTACATCCATTAAAACAAAATGAAATTAAAAATTTTGAAAAATTGTTTAGTCTTCAGTTTCAAATGCCAAATCTATGGCAAAATGTTATTAGTGCTGACCTTAAAATAGTAGCAATTTTTGTACCTATCGATGATGAACACACTCAAATTTATCTCAGATTTTATCAGAAATTTATGAAAATCCCTGTATTAAAACAATTAGTTAATAAAATGAGTAATATTAGTAATAAATATATTCTTCATCAAGATAGAAGAGTTGTTTTAGCACAAATCCCTAAAAAAACTGAATTTAAAATGAATGAAAATCTTATTCAAGGAGATGCTCCTATTATCGAATTTCGTAAGAGAAGAGCATTTCTAAAAGGAGAATTATAATATGGATTACTTATTCCCTATTAACAAAAATGAATTTGATGATTTAGAAATATAAAATACATGGTAATTTATGTTGTAAAATAAATATAAAAAAAGTAAGATATAGTTGTAACATTAAATTAAAACAACTGTAGGGGGAATTTTAAACATGTTTGAGATGAAAGAAAAATACTACACAGGAATTACGTTTATTGATGAAGAGCATAAAAAACTTTTTGAAATAGCAGAAAAAGCCTATCAATTGCTAAAAAGTCCATATGAGTTGGATAAATATGATAACATAGTGGAGGTAATTGAAGAACTAAGACAGTACACAGTTTATCATTTTAAAGATGAAGAAAAATATATGGAGAGTATAAATTACAAAAGATTATTTACTCAAAAAATTGATCATGCAAATTTTATAGAAAAATTATATGAAGTGAATTTAATCAAAGTTGATGAAAATCCAGATGAGGCTATTATGGAAATACTAACTTTTTTAAATGATTGGCTGATTAATCATATATTGGACAAAGACTTACTTATAGCTTCTAAATAAAATTTTAATTAACAATAAAGCTTGGGATTGTGAAAACAATTTTAAGCTTTTTTTCAGCAGGTGCGGTCCTTGGACTTATCATCACAAGAATAATAATTTATATTTTTAATCGAATAGGTCACAATAGCAAGGCATGTATATAGAATATCTATTAATCACTCCAGTAGCTTAAAGTTACTGGAGTGATTTCTTTTTACAATAAAGTCTATCCATAATAACTTTTAAAAATAAAAAAACTTTATAAGAAATAAATGGGAAAAGCAACAGTTGACATCCTTATAGAAAGATGATATTATTTTATTAGTTTAACAAGTTAACGCAATACAGTGGTGAAGTAAAGACGAAGGAGTGGGATTTTGAATAATTGGAAAAGGAATATACCTGAAGGTTCAAGAGATATACTTTTTGAGGATTGTAGTAATAAAATTAAGATTATAAATACCCTTAGGAAATTATATATAAAGTCTGGTTTTTTAGAAGTAATATCCCCTACTTTAGAATTTTATGATGTTTTTCAAGGGGATAATTTATCCATTGAACAGGAAAGAATGTATAAGATTTTTGATAATGCAGGAAGAATATTGGTATTAAGACCAGACATGACAATGCCAATAGCCAGAATCGTAGCAACAAAACTTAAAGATTCACTATATCCATTACGAATATGCTATAGCGGAAACATATTTAGAATGAATGAAAATTGGGATGGAAAGGTAAGTGAAACCACCCAATCGGGAATTGAAATAATAGGAAGTGAAGGAGCAAAATCAGACGCAGAAGTAATAATAACAGCAATAAAAGCGCTTCTCGCTATAGGTGTGCAAAAATTCGAACTTGAAATAGGACAAGCAGAGTTTTTCAAAGGTCTTGTTGAAGGAATAGACCTTTCGGAAGATGAGATGGAAAAATTAAGAGGACTTGTTGAAAACAAAAACTTTGGAGCGCTCAGACAGTTCATAGAAGAAAGAAAAGGAATACTTGGCACAAAAAATTTAGAGGCTTTAAAAAAACTGCCTGAATTATTTGGAAACATTGAAATATTAGACAAGGCAAGAATGTTAACACAAAATAAGAGAGCACAATCCGCAATAGATACTATAGAAACAATATATAAAAGAATAGAAAGTGTAGGTCTGGGTGATTATATTTCTATTGATTTAGGAATGGTACAGCATATTGATTATTACACAGGCATTATTTTTAAAGGATACAGTAGTAAGGTAGGCACTACAATTATTAGTGGGGGTAGATATGACAATTTGATTTCCAAGTTTGGTGAAACTAAACCAGCAGTTGGATTTGCAATAGATGTGGATAATATTCTATCTGTTCTTGAAAAACAAGGTAATAATGAAAAAGATAGGCCAAAATTTCTTATTCATTATGAGGATTCGCGAATAGGAAATTCAATTAAAATTGCAGAAGAAATTAGAGTAAAAGGTTTTGTTTGTGAATTAAGCTTATTTGAAGAAAAAGAAAAGGCTATAAGATATGGAGAGCAAAAGAACACAGATAAGATGATTTGCATACTTGAAGACGAAAAAGCTGAAATAACAGATATTAAAAGTGGAAAAAGTTGGCAAGTGGATATTTATGAATTTATTGAGAGTTTGGAGGAAAAATAATGAAGGTAGTACGGATAGCATTAACAAAAGGAAGACTTGAAAAGTACGCTGTTAATATGTTTGAAGATATAGGAATAGACTGCAGGGAACTTAAAAACAAAGGAAGAAAATTAATTCTAAAAGATGAGAAAAACAATATAGAATTTGTTCTAGTAAAATCTACTGATGTTCTAACCTATGTAGAACATGGTGCAGCAGATATTGGAATTGTGGGCAAAGATACACTAATGGAGCAGAACAAAGATTTTTATGAAGTAGTGGATTTAAAAGTTGGAAAATGTATGTTTGCTGTGGCATCACTACCAAGTTTCAAAAATTATGATGGATACAACCGTAAAAAGATAGCTACCAAATACCCTACAGTGGCAAAAGAGTATTTCAAAAAAAATAACGAAGACGTTGAGATCATTAAACTTGACGGGTCAGTGGAACTTGCCCCAATACTCAAGTTAGCTGATGCAATTGTAGATTTGGTTGAAACAGGAGACACGTTAAAGGAAAATGGATTGATTATTATAGAAAAAATTTGTGATATTAGTGCAAGAATGATTGTAAACAGAGCCAGTATGAAGATGAAAAAGGAGAGAATCAGCAATTTGATAATCAAGATTCAACAATATGTAGACAGGAATGAGGTGACGATATAGTGATAAAAATTACACAAGCAAATAGTAAAGAGGGAGAAGAATACATAAATTTTTTGAAGGAAAGAGCTGAAGACGTCCAAAAGGATGCAAATATTGTAGTTAATAAAATTTTAGAAGATGTAAGAGCTAGAGGCGATGATGCCATAATAGAATACACACAAAAATTTGATAGTAAATTTATCACTTCTAAAAATCTTATAGTTTCGAAAGAGGAAATTAAAAATGCATATAAAATGGTAGACCAGGACTTTTTAGATGCAATAACAATGGCAAAGCAAAATGTAGTTGAATTCCATGAAAAACAAGCACGAACTCCTTGGAGCATAAAAAAAGACAAGGGCATTATTTTAGGCCAAACGGTAAGAGGGCTTGAAAGTGTAGGGATATATGTGCCTGGAGGTACAGCGGCTTATCCTTCTACCGTTATTATGAATGCAATTCCAGCAAAGGTGGCAGGTGTTAAAAATCTAGTTATGGTAACCCCACCTACAAAAAACGGAAGTATAAATCCACATATTTTAGTAGCAGCAGATATAGCAGGGGTGGACAAGATTTATAAGGTAGGTGGTGCACAGGCAATAGCTGGACTTGCTTTTGGAACAGAAACTATTTTTAAGGTAGATAAAATAGTAGGACCGGGAAATATCTACGTGGCCATGGCGAAAAAAAGTGTATTTGGCTTTGTTGATATAGATATGATTGCAGGTCCCAGTGAAATATTAATTATAGCTGATGAAAGTGCCAGTGAAAAGTTTATTGCTGCTGATTTAATGTCTCAAGCAGAGCATGATGTGCTTGCCTCTGCAATGCTTATAACTACTTCAAGTGAACTTGCAGAAAAGGTTGCATTTGAGCTAGAAGTCCAAATAAAAGCTATGAGTAGGAAAGATATTATAGGTGAGTCTTTGGAAAAATATGGTGTTATATTAATTGCTCAAAGTATAAAAGAGGCTATAAATTTAGCCAATGAAATCGCACCAGAACATCTAGAAGTTATGCTTAACAATCCATTTGATTTTTTAGGGGATATAAAAAATGCAGGCTCTATATTCCTAGGGCAATATTCTCCAGAACCACTTGGTGATTATATTGCAGGTCCTAACCATGTACTTCCAACTAGTGGCACTGCAAGATTCTTTTCTCCATTATCTGTGGATGATTTTATTAAAAAATCAAGTTATATTTATTATACAAAGGAAGCATTAAGTGAAACTGCAGATAAGGTTATAAAACTTTCAGAAGTTGAAGGCTTAACTGCTCATGGAAATTCTATAAAAGTGAGGTTGGAATAATGATACAGGATTTTTTCAGAAGTGATTTAAGTGATTTTAAAGCATATGAGGTTTCCAAAACTGATTATAAAGTTAGGCTAGATGCCAATGAAAATTTCAGTAATCTACCTAGCGAGGTAAGAGCAAAAATAGCTTGGGCAATAGAGGATTCTATTTTTAATAGATACCCAGATGGAGCTGCATCAGAAGTATGTGCCCGTTATGCAGAGTATGCAAATGTAAAAAGTACAAATGTAATGGCTGGCAATGGTTCAGATGAGTGCATACAAATCATTGCTAATACCTTTCTGAATACTGGTGATAAGGTTTTAGTCCAAAGTCCTGATTTTTCAATGTATGGTTTGTATACTAAAGTTGCGGGAGGAATCCCAATTGAATTTCCACTGGGCAATGAATTAAAATTGGATATAAATGGATTTATTTCAATGGCTAATGAAAAAAAGGTTAAAATAGTATTTTTGTCTAATCCTAATAATCCTACAGGTGGCATTATTCAAAGAGAGGATATTATTAAAATAATAAATGGCTGCAGTTGCATTGTAGTCATTGATGAAGCTTACTTTGAGTTTTATGGAAAAACTATAGTTGATAAAATTGAATCCTATGAAAATTTAATTGTACTTAGAACTTGTTCTAAGGTTGGACTTGCTGCAATAAGACTAGGATTTTTGATTACTAATAATGTTCTAATGGCAGAACTTAAAAAAGTTAAACCACCTTTTAATGTGAATGCAATTTCTCAGTGTATTGCTTGTGTTATTTTAAAACAACCGGAGATAATATATAAGAATGTAGAGTGCATACTTAACCAGCGAAAGTACTTATGGCAAAAATTGAAGGATATTAATGGTATACAGCTCTATAGAACAGGCGGGAATTTTATGTTGATTCAAGTTGAAAATGCACAAAAAATGAAAGAACGACTTTTGCAAGCTGGTATAAATGTAAGAAGTTTTACAGCTGCTACATTAAAAAATTACTTAAGAATAACCGTAGGAAGTAGAGAAGAAAATGACTACTTGCTTAAGAATATTTCATGTAAAAACGGAGGCATTATATAAGTTTTAATATATTGATATTTATAAGAATTGAAGGGGTGAGACCTGTGATTTTAAGACAAGCTAAAATTGTTAGAGAAAGCAAAGAGACAAAGATTGAAATACGTATAAACTTAGATGGATCTGGAAAGTATGAAGGAGACACGGGAATAGGTTTTTTAGATCATATGTTATGCCTTTTTGCAAAACATGGATTTTTGGATTTGTATGTAAAAGTAGAGGGAGATTTAAATGTGGACTCCCATCATACAATTGAAGATGTAGGAATAGTACTTGGCAGTACCATTAAAGAGGCAATGAAGGGCAAAGAGGGTATAAAGAGATATGGAACTAGTTTTGTACCTATGGATGAAACATTGGCTACAGTATCGCTAGATTTGAGTGGAAGAGCCTACCTTGTATTTGATTGTAACTTTACACTAGACCGACTTGGAAGTTTTGATACAGAGATGGTGGAGGAATTTTTTAGGGCCGTTGCAGCAAATGCAGGAATTACACTTCATGCAAGAGTGCTTTATGGTAAAAATAATCATCATATGGTAGAAGCACTATTTAAAGCTTTTGGAAAAGCACTAAGTGAAGCCTTAACTTATGACGAAAGAATAAAAGGTGTATTATCTACAAAAGGATGCTTATAAGAGGAGGAATGTAATGATAGCCATAGTGGATTACGGTGTGGGAAATTTAAAAAGTGTTCAAAATGCGCTTAATAAACTTAATATTCCTTCCATAATATCTTCAGATAAAGATGAAATAGCAAAAAGCAGAAGCATCATTGTTCCAGGTGTAGGTGCTTTTCCGGACGCAATTAAAAATCTAAAGGATATGGGACTAGATATAGTAATCAAAGCTGCAGCAAAGAAAGGCATACCAATACTTGGTATTTGCCTTGGAATGCAACTTTTGTTTGAGGAAAGTGATGAAATTGTAAAATGCCAGGGGTTAGGACTTTTAAAAGGAAACATTAAAAAATTAGAAGGTTCTATAAAGATTCCTCATATGGGTTGGAATGATTTATACTTTGAAACTTATACACCACTTCTGGAAGATGTAGTAGTGCATAGTTATGTATATTTCGTTCATTCTTATTATGCAGAGGTTGGTGAAAAAAACCTAGTAAATGCATTTAGTATGTATGAAAAAAAGATACCTGCAATTGTAAGTAAGGGTAATATTTTTGGTTTACAATTCCATCCAGAGAAAAGTGGAGAGGCTGGAATGAAATTACTTGAAAACTTTGGGAGGATGATGTAATGAAAATTTTTCCGGCAATTGACTTGAAAAATGGAAAATGTGTTAGGCTTTATCAAGGTGAATTTTCTTCATCTCAGATTGTGGGTGAAGATCCTATGCAAACAGCCCTAAACTTTGTAGCCCAGGGAGCGGAGAATCTACATATGGTAGATTTGGATGGTGCTTTAAATGGAAATATTAAAAACATAAATAGTATAGACAGTGTTTTAAAGCATGTAAAGATCCCTATACAGTTGGGTGGTGGGATAAGAAGTTTGGATACTATTGAAATGTTACTTGAAAAGGGCTTGAATAGAGTAATATTGGGTACTGCAGCTTTAAACAATCCTCCACTAGTAAAAGAGGCGGTAAAAAAATTTGGAAATAAAATTGCAATTGGTATTGATGCAAGAGATGGGTTTGTAGCAGTGGAAGGTTGGAAAAAAAGCAGTAAAATAGAATATATAGATTTTGCAAAGCAAATGGAAGATATAGGGGTGAAAACTATTATATTTACAGATATAAGTAGGGATGGTACTTTAACTGGACCCAATTTAGAGGCAACGGGGAAGATAAATGATAAGGTTACCTGTAATATTATTGCTTCAGGTGGTATGAAAGGAATTGAAGATATTAAAAAACTAGTGCAGATGAATATGTATGGAGCAATAATAGGAAAAGCACTTTATAGTGGAAATATATCTCTAGCAGAGGCAATCTCTGAGGGAAGGGGGATACCATATGCTGACTAAGAGAATCATTCCTTGCCTAGATGTAACTATGGGAAGAGTAATGAAGGGAATCAATTTTATTAATTTAACAGATGTAGGTGATCCTGTAGAAATTGCAGAGTTTTATAACAGTGAAGGTGCAGATGAAATTGTATTTCTGGATATAACAGCTACTAATGAGGGAAGAAAAAACATGTTGGATGTGATAAAGCGAACTGCTGAAAAGGTATTTATTCCTCTAACAGTAGGTGGGGGAATAAAGAGTATAGAGGATTTTAAAGAAACACTTAGAGCTGGAGCAGATAAGATATCCATAAACTCAGCGGCAATTAGAAGTCCAAAGCTTATTTTCGATGCAGCCGCAAAATTTGGAAGTCAATGCGTAGTTGTTGCTATAGATGGGAAAAAGAATGAGGATAGCCTAGGGTGGCATGTAGTTATAAATGGTGGAAGAATAGATACAGGCCTTGATGCAGTGAAGTGGGCAAAAAAGGTAGAAGAGCTAGGAGCCGGAGAAATACTCTTAACAAGTATGGATGCAGATGGAACAAAAGAGGGATATGATATAGAGTTCATAAATGCAATTACAAGCAGTGTAAATATTCCTGTTATAGCATCAGGTGGCTGTGGTAAAATAGAAGATTTTTATGAGGTCTTTGAAAAAAGTGGAGCCGATGCAGCCCTTGTAGCTTCATTGTTCCATTATAAAGAACTATCAATTAAAGAAGTAAAACAGTATCTTAAAAATAGTGGTGTAGAAATTAGAATATAATTAAAAATAAAGAAATGTGGTGGCTTTTATGGAAGACATAATAAAAATTCAATTTATTAATGGATTAGTACCTGCAATCGTACAAGATTATAGTAGTGGCAAGGTTTTAATGTTGGCATACATGAACAAAGAATCCTTCAGAAAAACTACTGAAACTGGAACCACTTGGTTCTTTAGTAGATCTAGAAATAAATTATGGAATAAAGGAGAAACTTCAGGACATTTTCAATATGTAAAAAGCATAAGATATGATTGTGATGGTGATACAATTCTTATACAGGTAGAGCAAATTGGCGTAGCTTGCCATACTGGAAATGAAAGTTGTTTTTATAGAGAAATTTGGAATGCGCAAGTAAAGAAAGAAACAAAGTAATATTAAATAAATAAAAATAAATATAGAAGGGAAGTAATAAAATGAGTGAAAATAACGTAATACAGGAACTTTATAAAATAATTGAAACAAGAAAAGAGAGTCCTATAGAAGGATCTTATACAAGTTACCTTTTTGAACAAGGCTTGGACAAAATCCTAAAAAAAGTAGGAGAAGAAAGCGCGGAAGTTATAATTGGTAGTAAGAACAATGACACAAAAGAGATAGTCTCAGAAATATCAGATTTAGCATATCACATTTTAGTACTCATGGTAGCACAAGGTGTAAAAGTAGAAGATATTGTTACTGAACTTGAAACAAGACGAAAAAAAATATGCAATAAAAAGCAAAAAAGAGAAGACATTATAGGTATACACTAATATTAGAAGACGACATCTTCAAATTATATCATAGGACTTTCCAATGCTAATCATGCATAAATATAGGCATTCCAAATGAAGAATGCCTATATTTTTATGGCCTAAAAGTTACTTTTCCGGTCTTATCAATAATATTTATTTCTACTATCTGAAAGTCCATTAATTTTAAATTTTCCATATTTTCCATAGACTGCACAGCAATCAAGGTATTGTTGTCTTTAAACCAAAAGCGCTCTGTATAGTTTTCAGTAAACAGTTTAGTTATATTTCCTTTAGCATCTGTAAAACTTAAATCTTCGGAATTTAAGAATTTACTTGTATCCGAAACTTCTTTTACATCTATTGGAAGCACACCTAAGGTTTTTACTTTAGCTACATCCCAAATCACTGTATTTTTATCATCTTTTACAGAAACTACCCACTTATAGGTTGAGTCATTGTATTTATTGTACCATTTTACATTTTCTCTTTGCATCTTAAAATTAGTGACAAACTCTTTAGCGGTACCATTATTTACATCATAGATATATAAACTCTTATCAGACTTTAAATCTCTCTCCAGAATATTAGTACCAAATAGCACATAGTTTCCATCAGGGCTAATGCTAAAAGTTATTACCTGACTTCCTTGGTAGGTTCCCACCTTTAAATTACTGAAATCTAGAATAGAATATATGCCTTTCTCTTTTTCACTGTAGTTATATGCTATCATATGACCATAATTATAAAATATCATCTTATCATTATTACAATAAATTGTTCTCCAGGGACCTACGCCTTGCGGTAATTGTTTCATTTTGTTTAGCATTTCAACTAGCTTTTTTCGAGATGTTGAATTAACAAAAGAGCTTATTCCATCTCCAGTCGGATTTAAGAGCTGTTTAGGAATATCCTTAAAATTTATTTTTACAGTTGAAGAGATTATAGGATTAGCTGTTGGGATCACTTTTTCTGAGGGCTTATCTACTACCACATTTTTTTCAGTCATATTAATAGTGTATTGCATAACTGTATTGTAGATATTCTCTCCATATTTAAGTGCAATAAATATTAAAAACCCAGCGGCCGCCACTGCAATAAACGTTTCTCTTTTAACATGTTTCATTTTTTTACTCACCCCTATGATTGTAAATTTAAATCTGTTTATGTTAATAAGTTTTTACATTTCAACTGTAATACGTATTAATTTATAAATAGTTCCATTAATTCTATATAAATGAAATGAAAATATATTAATCTATTATATCATCTAAAATTATTAAACAATTTTAGCAGTGTTATAGTTGTAAATGATTATATAAATTCATTGATATAGATTAATATTATGTAATAAAAAAGCTAAAAAAAGATGCAAATGGTAAATAACATGTTGACAAAGTTTTAAAAAAGGTGTATTTTAATAGTATATTTAGCACTCAACCACATAGAGTGCTAACAAATAAAAATAATAGGAATTGTACGAAAGGGGAAATTTTAATTGGAAAAGAAACAGTTTAAAACGGAGTCAAAAAGAATTCTGGATATGATGGTAAATTCAATATATACTCATAGGGATATATTTTTAAGAGAACTTGTCTCTAATGCTAGTGATGCTATTGATAAAATTTATTATAAGACATTAACAGATGAATTATTAACATTTGATAAAGATAACTATTACATTACAATAACTAATGATAAGGAAAACAGGATATTAAAAATATCTGATACAGGTATTGGAATGTCAGAAGAAGAGCTTAGCGATAATCTTGGAGTTATAGCTAAAAGTGGATCTTTGGCATTTAAAAAAGAAAATGAAATAAAAGATGGTTACGATATAATTGGTCAATTCGGAGTTGGATTTTATTCTGCGTTTATGGTAGCTGATAACATTACTGTTATAAGTAAAGTTTTAGGTAGCGAAAAAGCTTACAAGTGGGAATCTGATGGTGCAGAGGGTTATACAATAGAACCTTGCGTAAAAGATTCTATTGGTACAGAAATTATACTTAAAATAAAAGAAAATACTGAAGATGATAACTTTGATCAATACCTTGAAGAAAACGGAATAAAATCTATTATAAAGAAATATTCTGATTTTATTAGATATCCAATTAAAATGGAGGTAAGTGAATCAAGACTTAAAGAAGGTAGTGAAACAGAACATGAGGACTTTACAGTTGAAAAGACTGTAAATAGCATGGTTCCTATATGGAGAAAAAACAAAAGCGAACTCACTGATGAAGATTATGACAACTTCTATGCTGAAAAACACTATGGCTTTGACAAGCCAACAAAGCATATTCATATAAGTGTTGATGGTGCTATAAGTTACAATGCAATTTTGTATATTCCAGAAAAAACGCCTTATGATTTCTACACAAAGGAATATGAAAAAGGCTTAGAATTATATTCAAGCGGTGTCTTAATAATGAATAAGTGTGCAGAGTTATTGCCTGACTATTTTAGTTTTGTAAAAGGAATAGTAGATTCAGAGGACTTGTCACTAAATATATCAAGAGAAGTTCTGCAACATGATAGACAACTTAAACTTATAGCTAAGAACATTAAAAACAAAATTAAGAGCGAGTTAGAGAATTTACTTAAAAATGAAAGAGAAAAGTATGATGAATTTTATAAATCTTTTGGAAGACAATTAAAGTATGGTATTTATAGTGATTTCGGAAGTAATAAAGAAGTTTTACAAGATTTATTAATGTTTTATTCTTCAAAAGAGAAGAAAATGGTTACTTTAGATGAGTATGTTTCTAGAATGCCAGAGGATCAAAAGTATATTTACTATGCAGCTGGAGAATCAAATGAGCGAATAGAAAAACTACCACAAATTGAAATGGTATCAGATAAGGGATTTGAAATTTTATACTTTACTGATGACGTAGATGAATTTGCTATCAAAATGATAATGCAATATAAAGAAAAAGAGTTTAAATCTGTATCAAGTGGTGACTTGGGTATAGAAGTAGACGAAAAAGAAGACGATATTAAGGCTGATGACAAAGAAAGTAAAGAATTATTTGAAAGCATGAAAAAACTTTTGTCAGGTAAGGTAAAGGATGTTAGAGCATCAAAGAGACTTAAAAACTATCCAGTATGTTTATCAAATGAAGGTGAACTTACTATAGAAATGGAGAAAATATTAAGTGCTATGCCTAACAATGAAAATATAAAAGCAGATAAGGTATTAGAAATAAATATAAATCACGATATGTTTAAAGCACTTAAAGAATCTTTCGAAAATGACAAAGACAAGTTTGATTTATATACCAATATATTATACAATCAAGCATTGCTTATCGAAGGATTACCAATTAATGACCCAGTAGAATTTACAAACAATGTATGCAAAATAATGATATAGTACTATTTTATAAATGGAGAAGAACTGCTTAAGATTAGCAGTTCTTTTCCATTTTATGTATTATATTAAAATAAACAGTTATACTCCTGAATGTTAAATAATGAAGTTTTTAAAATACTGATTAGAGCTGCTCTTTTGCAAATTTGAAAGGATGGTTAATTATGAAGAAAGTAGTTAAAATTAAAGATGTTACAATTGGCGAAGGATTACCTAAAATTTGTGTTCCGATGGTGGGAGAAACTATTCCAGAGCTTATAGCGGAAGCTGTTTTTTTGAAGGAGCTTGATTTAGATGTTGTAGAGTGGCGGGTAGATTTTTTCAAAGATGTTATAAATATAGATAAAGTCAAGCAAGCATTACAAGCAATTAGAGAGGTGCTAGTTGAAAAGCCTATTATTTTCACTTTTCGTAGTGCTAAAGAGGGGGGACATAAGCAAGTTAATACAGCATTTTATCTTGAATTAAATAAAGTAATTGCTGAATCAAATCTTGTTGAAGTTATAGATGTTGAGTTATTTAATGATGAAAAAGATGTAAAAGCATTAGTTGAAGTAGCACATGCAAATGGTGTCGCCGTTATTATATCTAATCATGATTTTCATAGAACACCAGAAAAGCAGGAAATTATATCACGATTATGTAAGGCTCAAGAATTAGGGGGAGATCTTCCTAAAATCGCTGTAATGCCAACTTGTGCAGAAGATGTTATTATACTCTTAGATGCAACTCGTATTATGAGTGAAGAATATGCTAGGGGTCCTATTATTACAATGTCTATGGCAGGAAAAGGCATTATAAGTAGATTATCAGGGGAATTATTTGGTTCTGCATTAACATTTGGTTCAGCCAAGAAGGTTTCTGCTCCAGGTCAAATTTCTGTGGTAGAATTACGTAAAACTATTGACTTGCTTCATAATAATGTGTAAAAAGTGTTAATCTCGATAGTTTCTTAATAAATCAAATAAGGTGGAGGTAGAAAATCAGATGATAAAAAGTATAGTTTTAATTGGAATGCCAGGTTGTGGTAAAAGTGTAATCGGAGAAATAATTGCAGAAAAAATAAAGATGACTTTTATAGATTTAGATACATATATTAGTGAGAGTACAAAGAGTACCATTGCTGAATTATTTGAAAATGGCGAGGAGAGTTTTAGAGACATTGAATCTAAAGTAGTTGTGGAATTATCAGAAAAAGCCCCAGTACTTATTGCAACTGGTGGTGGAGTGATTAAAAGAAATGAAAATATTTTAAACCTTAAGAAAAATGGTATTATAATTTACATCAATCGCCCTATGGAAAATATAACAAAAGATATAGATGTTCTGATCCGTCCATTACTTTCAAAGGACCCATCTCAGATTAATAAGTTGTTAGAAGAGCGTGGTCATTTGTACAAAAAATACTGTGATTATGAAGTTGTGAATACTGGTAGTATTGATGATATAGTTAATAATATTATAGAAATACATACACTAATTAATAAATGAAATGGATTAAGGCTATAATCTGTTAGGTTCCACAAACAATAGTTGTAGAATAATGATACAATGAAACTATACTTTTAATATGATTTAAGTAAGGAGAAAAGATTTATGATAAAACTAATTGCAACAGATATGGATGGTACATTATTGAATGATAGTGGCAATATAAACGAAAAGGTATTTGATATAATACATGCTCTTAATGAAAAAGATATAAAATTTGCAGCAGCCAGTGGCAGGTTTTACTCTCAACTTAGCAAGAATTTTGAAAAAGTAAATACGAAAATGATATTTATTGCTCATAATGGAGCACTTGTTAAGTATAATAATAAGGGAAAGACACTATATTCAAATAATATTGATGAAAAAGAAATAGAGTCTGTAATAAATTTAGCCCCAAATATGGGAGAAGAAATATTTTTAGCAGCAGAAAATGATGCATATGCAGTGAATCCATCAGAAAATATGTTAAAGCAATTCACATTTTCTCAGGTGCCTGTAATAGTATTAAAATCTTTTAGTGAACTAAAAAGTCCAATATATAAGATTACTTATTATATGAATAAAGGTGTAAATTCATCTATAGTAGATTATCTAAAGGAAAATTTGAATGATAAGCTAGAATTTGTTGTATCCGGAGACAAGTGGATAGACATAATGAATAAAGGTATAAGCAAGGGTAATGCCATAAATATACTTCAAGAAAAATTTGATATACATGAAAAAAACACCATGGTTTTTGGAGATTATTATAATGATTTGACTATGTTTAAAGCAGCACATTATAGTTATGCAATGGGCAATGCTCCAGAAGATGTGAAAAAGCATGCTAACTTTATCGCCGAAAGCAATAATGAAGATGGAGTATATAATGTACTAGCTTGTTTGTAGAAGTTTGATTTATAAAAAAGATAGCCATTCCTTACACTAGGGAGGCTATCTTTTTTTAAAAATTTTACCTATAATAGTTTTTTTGTATTAGGGAAATTCTTAGTTGACCAATTTTGTATCATTTCTAATGCTGGGAAAAGTTCTTTACCAATTTCTGTTAGTAGAAATTCTACTTTTGGTGGAACTTCAGGATAAACTATTTTTAATATTAAACCATCCCGTTCTAATTCATGTAGTTTCTCATTAAGAACCTTTTGACTAACACCGCAAGTTATTCTTTGGAGTTCCAAAAATCTCTTTGGACCATCATTTAGATGACATAAGATTACAGCTTTCCATTTCCCGCGAATTAATTCCATCCCAAGATCTATATTACAGACATATTTTTTACCATTATATGTAATCAATTATACACCTACCTATTAAAAATTTATTATATAAAAACATTGTAAATAAGTATTATTATATACTATTTAACTTATATATATCAATTTAGTTAGAAAAAAAAGTCTGAAATCACTGAAAATGCAACAATTCATACCTTTTGGTAAGGTATCCTACAAAAAGGTGCGTACTTGTCCTATATTTTTTAATGACGTATAATTCAAAATAGAAATGTGTTAATTTAACAAAATATGAGGAGTGAATCTAGATGATAACTATAGTTGCAAAAAATTCAATAAAACCAGGTAAAGCAGAGCAGTTCAAAGTATTAGCAGAAAGACTTATAAATGAAAGTAGAAAAGAACGTGGATGTATATCTTACAACTTATATGAGGATGCTAGTAATTGTAATATATTAACCTTTATAGAAGTATGGGAAAATAGTGAAGCAATTAATCTTCATAATAATTCAGAACATTTTACTGGTATTGTTCCCAAATTTGGAGATCTTAAAGATGGTAAATCAGAAATTAACCTGTATAAAGTGGTATAAATCAATATTTGTCAATTTTCACATAGAAATGGTTTAATTAAATATAATTAGAAGGTAGGTAAAATAATGAAAGTTGTGGCATTTAACGGAAGTCCGAATAAAGAAGGAAATACATATCAAGCAATAAAGTTGGTTTTAAATGAACTTGAAAAAGAAGGAATTGAAACGGAAATCATTCATGTGGGTAATAAGTCAATTAGAGGTTGTATTGCCTGCAATCAATGTGCAAAAAAGAAAAATGAGAAATGTGTGCTTCCAGGTGATGAAGTTAATGATTGGATCCAAAAAATGAAAGCTGCAGATGGAATAATTTTAGGGTCTCCTGTTCATTATTCAGCAATAGGAGGAACAATGAAATCATTTTTAGATAGAGCGGTTTATGTTGCAGGTAATAATGGCTCATTGCTACGACATAAGGTTGGTGCATCTGTTGTTGCTGTAAGGCGTGCAGGCGGGATTCCAACATTTGACCAGCTTAACCATTTTATTAATTATTCAGAAATGTTAATGCCAACTTCAAATTATTGGAATGTCATTAATGGAACAGCGCCAGGAGAAGCATTACAAGATGAAGAGGGTATTCAAATTATGAGAGTGCTTGGAAAGAATATGGCATGGCTTATGAAATTAGTTGAAAATGGCAAAGAAAATATTAAAGCACCAGAAATAGAAGATAAAATAATGATGAACTTTATTCGTTAATATATTTCTATATTAAATGATGGGCTTAGTAAAGCATATAGGTTTTTATGGAATGAAAAAGAACTGCTTAGGATAGCAGTTCTTTTTTGCGTTTATATCATTTCAATAAATGCAGCAATTCTTGTTTTAAGTTGTCCTACATCATTTTGAGAATAATCTGTTTCTAAACTCATATAGGGAGTATGTTTCTGTTCTTTCATAAATTTATTGATTGAATAACTTTCCACACTATAAGTATGACAGGCTTGTAGAATTACGTCTATTACACCATCTACCCTGTACTCATCTACTAAAATAGAATATATCCTACTGAGCTTCAAGAAATTCAGATGGGCAAAACCTTTGGATGTTGTAGATTTGTATATAATAAAATATTATCTAAAAAAATTGATTTATATAAAACTGATAAGAAATCATTATCTAAAATGGATTGTAATAATTATTGTAACAGGGAACTCAA
>NZ_JAHLDL010000032.1 GCF_018861315.1 Clostridium bowmanii | reverse complement strand
GTTGTTATGTTAAGGGTTACGAGGACGTAGATGTGGGAAAATTTATTGGCAACAATAGAAGCTCGTGACTTCAGTCATGGGAGGTTCACTAAGGGTTATTGCCATGGTAGAAGTGTGATTATTTGTTAACTGTACCTTGTGCTTTTCAACATGACATTTGAGAAATATTGTTAATAAACAATAATAAATATATTGCCTTTTAGTAAGCTATATGTTAAAATAAGTTTATATTAGTTGTATAATAGCGGCTAGTGCTGAGATTAAACTAGATAACAACATATCCTCTTTTTAGAATATAATTGTTAATCGGTTCTACATCTTAATATTTGGAAAAAGGAGGAATGTTTAAAATGGCAGATAAGACTTTAGTTTGTAAAGACTGTTCTAAAGACTTCGTGTTCACTGAAGGCGAGCAAGAATTCTACAAAGAAAAAGGATTCGATAATGAACCTCAAAGATGTGTTGATTGCAGAAGAGCAAGAAAACAACAAAATGACAGAGGATTCAGAAGATAGTTAAAGAGTGTTATAACCCTATAGGATTAAACCTATAGGGTTTATTTTTTTTGTGAAAATATTTAATTATATGTTTCCATGAGTGGAAAATATAGTATAATAATTATTAAGGGGGGATTAGATGATTAAAAGCAAAAGCAAAACTTGGTATAATAGGATAAAATTATTAAAACAGTTTACTGCAATATTTTTACCACTATTAATAATTTTAGTATCAGCATTATTCCTAGTTAATAATTGGCAAAATCAAAAGAATAAGCAATTGCTTATGCAAAGAGAAAATAACATAGGAAAAATTAATAAATTAAACATCCAGGCTACTATTAATTCTATAACCTCAGATTTGAAAGTTATCAAGGACTCAGCTATACTTTATGACTATGCTAATAACCCTACAGGGAAGAATCTTATGGAGCTAAATAAAATGTTTATGAGATTTAGTAAAACTAAGGCAATTTATGATCAGTTAAGATTTATAGACATAAAGGGAATGGAGCTAGCTAGAGTAAATTATAATAATGGAAATGTATACATAGTAGAAGAAAAACAACTTGAAAATAAGAATGATATGGAATATTTTAAGAAAACATCAAATTTAAAACCAGAAGAAATATATATTTCTCAATTTGATTTAAACACTGAAAATGGGATAATTGAAGAGCCAATTAAACCTACCATACGTTTTGGAGTGCCAATATTCAAAAATAATGGTGAAAAGATCGGCATATTGATTTTTAACTATTTAGGTGAGAATCTGTTAGATACAGTTAATGAAAATTTAATAGACATAATTAATGAAAATGCAAAACAAAATAGTGATTTTAATATTGAACTAATAAACCCAGATGGAAATTTTATAAAAAGTATAGATCAAGAAAAAGATTGGAACTTTATGTATGATAATAAAAAACTCTTTTCGTTTAAAAGTGAAAATAGTGATATGTGGGATACCATAAATAATAATGAATTTGGATATGTAGAAAATAAAGACAGAATATTTTATTATAATACAGTTTATCCACTTTCTTATATAAAAGAAAAAAATGACAAAAACTTCTCAAATAATAGTGGATATTCATATTGGAAGACTATCATCAGCTATCCTAGTGAGGACTTTAGTTTTACAAACAGCTTAAGTGCAAACGGTTTTTGGGAAATAGGTTGTATATTCCTTATAATCATCGTATTATGTTCTACTATAGTCACTTATATTATTTTTAAAAGACAGGAATCTCTAAAAAGAGTAAAGGCCTTAAGCAAGGTTTTTGATAATTCAAAGGAAGCTATATTAATTACAGACTCAAAAACTAATATTACATATGTAAATAAAGCTTTTTTAAATATTACAGGGTATAAGGAAGTAGAAGTTTTAAGTTTAAAAACTTCGACTTTTAAATCAGGAAAGCATGACAAAAAATTTTACAAAAATATGTGGCAAGCTATAGAAACTTATGGGAATTGGCAAGGCGAAATTTGGGACATAAAGAAAAATGGTGAACTATATCCTAAATGGTTAAAAATAATTGCTATAAAAGGTGATGGTGATGAGGATATACAATATGTAGGGATATTTGAAGATTTAACTTTAATAAAAGAAAAAGAAGAAAGTATTAATATTTTAAAGAATTATGATAGACTTACTTCACTACCTAATTTATCACTAATGAAAGAGTTAATTCGTAAAAAAATCAATACGAATTCTGATAATTTAGATTATGAGTATAGTTTACTATCATTATCAATTATAAATTATGATACCATAAAAACTGGTTTAGGATTTAAAAAGGCGGATTATCTAATAATAACAACATTAAAAAGAATAAAAATTTATATGAAAGATAACTTTATTATAGGATCTCCAGGAAAAAATGAATTTATTATTCTTTTAGAAGGTAATAAAAATGATAATAAAAATGATAATATTATTATAGAGTTTGTTAATAATATTTTAAATGAATTCAATAATACCTCTATAATAGAGGAACAAGAAATGCACGTTCAATTAGCTATGGGAGTTGCAAGATATGAGGGTCATTTAGATACTGTAGAGCAGCTAATTGAAAATGCTAATATAGCCAAGGCATATGCCGCAGAGGATACTGAAAGCAATGCAAAGTTTTATAAGTCTGAGCTTAAGGATAAATATTTGGAAAATATTAAAATTAAACATCTATTAAGAGGAGCACTAGAAAGAGGCGAAATATATTTAACTTATCAACCACAAGTGGATTTAGCATCTGAGCAAATAGTTGGAACAGAGGCATTAATAAGATGGGAAAGCCCAGAACTGGGAAATGTATCACCAGTTAGATTTATTCCTATTGCAGAAAAAACAGGACTTATTTTGCCAATTGGCGAATGGGTGTTAGATGAAGCTTTAAGACAAAACAAAAGGTGGAGAGAGCAAAAGCTTAAACCTATCTTAATGTCAGTAAATATTTCTCCTGTGCAGTTTAAAAAAGCGGATGTTTTTAAAATTATACAAGAAAAATTAAAGAAGTATGATTTAAGTGGCGAATCACTAGAAATAGAGATTACGGAAGGGTTACTTCTAGATAATGATCTTAATTCGCAGACTCAGTTAGTTAGTATTAATAGTATTGGTGTAAGATTGGCGATGGATGATTTTGGTACAGGATATTCTTCATTAAGTTATTTGAGAAAATTCAAATTCGATAAGATAAAGATAGACAGAGAATTTGTTAAGGATTATCCAGAAAATGATGATGGCACAATAGCAAAAACAATTATAAATTTATCTGAAAATTTAAAGATTACTGTTATAGCGGAGGGTGCAGAAACAAAGGAACAAATTGATTTTTTAAGGAAAAACAAATGTGACCAAATTCAAGGGTACTATTATAGTCCGCCGGTTTTACCAGAGGAACTTGAAAAGCTACTCCAGAAAGGACATTTTATAAGAAGATGAAATTTAAGAAAACACCAAACACTTAAATAGCTTAAGAGTTTGGTGTTTTCTAATATTTAACATAAAAATCTAGAATTAAAAATTATCTAATTTTAGAAATTAGATGTTTTTAGTTGTATTAACTGTATTAATTGTAGAATTTTTTATAATTTTATTGTGCTTTGAATTACTTAAAAACTTAACTATTTCCCACCAACCTGTGGATACAGCACCAAGTAGGCAGGCAATTATAGCTGTTTTAAAATCCAGCGCTACAGTTTTGAAAATAGGATGGGCAGCTGAAATATACACAATGGAGAATAACATTACTAAAGCTAAACTATTAATGTAAAATCTAGCTTTACTACCTTTTTCCTTAAAAAGACTAATTAAATACTTAGTGTTAGATCTATTAACTAAGACTAGAACTACATTTCCCACAATTAAGACCATTAGTGAAAAAGTTCTTGCATAGTCTGCACTGAAACCTGAATCAACCATATAGTGGAAAGGCAAAAAGGCTGCTAAAAACAATGTTGTACCCTGAAATATTACTTTTCTTGTTAACTTTTTTGTGAGTAGTGGTTCACTTGGAGATCGTGGGGGCTGCTCCATGATATAATCTTCTGCAGGCTCACCTTCAAAGACTATAGAACAGGTTGGATCTAGTATTAACTCTAAAAGTACGATATGAACAGGTAGTAATATTTGCGGTAAGTTGAAAATAGGTGAAAATAATGCTAAGGCCATAATAGGAATATGGATTATCATTATATATACCATAGCTTTCCGAATGTTATCAAAAACCCTTCTTCCATCTTCTATGGAGTGAACTATAGTTGTGAAATTATCATCCATTAGAATCATATCTGCAGCTTCTTTGGCAACTTCGGTTCCTCTTTTTCCCATTGCAATGCCTATATTTGCATTTTTTAGTGCTGGAGCATCATTTACACCATCGCCAGTCATTGCAACAATTTCGCCATTCTTTTTAAGTGCCTTAACTATCTTCATTTTATGTTCTGGAATCACTCTTGAGAAAATATCACAATGGCTTACTGCGGTGCTAAGTTCGTCTACCGTCATAGCATCAATTTCTTCACCAGTAATGGCGCAGTTATAAAAGTTAAGACCTATTTCATTTCCTATGGCTATAGCTGTTTTAGAATAATCTCCGGTTATCATCATTACTCTTACACCAGCTTTTTTACAGTTGTTTATAGCATCTTGTACACCAGCTTTTGGTGGATCTTGAAGTCCAATTAATCCCTTAAAACATAGTCTATATTGATCTAAATGATCATTTATAGTATTAGTTACTAAGTCTGCAAGTGCAAGAACCCTTAACCCTTTGCTAGCCATATCATCTATAGTATCTAAAATTTTTGTATCTTCATTTTGTGTTAAATTGCATAAAGGTAGTATGGTCTCTGGTGAACCTTTAGCTGCTACATAATAAGCGCCATTTTCCTTATAAATATTTGCCATTCTTTTAGTTTTAGAATCAAAAGCAAATTTTTTAGTTAGCTCAAGATTGTAAAGTTGATGTATATTTATTTTATCCTTACCAGCATTTACTATAGCTTTTTCCATAGGATCATAGGGATCCCTCTCACAAGCTAAAACTAAAAGTTTAGCTAAATCTTTATCCTTCAATTTATCAGGATCTACGAATCCATTTCTATATATAACTTTAGCTCTCATAATATTTTGTGTGATGGTTCCTGTTTTGTCTACGCAAAGCACTGTGGTAGAACCTAATGTTTCCACTGCAGGTATTTTGCGAATTAAGGTATTCTTTTTAGCAAGTCTGAAAGCACCTAGGGATAAGAATATTGTAAGCACCACAGGAAATTCCTCTGGAATAATTGCCATAGCCAAGGTTACACCTGCAAGGATACTCTTAACAAATTCTCCTGTGTACATATAGGAAAAACCAATTACCATAATACATAGAATAAAGCCAGCAATAGCTAAAGTTTTTACTAACTGAGATACTTTTTTCTGGAGAGGAGAAAGTTCCTGGTTTGTTTCACTTATAGCTTTTCCAATTTTCCCATATTCCGTCTCAAAGCCTATTGTCGTTACTCTAGCGGTACATTTACCGAAATTAGACAAGGTACCTGCATATAAAGTATCCTGTTTCCAATAGGATTTAGAGGAATCTATACTTCCGAGTGGCAATTTGTATACAGGTTCACTTTCTCCAGTAAGTGAAGACTCATCTACTGAAAAATTTGATTCCTCCATAACTTCACAATCAGCAGGAATACGATTTCCCTCGGATAAGAAAATTATATCTGAAGGTACAAGTTCACAGCTTTTGATTACTTGTTTTTTACCATTTCTCATTGCCACAACATGAGGAGAAGTCAAATCTTTTAGAGCATCCATAGTTTTTTCGGTTTTCCATTCTTGAACGAAGGTTATGGTAGCAACAAACATAACAAAGATAAGCATTATACTACCTTCTCTGGGTTCCCCTAATATAAAATATAAGGTTGCGGCTCCTACTAATAATATAAACATTGGCTCTTTGAATACACTTAAAAATTTTAGTATAGGATTAGACTTTTTAATTTTTATAAGTTCATTAAAACCATATTTCTCTCTAAGGGATTTCACTTGTTCAGTGCTCAGACCCTTTAATGATTCAGATTCCATTTATTACACCTCATTATCAATTAATAATATATACATTAATTATTATATGCTACAAACGTGGAAATGTTATACAATTTTTAAAAATAATCATAGAAATAACAATTATCAATTGAGAAATAATTATAGATATTAATGGGAATTAATTGTAAACAAAAAACATTAATATATGATAATAATTATTAATTAAAACGAGTAAAAGAAAAAACTTTACAAAATATAATTAAAGAAATATAATAAGTGAGTAATCACTCATTATATATTATAGTTGAAAGGAAGAAGATAAATGTCTAAAGAAAACAAAGAAGAAAAGATACTGGAATCTGCAATATTACTATTTTCTAAAAAGGGTTTTAGTGCAACGACTACCAGTGAAATTGCAAAAGATGCAGGGGTAGCTGAGGGGACAGTTTTTAGGTATTATAAAACAAAAAAACATATTTTAATCAAAGTTATGAGTAGACTTATTGAAGTTATGAGTGAGGAACTTGTAGCAAACCCTGTGGGGAAAATTTTAAAAGAGAATAGGGACAAAGATGATTCGGATATACTAAAAATGCTACTAATGGATAGATTAGAAGTGTTCAACAAATACTGGGATATCATACAGGTTATTATTACTGAAATTCAGTTTCATGCGGATATTAGAAAAAGTTTTTTCGAAAATGTGGTTTTAAAAGTTAAGGATTTTTTAGGGGAATTTATTAAAAGTGGAATTGCAAAAGGTCGCTTTAAAGACTTTGATCCAACAGTAGTTAGCAGAGCACTATTAGGTACTTTTATGGCTTATATTATTCAAAAGAAAATTATGGGTGACAACAAAGAAATTGGAAATAAACAAGAAGTAGATGAAATAATTGAGTTATTCTTAAATGGACTTACAGTGAATAAAATTGGATAGTAGATGCAATAGTAAAATCAGGAATAAAATTCAAAAGGAGTTGTATGATGAAAAAAATCGGTTTGATGTTGATCAGTTTATTAGTGGTTTTTACTTTCACAGGGTGTAATGCATCTAAAGATGGAGGAGATAATAGTTATACTGCAACTGTAGAGAGTGATAGTTATAATATTTCTACAGAAATAGGTGGAAAGCTAAATTCAATAAATATAGTGCAAGGACAAGAGGTAAAGCAAGATGAAAAGACAGCACAACTTGATACAAAGATGTATGAGCTTCAAAAGAAACAAGCAACTATAGCAATGAATTCTGCAGTGCTTAAAAAAGACTCCTTACCTAGCAATGCTTCTGATAATATGATAAAGCAAGTTGATAATGGAATTGAAGCAACGCAAAATGCCGTGGACCTCGCTCAGCTTCAAATAGACAAGACTAATATAAAAAGTGATTTTAACGGTGTGGTTACAGAGGTTTTTGTAAACAAAGGCGAAATGGTAACACCAGGAATGAATATTGCCAAGGTAATAAATAATAGTGAAAAATTTGCTCAAATATATGTAGAAGAATCAAAAAGAAATGAAATTAAGCTAGGTGGAGTCTTAGATATTTATTTTAATGAAGTGAAAATAGGAAGTGGAAAGATAACATTTATTTCTCCTGTATCTGAGTTCACCCCTAAAAATACTGAAACAAAAGCAGAAAGAGAAAATACTGTGTTTCAAGTTAAGATTTCAATAACAGAAAATAAAAATATTGTGCCAGGAATGATGGTAGATATAATGCTGAAAGCTGGTGAATAATATGGATATGGCTATAGAGGTAAATAATCTTACAAAAAAATTCGGAGACTTTTTTGCAGTTAATAATATAAGCTTTAATGTGCCAAAGGGAAAAATATATGGGTTTTTAGGACCCAATGGTTCGGGAAAATCCACTACTATTAGAATGCTCTGTGGGGTATTAACTCCTAGTGCGGGGAGTGCTAAGGTTTTGGGCTACGATGTTTTTAAAGAGGGAGAAAAAATAAAACAGAATATAGGTTATATGTCTCAAAAATTTAGCTTATACGAAGAATTAACTGTAAATGAAAATCTAGATTTTTACGCAGGGATATATGGATTAAGTAAAAAACAAAGAGATGAGAGAAAAAAAGGAATAATAAAAATGGCTGGTCTTGTTGGACGGGAAAAAACTATAACTAAAAATCTTTCAGGTGGATGGAAACAGCGTCTTGCCTTAGGGTGTGCACTAATCCATAAACCAAAGCTATTAGTTTTAGATGAGCCTACAGCTGGCGTTGACCCGGTTTCTAGAAGGGTATTTTGGCAAATAATTTATTCCCTTGCAAACAGTGGAATAACGGTGCTGGTTACAACACACTATATGGATGAGGCAGCTAGTTGCGATATGGTAAGCTTTATTTTTAATGGTAAAATTATTGCCAGTGGAACCCCTAAAGAATTAATTAAAAAAGAAGGGGTAAATAATCTAGAAGATGTTTTTATAAAGTATGTTGAAAAAGAGAGCAATGAAAAAATTGAAAGTTCCTTTGAAGATATTAAATTTGCTCTGGGAGAGGAGTAACAGATTATGAATATGCAGAGATTTATTTCAATAATTAAAAAGGAATTTATTCAAATTAAAAGAGATAAAGCTAGCTTTGGTATTGCAATTATGATGCCCATCATAATGATGGTGCTTTTTGGATATGCTGTAACTACAGAGCTGGATAATATATCTACAGCAGTGATAGATCAAAACCACACTAAAGAGAGTAGAGAATTTATAAAGAGTTTTGAAAATACAGGATATTTTAATATAACTAAGGAAGAAAACAACATGGAAAGTGTTCAAAGCAAAATGGATAGTGGTCTGGTTCATGCAGCAATAATAATTCCTCCAGACTATAGCAGCAGAATACTAAAAGGAGAAAAGCCTTCAGTGCAATTTCTAATTGATGGTTCAGACCCAACTACAGCTAGAACAGTTTTTAGTAGTGGTGCTTTGACAGGAGAAAGATATGGTGCTAAATTTTGGAGTAAGGCTATGGAAAAGTATCCAAGTATTGCAGACATAGGAGGGGTAGAGGTGAATACCAGAGTCCTCTATAATCCTAGTTTAAGAAATCAAAACTTTGTAATTCCAGGCCTTGTAGGACTAATAATGCAGAATATAACTATATTATTAACAGCCTTTGCCTTAGTTAGAGAAAGGGAGAGAGGAACTATAGAGCAGTTAATGGTGTCTCCTGTGACAGCTCCAGAATTAATACTGGGGAAACTTGTACCATATGTTGTAATTGGGTATTTAGATTTTATTTTTGCACTGTCCTTAGGAGTTGGATGGTTCTCTGTACCTGTTATTGGAAGTTTGCTACTACTATTATTTTTGGGTCTAGGTTTTGTTATTTGTTCACTAGCTATAGGAATTTTAATATCTACTGCCGCAAAAACTCAGCTTCAAGCAATGCAACTTAGTTTTCTAGTACTACTTCCAAGCATTCTTTTGTCTGGTTTTATTTTCCCAAGAGAATCAATGCCAAAAATAATACAGTTTTTAGGTAGCATTATACCACTTACGTATTTTTTGAATATATTAAGAGGCATCGTACTCAAGGGAGTAGGAATGGAAGTGCTATATAAGGATGTGCTTATTCTATTTTCTTTAGGACTAATTTTATTAACACTAAGTATAGTTCAATTTAGAAAAACTTTAGATTAATTGGCATATATAAACTCTTGTAATTATTAGAAGAGCAGTAAAAAGCTCTACGGCTGATATATTTTCTTTTAATATAGTTACTGAAAGTATAATAGAAATAGTCTATGTTTTAAAATGATAGGAGGCTAAGCATTGTTAAAAAAATCCACTATAATTTTAATGCTGATATTGATTATATCAATATTGTCTGCTTGTAATATAATTAAGAAGATTAATAATAAAGATGTAAATAATAACACGTCACAGGAGATGACAACAAAAGGCAATGATTCACAAGATTTAGAAGTGATAGAGGAGCCTAAGGTAATAGATCCCATTATAGAGCAAATAGGTAAAATGACTATAGAGGAGAAGATAGGACAAATGCTCCTAGTAGGAATTGAGGGATATGATTTAAATGAGAATACTAAAAGTCTCGTACAAAAGTCTAAGGTAGGAGGAGTTATATTATTTGCAAATAATGTTCAAGAGAGCAATCAGTTACTTAAACTACTAAATTCATTGAAAGGTGAAAATCTACAAAATAAAATACCATTATTTTTATCTGTTGATGAAGAGGGTGGTAGAGTAACAAGAATGCCTAAGGAGTTTGAAAAATTTCCAACAAACAAAGCCATAGGAAAAATAAATGATGAGACATTATCGTACAATATAGGTGGTGCCATAGGAAATGAGATAGGTTCTTTTGGTTTTAATATGGATTTTGCACCGGTTCTTGATGTTAACAGCAATCCTAATAATCCAGTTATAGGTAATAGATCCTTTGGAGCAAATGTAAGTGTTGTAAGCAACTTAGGGAGTCAAACTATGAAGGGAATTCGATCACAAAATATTATACCAGTAGTGAAACACTTTCCGGGACACGGAGATACCTCCGTAGATTCTCATATGGGATTACCTTCTGTAAATAACGATTTAAAAAGGTTGAAGAGCTTTGAATTAAAACCTTTTGCAGAGGCAATAAAAAACAATGCAGATGCAGTAATGATTGCACATATACTTTTGCCTAAGATAGATAAGGAAAATCCCTCATCAATGTCAAAAATAATCATTACAGATATCTTAAGAAAAGATCTTAATTTTAAAGGGGTTATAATTACTGATGATATGACCATGGGAGCTATAACGAAAAACTATAATATCTATGAAGCTGCTGTTAAATCAGTAAAGGCAGGAACCGATATAGTGCTTGTGTGTCATGGTTATGATAATGAAATGGCAGTAATTAATGCATTGAAAAATTCAGTTTTAAAGGGAGAGATATCGCAGAAAAGGATAGATGAAAGTGTTTATAGGATATTAATGTTAAAGGGGAAATATAAATTAAAAGATGAAATAATAAAGTCGATAGATGTTAATGATATAAATAATAAAATTAATGATGTATTAAAAAATATATTTTAAAACGCAATTGATTATAAAAAGTATATATATGCTAAAAAAACATGAAAAATAAGGGTGCTCAATTATGTACCCTTATTTTTTGTTTTTACCTTCAGCGAATTATTTGATATGTATTAAGTAGAAATTAATATTTTTATCTCCCCAGCCTAAATCCCAAGGCACATGATATCTATCAATGGTATGGGAGTTAACAAGAGGATAACCATGAGAATCAAAGCCTGTAACTAAAGCAAAATGGTCTATATCACTGCCTTTGGCATAACAAATAACATCGCCTATATCTAATTTTTGAACTGCACCACATGGATAGCCAGGCAGGGGAGAAATTAATTGAGCAAAAGTTCCTTTTCCCAGTAGTTTTCCTCGACCACTGTAAAGTAAATATTTCTTGAAGGCATCTGCATTAACCCATGCAGAGCTTCCTTCAGCTCCGCCATATTTCTTATAAGTACAGTTCCAAATACTATCCAATGGTAGCCCACCACCTTCTATATCGCCAATTGATTGAGATACATAATTAGTACAATTTCCACCATTGCCAGTATAATTTGTATACTTTTTATTATATTTTGTTGAGCTTCCACTTGCCCAAGGCACTCCACAATATTTATCTGCATATTTAACAGCATTTATTTTGTCATAATGACTTTTAGTAACAATGCCTACTTCGCCTGGTGTTTTAGGACAATTACCTAGCTGATAAATAGGCTCTTTATAAGTAGGGAGCTTTAGGTTTTTTAATTCTCCCAAATATGATTTTAAAGCATCTTCAAAGCAATCCAAATACCAATCATAATATATTATCCAATTTTCTCCGTTTTTTATTAATTCCATAGTGTGTATTAGTCCAACTCCAAAAACATTTGTAGTGGGAGTTATATCATTTTTATAAGTATACTCAAATTTATAATACTCATCCACCAATAAGCGAATACCTCTCATGGTTGTAGCTATTTTTCTAACCTTGGGAGTAGATTCAACTTTTATAACATTCATTCCTCTTTTACTTGACCAATCATTAAAATAATTAAAGCGTTTTACCTCATGTTCTAAGCTCCACTTCCCAAGCTTTTGAGATGAATCATAGTAACTAGGTAGAGTAGAAAGATCTTTAGTGATAAACATAGAGCAACGCTTCTTATAAATATTTTCAAGCACCTTTGTAATTTCTGTATTATCATAAGTATTAAAATCTATTGTAGAAATAGCCACGGTAGCAATGGTATTATCACTATTGGTGTAAAAATTATTGATATCATAGCTAACAAAGCAAAATATTAAAGTGAAAAATAAAATAATAATTTTGTGAATATGTTTTTTCACGAATTTATACACCTCCAACTTATTTAAATAAAGAAAAAAATAACCACTAGTTTAGTATTCCATATTAATATGATTTCTTGCAGAAATAAAGTGTGAAATAATTTCCACTCATTATATATCCTACTTTGGATAAAATAATTACTAAGATTATATATTTTAATCAATTTAAAAGGAGAAGATATGAAAAAAAAATATTTGAGTGGTATTACAGTTTTATTACTAGTGGTATTTTATTTGTTTATTAATTGTTATTCATTTATAAGTCCAAAGGCATTAGCATATTCTGTATTAAGTAAAGATGAAGAAAAAGTTATATATTTGACCTTTGATGATGGACCTAGCATTATGACAAATAGGGTTTTAGATATACTTAAAGAAAATCATGTAAAGGCCACTTTTTTTCTTATAGGGAACCAAATTAAAGGTCAAGAAGCTGTGGTTAAAAGAATGTATAATGAGGGGAATAGTATAGGACTGCATACTTATACCCATACATATAAGAAAATTTATCCCAGTAGAAAAGGGTTTATAAATGAAATGTTAAAAACACAAGGTGAAATTAATTCTCTTACAGGAATTAAACCAACAATAATAAGATTTCCATTTGGTAGTAGAAAACATTTAACTATGTCTTTTTTAGAAGAACTTCATAGCTATAATTTTAAAGTATACGATTGGAATGCTAATATGTCCGATGGAATTAAAGCTAGAACACCAATAGATCAGTTGTACAGAGAAGCTACAAAAACGACCATTACAGAGCACCCTATAATTTTACTTATGCATTGCGACTATATGCATAAAAACACTTGTGTGGCACTTCCTAAAGTAATAAAATTCTATAAGGATAATGGATATGAATTTAAGATTATAAATGATGGAACACCTGAAAATTACTATCCTATAAAATAATTAATAGTAGAAAATATAAAAGACTAATTGCAAATTTTGCAATTAGTCTTTTATATTTTCTTTTGAATATTTATCTGCAAAATTTATACCCGTTGGTAATATTAATCAAATCCCTAAGAATAGATGCTGCTGCAGGGGTTACTCCTGAGGCACCTCCTAAAATGGTTAAATCACCAAGGGTATCAGAAGTAAATCTTACAGCTTTATTTTTGCCTTCTACCTTGTATAAAGCATGGTTAGGTTCAAGTTTTTCAAGTTTAACTGTCATTATTAGTTCATTGTTGATTTTGCATGCGCTACCAATAAGTTTATATTTTTTATTTTCACATTTGGCATTGTTTATATCCTTAAGTGTGATACTAGTAATTCCATCTATAGTAATATCTTTTAATGTTTTATTTTCATGCATTAGAACATTGGTAAGAATAAGTAGTTTAGAGGCAGTATCCCATCCTTCCACATCTAAGGTAGGATCAGTTTCTGCTATGCCTAATTTTTGTGCCTTTTTAAGAGCTACATTGTAGGTTACATCATTATCTTCCATTTCTTTTAAAATGAAATTTGTTGTACCGTTTAAGATACCTTCAATAGATAGAATCTCTGAACCAGCCAAATCAAACATACCAGCATTTATAGTGGGAAGTGCTCCTCCAGTAGTGCATCCAATAGCCAATTGTACATTATTCTTCACAGCTAGTTCACATAATTCATTATAGGCTAAAAGGATTGGACCCTTATTTGCTGTTATTACATGAATACCACTTTCTAAGGCTTGTTTAATATGAATCATACCAGCTCCACCAGTTTCTTTATTAGTGGGGGTAAGTTCTATTAGAATATCAACATCATTATTTTTAAGTAGTGTAGTAAAATTAAGTTCAGAACTGCCACCTTTAGGGTAATTGATTATATTTTTACCCTTTAGTGAGAAACTTAAGACGTCTTCACAATTTATTCCTTTTGGGTCATAAATTCCACCACTTGAGTTTAAAATATAATTTATTTGAAAATTATATCCATCCCTATGTAACTCAGCTTCTTTATTTTTGATTAAAGTTATAAATGCTTTTCCAAGGCCGCCATACCCAATTACTGCAATCTTCATAAAATTTACTCTCCCCATATTTTTGGATAATCTAAGTTTGATAGTTATATTAAAGCATAATAGTAATCAATCGTAAAGAAAGTTCTGATAAAAAATTGGTGCCACCAAAATTGGTGGCACCTAGTTATTTATTTAGGGGTAGTGAATCCATCAATGCAAGTTACAAGTTGCCCAATTTCTGGTTTACTTAGCTGTGCATCTGCTCCAACGGCGTTTCCCTTATGTTTTAAATCACCCGTGATTAATGAGGAGAAAAGTATAACTGGCAATTTTTTTAGAATGCTATGTTCTTTAATTTTTCTTGTTAGTGTATGACCGTCCATTTGTGGCATCTCAATATCAGTTATTAGTACATTAACATCTTCTATAAATTTTTCTTTTTTCTGTCCGACTAAATTAAGTAAATAGTCTAAAACTTGCTTTCCATCATCA
Source organism: Clostridium bowmanii (assembly GCF_018861315.1). GTDB lineage: Bacteria > Bacillota > Clostridia > Clostridiales > Clostridiaceae > Clostridium_AD > Clostridium_AD bowmanii. The sequence continues at coordinate 39,572 of NZ_JAHLDL010000032.1, read as the reverse complement.
AATATCAATAAGTTATTGAACCCAGCCTTAATAAGAGTATCCTTTAATAATTTTCGAATTAGTGGAGAATCATCGGCGAGTACTAGTTTAACTGATGATCTGTCTTTATATGCTATATCCACAATTTTATCCTCACTGATTCCTGTAGAAGGACTGATATCTGTAACTATTTTTTCGAAATCTAACAATAATATTATTTTATTATTTAGAACGATATTTCCTATAACTAGTGAATTAACAGAAATGTCATCGGGCTTGGTTATTTTTTCCCATTTAATACGATGAACACCAACAATATTATCGATACTAAAGGCAACCTCAATCTTATTAAATTCACAAAGGATAATTTTTGCTTCAACTTCATTTTTATGCTGTTTTTCTAACACATATTTTAAATCTATTAAAGTTATTATTTTATCTCTATAGAGCGTAAGTCCTGCAATAGCTGGATGTGAGTCAGGGAGTTTTGTTAAATTAGTGGAATTTATTACCTCTTTAACCTTTATAATATTAATTGCATAATGTTTGTTATTTATCACAAATTCTAATATTTCAAGCTCACCGGTTCCAGATTCTAGTAGTATATTATTATTCATACTTTTCCTCACTTTCAAATGTATATAAACATAGGATTTAGTAAAAATTAACTGATAATTATTAAAAAAATCTATATACTTAATATTTCGAACAAAATCTTAATAACTTTACTTAAACCTTTGAGAATAATGAATTACTAACATTTCAGCAATATAGTCCATAATTTAAGGGTGTAATACAATTTAAAATTAATAAAACAACATATAAAATTGAAATTTTCAAGGTAAATATGGTAAACTGTATAGTATGCAATAAAATATTAATGGCATTATTAGAGGGTGAAGTAAATTGATATTAAATGGCGGATGGATAGAAACTACAGAAGGTAGACACACTTTTATATTGTGGGGCCAAAACGGAGAAACTAAGTGTACTAGAAGAGGTAGATTACCTAAAAATGGACTTTCACTATATGAGGATATGGCCTCAGTTCTAGAATTACGTAACAAAACAAATAACGAAGCATCAGAAATAAGATGTGGAAAATATAAATATGATGTGATAAAGAAGCAGCTTCTAAAAAGAGAAATTAGAGGCATTACTTTTAATAATTTAGATTTATTTCATATGATTTTAAATATAGATAGAAACCATCTAAATGGGATAGAGTTGTCTCATGAATTAAAGTTTTGGATTACAGTGGCAAAATTTACAGCTGAGTTAATTATAAAACATAAATATTTGCCTTCCTTAACTATAGATAGAATAAATAAAAAAGTAAATTCTAGGTGGAGATGGCATACAAGTGACTCTGAGTATATTGTTAAAAAGAAGGTACTATGCAGTAATATGCCTACAGAGTGTAAGGCTTATTTTCCTTTAGAAAATCAAGAGTTTATTTATACCAATACCACTAAATTGGTAAGTGATTTTATGGATTCTATGATTGATACTATGGTGAGAACTAGTTGCAGCGAAATAAACAAGGATAATGAAAGTTTGGAGGAATATTATAGTAATTTAGGAAGCAACTGGATACATTCTCTTTTTTCAGAACGTCCTGAGATTTTAATTGAGACAAGTGATCAAATTAAAATGCTAAATGAGTACAAGAAATGGATAGAACCCATAAAGATAAAAAACACTAATTTTAAGTTTCGTACCTGTTTCAAGGTTGTTCCACCTAGCCACGGGGATGAGTGGACAATTGAATATGTACTTCAAGCAAAGGACGATCTTAGTCTTATGCTTCCAGCAAAAATGATTTTTGAAGAATCCTTGGATACTATAACCTATTTAAATAAAAAATTTAACAATCCACAAGAAAGGCTTCTAGAGGATTTAGCAATTGCATCAAAAGTATTTATTCCTATTGAAAGGAGCCTTTATGATGCAGTACCCATAGAGTGTAAATTATCTATGGAGGAGGCCTATTCATTCTTAAGAGAGTCAGCTTATTTTTTAAGAGAAAAAGGTTTTGGTATTATTGCGCCAGCTTGGTGGAAGAAACCTTCAAAGCTTTCAGTTAAATTGAAGGATAGAAACCACACTACAAATAGTAATTTGGCAACAAAAAGTACATTTAATATGGATACTATTCTTGAATATGATTGGAAGTTAGCCTTAGATGGAAGTGAGATAAGTGAGAAAGAATTTGAAAGGATTTCAAACTTGAAAGTACCATTTATCCAATTAAGGGGTCAATGGGTACAGGTTGATATACATCAAATTAAGATACTTTCTAAGATGAAAATGAATAAAAGCTTAAATGGAAAGATTCCTGTTGGAGAATTATTAAGACTAAACTTAAGTGACGAGGAAATAATTCCAGGAGTTAGTGTTGATAATATTGATAATCAAGAAGCCGTGGGGAATTTTTTTGAAAAATTATTTGATCACAATACTATAGAGGAAGTTGATATTCCTCAAGGATTTAGGGGCACTTTAAGGGAATATCAAAAGAGAGGTTTTTACTGGCTAACATTTTTGCGAGATCATGGTATAGGTGCTTGCCTTGCTGATGATATGGGTCTGGGGAAAACAATACAAAGTATATGTCTTTTGCTTTATGAGAGAGAAAATAAGTTAACTGACAAACCAACACTTATAATATGTCCTACTTCAGTTGTGGGAAACTGGGAAAAAGAAATAGAAAAATTCGCACCAGGACTTAAATCTACAATTCATCACGGAGATAATAGGTGGGGTTATGAAGCTTTTAGTAAGGGAATACATAAAAATGAAGTTGTTATCACAACGTATGCACTAATAGTAAGGGATAAGGCACTATTTCAAAAGCAAGAATGGGCGGGGATTATATTAGATGAAGCTCAAAACATTAAAAATAGTGCGTCCAAACAGACTCAGCACATAAAGTCCCTTAAAGCAGAATATAAGGTTGCATTAACAGGAACACCAGTTGAAAATAGACTTTCAGATTTATGGTCCATTATGGACTTTTTGAATAAAGGGTATCTATACAATTGGTCAACCTTTAGGGCGGAATATGCAGTGCCTATAGAGAGGGATGGAGATCCTAAAAAAAGTACTAAGCTAAGAAAAGTAATTTCTCCTTTTGTACTAAGAAGACTTAAAACTGATGCAAATATTATTAAAGATTTACCTGAGAAAATTGAGACTAAGGAATATGCACCTTTAACAAAGGAACAGGCTACATTATATCAGGCGGTAGTAGTGGACTGTCTAAATAAAATTGATAGTTCTGAAGGCATTCAGCGTAGGGGTCTTATTATTTCTTCTTTAACAAAGTTCAAGCAAATTTGTAATCATCCTGTGCAGTTTTTAAAGGACAATGGCGAAATTGAAGGCCGTTCTGGAAAACTTGAGAGGCTTTTGGAAATGCTAGAAGTTATTATAGAAGAAGGAGATAGGTCATTAGTATTTACTCAGTTTGCAGAAATGGGTCATATTTTGCAGACAGAACTTGAGAAAAAACTGGGGGTAAGAACACTATTTTTACATGGAGGTACTAGTAGAAAGAAAAGAGAAGAACTCATTAACATTTTTCAAAATGACACAAAGGAGCCTATGATATTTGTATTATCTCTAAAGGCTGGTGGACTTGGGCTGAATCTTACTAAAGCTAATCATGTATTTCATTTTGATAGATGGTGGAACCCTGCGGTAGAAAATCAAGCAACAGATAGAGCTTTTAGAATAGGTCAAATTAAGAACGTTCATGTGCATAAATTCATATGTATGGGAACTTTAGAAGAAAAAATTGATGAGATGCTAGAACGAAAACAAGCACTTGCTGAAAGTATAGTTTCTACAAATGAGAACTGGATTTCAGAGATGAGCAATGAAGAACTTAAAGAACTGTTTATACTAGAGCATGACAATATATTGGATAAATGATAGCTGAGGAGATGTTGTCTTTTGACTGGAAGGATAAGGAATGAGTTTGGCATAAATTGGTGGTCAAAGAAATGGAATAATGCAATTTCAAGTTTTACTATAAGTTCTAGAATTGACAAGGGACGGGAATATGCAAGAGCTGGTAATGTTTTAAGTATGCGTGTTTCAAAGGGAGAAATTGAGGCAGAAGTTCAGGGTGGTAGCCCAACCCCTTATAGAGTTAATATGGAAATTGATGTTTTTTCAAAAGAGCAGTGGAAAAATATAATGAATATCATGGCACAAAAGGCTATATTTTGCGCCATGATATTAAATGGAGAAATGCCGGAAAACATTGAGGAAGCTTTTAAAGAAGCTGGAGTTTCTCTCTTTCCTAAAAAACAAATACATTTAATTACGGAGTGTTCATGTCCAGATTCTGCAAATCCCTGCAAACACATAGCTGCAGTTCATTATATGCTTGGGCTTGAATTTGATAATGATCCTTTTGTAATTTTGAAATTAAGAGGAATGGAAAAAGAGGAATTTTTAAAAGCCCTGAGGGTTTTGAGAAGTGGGAATGAAAGCGAGCAGGTGAAGAGAAAAGTAAGAAAACAACTAAAATCAAAAAAAACTATCCAAGATTTAAAAAGAGAATTTGCCAGTTTTAAAGAGATGGATGAAGATATATTTGACATGCCCTTCTCTTATGTAACTCCTGAAGTTAAACATGGAGTTATAAAAACATTGGGAATTCCAGATTTCTGCACTAGTGAAGATGAATTTGTACATAAAATGAGGATGGCATACACAAATGCTGAGGAAGAGACTAGAAAGTACTTGATGGAAAAGTAAAAAAATACTATCTGGCCATAAGGGGGGGATTTATATGAAGAAACTTTTAAAACTAACTAAGGGAAATAGACTACTATATTTTACTGCAATACTTTCTATAGCAGCAGCTACATTTATAGCAATGCTTGAACCTATGATTATAAAAATAACAATAGATTCTGTAATAGGAAATAAACCATTAGACGTTCCGGTGCCTATAGAAAAGTTAGTAACACTGGTTGGCGGTACAGGAGTGCTTCTTAGAAATTTGTGGATATGTTCTTTATGTCTTGTAATATTAACCTGTGTAAGAGGAATTTTCTTATTTCTTAGAGGAAAGCTTTCTGCAAAGGCAGCTGAAAACATAGCAAGGAATATGAGAGGGAAGCTTTATGATCATATTCAGAATTTGCCTTATGCATATCATGTAAAAGCAGAATCTGGAGACTTAATTCAAAGATGTACTTCAGATGTAGAGACCGTTAGAAAATTTTTTGCAACGCAAATGGTGGAAATCGGAAGAGCATTCTTTATAGTATCTTTTGCAATTATCATGATGTTGTCGCTGAATAAAAAAATGACGGTTATTGCAATGGTTATAGTACCTATTATATTTATATTTTCTTACGTGTTTTTTTATAAAATTAAAAATACCTTTGAGAAGGCGGATTCGCAAGAGGGAGTTTTAACATCAGTGCTTCAAGAAAATTTAAGTGGAGTTAGAGTTGTAAAAGCTTTCGGAAGACAGAACTTTGAAATTGAAAAATATGAAAGTGAAAATATGAAATATAGGGATTTGAATTTCAAATTAGTAAAGCTGCTTTCAACTTATTGGTCTACATCAGATATTCTTTGCATGACTCAAATTGGTCTGGTTTTAGTATCAGGCATATATTTTGCAGTTAATGGAGAAATAAGTTTGGGGACCCTTGTGGTATTTAATACTTATGAAGGAATGCTATTATGGCCTGTAAGGCAACTAGGTAGAATTCTTTCCGATATGGGGAAAATGTCAGTTTCTCTTCAGAGAATAACAAATATTATGGATGTTCCAGTGGAAGAGGAATATGGTAAAGCACTAAAACCAGAGATTAGTGGAGAAATAAGTTTTGTAAATGTAAATTTTGAGTATGAGAGTGATAATGAAATTCTTAAGGATATAAGTTTTAAAGTGAAGAAGGGCGAAACAATTGCTATTGTTGGGCCAACAGGTTCAGGTAAATCCTCACTAGTACATCTTTTATTAAGACTTTATGACTATGATAGTGGTTCTATAAAAATTGATGGAGTAGAGCTTAAAAATATTGAAAGAAAGCATATGAGAAACAATATAGGAATAGTACTTCAAGAGCCCTTTCTCTATTCAAGAACCATAAAGGAAAATATCAAAATGGCGAAGATAGACTCAAAGGACATAGAAATTCAAAATGCTGCCACAGTAGCTGCTGTGCATAATGTTATAAATTCCTTTGAAAAGGGGTATGACACCGTCGTCGGAGAAAAGGGTGTCACCTTGTCAGGAGGACAAAGACAAAGAGTTGCCATTGCGAGAACACTGATAAAAGATATGCCTATATTAATATTTGATGATTCATTAAGTGCAGTGGATACTGAAACGGATAGGGTTATAAGGGAAGAACTTAAAAACAAAAATAAAGGTAGCACTACTTTTATAATCTCACATAGAATTTCCACGGTTATGGCTGCAGATAAAATTATAGTATTAAATCATGGAAAGATTGAGAATATAGGCACCCATAAAACACTTATTAAAAAAGATGGTATCTATAAAAGAATATGGGAGATACAGACATCATTAGATGCACTAGATGATGAAAAGTAGGTATGAAATGAGTAAATCAGTGTACAGCAGGTGCACTAAATATTCAAGGGCGGTGATATTATGGCTAGTAATGATAGTAAAGACGAAAATAAATTAGTGGAAAACAAATCAGCAGAAAAAATAGATATAGGAATATGGAGAAAGCTATTTAAATACCTTACGGAATTTAAAAAGGGACTTGCATTTTTGGCTTTCTTAATGGTGGGTGTGGCAGGAATAGATGTTGTAATGCCACTACTTACAAGGTATGCCATCGATAATTTTATAATGAAGAAAACAACGCAGGGGCTTACCATCTTTGCAATAGTTTACTTTTGCATAATTGTTTTTCAAGCATTAAATGTAAGATTATTTATAATAAATGCAGGTAAGATCGAAACACATCTGGCCTATCATATAAGAAAGCTTGGGTTTAAAAGACTTCAACAGTTATCCTTTTCATATTATGATAGCTCCTCAGTGGGATGGCTTATGGCAAGAATGACTTCTGACGTAGCAAGACTTAGTGAAATAATATCTTGGGGACTAATTGACATGGTTTGGGCGCTAGTTATGATGATTGGGTTTATAGGAGTAATGCTTTATTATAATGTACGATTAACCCTGATATGCATGAGTGTAGTACCACCCTTATTTTTAATAGGAATATTTTTTCAAAAGAAAATTTTGAAATCCTATAGGAAAGTAAGAAAATTAAATTCAAAATTAACTGCAGATTTTAGTGAAGAGGTATCTGGGGCTAAAACTACAAAAACTCTTGTTCGAGAAGAAGAAAATTTAAAAGAATTTAATATTGATGCAGGTCATATGAGAAATGCTTCTGTAAAGGCAGCTATGTTTTCCGCTTTATTTCTTCCCATTGTTATATCCATGGGAAGTTTAGGAGCAGGATTTGTTCTTTGGATAGGAGGGAAAAGCGTTATATCAGGAGCACTAACCTACGGTACTTTTGTAATGTTTATTGCGTATACAGTACAGTTTTTTGACCCTGTAAGTCAGTTAGCTGGAACCATTGCAGAACTTCAGAATGCACAGGCATCTGCAGAAAGAATAATAACACTAATAGAAACAGAGCCGGAAATATGGGACACGGAAGATGTAATTGAGAAGTACGGAGATTTATTTAACCCCAAAGCGGAAAACTTTGAAGATATACAAGGAGATATTGAGTTTAAAGATGTATGCTTTTCCTATAAAAATGGAGAAAAGGTGTTTAAAAACTTTAATCTAAAGGTTAAAAAAGGAGACACCATAGCACTAGTTGGAGAAACCGGTTCTGGTAAAAGCACCTTAGTAAACTTACTCTGTAGATTTTACGAACCAAGTAGTGGAGAAATATTAATTGATGGTGTAGATTACAGAGAAAGATCACTATTGTGGCTTCAATCAAATATTGGCTATGTACTTCAAAGCCCACATTTATTTAGTGGAAATATTAGAGATAATATTATGTATGGAAAGCTTAATGCAACTCAAGATGAAATTGAAAATGCAGCAAGGCTTGTAAATGCTCATAGTTTTATAAGTAAACTAGAAAAAGGCTATGATTCTGAAGTTGGTGAAGGGGGAGGAAATCTATCTACCGGAGAGAAACAACTTATTTCCTTTGCTAGAGCCATTGTAGCAGACCCTGCACTATTTGTTCTTGATGAAGCCACCTCTTCTATAGATACGGAAACAGAAAGAATGATACAAAATGCCATAGAAAGAGTTCTGAATGGCAGAACTAGCTTTGTGGTTGCCCATAGACTTTCTACAATTGTGTCTGCAGATAAAATTCTTGTCATAAGACATGGAAAGATTACAGAATCAGGAACTCATAGAGAACTACTAAGAAGAAAAGGTTACTACTATACCCTATATACCAATCAGCTGCTTGAGGAAAAGGAACTAGAAAGCAAATCAGTGGTCTCCTAAGGAAGGTGCCACCCACGTGGCAAGTGGCAAGTTGTACATGCTGGTGGTCACTGAATGTAAATTTGATTTGTTAACAAATGTTTTTATACGCAAAAAAAAGTATATATTACGCGTATTGCAATACGCGTAATATATACTTTTTTTCTATGAAAATAAATCATTTATAATTGGGATTATATTAAATACTGGTTCTTCATATGGATGAATTTTCTTCATTATAAGCACTGCATTTTTAACATACTCTATTTTACATCTTACTTCAACCTTGCATTCCTCACCACTACAAATCTCTCCTATTTGGCCATTATAAGGATTAGCGCCTTGTAGAGGTCTCCAATATCCCATAACATTGGTTATTGATATACAATTATCATAATCACCCACTCTACAAGCATTTATTCTATTAAGTTCATCTCTCAGCACAATGACAAACTCTTTTGGAATATATATTTCGATTTTAACTTCTTTAAATTCCATATATTTGCTCACTCCCTTTGTTATTTTAGCTATTTAAATAAAGTTTTATTTAAATCATCAGTAGGCATTTGCAATACAAGCTATCCTTTCGAACAGTTATTAACTGTCTTTATTTGGCTTAAGTTAATCTACCTCCATTTTGATAAATATTACTTATTAATGTATTGTTTTACTAAAATAAATATAGCTAATTATAACATAATTGATTTGATAAATAAGTATGTAAAAATATATTACCAGCTTAATAGTATCCTAAGATTATTCAAATTATAAAATATGAATTAAATTTGTTTATTAAAGTAAACTTTTAGAATATAATTGAAGGATGTTTAAATTCTAAATCTCTAAATTTAATATATGAAAAATAATGATGTGTTAACATGTTGTTGACATTACACAAAATTGAAAGGGCAAGGTAATCTTTATGTTTGAAAAATTTCTTTCAAAAAAATCTATAATATTCATTGTTGTTATTATGTCATTAGTTTGCTTTTCGTATTTCGAAAACAATAATATAGTAATTTCTAAGTACAATATAAATAGTAATACACTACCAAAAGCTTTTAATAATTTTAAGATCGTTCAAATTTCAGATTTACATAACAAAGTTTTTTATAAAGATAACAATACACTTGTAGCCAAAATAAAATCACAAAAGCCAGATATTATAGTAATTACCGGAGATTTAGTAGATAGAAGATACTACAATGAAGAAAAGGCTGTAGGCCTTATTAATAAAATAAAATCCATAGCACCAATATATTATGTTAACGGAAATCATGAGGGATTGTCTACTAAATTTGCATCTTTAGAAAAGAAACTTAAAGAAAGAGGAGTATTTGTTTTAAGAAATAAATCTATTTTTTATGAAGTGGGTAATGAAAAAATTCTTATTTCGGGAATAGATGATCCTGTCTTCAGTACTATTGGTCAATATAAAGTTCTTTTCAATGAAGATATAATGAAAAGAGAATTGCTACTTGTCAATAATAAAAAGTATTATAATATACTGCTTTCTCACAGGACTGAGTTTTTTGACTTTTATGTTAATAATAATATAGATCTTGCTTTTACTGGTCATTCTCACGGTGGGCAATTTATAATTCCCTTTATAGGCGGAGTTTTTTCGCCTGGGCAAGGATTTTGGCCAAAGTATTACAAAGGAATGTACACAAAAGATAATACAACTATGGTAGTAAGTAGAGGACTTGGTAATAGTGTTATTCCTCAAAGAATATTTAATAGACCAGAAATAGTAAGTGTGACATTAAAAGCAGTTGAAAAGGCGGATTAATATAGGATAAACACTGGCTAGAGAATTTACAATACTTCAGTTATTTTTATCTCATACTAAAAAAGTATTTATTAAAAAGTTATAAATGATACTATAAATATTAGAAAACAATGTCAGGCAAGCAAAGTTATCCATTATAACATTAAATATATGTATGCTAAAAAGGGGATGTATTTGCTTATTGCCATAAAATGCTACAGAAAGATATTAGCATCTCTCTGTAGCATTTTATGATTATACTAGAATATTACTTATGATCTCTTACAAATATTAGTTTATATATTTGAATAAGAATTAGAGGCATAAGTGATAACCCGTATACTACAGCACGTTGATTTAAAGTTAGTGGGACTACTTCAAAAACACCCATAAGTGGCTTAAAGCTTAAAACAAATTCTAAAAGTAAATACCCGAGTATGGTGGCAATCCATAAATATTTATTTGAGAAAACACCTATTTTAAATATGGATTGTTGTGACCTAGAGTTAAATCCATGGAGCAGTCTTGAAAAACACAGTGTTGCAAATGCCATTGTGCTGGAAGCCGAGGTATCACCTGTTGATAATCCTATATAAAATGCTGTCATTGTACCTAGTGCAATAATTAAACCTTCAATTAGTACTCCTATTGAAAAGGATTTACTTAATATAGGTGAGTTTATACTTCTAGGTTTTTCATCCATTATATTTTTATTATGAGGCTCAAGCCCTATTGCAATAGCTGGAAGACTATCTGTTACCAGGTTGATAAACAAAAGGTGTACCGGTGCAAAAGGCATTGGAAGCGCTGCAAGTGAAGTATAAAGTACTGAAATTACAGCGGCTGAATTTCCAGATAACAGAAATCTAATTGAATTTTTTATGTTCGAATATATACTTCTGCCATTGGAAATTGCCTTTACAATAGTTGAAAAGTTATCATCCATAAGAACTATGGATGCAGCATCTTTAGCAACCTCAGTACCTGTTATTCCCATAGCAATACCAATATCTGCTTGTTTTAGTGCAGGAGCATCATTTACACCGTCACCGGTCATTGCGACGATATTTCCTCTTTCTTGCCATGCTCTTACTATTCTTATCTTATGCTCAGGGGATACTCTTGCATATACAGAAATATTTTCTACCTTAGCTTTAAGCTCTTCATCACTTAAAGAGTCAAGCGCATAGCCTTCTATAGCTTCAGATTCATTATTTAATATACCTATTTGTTTAGCTATGGCAGAGGCAGTTATTTTATGATCTCCAGTTATCATTACTGGCCTGATGCCAGCCTTAATACATTCTGCAACTGCTACTTTAGATTCCACTCTCGGAGGGTCCATCATGGAAATTAGCCCTACAAATATCAAGTCATTTTCATCGTCAGTACCTAATATTTTTCCATTTTCTATTTCTTTATAAGCAAAGGCTAAAACTCTCAGGCCACTTTCAGAAAACTCCTTATTTACCCTTTCAATCTCCTTTTTATCATCTACAGTTAGGGTTTTAACACCATTTGATGTGACAATACTTATCGCTTTTAATAAAAGTACATCAAGTGCACCCTTGGTTATCATAAAGGTTTTGTCTTTACGTTTATTTGCTGTACTCATTAACTTCCTATCAGAATCAAAGGGTACTTCAGAAGTTCTTGGATAGTCTTTTCTGATATCTAGCTCATCCAAATCATATATTTCACCTAGGTTCACAAGTGCAACTTCAGTGGGATCTCCTATCTCTTTGTCTTTAATAGTTACAGCATCATTACATAATAGAGCCATTAGTACAAGATTCTTTTCTAAAAGCTTATCATGGTCAAGTTCATCATGTAATATTACTTTTTTATCAACATATACCTTTTGTACAGTCATTTTATTCTGCGTTAGAGTTCCAGTTTTATCTGAGCATATTACTGAAATGCTTCCTAGGCTTTCAACTGCATGAAGTTTTCTTACAACAGCATTTTCACGAGACATTTTTTGTGTTCCAATAGCAAGAACTATTGTTACTATTGAACTTAAGGCTTCAGGTATTGCAGCAACAGCAAGAGATACAGCAAACATGAAGGAGTCAATAATTGCATATCCTCTAAATATATTTAGAATAAAAATAAGGGCGGATATTGCAAGTATAACAAAGGCAAGTTTTTTTCCGAAGTTGTCCAAATTAACTTGTAATGGAGTCTTCTTTTCCTTTGCAGTTTCTAAAAGGTTAGCTATTTTACCTAGCTCTGTTTCCATTCCAATAGATGTAACTAAAATTAAAGCTCTTCCATAGGTTATAAAGCTTCCGGAAAATACCATGTTTTTTTTATCTCCAATCGATACATTAGCCTCAGTTATTATATCGGTTGTTTTTAAAACACTTTCAGATTCACCTGTTAAAGAACTTTCATTTACCTGAAGACTGTAATTTTCAATTATTCTTCCATCAGCACTTACATAGTCGCCTGCATCTAAATACAAGATATCGGAAGCCAGCAATTCCCTTGAAGGGATTTCTAGCTTTTGACCATTTCTTAAAACCTTGGCGGTGGGAGAGGAAAGAGCCTGAAGGCTTTTTAAAGATTGTTCTGCCTTAACATGCTGAACAGTTCCAAGAATAGCATTTATAAAAACAACAACAATTATAACAAGTGTACTCTCAAACTTACCAAGGAAGGCTGATATAAGAGCAGCAGCTAAAAGTATTAGTACTAAAAAGTCCTTAAACTGTTCTAGGAATACCTGTAGGTTACTTTTTCTAGCGCCTTCAGTTAATTCATTAAAGCCCTGCTTTTCTCTTCGAATTTTTATTTCAAGGTCATTTAATCCTTTGTCATTAACTCCCAGAGTTTTCATCGCCTCTTCTGATGTTTGTTTATAAAATACGTTCATTAATATTCCCCCTTGAGTAATATTTATTTTATTATAACCAAAGGAATAATAGCTAATGCATGTAGATTCCCTTTGTCGTATATAAAACTTATTGATTATAATAACAAAATAAAAGACTCTACAGTTGGCATAAATACCAACTGTAGAGTCTCACTAAACTTTAGAAGTTATCAAAGCCGGGATTTAATCCGTGGTGACGACTTTGATCCTGTTAATAACAGGAAGTTACTCCCTCTACATATATTATTTTTAAGACCTACATAATCTCTATATTAATATATTAACGTGTTTTAATTTAATTGTCAACAAATATACTTTTCATTTTTTATACAAAATCTTGACTTAATCTTTCAATAACACGTTTTTCACCCATAACCTGCATTACTTCATACAAATCTTGAGTTTGTGTTCTATTAGTTAAGGCCACTCTGATAACTGCTGCAACATCAGAAACTACACCTTTATATATATCAGGATTCTTTTTATAAACTCTTCCGTTTTTTGCATATCCAAGTTTTTCAGAAAGTTCTTTAACTCGTGAAAACCAAGTATCTGCATCATCACTATGATTATATATAGCTATATAGCCATCAAGGATTATTTTCACTTCTTCACTTAATATATGATCAGGGAAATTAGTGCCAGCACTAATGCTATTTTTATAAAAATCATCAAAGAAATATTCAATATGTTCTTTTACATCTAACCATTTTACAAAATCTTTTCTTGGTTTTTCATTTTCTCTTTCAATGTTAAATATTTTCTTTGCATAATCCTCATTTTTAGTAAGTAAACACGCAACTTCGGTATCATTCTCTTTAGCCCAAGCAAGGTATAAGTCATAAACGGTGCTAGCGCTCATAGTAGCTATAACGTCCTTACTCATGTCGTTAAGTTTTAAAATATCAAATAGTGCACCGCTTTTACTCATATTTTCAAGTATAATAGTAAAGTTTGCACAAGGTTCATCTGCATGCTCTATTCTCCATTCTTGAAAATTAGAATTAATTAAATTTGAAAGATATTCAGTAACAGAAACAAGAGGATAACCTTCAGATTTATAATAATCTACACGTATTTCTGGATCTTTTCTTTTACTAAGTTTACGCCTTGATGTCCCATCCATTTTCATTATTGTGGGAATATGAGCATATTTTGGAACAGCAAAGCCTAACATTTCAAATAATTGCAAATGTATAGGTAGAGAAGAAAACCATTCTTCTCCACGTATAACATGGGTTGTTCTCATTAAATGGTCATCTACAGCATGAGCTAAATGGTAGGTTGGAAGACCATTAGTTTTAAGTAATACAATATCTTGATCATTTTCTGGCATACTTATATCACCTTTAATTAAATCATTACAAATTACTCTTTTATTTGGATCACCAGGAGATTTAAGTCTTATAACAAAGGGTTTGCCTTTTGATAAATTTTCATTAATTTCATCGAAAGTGGCATTTCTGTGAATTGCCCATTTTCCATGATATCCTGTATTAATTTTAAGTTCTTGTTGAATTTTTCTTGTTTCATCCAATTCTTCTTCCGTGCAAAAGCAAGGATAAGCTAAGCCTTTTTTTATTAAATCTTTTACATAGGCATGATATATTTCCATCCTATCGCTTTGCTTGTAAGGTCCATAAGCACCTTTTTCACTCTTAGAATCCACAACTCCTTCATCAAAGAAAATTCCAAAATCGCGTAGAGTGGTGGTGCTTTCTTCAATGGCACCAGCTACCTCTCTTTTCTTATCAGTGTCTTCTATTCTAAAATAAAATATTCCTCCGCTCTGATGAGCCGTACGCTCAGATATAAGAGCAGCAAATACCCCTCCAAGATGTTGAAAACCAGTGGGACTAGGGGCATATCTCGTAACCATAGCGCCTTCTTTAAGGTTTCTTTCTGGGTAAAGATTCGTATAGTAGTCTGGAGTTTTGTCTATGCTTGGAAGTAGTAAATCTGCTAGTTTCATGTTATCCATTTTAATCATCCTTTCTTGTTCATATTATTTCATCGCAAAAAAAACCTCTCATCCTATACTATAATAGGACGAAAGGTAAACTTCCGCGGTACCACCTAAATTGATGTAAAGGCATCTTTCAATACCTAAATCCACTCATTAACAGTATAAATTCATACTGTACTTTTTTAACGGAAAGTTCCCGTTGGACTTACTCAAAAATTTCAGCCCACTGCTCCAGAGCTTCTTTCTGTAGTTACAAATGCCAAATTTCCACCATCATTGGCTCTCTTTAAATTGAAATATACATACTTTTCTCGTTCATTGCATTATATGTTCAAATTTTATTATTTCATTGTTTAACTATAATTATACATGCATTATTTAGAATGTCAACATAAGAGCATTTTGTTATTTAAACAAAAATTATAAAATTATAATATAATATTCGCTCAATAAGTGTATTCTATAAAAAAAGCTATTGATAAAATTTTATAATTAAATTGTTTTATATTGACAATATGTTGACAATACCATAATATATAACATATACAGTGAGTGTACCTAACAAATTGTAAGCGGTACAGGGAAACATCCTACACGTAGATAACTTTACGGAGTCACTTCCAAAGTGATTTTGTGGAGCTTTTTTTGTTTTATAATTAATATTTCAAGGTGGGGTATTTGGTAGTTAGTGGTAAGAGCACATTTTAATAAGTTTGAGTGATTTATGTTAGTCTATGTTAATTTTATGCTAAATTTAATTACAAATAGTTGATAATTTGGTAAAGGATATGTATGATTATATTTGAATAAGTAACAAAAATGGGGGAGTAGATGTGGATTTTATAATAAGACCAGTAAAAATTGAAGATGCAGTATTTATAAATGAAATACGACGTCAAGATGGGGTTAGAGAAAATATATAATAGAGGGGGAATAATAATATGTACACTGGTGAAAAAATTAGATTAAGGGAATATAGAAAAGAAGATGTAAAGCAAGCTCAATGTTTTATAAATGATCCTGAGCTAAAGAGACTCTTACACCCAGGAATTCCTTATTTATTCACTCTTGAAGATGAACAAAAGTGGTTTGATGGAATGTCAGCGGCTAAGGAAATATACAGTTTTGCCATAGAGACATTAGAAGATAGCAAATATATAGGCGGCTGCGGAATAAATAATATAGATTGGAAAAATAGTGTTATAGTTGTAGGTATATTTATTGGGGATAAAGACTACTGGGGTAAAGGTTATGGCACTGATGCAATGAAGGTACTAATTAAGTTTATTTTTGAGCAGATGAATATACACAAAATAAAATTGCAGGTATATTCTTTTAATGAACGTGCAATTAAATGCTATGAAAAATGTGGATTTAAGCAAGAAGGAAGGCTGAGAAAAGAAATTTTCAAAGATGGTAAGTATTATGATGAAATTGTTATGGGGCTATTAAGTGAAGAATATTTTGCATAAAAGGGTATTTATATTAAATTTTACTTTAGCACCTCAGGTACAAATTTAAGGAACAAAGCATAAATATATAAGTATGCAATATGAAAGGAGATGATAATAATATGGGAGCCTTGATTATGCTCAGTGATTTTACTGGAAATGATAATGTGAATTTGAAAAGAAAAATGAAAGAAATATTTTCTGATAAAAAATATACTATAAGCTATATACCTTCAATGACTGATAAAGAATTAAAATATTTTAAAAAAACAAAAGATAAATTAAGTGAATATGGAAATTTCAATGTTGATTATTTTGATATAGATGATTTTTGTAACATGGATAAAATAGAAAAAATATTTAAATCAGACATAATATATCTATCAGGAGGGAATACCTATTATTTTTTGAATAACCTAAAGAAAAGATATTTTATAACTAGACTGAGGAAATATGTTGAAAATGGGGGCCACATTATAGGAGTAAGTGCAGGTGCAATACTTATGTCAAAAGATATATCAGCAGCTCAATTTGGTGACGAAGATATAGTTGGATTATCAGACTTATCATCCTTAGCCCTAGTTGATTTCGATTTTATGCCACATTGGAATGAGGACAGCCATTATTTAGTTGATTTAAAAGAATATTCTAAAAACACAGGAAACACAGTTTATGCATGTAATGATGGCGATGGAATTATTGTAATGAATAATAAAGTGCATTTTTATGGAAATATAAAAATGATAAAACAAGGGGATATAGTGGAAGTCAAAGTGAAAAATGATAAAATAATCTAATTAAGGCATCCTAAAAAAAATAAACTAGTCTGATAACTAGTTGTTTTTTTAAGATGCCTTAGTGCTATCTTAGTGCCACCCACGTGGCAAGTGGCAAGTTGGACAAGCAATTTATTCTAAAATACTTAAATTTAAAACTACACATTTTTTTTAAATGTTTGCATTAGCGAGTCTAGCTTTTGTAAATTTAGCCTTGTTTATCTTATAAATTTGATGCATCTCTAATATTTCTAAAGAAATGTAAGTATATTTAATGAATATTGCAGCTGTAATGAAGGATATAACATCTGATATTGGGTAAGCAAGCCATGCCCCAAGTACTCCCATATCTAAGCCTATTACAAGGGTATATACTAGTGGGATAAATATTATTAGTTGTCTATAAATAGATAGCTTGAAAGATGCCTTAACCCTATTTATAGCTTGGCAATAAGAAATTGCCAAGTAATATATCCCAAGACAAGGGAAGACAGCTATGATTATTCTAAAAGCCTTTGCCGTGGATTCTATAATAGCACTATCATTTATAAATATGCCTATAAGTGGCTCTGCAAAAATCATAAATATTGCCCATAATATAGTTGAACTTACAGATACCGCAATGATAGATGTTTTAACAACTTCTTTTAATCTTGTATAATTTCCAGCACCATAGTTATAAGCGGCTATTGGTTGCATAGCTGAGCTTATGCCCATTACTGTCATAAATAAAAACATGGAAACTCTTGTAGTTAACCCAACTGTTACAATGGCCATATCTCCACCATAAGAAGACAGTAAATTGTTTAAGATAGCAGCTACTATTGCATCTGATATTTCTACTATAAAAGTTGAAAATCCAACATATATTATTCCAATTGATACTGCTTTATTAAGAGTTAATTTAATAGAAAACTTTAAGTCGTTTTTTATTTTCATAAATTCAGTTAGTACATATATAAAAGCTATTATTTGAGATATTACTGTTGCTATAGCAGCGCCTTTTATACCATAAGAAAAAACATTTATTAGTAAATAATCTATAATTACATTGAAAATTGCACCAAGAGAGGTACTTAATAGAACTATTTTGGTATTGCCAAAGGCAGTTATAATATATGAAGCAATTACTGTAAAGGATTGAAACAATACTCCAAGGAGTATTATACTTACATAATCTTTTGCAAGAGGGAATATATTTTTTGAAGCACCTAAACCTTTTATTATTGTATCTTGAAAAATAAAAATACCAGCACTAATTGTACATACTATTATAAGCATTAGAACTATAGCATTAGGTATTATAGTTCTTAAATTTTCATAATCTTCATCTCCACAGCTTCTTGCTACAGAGGTAGAAGCACCGATAGCTATAAGCATTGAAATAGCTAAAAACAATCTTTGAATTGGAAAGGCTATGGTTAGTGCACCAATAGCATCTGCCCCTATGGCTTGCCCCAAAAACATGGAATCTACCATGTTGTACATTTCTGATACCATTAAAGAAATTATTGCTGGCACGGAAAATTTTAATAATAGTTTCCCAATCTTTTCCTCACCAAATGTTTTATTGCTTTCTGCTACATTACCCATTGTCATGAAACCCACGTCTCCTTAAGAATTCTTTGTTTCCATAAGTATTATTCTACGCCATTATGAATATATTAACATTCACAGGGTTGCTAGATAAAAAGGACAAAATTGCTAACCTATTACTTTCAATAATACACAAATAACAAAAAAACACCTTAAAATAGGTGTTTTTGTACTTTTTGAAGAACTATTAAAGTGGCGCCATAGCCTTCAATCTTTATTATGTTATTGTAAACTGTAGTTTTTTTTGCAAAAGATAGTGAAACATTAGGAGCAGAAATCTTAGTTAGGATTTTCCACTCATCATAACTAAGTCTTTTTGGTTTACCCATACGTAACCAAATGTCGTAAGCTGATCCAATTTTTTCACCAATTTCATATTTGATTACTTTATAGTCATTAACTAAATTTTTAATGGATAAGGATATCTTTCTCTCAGTAATATTTTTGCTACCCTTACCTTTGGATAAGTCCTCTAGCTTAATTAAGGAATTAAGTTCATCACTATAACTGTAAAGGAGGACCTGAATATCCTCATCTTGCCTTGTGATAATATATCCATCACCTTGCTCTATAGTCTCATTTCCTAGTTTTGATAATAAATAATAAGCATAGTAGGAAACTTTCTTTATTCCGTTTAAAGTAAGAAGTCCTGGGGAACCAAAAAATAATTCGTTATTTAAAATAGAGTTTTCCTCCACAGTATCAAAAGCTTTTAGTGTAAGAAGATTATTATTGTTGCTAATAAAATTATGAATAATATATGGAAGCATGTACGAGGAGTCGTAAATAGTATTTATAGCTTTAGGAACATCAAAAGGCTCCTCTATTAAATTCAGCAATTCATATTTATTAAAAATTTCACGTGTAATATCTATATACTCTACCGATAAATCTTTGGAGGCTTGGAATTTCCACAGCCTAACTATTTCAATGCCATATATATCAGCAAAATATAGTATAAAGCTTTCTAAAAGTTTTATAAAAGAACTTTTATCTTCAAAAGTCTGGTTTAAAATTATTAATGGTACAAGAGATATATCCATTAAAAATTCTAATAGTTTTTCAACCTCATTCCAATTTAAAAATCTTACATTTTCATTGAAATATATTTTCATTTCTTTTCCAAATAAATTTTGAACAATACCATTTTCAAAGCCAATAGCTTCTTGAATAGATCTCAGATATCCCTGTTCACCAGATTTTATAAGTTCTTCTGCTTGACCTAAATTCAATTTTTCTTTCCATATATGTTGTAATTTTATACCTGGCAAGAGAGAATCTATCTGGAGTTTAATGATTTTATTGGTATAGTTAAATCTATCATAGTTTTCTAAATAGTAAGATATATATGGCAGAGTTTCGGATAAATCATGAGTTTGTATATTTTTAAAGCTATCAAATTTATCTTCATCTATATGATATTTTTTTCTGAACTGCAAGGGAGTACATTTATAGTAATCTTTAAAGCTCTTATTGTAATATCTAGCATGAGAAAAACCAACATCTAAAGAAATATCTGAGATGGTTCTATCTGTATCTAATAATAATTTAATAGATTCATCTACCCTCACAATATTGACTAACTCAGTAAAACTTGTTCCAGAGATATCCTTTATTTGATGAGATAAATAATAAGTACTTAAATATTCTGTATTAGCTATATCTTGTAAACTAATTTTATTCATGTAGTTATTATAGATGTACTTTCTTATTCTGTGATACCTTTGAAATTGGATTACATTTTCTTTTAAATCTTTCTCATCGTAATTAAGATAGTGAAAGTTATTTATTAAATGAAATAATAATTCTACTAAAACAACTTCTATTTGATCATCAAAGTTTTCACTCTTTTGTATTAATTCGCAAGCTAGAATAGATAAGTATTTCCTAAGAACGTCATACTTTTCTTCAAGCTGTGCGCCTTCCTGCGTAGAGTTTGTATAAAAATAAATGTTTTTCATATCATCATAATATTTCTCGAAAAATGTGGGGTCAACGTGAAAGATTAACACCTTGTTTTTTTCTTTTGCATAAATTCTGTGGGCTTCGTCACAATTTATAATTTCAATTTCACTGTCTTTAATTTCATAAGTTCCAGATTCTATAAGTACATTAACACTGCCCTCAAGCACAAAAATTATTTCTATAGAATTATGCCAATGTATTGGATAGTCCTTTATACTCTCAAGGGAGATGGTTATAGGTAAATCGTTTATATAAGTTATATATTTCTTTCTCATTGTAATTAATCTCCTTTGGTGCACGGTGCCACCCAGGTGGCAAGCTTGCAGTATATATATTCATTATACATCATGAATTAAAAAGCGCCACCACATGACAAGTGGTAAGTAAGGAAAAATGAAATAAATAACTAGATTTATTATTTAATAGAAGGCAAGGTTTTTACAAATTCATAGAAATCCTCGTATTCTCCACTATAATCAGTTATTATTTCTTCTTCGGTCCTATGTAGAAGATTATTTGTTATTAGATATGTCTTTAGTCCAAGGTTTTTAGCAATTATATCTTCTTGAACATCATTTCCAACCATCAAGCAGTCTTCTGGTGTTTTTTCTATATCCTTTAGTATCTCTTCATAATATTTTAATTGAGGTTTACAGTAATGGTTTTTTTCAAAGGTTGAAATATATGAAAAGTCTTCTGGCTCAAAGCCTGCCCAACGTATTCTATGATGAATAGCTTTTTCAGGAAACAGTGGATTTGTAGCTAGTGCAACGGTATAACCTTTTGATTTTAATAGATTAACACTTTCTTTTATGCAATGAATATCCAAAGCATATTCACTGATTTTTAAAAAGTTTGTATCATAAAAATCATCAAAGCGTTTTTGCAAAGCAGGAAGCTTCATGTTCATTCTAGTGGTAAAATCAGCCATGAATATTTCTTCATTGGTTTTGTATTCTGTGTTTTCTACCATTATTTTAGTAGAACTCCATATATTTTTGGCTAGTTCACTAGGGGATATTATATTAGCAAAATTTTTTGAAAGTTCTTTAAAATATAGCTTTTCAAATAGAATCATGTCTATAGGAAGCAAAGTACCATCAAGATCAAATAATAATGTATTCATTTATTTACGCTCCTTTACCTTAAATAATATTTGTGTTTTATATTATAGGTAATAAAGAAATATTATGTGTAATTCTAAGTTTTGTCAATAATAACCTATGGTATTATAATAGTAACTATATGTTATAAAAGTGTGTACTTGCATTAAATGATTATAGTGGTAAAATTGTATTTATAAAGTTAATATTATTGAATTGTTTTAAAAATATTGTACTTTGTGTAATGTCTGGGGTCCCAATTAAATAATAAACTAGGGAAGAAAAAATAAAAAATAAAGAGGAGAATTTAATATGAAAAATTTCAATTATTCAATTCCAACTAAAATATTTTTTGGCAAAAATCAGATAAAGGTACTTGGTAGTGAAATAAAAAAATACGGCTCTAATGTATTGCTTGTTTACGGAGGAGGTAGCATTAAGAAAAGTGGATTATATGATAAAATCGCTGGAATATTAAAAACCAATGATATTAATGTTTGGGAGCTTTCAGGAGTAGAACCAAATCCAAGAGTAACTAGTGTTAGAAAAGGTGTTCAGCTCTGCATAGACAATGAAATAGACCTTATACTTGCAGTTGGTGGGGGAAGCTCAATTGACTGTGCAAAGGTTATTGCAGCAGCCTGTTATTATGAAGGCGATGCATGGGACATAGTGCTTGATCCAAGGAAAATTAAAAAGGTGCTTCCACTTGCTACTATATTAACACTTGCAGCAACAGGTTCTGAAATGGATGCTGTAGCTGTAATTACTAATTTCGATACAAAAGAAAAATTAGGAACAGGACACAAAGATATGGCACCTAAGTTCTCTATATTGGATCCTACTTATACATTTACATTACCTGAAAAACAAACTGCAGCGGGTACTGCAGATATAACTAGTCATATATTTGAAGTGTATTTTAGTAGCACAAAGGAAGCTTTTCTGCAAAACAGAATGGCTGAGGCAATGCTAAAAACTTGTATAAATTATGGACCAATAGCTCTAAAAGAACCAGAGAATTATGAAGCTAGATCTAATTTAATGTGGACTTCAAGCCTTGCAATAAATGGTCTTTTAAGCTACGGAAAAGAAACAGAGTGGAGTGTTCATGCAATGGAGCATGAATTAAGTGCATACTATGATATCACTCATGGAGTGGGCCTTGCAATATTAACACCACATTGGATGAAATACATTCTTAATGAATCGACCTTAGAAAAGTTTGTTGAATATGGAGTAAATGTTTGGAATATAGATGAAAGTGGAGATAAGTATGAAATTGCAAATGAGGCAATTGAAAAGACAAGAGAATATTATAATTCCTTAGGGATTCCTTCTTCATTAAGTGAAGTTGGCATAAGCGAAGAGAAATTAGAAGAAATGGCAAAGCAAGCTACAAGAAATGGTAATCTAGGAAACTTTAGAGTTTTAGAAGCTCAGGATGTATTAAATATATTTAGAGCATCCCTGTAGTACAAATCACATAAGAATAAATATAAAGTTGAAATATAGTAGGATAGAGTGATATTTATTATAATCAACTTATGTAAATAAGAACTCCAAAAGCTTAGAAACATTAAGGTTTTGGAGTTCTTATTTAGTTGGAAAATTGAGTAAGAAGTGTGTAATAGGTAAATAATACTACAAGAACATTTTACAAATAAATTGGCAAATATGCTGAAAAAATAATTTTATGGAAAATAATTAAATAAGGTTTATAATAGAATTACTTTTATATTTCATAAAGTTTATTTAAATAATAATTAGGTAATTTCAAGGAGAAGTAAAATGGAAAAGTATGTTTATGTTATTATTTCAAGAACACCAACTTCTATGGGCAAGATAATTAGAAAATTTTTAAAAGGAAAATATAATCATGCATCAATAAGTTTAGATGAGAAATTAAGCAAAATGTATTCCTTTTGTAGATTGGCAGTTACCAATCCTCTTGTAGGCGGTATTATCAGAGAGAGTGTGTTTACACTTACCATAGGAGTTAAGGATGATGTACCTATTATTGTATATCGCATACCTGTAACTACAGAGCAATATGAATTAATAAGTAAATTCATATATGATATATATAATGATAAAGAGGTTTATTACTATAATTTCATTCAAGCCCTTGGGCTTATTTCTAAAAAGAAGCATGCTATGTATAAGACCTACATATGCTCTGAATTTGTCATGGAAACCCTAAGACAAGGAGGACTTAAACTTACAACATTAGAATCCTATAAGATAACACCAACAGATATTAGCGAAATTATAGGTGAATTTATTTATTATTCAGGTAATCTCAAGGATTATCCATTTATACAGACGATAAAAACAAAAGATGATGATCGTTTCTTTTGTAAAACAGGTCTTCTTTATGAAGGGGTTCACACCATTAGGCACTTTTGGAGGGTTATATCTAGAGATAGGAATATCAAAAGGGGTAGGAGACTGCTTTAAATTGGAATTATTATTAATACAATGTATTATATAACTATAAGACTAATTAGAATATATTTATAAACTCTTTTAAATATATTCGTTTGGAGTAGTAATGTAGGGTATATTTTAAGTAGATATTTTAGAAACTAGGGGGCAAATACAATGAATAATTATCAGCATACAATTTCTATGAAATTTGAATTAAATGAAGAAGACTGTAATGCTATTAAAAGGTTAGAATCAATATGTTATGAGCAGCAGAAAATTAATTTGAAATTAGAGCTTGATTTTAAAATGCGCCAAAGGGAGAATTGTATAAAGAATAAAATTATGACTGAGTTTTTCTATTACGAAAATGAAATTTTAGTGGGTTATTTAGGCTTAGGTAATTTTGGTGGAAGTACAGTAGAAATCAATGGTATGGTGCATCCTAAGTTTCGAAGAAAAAGAATTTTTAAAAAACTATTTTTGCTTGCTAAGGAAGAATGGCAAAGAATATACCCAGCAGAAGTTTTAATGTTATGTGACCATACATCTATTTCAGGGCTAGAATTTATAAACTCACTTGGAGCTGAATATGCTTCCTCAGAGTATAAAATGTGCTTGAATAAAAAAACTTTGGAGGTTACGCGCACAGATGTTATAAACCTTAGGTTAGCAACTAATGAAGATGCAGCTGAAATTAATGGGCAAACATCTATTTACTTTGGACACCCTGAAAATGAGGATAAAGAGGATGTGCAGCAATTACCCATTCAGGTAGATAATAATTTTATTAGCTATATGGCAGAGCTTAATGGAAAAATCATTGGTAAAATTCATACTAGTGTAACAGATAATGAGGGGTTTATTTATGGATTTGGAGTACTTCCAGATTTTCGAGGAAAGGGCTATGGTCGTGAAATTTTAAATTCTGCTATAGATATTTTAAAGAATAAGGACGTGGATAATATACTTCTTGATGTTGCTACTGAAAACAAAAATGCATTGGGACTTTACGAATCCTGCGGCTTTGAAGAGATTTCAGTAATGGATTATTATTTAATATCTTAATATCTTTCTTAATAAATAAGAGAAAGAAATTTGATAAAGATGCCACTTGCCACGTGGGTGGCAGCTGGCATCTTTAGATTTTCTCACATTGTATATTACCAAGTATGTCCCTTAGCGCATTTGTGATTACCAAAATGTCCTTCACTTAATTCACATTTTCGTACACCACACTTAGGACAGGAATTACTGCAATGAGCTGTAGTTTCATCATTATTAGAAGAATTAATTAGTTGGCCTTTAACTAATAGTTCCTTTTGCATAAAACCGTCATATGGTAAATTTTCCATTTAACAACATCTCCTTGTAGTTTATTCTTATAGTTATTATTTGTTTTTTAACGATATATATTCGTAGTTTAAATATTACTAAAATTCTCAAAATTTAAACAAAACATAATCAATCATTAACGTGTTCTTAACCTTCCAAGCATATAATGAATACATAAGGGAGGTTAACAAAAAATGAAAAATTTAAATATATGTATTGATATTGATGGAACAATAACGGATGCTTATTATTGGCTTAATATTACCAATAAGTATTTTAACAAAAATATAACTGAGGATCAAATAACTAATTATTATATCCATGAGGTAATGGGCATTAAGCAAAGCGAATATGAGAAATTTTATGATGAAAATAAAATTCAAATTCACTTACAGCAAAAGCTTAGAGAAGATGTACAAATTGTAATAAAAAGACTAAGTCTTATGCATAATATATTTTTCGTTACGGCAAGAGAAAAATCACTAACTATGTTAACTCATTCTTATCTAAGAAAAAATAGAATTCCCTATGATGATCTGTTTGTTTTAGGAAGTCATTACAAAGTGGATAAAGCAAGAGAATTAGAATGCAATGTGTTTATCGAAGATAATTATGACAACGCAATTCAGCTATCAGATGCAGGATTTAAGGTTCTTTTGTTAGATGCTAATTATAATCGAAAGCCATTGAATGAGAATATAGTTAGGGTTTATAGTTGGAAAGAAATATACTCAATAATAAATAAACTGTTATTACAGTGCAAAGCAATGTAATGGCAGCTTATTTTATTTTTTTGATAAATTAAAAGAGTTAAAACTGTTTACTGCTGCATGAAAGCATGATACTATTTAACCATAATATAACAATAATGATAAAAAATATTTGCGTTTAGCTTTTAATAAAAACAAGAAGGGTTAAATTGAAGTTGTTATGGGGAGGTGGGTATTATGAAAAGCAGATTGAGAAAGAAAAGATACATAAAGAGAATTTTACTCCTAATATTAATTATAATCTTAGGATTTTTTGTTTTTGATTTATATAAATACCAACATGAAAAAAATAAATTTAATATTGTATTAAGGTATGGTGTTGAAGAAGATGTAAATCTAATATTATTCAAGTATAGTGGAAAGCCAAAAAATGTATTAAACACTTTAAATGATACTTTTGTGAGGGAATT
Source organism: Clostridium bowmanii (assembly GCF_018861315.1). Classification (GTDB taxonomy): domain Bacteria; phylum Bacillota; class Clostridia; order Clostridiales; family Clostridiaceae; genus Clostridium_AD; species Clostridium_AD bowmanii. Next base: position 12,657 of record NZ_JAHLDL010000032.1, on the reverse strand, counting down.
GGTGAATAAGGGGAAAGCTAAAACAAAGTTATCACTTACTAAAAGTGAAATGAAGGGAATTGAAACTTACATCACTGAAAAAAGCATTATGAGCTATCCTGATAAAATCACAGATGAGACTAAAATGGATTCAAGCATTATGAAATCATACTTAATCATATACCTAAGAGGGCACAAGAAAACTATAGAGTGGGATAACTTAGGCTCTGGAAAAAATTACACAAAAGAAATGAAGAATCAAGTGAAAAATTTAGACCAATTAGAACTTAGAATTATAGAAATTATTGAAAACAAAAAAGAATTCAAATGAAATTCGCGATTTTGTAATGAGTTGACGAAAATTGGAGATATTGAGGTGAATTTGTTATGTCGTCAGTGATTGGTGTGTTAAAACCAGATAAACTGATGTTTAATACAGCTCTTTTGGAGCTAAACATAAAACCACAAGAAGTTATATTTATTGATGATAATATCGTTAACGTTGAAGCTGCTATAAAGCTTGGCATGCAGGGGATTGTGATTTTAAGGGGTGATGAATTAAAAGAAGATACGGATATACTATGTATTGATAATTTGAGTGATTTTGAAGAGCTATTAGCTGTGCATTGACATGTTTTAAATAAAAGGATAATATATAGGGGGCGGGGGTATGCAAGAGCTAATTATTTAATAATGAATCTAAAAGATGCCACTTGCCACGTGGGTGGCACCGAGCACCGTCTAGGAGGAATAATAATGATACAACTAAATACCTTAGATGAAATAGATAAGTTCATAAAAAACAATACTATAGCAATGCTTTATTTTAGTTCAGGAGGATGCAACGTATGTGGTGGACTGCTTCCTAAGATTGAAGAAATGTTAATTAAGTTTCCACAGATTGTGATAAGTAAAATTAGCGTTGATAAATTTACGCAGGCAGCGGGGCAGTATTCAATATTTACTTTGCCAGGGATTTTGGTTTATATTGAGGGAAAAGAAATTATTCGTGAGGCAAGATTTATCAGTGTAAACATGCTAGAAGATACTATAGAAAGATATTATAATATGTTGTTTTAGAAGAATAAAAATATAGCGCAAGCAAACTCATAAAATGGATACAATAATAGGGTCCATTTCATTATTAAATTTGCCTGCGCTCTATTTATTTTAAAGATATTCTTCTTTGAATTCTAAATATCCTTTTTTTCTTAATTTACAAGAAGGGCAGTTTCCACAACCATTGCCTTTTATTCCATTATAACAAGTTAAAGTATCTTCTTTAACTACATCGAGTACACCTAAATCATAAGCCATTTTCCAAGTTTCGGACTTGTTAATCCACATTAAAGGTGTTTCAATTACAAAATCATAGCCCATGGCTAAGTTTAAGGTAACATTTAAGGATTTTATAAATACATCTCTACAATCTGGGTAACCACTAAAGTCACTTTGGGATACACCAGTTATAATAGTGTTTATTCCTCTTTGCTTTGCAAATACTGCTACAAAGGTTAAGAATAATAAGTTTCTTCCATCTACAAAGGAATTAGGTACAGTACCACTGGGCGCTGACTTGTCCACTTCCATATCTTTTCTTGTTAATGAATTTGGTGCCAGTTGATTTAATAGGTTTAAGTCTAAACAGTGATACTCTACATTGTGCTTTTTACATATATCCTTTGCACAATCCAGTTCTAATATGTGTTTCTGACCATAATCAAAAGATACAGCTATAACTTTTTTATATTTTTTTAAGGCCCAAAATAAACAAGTTGTGCTATCTTGTCCGCCACTGAAGACTACTATTGCTTTCTCACTATTCATAATTAATACACCAACCTTTATTTATTAAAAAGCATCATCAATTTATTATTTAAAATTACATCGGTATTAAATCTTCCGGTATAAGTAGTTGTCATTGTTTTAGTGCCTGGCTTTTTTATACCTCTTGTGGTCATGCAACCATGTTCACCTTCTATAATAACAGCCACATCGGAGGAGTCAGTTACTATCTGCATAATCTCAGCTATGTCTGTGCCTATTCTTTCTTGAAGTTGCAATCTTCGGCCTACCATGTCAGCTATTCTTGCTATTTTACTTAAACCAATAATTTTTTTAGTAGGGACATATGCAACTGAAACTTTCATATTATACATAAGAGCTAGATGATGTTCACAATGACTAAAGATTTGGATATCCTTCATTATGACTATATCAAGGCAATCCTCTTTAATTATTAAATTATCTTCAAAGGTTGTATTAAACATCTCAGCAATTTCATTATTGCTGTAGCACATGCCTGAAAATACCTCTGCATACATCTTAGCTACACGTGCTGGAGTATCTTTAAGGCCTTCTCGACATGGGTCATCACCTAGAGCTATTAAAATACCTTTTATATGTTCTTCTATTGCTTTCGTATCTATTGCCATAATTTTATACACCTCTCTTATTTTGATCCCAGATAATTTTATGAAGTTGAATTTGAAGATTAATTCCATTCATTTTATTATACACCATAAATCCTACAATCTTCTCTAGGTCAATTTGTCCAAAAACTGGACTAATATACACATTAGTTTTATCTGAAAGTTCATATGTATCTATTATTAATTTAGATTTTTGTACATCTTCCATAGTTCCACATACAAATTTAACTGTATCTCTAGGGCTTAAACCATGAAAGTTGTTTAAATCCATTTTATCTTCCATATTGCTACAAGGCAATTTATAATCCATAGTAAAACTTGGTGGGTTTTCTATGTGGCCAAATTCATTTAGAGGAATACTACCATTAGTTTCAATTTCTACATGAAGGGATCTATCTTTAGAAAGTAATTCTAATAGTTCAATAATTCCTTCTTGAAGTAATGGTTCACCACCGGTTAAAGTTACATTTCTTATTTCAGTAGATTTAATATATTTATATATATCATTTGAGGTCATGAAGTCATAACATACATTGTCTTTATTAGCCCATTTAGTATCGCAGTAGCTACAATTTAAATTGCAGCCTGCAAATCTTATAAATACTACTAGCTGTCCTGCTAGTGGACCTTCACCGTTAATGCTTGTAAATTTTTCAACTACTTTAAATTTCATGCTACTGTGCCTCGCTTTCTTCATATGCTGCACTATTAGTAGGTGTTTCATAAACTGTAGTTCTCTTTACCTGATATCCTATATCCTTAATTAGTTTAAAGAAAAAAAAGGCAAAGTTCTCTGCTGTTGGTCTAAAATCAACTTCAATTACATTGAAGCCATCTTGCTTTATACAATTTAAGGTAACATCTCTCATGGTACATTTTTGCACTATTAAGGCATGATCATAAGAATCTATAATAGCTTTAACATCTTTTTTCAAATCACCAAAATCTATTATCATTCCATCAAGCTGACCGCCTTGTGCCAAGATTTCAGATTGCACTTCAACTTCAACCCTCCATCTATGTCCGTGAATATTTGAACATTTTCCATCATAGCCAGAAAGAAAATGTGCACTGTCAAAGCTATGTTCTGCCTTTAGAATATACATATGGTACACCCCTCCTAGAATTTATGTTAATTTAATAAACATTCTTTATAAAATCTGTGGCAGTTCTAATATCTTATAATTTTTTGCAAATAAAAAAGGGTATTATCCACCCTTATACAAAAAAAGCTACCTAAAACGGTAGTTACGTCCTAGTTTTGTTTATAGACAGGATGGTTTAGAACTGTCTTATTTAGTTTTATAATTACTAACTTTACTATAAGTTAGGAGGTATGTCAAATTCCAATGTAAAATTTTAAGCTCAAATTCAGTTTACTTTGAACTAAAATTGTGTAATAATATAAAGTTGTAAAAGCAAATTTAATTATATTATTATGTAAAAGTATTGGTTATAATATATCTAACAAAAAACGGTGTTAGTGAGGAGTAAAAATGAAAATAGGATTTGATCAGAAAAAATATCTAGAAGAGCAATCAAAGTATATTTTAGAAAGAGTTAACAATTATGATAAGTTATATTTAGAATTTGGTGGAAAACTTTTCAACGATCTTCATGCAAAAAGAGTTTTACCAGGATTTGATGAAAATGCAAAGATTAAACTATTACATAAATTAAAAGAAAAAGTTGAGGTTATTATTTGTGTATTTGCAGGAGATATTGAAAGAAACAAAATAAGAGGAGACTTTGGGATCACTTATGATGTGGATGTTTTAAGATTAATTGATGATTTACGTGCATACGAGCTTGATGTAAATAGTGTTGTAATCACTAGATATGACGGGCAACCAGCAACTACAATTTTCATAAATAAGCTTGAACGCAGAGGAATAAAAGTTTATAAACATAGAGCGACTAAAGGATATCCTACAGATGTAGATGCAATTGTAAGTGATGAAGGATATGGCAAAAATCCATTTATTGAAACTACAAAACCTATCGTAGTTGTAACAGCTCCAGGTCCAGGGAGTGGAAAGCTAGCAACTTGCCTAAGTCAGCTTTATCATGAACATAAGCAAGGAAGAGCTGCTGGATATTCAAAGTTTGAAACTTTCCCAGTGTGGAATATCCCACTAAAGCATCCTGTAAATATAGCATATGAAGCTGCAACAGCAGATCTTAACGATGTAAATATGCTAGACTCATTCCATTTTGATGCCTACAATAAGATATCCGTAAACTACAATCGTGATATTGAAACTTTTCCTGTACTTAGACGAATTATAGAAAGAATAACAGGAGAAGAGGCTGTTTATAAATCCCCAACAGATATGGGAGTTAATAGAGTAGGCTTTGGAATTATTGACGATGAGGTTATTAAAGAAGCATCAAGGCAAGAGGTAATAAGAAGATATTTTAAAACAGGTTGTGAGTATAAAAAAGGGTATATAAACAAAGAAACTTTTGATAGGGTTAAGCTTCTTATGGAAGAACTTAATTTAAAACAGCAAGATAGAAAAGTTGTTATGCCTGCAAGAGAACGTTCAGCTACTTTAAAGCAATGCTCAATTAAAACTGAAGCTTGTCCAGCGCTTGCAATAGAGCTTAATGATGGAACGATATTAACTAGTAAAAGTTCAGATATAATGGATGCAACAGCTGCTATAATTTTAAATGCTGTTAAATATTTTGCAAATATAAATGATGAAATTCATCTTATTTCTCCAGTTATACTTGAGCCAATTATAAATTTAAAATCAAAAGTATTAGGCAGTAAGAAACCAGCTTTGGATTGTGAAAATATACTTATTGCACTTAGTATATGTGCTGCTACGAACCCAATAGCAAAGGTAGCTATGGATAAGTTAGTAATGCTAAAAGGATGTCAAGCTCACTCAACTACAATTATAAGTACAGCTGATGAGCAAACTTTTAGAAAGCTTGGCATAGACATAACATCTGATGCGGAATACGCAACTGAAAGTCTTTACTACATATAGAACAAAAGAGTTGCTATACCAGAGATATGTGGCAAGTTGTATAAGTGAACAATCAAAAAAGAAATAAGGACAGATTATAATTTTAATGAATTATTATCTGTCCCTATTTCTTTTTTAATGATTATTTTAAATTATCTTGCATACATAATTGAAAATTCTCTTTTACCAAAAGAGTCTTATTATAAAAAAAAGACCACTATAAAAACGTACTTCCATAGTAACAGCATCCAATTGCACCGTTAAATTGTGGTTCTTTGATGGATACTATATCTTCATAATCTTGTCTTAAAAATTCTTTTATTGCAGTATTATTAGCAACACCGCCAGTTAAAATTAATTTCTTATCTTTGAATTTACTTAAAAGAGGTTTAAGTCTCTTGTATAAAGAGTAGTTAACACTAGAGCACAAGTTTTCTATACTAACACCTTCAGCTATTTTACCAATCAACTCTGACTCGGAAAATACAGCGCAGGTTGAATTAAGTTCCACAGGATTCTTGTAATGCAAACTCATGTCTTGGAGGGATACTTCAAGTACATGTGCCATATTCTCTAAATATCTTCCACAGGAGGCAGCACATTTTTCATTAAGCTCAAGGTCTGTAATGATGCCTTTTTCTACTTTTACAACCTTAACATCTTGGCCGCCTACATCTAAGAGTATAAAATCCTTTAGGCCAGTTTGATAGAAACCTCCGTAAACATGGGCTTTTAATTCATTTATTGGAGTAAATAGCAACAAATCAGTATTGTTTTTTCCATAGCCTGTGGACACCGCATTATTGATTTGTCCGATATGAAGCTTTTCTAGATTAACAATAACCTTACCATTAAAGTCGCAGTAATTTTTGTAAAAGTTCATGGTGCTTACTTTCATGGAATGAATTATTTTATTATCTTCCATTAAAACAATCTTAACTGCGCGACTTCCAAGGTCTATACCAAGTACTCGCATTTTTTAGCCTCCTTTATGTCTATTAGCATATCAAGAAAGGCTTCTAATCTAAGTTTCGTTCTTGCATCTAAGACGTTTAATTTGTCTCCCTCAATATTTAATATGGGTATATCTAATTTTTCTTTTAAAACAATATGTTCTACTGCTCTATAGCAAAAGGCTTGAGTGTAATGAATTATACCATCTAATTTTCGTTGGTATATTTGCTTTTGTAATTCTCTAATTCTAAATTCAACATTATATGGATAAGTGTAGTCGTAATATTGATGAAATATATCTAACGCACTATCAACTCTTGGAAAAGCAAATTCTCTTTGAACTTCATTGTACACAAAATTAGCATCTAGCTTTTCAACAAATTCATATATATCTGAAGTCATAGGCGGAACACCTATGTATCCAAGTCGCAACTTTCTATTTAAGGGCTTTCTATTTTTAATATTAAGAATAACTTTTTTTAGGTCAGCTTCAAAATCATCTACATCTCCATTAAAATCACTTGTGCATAATTGATATAGGTGATTTTCAAAACCTGTAGTCTTATTACTAATATAAGTTAATTCATCAATTTCTTTAGCGAGGTTTCTAACTTCATTTAACCTTTTTCTAACTAATTCAACTTTTTCAATGGTTACGTCAAAGGTATTCATAAATTTGTTTATTTCATATTTTACGTCCTTCACCTTGTGACTATGTGGAAAAGAAAAAGGATAGATTTTAATTCCTCGAAGTTCAAGCACTTCAATAAGAGCTTTTGTATTAGAACAGTCACCTTCCACAACTCCAACTATTTCTTTAATATTGTTTTCTAAGCAAGCTCCATAAATTCCCTTTATCCAAGAGCATAGGTTTTTAGGAAAACCATCTCTCTCAGCAATATCTATATATTTCATATAGTCCTTAGAGGTTATGAAAATATTATTTAAGTCTAAAGGTGTATAACCTGCTGCAATAAGAACCTCTATTGGTACTGTAGTTGTTAAACCTATTTTTTTCATTATGAATCCTCCTATATGGTTATAACTAATAATTAACAGATGATAGTAAATTAATCTATTAATTATTTATCTGTATAAAAATTGAGTAAATAAAAAAGGGCGCAAACCGCCCTTAAACAAAAAACTACCTAAAACGGTAGTTACGTCCTAGTTTTGTTTATAGACAGGATGGTTTAGAACTGTCTTATTAACTTTTATATTAATAGAGTCTACTATATGTGGCCTAGTATGTCAAATAAATAAAAAATTTATATTGACTCTGACGTAGTGTTATAGTTTATTATAAATTATAGGGACAAAGCAAATAAATGTGGGGATTTTATGTCTTACAAAATAAAAGAAGTAGCTGATATGGTGGGGGTAAGTGTGCGTACACTTCATCATTACGATCAAATTGGTATTCTAAAGCCAGTAGCTGAGTTAAGACAGCAAATTACAGATAATTTCTACAATTGTACTATAGAAATATTTAGGGGACTTGGAGATTTATACGTTTGTGATGAATGTTTTACAACTAACATTGATAAGCATAAGGTGGGATTAGCTAAGTTTTTAAGTGAGGCAATGATTTACTATTGTGATAACAACTAGGTGCTACCAAAGTAGAAAGTAAAGAATACAAGCAAATGCTAGGTACAGTCAATAATTATTACTAATTATTAACTGTACCTATTTTTTTCGATAATATTGTACTGAAAGTTGTTAACTATCCCCTTAAAAATTTATATTATTACTAAATACTTGTAAAAGCAACAAAATAAATTGCAACATATATATTGAAATGGTACTATTAGACTGTAAACCTTTAATAATTTTTAACAACTTTAAAAAAATCTAGTTGTGAGGATAAATGCATATGACAATTATGAATACTGAAAAATATAAAAAAATGATTATAATATCTATAATTATTGCAATAACTTCACAGATAAACATGAATTTACTTATATCTGACTTTAGAGTTTCAGTTGCCATAATACTATTTCCAGTATTTCTGTACTTGTTTGATGAGATAGATACAATAAAAACGGGGGTTATGTGTGCTATTTCTGTTTATATTTTAAGAGTAGGTATTTATTTTATTGAAAATGGGAGCTTTATTGAAATTTTATTGGCCTATTTTCCTGAGATTTTTTTCTATACTTTTTACAGTATATTTTTCAAGATTTTAAATAAGAAAAATTCAATTAAATTTAATCGTTTATTGATAACTTTGATATTAAGTGATTACTTAGGGAACTTTGTAGAAATATTAATAAGAAACCTTAGAAATTTTAATACACTAAAATTTCAGATAGTTACTACACTATTTTATGTTGCAGTTATACGTTCTATTATAAGTTTAATAATAGTAAATAGCTTAAAGTTTTATAAGTTACTGCTTATAAAAGAGGAGCACGAACAAAGATATAAAAAACTTGTATTACAAACCTCTGAATTAAAAACCGAAATGTATTGGATGAAAAAAAACATGAGTAGCATAGAAAAAATTATGAGTAATGCCTATGGACTATTTGAAAAAATCTCTATAAAAGAAGATTCTGATACTTGGGCTCAACTTTCTTTAACTATTGCTAAAGATGTGCATGAAATAAAGAAAGAATATGGACTTGTTGTACGAGGGATTGAAGAAATAACAGAAGATAAAAGTCAAGATAAAGGTATGTACTTTAAAGATATTATCAATATATTAGAAGATAGTATGAAGAATGAAGTTAAATTTAGACAACTTAATGTAGGCTTAATTTTCAATGTGAATAAAAATTTCTATACAACTAAACATTATTATCTTATGTCTATTTTTAGAAATTTGATAATGAATTCACTAGATGCATTAAGTGCTAAAACTGATAAAGTTTATATTTCTTTTATACAAAAGGCTATAGATGAAAGATATATTTTTATAATAAGTGATACTGGTTGTGGCATAAAAGAATCTGATTTGATGTACATATTTTCTCCAGGATTTTCAACTAAAATCAATTATGATACTGGTGAAATAAATCGTGGTCTTGGGCTGAGTATTGTTAAAAATATTGTTGAAGAAGATTTAAAAGGTAATATTAATGTAGATTCTATAGAAGACAGTGGAGCTACCTTTTGTGTGACTATTAATAAATCAGAATTGGAGGATGTATAATGAACATATTTATAATTGAGGATGATATTAATATCGTAAAAAATTTCGAAAAGATAATATGTGATAGAGATTTAGGCACACTCATGGGTTATTCGTTAAAAGGATGAGAGGGCTTAGTGGAGATTCAGTGTTTGAATCCAGATATAGTTCTAGTTGATCTTTTTATACCTGGTATTGATGGATTATCACTAGTTAAGAATGCAAAATCTATGCATCCTGAAATGCAATTTATAATGGTTTCCCAGGTATCAGCTAAAAATATGATCGAAAAAGCTTATAAAAATGGAGTGGAATTTTATATACAAAAACCAATTAATGCAGTTGAAATTGAAACTGTTATAAAAAAAGTATCTGAAAGTTTAGAAACAAATAGAACTTTAAATCAAATTCAGAAGCTTTTTAATAAAGATACTAATATTTTAGATGGTAATTCACTGAAATCAGGAAATGAAATACAGACAATAAAAAATATAATGTTGAGAATAGGAATAATAGGGGAGGCCGGAAGTAAGGATTTAATAGATATCACTGTGTTTTTAAGGGAGAAAAATGAGAATATGGGAAACTACACTCTAAATCAATTATGCAAAAGATTTGCTGATAGTCCAAAATCAATGGAACAAAGAATTAGGAGAACAATATCCATAGGCATGACAAATATTGCTAACATAGGAATAGAAGATTATATGAATGATGTTTTTGTAGAATACTCAACTGGACTTTTTAATTTTGAACAAGTAAAAAAAGAAATGGACTATATTAGAAAAAAAAGTTCTGATAGAGGAAAAGTAACAATTAAAAAGTTTATTGATGGATTAATTTCTTACTGTGAAAAATAATTTTATAAATTCTCATTTGCATTTTGAAGTCTTGTGAAGTTTTCTGAAACTTCGGAATTATAATAATTGTGAAACAAATCACAATATTAAAAATAATTTATTATAATTATTCTGAAATGCAAAGGAGGAAAAATATGTTTGTATTAATTAAAGGTATTGGATTATTACTTTTCACATTATTCTTGTTCTCACTTTTTAGTTTAAAAATGCCTAAAGGTCAAAAGGCTATGTCAGGCCTAGCAAATGCTGCTGTAGCAACATTTCTAGTGGAAGCGATACATAAATATATAAGCGGGAATTTAATGCATATAAAATTTTTAGGTGAAGTAGGTGCCTCTTCTGGAAATATGGGTGGGGTTGCCGCTGTAATACTAGTTAGTATAAATATGGGATTAAATCCTATATATGCTGTAACAGCTGGGGTAGCAGTAATGGGATATGGTATTCTTCCAGGTTTCGTAGCTGGATACATAATTGCATTTATCGGACCAGTTTTAGAGAAAAAACTTCCCAAAGGAGTAGATATAATAGTTGGTGCTCTTTTAATTGCACCACTTGCTAGAGGAATCGCTTTTGGGGTTGATCCAATAGTAAATTTAACTTTACTTAGTATTGGAGGTATGATAACTGTGGCTGCAAATCAGTCTCCTTATTTAATGGGATTCTTATTAGGTGGAATTATGAAAATGATATGCACATCACCTTTAAGTTCTATGGCATTAACAGCAATGCTTGGATTACAAGGCCTTGCAATGGGGATATCATCTATTGCCTGTGTTGGTGGATCTTTTACAAATGGTATAATTTTCAAAAGACTTAAACTTGGTGATGCAGGTAACGTAATAGCAGTAATGCTTGAACCACTAACACAAGCTGAATTAGTGACAGCAAATGCAATTCCTATATATTGTTCAAACTTCATAGGTGGTGGACTGGCTGGTTTAAGTGCTGCTTATTTTAAAATAATAAATAATGCGCCAGGTACAGCTTCACCTATTCCTGGGTTACTAGCACCATTTGGTTTTAACGAGCCTAAATCAGTTATTTTTGCGGTGTTCTTTGCTATATTAGGAGGAACTATTGCTGGAATTTTTGGTTCTACTATAACACTACATATTAAAAAGAAAAAGAGGGAAATAGTTGAAAAAGAGTCGCTTGCAGCATAAAGCAGGATAAGGTGCAATCCGCATAGCAAGTGGCAAGATACTTTCTTTAATATATTTAGGTGAAATAAAAACTGCCACAGAAATTCTCTGTGGCAGTTTTTGTGGTTGAGTATTATTTAACCATATAATGAATTTTGCGAAAATAATTAATCTAGTATTTGCACTTTAATGTATTTAACACCCCAATTAAGAGCCTCTTTATTGGTATTGAAAAATACATCTATAAAATTTCCTTTTATTGCAGAACCTTTATCTGCTGCGATAGCATAACCGTAATCTTCAACATATAGCTTTGTTCCCATAGGGATTATTCTAGGATCTACAGCAATGGTACTATAGCCATTTGGATTCCGGACAGTTTTTAGTCCGGAGGCAGTATAGGTATTGTTCATTTCATCTGCAGAATAAGCAGTAGCTTTTACAGTAATTATATCTTTAGAGCTGGTTAAAGATCCGCCTCTTGAAAAGGTTATCCTTGGCAGCGTACCTTGAACTATAATTTTATCTTTAGCTGATTTAATTACCTTTTCACTAGTAACTTTTCTAGATACTTCTTTACCATTCTCATAGGTAACATTTACTGTAACACTTTTTTGACCTAATATTCCGTTTTGTAGAACCTTAATTTTAGAGTTCAAGGTATTAACATCTTTTTTAGTAATGGTTTTAAAAGCAATTGGTGCTGTTTGCTTAATTGTTGATATTTTAACCCTAGTTATGATAATATTCATTCCGGGAAATAACATAGCTCCTATTGATGGCGAAACCCTATCAGTGGTACTTAAAGATATTTTTTCAGCTTTTAACATTAGATCAATAGTTTTTTCTGAAGAATTTATATTAAGCTCTTTATTGTCAACAAATACCGTTACATTTACAGGCATGGTATCATTTATTTCAGCACTACTTAGAGTGCTTTGAAAAGTTTCCTGGTAGGTTACTAATTCCATCGGTTCGCCATCTACAATTAATGTGCTGTTTTTACCTGCGAAGCACATGAAAGTAGTTAAGGTGGTAATTATTGTTATCATAATAAAATTAATTGCAGATTTTTTCATCTTATATTTTATAAATTTAACGATAATAATCATCTCCTATTATAAATTTCCATATAATTATTTATGTGGTGGGTGGGGGGGGGGGTTT
>NZ_JAHLDL010000031.1 GCF_018861315.1 Clostridium bowmanii | reverse complement strand
CCCTTCCCATACCGAACAGGTAGGTTAAGCTTCAATGCGCTAATGGTACTGCAGGGGTAACTTTGTGGGAGAGTAGGTCATCGCCAGGTAATATATGAATTTTTAGCTTAACTGTGTTTTACGCAGGTGGTAAAAGTTCACTTCTTTTTATTAAAAAACAGTCCAATAAGGGCTGTTTTTTTAGTATACAATAATAGTAAGCAATAACTAAAATATAGGGGTGATATATGTGGCAATTATAAAAAAGTTGGTTATGCCAAAAGGTGATGGGAGACTTCATATTGCAGTTTGTGCATTAAAAATATACTATGAGGCAAATGGCTGGCTTTCTAACGATGAATTTAAAGTGAAATTTTTATTACTTGACAACAAGTATGATTCTAATACAAATGAAGCAATGATAATACATAAAGCCAGAACTGCAAGGTATTTTGGACTAATTAAATATCTATTTAAGAGTGAAAATGGTTTAGCTGGAAGACAAGGCAAAATTACCGAATCCGGGAAACGTTTTTATGAAGCTTGTTTGTCTGATAATAAGGAAGCACAAATAGATACAATTATGGATGCTATTTGTAACTATTCCTTTGGACGTAATAATTATGCAACTTCTGATACTAGTTCAGATGTGGAGCCACCTAAAGTACTTATAAAAGCCTCATATGAATTAGGTTATGTCACTAAAAATGAATTTGTATATTTAATGTACAGAATGCATGATTTAAAACATGCTTATTCAGATATAATTATAGAAATAAAAAAAGCCCGTGAAGACAATATACAAGTGGATTTGCCGCCAAATCTTGAAAAACAAGAAAAAGCCCACTTTATCAATGTATACGGAGATTGGAAATTTATACAATTGCTTCGTGAAGTAGGGATACTAAAAGACCTTACTGAACGTGCAGCATTAACAGATTTCATTGTATCTAAGTATTCAAGAACAATAAAGCAACTATCACCATTAAATAATGAACTCTTGGCGGAAGTACAAGAGGAAAGTTTAATTAATACTATTACAGATGATATTGTATTAAATGTTATAAATAAACCATATAATAGAATACTTTTTGGCGCACCAGGTACAGGTAAAAGTTATAAGATTGAAGAGGAGAGAATGGTTTTTGGTAAAAATTATGAGCGTGTTACATTTTACCTTAACTACTCATATGCTCAATTTGTTGGGAATTACAAACCAAAACCAAAGTTGAGAATAGATGGAACAGAATATGTATCCTATGAATTTGTACCAGGTCCATTTTTACGTACTTGGATAAAAGCACAAAAGAGTATTAAGAATGGAAATAGTGAGAATTATTTGCTAATAGTTGAGGAGATTAATCGTGCTAATGCAGCAGCAGTTTTTGGTGATGTGTTTCAATTGCTTGATAGAAATGATGAAGGAATAAGTGAATATGAAATAACAACATCAGAAGATATGCGAGACTATTTAATTAAGAAATGGGAATTTACTGCTGAAGAGGTTACTACAATTAAAATTCCAAGGAATATGTATATTTGGTCAACTATGAATAGCGCCGACCAAGGTGTATTACCTATGGATTCTGCATTCAAAAGGAGATGGAATTTTGAATATATAGGGATTAATGAAGGAAGCGCAAAAATTAAAAACAGTGAAATAACTTTGAAGTCATATGGTACTATAAAATGGGATATGCTTAGAACTAAAATAAATAATGGATTGATTAGTGCAGGTATAAATGAAGATAAACTTATTGGACCATTCTTTTTGAGTGAAAAGGAATTAAAATCTTCATCAATTGATGAAATTTTTAAGAGTAAACTTCTTATGTACCTATTCGAGGATGTTCTTAAACATAGAAAAGGCAAGTTGTTTAAATCGCAGCTTGATACATTTTCAAAAGTAGTTGAAACATATAAAAAGGGTGAAGAAATATTTGACTTTGATGTTATGGTCTCTTTATCAGGTGAACCTAGTGAGGAAAGTGCACTTAGTCTTATAGCTGGGAATTCAGAAGAATATTCAACGGAGAATGAATAAGGATGATTTATTCTAGAGAACTGAAAAAATATAATAAAAGTTACTTAAAGAGTGAATTGTTTTTAGACGATAATACTATTCAAGAGCTATTGGATAAACGAATTCTAACTAAAACCGAAGAAGATATGTTTTGTTTTAAGTTTGTAGGTATTTTAATTATCAAAGAGAGAGTCTTGTTTTGTTTGCCTAAATATGCGAAAAACAGTGGTGAGAAAACAGTTGCAAAGCAGCTATTAGAGCTATTTGGAGAATATAGTAAGCGGGAGAATCTGGATGTAGATGAACTTGAAAGTATTGGGAGTATAGATTCTAAAAACTCTTATAATATGTTGTCAGTAATACTTTTTTTGCTAAATGATTATTTTGAAAATGGCCTTTATTCTAATGAAAAAAGCATTTATATTTTCAATGGTGATGAGGAAATAGACTGGCTAAAAACAATAGATGAAGTACAACCTTTGATAAATGAGGGAGAATTAGTTTATTTAGAGTATTATACTAATTCAACACAAAGTGACGAAGAAAATTATTTTAGGCAGTTACATTCATATATTTTAAATAAATGCACAAAAAAATTGAATTATTTGGGATTATTTGAATTCCTTGGGTTTAAGCCTATATATTTTGAAGTTGATGAGGAGAGATTAGGAAACACTGAGAGCATTATTTATAGAATTAATAACGAACTTAATGTTCAATTTATAAATAGAAAACAATTATTACTTAAAGCCATGTCATCTTTTATATCTAATGAAGAAATGGAAATTGATAATTTTACAATTAGTTTTTATGGAACTCGTAGTTTCCACGTGATTTGGGAAAAGACATGCGGATATGTTTTAAACAATAAATATGAAGCTGTTAAGAAACTAATTGCACCGCCAAAATGGACGACGTTAAGTGGTAAAGTGCACAAAGCGTCAACTTTAATTCCAGATATTATTAGCATAACAAAAGACTCTTTTGTTATATCTGATGCTAAGTATTATTCAATTAAATTAACTGAGGATATACTAAGTGGTAAACCTGGAGTTGAAGATGTGACAAAGCAATATTTATATCAATTAGCATTTGATAAATATATTAAGTCAAAGAAATTTGCTTGCGTAAAAAATATTTTCCTTTTCCCTTCGCAGGAAAAAGAGATGAAACAATTAGGAAAAGTAACAATTGAATTTTTAAAAGATTTAGATCTTGAAGATATAACTTTATTTTCAGTACCAGCACACAAGGTTTTTGATTTATATACTAATAGTAAAAAACTTAATATTGAAAAATTCCTGAATTTGAAAATTGAACTAATAAAATAGAAAGATACAAACAAAATTTTAATTTTATAGGGCAGTGTTGTTATTTGACTTCGTTCATATTTAGACAAAGAAAGATGATATATAGTATATTGATTTTATCAATATACTATATATTTTGTAATTTTTTAATTACCAGTAAAAGTAGCCATGCCATTATCTCCACTGTAAGGAGGTGCTCCTTTAACTGTTACATAACAAATTATTAGCATATATTCGGATCCTCTTTGAATAGCTCCATTGAAAGTTAATATAAATGTTTTTGTTGAGCCGCTTTTCGGCTCTATGCTAACCATATTACTGAATTTGTAGCATTAACACTATTATTTTTACCTAGTGTAGATATACCTTTGGGTATATCATTAATTGTATCTTTGATCCAGTAATTAGTTGGCTTCATTGCTAACCTTACATCAACATCTCTATCGTAGCTAATTTGAATTTGATTAGGCGAGAGCTGTTTTAAACTTACTAGCATTGAAATAGGAAATTGCCTATTATCATCTCGCATATTCATATTTATCATCTTATATTTTTCATCCACATTCATCATTTTGTACATCTCCTGCATAATCATCATAAGGTACATAATTTGCATATACATCATTTGATGCATAAGCATTATGTGATAATACTTTGCATATCCGTCATTTGCGGCATTCCTTGCATAGGATTATCTAAATATGTTTTCAATAATTACACCTCATCAATAATTTTTAATTACATAATATTGTTTGAGGTAAACTAGAACTTGTGATTAATAAATTGAATTTGTGTATAAAGTAAATTTTTACTTCTTTAAATACTGTATCATATTTTATTTTCACAATAAGTAATAATTTCATAAATTTCCTCTGTCACCGTAACTTATTGTTTATATTTTACGTAATAAGAGTAAGATAATTAAATAGGTTAGGAGGGGTTTAAAATGAGTAAAAAGATCATGTTAATATTTGCTTTAGCATTTACATTTATATTTGGTTCAATAGCAAGTGGGTTTTCACCAACGGCTATTGCCGATGAGACCAAATTGCCACAGAAAACAATTTCAGTTAGTTCAGAAGGCACAGTAAAGGTGAAACCTGATATGGTTTATATTAATGTCGGTGTTCAAACAGAAAATAAAAGCTCAAAAGTGGCTCAACAAGAAAACACAACAAAAATGAATAAGGTTATGCAAGTTCTAAAAGAAAACAAGATTGCAGATTTAGATATTAAGACTTCACAGTATACAATCTATCCCATTGAGACATATTCTGAGAAGGATAAAGTTTCCGTTGTTACAGGGTATAGAGTAATGAATACACTGGAAATTACAATAAGAGATATATCAAAAGTTGGAGCATTTATTGATGCAGTTACAGCAAATGAAGCGAACACAGTTTCTAATATTCGATTTACAGTAGCTGATCCGGATAAATATTATCTACAGGCCCTGCAAAATGCAACAGTTAAAGCAAAAGCAAAAGCTGATACATTAGCAAAACAGTTTGAAATTAAGATAGGTCTACCATCACAGATTAATGAGACTAGTGGCGGGTCCAATCCTCCAATACTATATTCTGCCATGGACAGTGTAAAATCAGAAGCATCAAAGACAAATATTTCTTCAGGAGAATTGGAAATAAAAGCATCAGTAGGGTTAGTTTACACATATTAATAATTACATCTATAATAATAGAGCCGATAATTCTTAGGAATTTATCGGCTTTTTTTAGTGAAACTTATCAATATACCAACTTATTTCATTCAGCATGTTTAAGATACTTAATGTATACTATATTGAAATTATTATGATACAAGTAAAAAAAATATTGTTATATTTAACTAATTACACTTTTACTTAAAAAAATCGTATACATGGTTTAATTATTATGATAAGATGAAAATATAAATTTTACAATTTTCAGAACATTATAAATAAAATATTTAGGAGGGGTTTTTAATGATACAGCAAAGGCTTGATAAAGTTCTAAAGATTATGACAAAAGAGGAAATACCTCAAATGATAGTTTCTGATTCATCGGCAATATTTTATCTTACAGGAAAATGGATTTTTTCAGGAGAGAGAATGCTCGCACTGTATATTAACTTAAATGGAAAGAACAAATTATTTATTAATGAGTTATTTCCTATAAGTGAAGATTTAGGTGTGGAAAAAATATGGTTTAATGACACTCAAAGTCCAGTGAAAATTCTTGCTGATAACATTGATAAAGAAAGCCCAATGGGTATAGATAAAAACTGGCCTGCGCATTTCTTAATAAAGCTAATGCAGTTAAAGGGAGGAAGTTCATTTGTAAATGGATCTGAAATTCTTGACAGAGTAAGAATGTGTAAGGATGAAAATGAAAAAGAATTAATGAGAGCAGCTTCAAAATTAAATGATAGTGCTATGGGTGATATGATAAAGCTTGTGCCTAAAAAGCATTCTGAGATAAAAATGGGAAAACTACTTGGGGAAATATGGGATAATATGGGAACTGAAGGCCATTCCTTTGATCCAATTATAGGATATGGTGCAAATGCAGCAGACCCTCATCATGTAATGGACAAGTCAAAAGTAAAACCAGGAGATAGTGTAGTTATTGATATCGGGTGTAAGATGGATTCATACTGCTCAGATATGACTAGAACTGTATTTTACAAAAGTGTATCAGACCATAGTAGAGAAGTTTATGAAATTGTGAAAGAAGCAAACAGAAGAGGAATTGAGAAAGTTAAAGCAGGGGTTAGATTTTGCGATATAGATGCTGCTGCTAGAGATTATATAACAGAAAAAGGTTACGGAAAATACTTTACTCATAGACTGGGACATTCAATAGGTATTGAGGTTCATGATTTCGGAGATGTTTCTTCTGTTAATACTGATATTGTTCAGATTGGACAAATATTCTCCATAGAACCAGGTATTTATTTGCCAGGAGATGTAGGAGTTCGTATAGAAGATTTGGTAATTGTAACTAAAGATGGCTGTGAAGTATTAAATCATTACACAAAAGATTTAATTATTGTAGAATAGAATATTGGGGAAATGTAAATTTTATGAAGGGGATGTAAAAAAATGAGTGAAAGGGTAAAAGAAAGAAATTCAAAACTGAGGGCATTTATGGAAGAAAAGGGTATAGATATTTATGTTGTTCCATCTGCAGACAATCATCAAAGCGAGTATGTAGGAGAATACTTTAAGGCAAGATCTTATGTAACTGGTTTTACTGGTTCTGCAGGAACGGCGGTTATTACAAAAGACAAAGCAGGTCTTTGGACGGATGGAAGGTATTTTCTTCAAGCCGAGCATCAGCTTGAAGGTAGTGGAATTGAGCTCTTTAAGATGGGTAACACAGGAGTTCCTACTGTACTTGAATACATAAAAGCTGAAATGAATAATAATGGGAAACTTGGATTTGATGGACGTCTCATGGCGATGCAAGAAGGGGAAGATTTTGTTTCGGGACTTGCCAATAAGAATGTTACCATTGAGTATGATTATGATCTCGTTGATATGGTATGGGAAGGTCGACCTAAGATAGCAAATGAACCTGTTTT
Organism: Clostridium bowmanii; assembly: GCF_018861315.1. Taxonomy (GTDB): domain Bacteria; phylum Bacillota; class Clostridia; order Clostridiales; family Clostridiaceae; genus Clostridium_AD; species Clostridium_AD bowmanii. Next base: position 49,643 of record NZ_JAHLDL010000031.1, on the reverse strand, counting down.
TCTTCTTGAGGAAAAGTATTCAGGCGAAAGCAGATTGTCCAAGTTGTCTAGAATAAGAGGCACTATGAAAGAACTAGGAGCAAGCTACCATATCATCACAACCTTGGATGATATAGCATGGCTTCTTAACATCAGAGGCAATGATGTTATGTATTCACCGCTTGTGCTCTGTTATGCGGTTGTTTCAATTGAAAAGGTAGACTTGTTCATTGAAGAAAGTCGACTTGATGTAAGCATTAAGGAAGCTTTGACAAAGGATGGTGTGAAGCTTAGAAAGTATAACGACATTTATGAATATGTAAAGGGATTTACTGCTGAAGATGTGGTGTTAATCGACCCAGATAGGATCAATTATGCGCTGTATAAGAACATTCCAGCTCAGACCAAAAAAATTGAAGCTAATAATCCTACTATCTTGTTTAAGGCCGTTAAAAATTCTGTGGAGCTTGCAAATATTGAAAAAGCGCACATTAAAGATGGTGTTGCCATTACGAAATTCATGTATTGGCTGAAAACAAATGCCTCAAAAACTACAATTACAGAAATTAGTTCTTCTGAAAAATTAGAAGAGTTTAGAAAACAGCAGGAGGGTTATTTGTGGCAAAGTTTTGCACCAATTAGCGCTTTCAAGGAACATGCTGCCATGATGCATTATTCGGCAACACCTGAAACGGATGTGGAACTTGCGCAGGGACACTTATTATTAATGGATACTGGTGGAAACTATTTTGAAGGTACAACTGATATCACTAGAACCTTTGCCATTGGACAGGTGAGCGAAGAACTTAAGCACCACTTCACGGCTGTGGCCAGAGGTATGATGAATTTGGCTCGTGCTAAATTTTTATATGGATGCAAAGGCTATAACTTGGATATATTGGCTAGAGAACCTATGTGGAGTCTTGAACTGGATTATAAATGCGGAACTGGGCATGGTGTTGGCTATTTGCTAAATATTCATGAAGGACCAAGCGGTTTCAGATGGTATATCGTACCATCAAAGCATGAAACCCAAACATTAGAAGCAGGTATGGTAATAACCGATGAACCTGGAATTTATATTGATGGATCCCATGGCATTCGTATAGAGAATGAACTTATCATCAGAAAAGGTGTTGAAAACGAATCTGGTCAATTCATGCACTTTGATGCTGTTACTTATGCACCAATCGATTTGGATGCAATAGCTGCAGAAGACCTTAACCGTGATGAAAAACTGTATTTAAACAGTTATCATAAACTTGTATACGACAAATTAGCCAAGTACTTGAGTAATGAAGAGAGAGCATGGCTAAAGTCGTATACAAGAGAAGTATAAATAAAAGTAAAAATTAGTTTAGGGGGAAAATTATGAGTGAAATTGTAGTAAAAAACAAACGGCCTGCTGGTTTCTATGTTTGTTGTGTAGCGTTCATGTTAGAAAGGATGGCATATTATTCTGCCAAGTATCTAGTTTTCTTTTTTGTTGCTGCTACACTGGTAACAGGAGGATTAGGTCTTACAAAGGTTGAAGCTGCACTTATTCAATCAAATCTTGTTGCGTTTACTTATCTTGCACCTATTATTGGTGGATATCTTTCCGATAGGTACATTGGTGCTAGATACTGTGTTCCGGTTGGACTAATTTTAATGGCTGGCGGGTATATAGTGGGAGGATCTGCAACTAGTGCAGTAACCATGAATGTGATGGTGGCACTTGTAGCCATCGGAACAGGTTTATTCAAAGGTAATGTTTCTGCAATCAGTGGCGCTTTGTTTGAAGACGAAAGCCAGCTGGATTCAGCATTTTCAGTGCAGTACTCCTTTGTCAATATCGGATCATTTATCGGAACAACAGCTGTGGGTATTCTTATAGCCACTACTTTTGCCCATGGTAGTGTTCAGGGCTTTAGACCTGCGTTCGTACTGTGTGGTATCATTTGTGCAATTGATGCTGTGTGGTTCCTGTTCGGTATGAGATTCCTTGGACAAGTAGGAAAAAAACCATTCAAAGAGGGCAAGCATACGGAAAAGAAAATTGTAACCGAAGTTAAGCCATTAACAAGAGTACAAAAAAGAAAGGTCTTTGCTATTGTCTTGGTATCAATATTTTCAGTTGTTTTCTGGGTTTTTTGGTACCTGACTTACCTAGCTGTTTATGATTACGGTGGTCAGTTCGTCAACATGAACGTAGGCGGATTTGCAGTACCACTTTCATGGTTCGATTCATTGAATGCCTTTGTATGTATTGTTATGGGACCAGTTCTAGGCATATTGTGGTTCAGGCTATCTAAGAGGCCTAAAGGGGATCTTAGTTTGTTTAAAAAATTGGGCCTGGGTCTTAGTTTACTTGGGTTATCCTTTTTAACACTTGTAGGTGCAGAAATGTCAAGAGGTGCAGGTAAAGCGAGCATCATTTGGATCATCGCATTTGGTGTTATACTCAGTATGGGAGAAATGCTATTCTCACCACTTGGTAACTCTTTTGTTACTAAATACGCACCGAACAAGATTTACTCTGTACTTATGGGGGTTTGGATTTGTGCTTCATTCATAGCTGGTAAATCCTATGGTTACCTGTATGAGTTTGCTTCGAAATTCCCCATCATACAGTCCTATGTTGTTATCCCAATAATTTTGTTTGTATGCGCAGCATTGCTATTTTTATTTGACAAAAGGCTTGTAAAACTGCTGGAAGATGAAGAACCAGCGAAAAAGGCAAAAATGTCTGCATAATAGATTTATTTTCTAAAACATAAGAGATGACTACTGCATTGCGCAGTAGTCATCTTTTTTCTGCGGTTTTGTTCACGGACCCTCGAGAGTTTTGATTATGGAGGCTAATTTGCAATTTAAGATTGGTAAAAAATATTCAGTAAAACAATACATTTGTACTATAATATGTATTGTTAATAAAGCGTAAATATAGTAAAGTAATATTACGGGTTATTTGTTAAAGTTTATAGCACATTAGTAAAGGTGGATAACCACTAATAAATAATTTAGAAAATATATCTAGAGGGGGATCTTATTGAAAAAATTTTTAGTCATTGCGGTATCTTTAATGTTGCTCTTTTTTAATATTCCTTTAATTGTAAGTGCAGCATCTGATACGGGACAACCAACCATAACACTATCACAAACAAAAGTAAAAATAGGGGATATAATAAAAATTGAGCTAGAGGCAAATAATACATTGTCAGATACACCCAATAGTAATGATAATGTAATATTAATTAGGAGCAGAGTGAAGGAGAATCAAACTATATCCTTACATCCGAGTTATAATGAAAATACAAAAAAATACGAACTAGAATATACAATTCCTTCAGATATTCTAATGGGAGAATGGTATATAGAAAAAGTCGTGTTACAAGATAATGCAGGTAATAGCACTTATAATTATTCTGATATTTCATTTACAGTAGATCCAGTAGTTACACTTGATCTCACAGTTGAATTTGATAGTCAAGGGGGAAGCACAGTAAAAAGTGATATTGCATATTATAATGCCACAATAAAAGCTCCTTCTACACCAATAAGGACAGGCTATGTATTTGGTGGTTGGTACAAAGAAGCTGAATGTTTAAATGCATGGGATTTTACAACTGATAAAGTGACTGAAAATATAACACTATATTCAAAATGGACACTTGTTGCTCCTGGAATTCCCAAAAGTTTAAAAGCCGCATCTTCTTCATATAACAGCATTAATGTTAATTGGGGTGCAGTAGTCGGAGCAGATGGCTATGAAGTTTACAGCTCAACATCTAACACAGGAGAGTACACTTTAATTTCAACAACTACGAAAACTAGTTATAACAATACTGGACTTGTAACTAATAGCACTTATTACTATAAAGTTAGATCATATAAGATGGTTTCGAGTGGTAAAGTGTATAGTGACTACTCAATTGCTGCAAGCTCAAAACCAATACTAGGGTTGCCTATAAATGTTATGGCTACTAGGATTAACTCTAAAGGTATTAAACTTAGCTGGAGCTTTGTAGCAGGAGCAAATGCCTATGAAATATATAGAGCTACTACCAGTACAGGAACTTATAGCTTATTAACAAAAACGATACATTTAGATTACACAAATTCAAATTTAATAACAGGAAAAACTTATTACTATAAAGTAAGGGCATACCGAACTATTGGAAACATAAGTGTATATAGTAATTTGGCTGTAGCAACAAACAAAACAACTACATATACTGTTTTTAATAATTTAGTACAACCAAATGGTGTATATGGAAAATATGCAGGTTTGAAAGTAGAAATACTAGATCAAAGCAATAATAAACTTTTAATTAAGAAAGCTAATGGTACTAAAATTTGGGTCTCTTCAAGCAATGTCTCTATTGGTAAAAACCCAACTACTAATGCGAAATACTTGGATAAAAAACAACTAGAAACTTATGTAAATATAACAAGCAATTTCATCAGTGATACAAAATACTTTACTTGGGTGGATTTAAATAGGCAAAGAGTTAGTGTTTTTACTGGCAGTGCAGGAAACTGGGCTTTACTCAAAACATATTCCTGTGCATCTGGTAATAATAGCACCCCTTCAAAGAGAGGATTCTTCACAGTTCAAGATAAGGGAAATTCTTTTACTACAGAGTCAGGACTTCTAGTGAAATATTGGACAAGGTTTAGTGGGAATTACCTACTACATTCAACACTTCTAACGGCTTCTGGAAACACTTTTGATGCAACTGTAGGGACAAGACTTTCTCATGGATGTATTCGTATGCCATTAGATATGGCAAAATGGTATTATGAAAAAATACCAGCTGGTTCATTAATATGGGTTAATTAAAAAAAACGTGGATCGTGAACAAATGATGTTCACGATCCACACTTTTTTACCCTATATTTTACCGTATTTCTAAGAATAAACATATAACTATGTTAAAAATTTGAATATTTTCATTGTTATGTTGTATACTTGAATAAGTATACAGTTGTAAGATGATAAGCGATTAACAAGATTTGTAAATAAATAAAGAGATAGAAATTGCTTTTTTAAAAGGGGGTATTAAAAATGTTTTGTCCAAAATGTAAATGTGAATATAGAGAAGGCTTTGATTTTTGTTCGGACTGTAAAATTAAATTAGTTGAAGAATTGACAAGTGAAGAATTGGACAGGGAAGAATTTGAGTATGTAGAATTTATTACTATAGCTGCAACAAGTGATGTTTGTATAATACCTATAGTTAAGTCAATGTTAGAGTATGGTGGAATAAGATATTTTATTAAGGGAGAGTTAATTAAAAACGTCGCTGTATTTAATAATATTATGGAAATACAAGTTCCGCTAAAAGACGTTCAGAATGCAAAAGACTTATTGAAGGAATTGGATATAAAGTAAAGAGAATATACAACCCGCGAGGTTTTTGTTGACGAACCGAAGGGTTTTTTTTATTGGAGTGGGGTTTTATAACAATTATTCGTTAAATGAAATTAATTTACAAAATATTTATTTATATTATATTCTAATGTATAGAAAAAGGAGTAACAATTAAAGTAAGTAGATTTATTAAAATAAAGGAGATTTTATGATGAGAAATATTTATTATCAATTTGGAAAAAGAAATTTTTTAAATTGTAAAATTGTAAAATTAATAATTATCTTTATTGTATTATTAGGTTTAATTATGCCCTTTCCACATTTTTTTAGAGATACCTATATAGTAACCATTGCAAATAAAAGAGTGATAACACGTGGCAATATCGATACTTATTTAATTTATACACAAAATAAGGATGGTAATATAAAGATATTTAAAAATACTAATAGTTTAATAGAATTTAAGATTAATTCAAATGATGTGTACTGGGGTTTGATAATTAATAGAAAATACGAGATTAAAGCATATGGCTTGAGTATACCGTTATTATCATATTATCAAAATATCGTAAGAGTTAGAGGAGTAGATTGATAATTGAACCACGCACACTAAGTTCTTAAGAACCGCTATTATTACTTTTAGTATGGAATTTGTAATGATGCGAAAACTTTAATTATTAAACTAATAGCATTTAACTTGTAGGATTGCCAATTAAAAAAATAACCATTAAATAGTTATCCTATTTAATGGTTAAAATATTTATCGCTATATAATAGTAATATTTTCTGCTTGAGGACCTTTAGGTCCTTCAACTACGTCGAAAGAAACCTTTTGACCTTCATCAAGTGATTTGTAGCCATCTGAATTTATTTGTGAAAAATGTGCAAAAACATCTATTCCGTCCTCTCCTGTAATAAAACCAAACCCTTTTTCTCCATTAAACCATTTAACGGTTCCATTCATATAATATAACCTCCTAAAATTTAATTTCCTTAACAATTTAATTAATGATATACACTTTTTTTAGCATTTTCTTTGAAAATATACATAATTATTTATCCTTTTGGTCATCCCAAAAATTGGTAATAAGATAGATGATTTATATTGTAATTACAAAATAATTATTCATGTAATGTTTTCCAAAACAGATGTTATTCATAAAAAGTACATAAATGTTTGTTATATTTAGTCTATAAGTTTTAAATTCTAAACAAATGAAGGAGATATACTAATGAAGAATTCCCTAAGAAGTATGGCAATTGTATTAACGTTAATTTTTACTTTAAATGGAACTGCCTTAGCGGCTCCAACAAATGATAAACTAAATCAGCAGAGTGATTCACTAACTAAAATTCAAGCACAAAGAGAAGAAATCCAAATAAAAATAGAAAAATCCGATGACGAAATTCAAAAGAGTATGGCTAAAACAGAAGAGAATAAAATTAAAATATCTGAAACTGAAAAGGCAATAGAAAAATCTTCAGCGGAGATTAAGCAAGTAGAAAAGAAAGCACAAAAGGAACAAGAATTATTTAATAGTAGGATGAGAGTTTTGTACATAAATGGATTTGATAGTTATACCAATATTATACTTGAGTCAGAGAGCTTTGGGGATTTTGTATCAAGAGTAGAAAACATAAAAACTATTGTTCAGTTTGATAAAAAAGTAGTGGATGAATTTGAAGCTACAAAAAAAGAATTAGATGATAAGCAGATAACTTTAAATAAGACAAAAGATGTATTACTGGCTTTGAATGTGGAAGATAAAAAGAAGTTGGACAAGATAATTGCCACTAAAGAAGAACAGACTAAATTAATAGCAGAGCTAAATGGCAAGGATAATGTGTTGCCAAGTGGGACAAGCAGTTCACAATCAGTATCTGAAAGCATGACAAAAATAAATCAAATAAGCAAATCAGAAGCTAAATATACACCTTCAAGAGGGTCAGCGAATTTATCAAGTAATGCTGTAATAGCTTATGCTTCTAAATTTCTTGGAACACCATATTTATGGGGTGGGACAACACCTTCAGGTTTTGATTGCTCGGGATTCACTCAATATGTATATTCACATTTTGGAATATCTATAGGAAGGACCACCTTTGATCAAATAAATGATGGTGCGCCAGTGGCTAGAAATAACTTGCAAACTGGAGACTTGGTGTTGTTTGGAAGTGTTGGTAATCCTCATCATGTAGGTATTTACATAGGTGATAATACATATATACATGCTCCTAGTACAGGTGATGTAATAAAAGTTTCAGATATGACAAGATCAGATTTTATAATAGGTAGAAGAGTAAAGTAAAAATACATATATTCTTAGAATTATTAACATAGCTATATTAGGTAATTCCCCAATATAGTAGCTATGATGCGGACTTTTGAATCCGAATCATAGCTACTATATTTTTTTGCTTTTGCTTAAAATTTATATTTGTTGTAGGTGCTACTCAAAGGGACGTTTGTGGGGTATAATAAATTAGTAAAATAACAAGACATACCTTTAAAATATTTATTGTGAATATTAATTTGAAGGTATCGCTTATAAGGTACTTAAAGATAGTAAAAAAATAAAAAAAAGAAGGTAAAAATATGAAAAATGATATAAACAAAAACATGGAAATGATGAGAAAAATTATTGAAGAAAAAAAAGCAAAGTCATCTTCTCAAAAAAATGGTAAGCGAGCAGCCATTTATGGAACACAAAGCGCATCATCAGGTAATGGTGGAGGCTTAGTTGGTAAAAATAACAGGGGACAATAATTCCCTTGTTATTTTTATGAGATGAATTTTTGCGTTGATGCAAAGGAAACTACTTGAGTACAGGAGGTATTAGATACATGAATTTTTATTTCGCACCTATGGAAGGTTTGACTGGGTACATTTATAGAAATGCCCATAATGCTTTTTTCAATAATATAGATAAATATTTTTCACCTTTTATTCCCGCAAATCAAAGCAAAAGTTTTAAAACACGAGAATTAAATGATATTTTGCCAGAAAACAACCAAGGATTAGTTTTGATTCCACAATTACTAACCAATAATGCAGAAGACTTTATTCATACTTCAAAGAAAATAAAGCTGCTTGGATATAATGAAATTAATTTAAATTTGGGGTGCCCATCTGGAACTGTAGTTTCAAAAAATAGAGGGTCCGGATTTCTTTCAAAAAGAAAAGAGCTTGATGTGTTTTTAGACAAAATATTTTCTGAGTCTATAACAAAAATATCATTAAAAACCAGAATAGGAAAGGATGAGCCAGAAGAATTTTATGACTTAATAGAAATATTTAATAAATACCCTTTAGAAGAGCTTATTATTCATCCAAGGACTCAAAAGGATTTTTACAAAAATAAGCCAAATCTGAAAATTTTCAAAGAAGCATTGATTCTAAGCAAAAATCCAGTTTGCTATAACGGTGACATTTTTACAATCAGTGATTACAAGGAATTTTCCACTGAATTCCCTAGTGTAGGTACTTTAATGTTTGGCAGGGGATTATTAGGAAATCCTGGAATGATCAATGGTATTACAAATAATATTAAACTCGAAAAAAAATTACTAAAAGATTTTCATGATAGAATTTATGAAGATTATAAAGGAATACTCTTTGGAGATAGGAATGTATTATTCAAAATGAAAGAGTTATGGTTTTATATGATTCCGATGTTTTCTGAGAATGCAAAATATGCAAAAAAGATTAAAAAATCAGAAAGATTATGCGATTATGATGAAGCTGTTTCAAGCTTATTTAGGGAACAGGATGTTTTAGAAAATTGAAAATGAAGATAATAAAATAGCCTTCATCTTAATTTGAGATGAAGGCTATATTATTTTATCCTCCACTGAAATAAAATAATATATTTTATGAAAAAGGTTGAAACGAAATTTCAAATATGTTAATATAGGGTTGTAAGATGAAACGTTTTCAAGACAAAATAAAAATACTGATTAACAGAGGAGAAAATATGGATAGATTAAATCTAAAAAAATTAACAACAGAAAGTAGAAATGATAATAGCATAAATATAGATACTGTTTCAACTTTAGAAATGGTAAAAAAAATAAATAATGAAGATAAAAAGGTAGCAGAAGCTGTGGAAAAGGAACTTCCTAAAATAGCACAAGCTATAGATTGCATAGTCGAAAGAATGCATAAAGGCGGAAGATTAATTTATATAGGTGCAGGGACTTCTGGAAGAATTGGAATTTTAGATGCAGTGGAATGTCCACCTACATATGGAACACCAGAAGAACTTGTGCAAGGGATTATAGCGGGTGGTAGCGAAGCTATATTCAGAGCAGTGGAAGGTGCTGAGGATTCTAAGGACTTGGCAGTTAAAGATTTAAAAAATAAATGTATAACAGAGAATGATACCATAGTAGGACTTGCAGCATCAGGTAGAACTCCATATGTTATAGGTGGCCTGGAGTATGCAAATGTAATAGGAGCATTAACCATTTCAGTTACTTGTAATGCTAATTCGCGAGTTTCAGAGGTATCAAAAATATCAATAGCACCAGTAGTTGGAGCAGAAGTTGTAACAGGTTCCACAAGACTAAAATCAGGAACAGCTCAAAAACTAGTATTAAACATGATATCAACAGGAGTTATGATAAAGCTAGGTAAAGTATATGGCAACCTTATGGTAGATGTAAAATCAACCAATGAAAAATTAACACAAAGGGCTAAATTAATAGTTTGCGAAGCAACAGGAATAACTATTGAAGAAGCAACAGTTGTATTAAATAAAACAGACTTTGATGTTAAGCTAGCGATATTCATGATGTTATCAAAGCTTAATAAAGAGGAAGCAAGAATTAAATTAGACTTAAATAAAGGATATATAGCAAAAGCTTTAAAAAATATTTAGTAGAGGTGGAGAATATTATGACAAATAGAGAAATTGCTATAAAATTAGTCCAGTTAGTTGGCGGGAAAAGTAATATAAAATCGGTTGCAAATTGTATGACCCGTTGCAGGCTAGAACTTAAAGATTTTTCAAAGGCGAGAATAGAAGAAATAAAAAAATCAGAAGGAGCCCTTGGGGTAGTTGAGACTGATGGGCAACTGCAGGTTATTTATGGACCGGGAAAGGTAAATAAGGTAACTGAAGAAGTAAGTAAAATACTTGAGAAAAATGTAGTTATAGGTGAAGATGCAGTAGCAGAAACTAAGGGGAAATTAAAACAAAAGAATGATACTAAATTTAAAAATACACTTAAAAGAATAGGAAATATATTTATCCCATTAATACCATTATTCGTAGCTTGTGGACTTGTACTTGCGGTAAATAATATATCAGGAGTATATTTTGGAGATGCGTATAAAGCTACAACAGTAGCTAAAATAATAGGGCTTATAGGTAATGGTGTATTCTCTATATTATCAATTTTAGTTGGTGTAAATGCAGCTAAGGAGTTCGGTTCACAAATGCCCATGATGGGAGGAGTATTAGGTGGTATTTTATCATCACCAGCACTTGAAAAGATAACTCTTTTTGGAAAAGCATTAACCCCAGGACGTGGAGGAATTATTTCCGTAATAATAGTAGTAGTTTTAGCTTGCTTTATTGAAAAGGTTTGTAGAAAATTTGTACCAGATGTGTTAGATTTATTTATAACACCGCTGGCTACACTTACAATTTCAGTTTTAGCAGCATTATTTATACTTCAACCTTTAGGAGGATTTATTTCTGATAGTATAGGACTTGTAGTAGCACAAACAATAGCATCAAATAATATGTTTGTATCAGTTATTTCAGGAGCGATATCAGGAGCATTATTCTTACCACTAGTTATGACAGGAATGCATCAAGCATTAACTCCAATACATGCAGATCTAATTGCTAATGTAGGATTTACAGTTTTACTTCCCATACTCGCAACAGCTGGAATGGCACAGGTGGGGGCTACTATAGCTGTACTCAGAAAAACGAAAAATGAGAGATTAAAGAAAATAGCTAGAAATGGATTAGTACCAGGATTTTTAGGAATAGGAGAACCATTAATATATGGAGTAACATTACCCCTTGGAAAGCCATTTCTTGGAGCTTGCCTTGGAGCAGCACTAGGTGGAGCGGTAATGGCGATATTTAAGGTAGGAGCCGTTGCAATAGGTGTATCGGGATTGCCACTGGCACTCCTAATTGCAAATGGGAAAATGGGAGTATTCTTATTAGGTGTATTGATATCATATATAGGCGGATATTTCTTTACCAGCATATTAGGTTTTGAAGATCCAGTAGATTAACAATTTAATAGATTATAAAAAAGACCAATAAGGGTCTTTTTTATAATTAATGCAGCTCAGAATGAGAATATTTGAGGAGGAATTTTTATGAGTTATGGTATTTCAATTTATTTTGGTATGGACAATACAAAGGAAGAAAATTTAAGATTATTAAAGGATGCTCATAAACTTGGGTTTACTAGAATATTTACCTCACTTCATGTACCTGAGGCAAATTATAGTATATTAAAGAATGAGACACGTGATTTTTTTAAGTTAGCTAAAATATATGATATGGATATAATAAGTGATATTTCTCCTAATACTTTTAAGTTTTTAGATTTAAATGATATGGATTTGAAGGGCCTTTATGAGATGGGGGTTAAGACCATAAGAATAGATTTTGGGTATACAGAAGAAGAAATATCTAAAATGACTAAAAATCCTTATGAAATTAAAATTCAGTTAAATGCATCCACAATAACTGAAGAGTTTTTTCGAAAATTAGATATGTATTTACCCAACTATGAAAATGTTGATGCACTACATAATTTTTACCCTAGAGAAGGTACAGGTATTTCAGAGGAATGTATGAAAGAGAAAAATGCTATTTTAAGTAAAAAGGGAATTAGAGCTTCTGCTTTTGTAGGATCAAATAATAAAAAAAGAGGCCCATTATATAATGGATTACCAACCTTGGAGGAGCATAGAGGCATAGAGGTACGCGAAGCTGCAAATCATTTGTTTGCACTGGGAAATCAATGCATATTTATTGGAGATTCACTTCCTAGCAGCAGTGAATTAGAGAATTTATCTGAGCTAAATTCAGATGTAGTAGAGCTTTTTATAGAATTAAAGCAGTGTGATAATGTAACTTTAAGATTACTTACTGAAACTTACACCAACAGAATAGATGAGGCTAGAGATGCAATAAGAGCTAGCGAAAGTAGACTGCTTCTTAAGGGAGATAAAATAGTGGCATTAAATACAGTAGATAAGAATTATGGAGATGTTATTATAGATAACGAAAATTACATGAGATATATGGGAGAGCTACAAATACTAAAAAGAAGTCAAAAGGGGGATTATAGGACAAATGTTGTAGCTTCAGTTTTACAAAAGCATATTTATCTACTAAAATATATAAAGGGTGGAAAGAAATTTCACTTCAATATAATAAATAGTTAGAAGTAAAATCTAATTTAATAGGGTGTGATATTGTGAATGTATTACAGTATATAAAGCAGAATTATGATAGCTTTACAGATAGTGAAAAATTAATTGCAGATTATTTATTAGAAACTAAGGAAAGTATTATAACAATGTCAGCTAAGAATATAGCAAGTACTACAAAAACATCTGCTCCAACAGTTGTTAGGTTTGCTAAAAAAATAGGGTTCAATAGTTTAAATGAAATGAAGCTTAAATTATCTATAAGTTTAGATAAGATGGAAGCTACTGAGTTTCAATATTTAGATAGTGATCTAGGAACAAAAAATATAATTTATTCAATAAAAAATTCGATAGATTCTATCATGCAGCAGACGGTTAATTTGTTAAGTGAAGAAGAACTTGATAAGGCAATAGAACTACTTATAAATGCAAAAAATATATACATTTTTAGTGTAGGAGTATCAGCTTTAGTAGGTCAAGATTTTTATTATAAGTTAAACAGGATAAATAAAAGATGCATATCACATACAGATACCCATTTGCAAATAACAACATCTATATTAATGCAGTCAGGAGATGTAGCAATAGCAATATCCTATTCAGGTGAAACAAGGGAGGTCATTAAATGTGTAGAGAACGCAAAAAAAAGGAAAATTCCAGTAATAGCAATAACAAAGGCGAGTGTAAATAATAAGGTAGCTGATCTCTCAGATGTGGTGTTACGTGTGCCAGCAGTAGAAAAATCATTGAGGGAAGGTGCAATGAACTCGAGAATATCACAGCTGGCAATAATAGACATGTTATTTATTGGGATGATTAGAGATAATATAAAAGAAGTAGAGGAAAAATTAATTGAAACAAGAGAAGCAGTCAATGAATTATATCATTAGGGTAATATTTTCATATAGCTTTATACTCAGTTTATAAACGTAATAAAACAAGGAAGTGATAGAAAAAATGGATAAAAGGATAGAAAAATTACAAGGGCGATTGATTGTTTCATGCCAAGCATTACCTGAGGAGCCGTTACACTCTTCTTTCATTATGGGCAAAATGGCCGTTGCAGCATTAGAAGGAGGAGCGGCTGGAATAAGAGCCAATACAAAAGAAGATATTTTAGAAATTAAAAATAATGTAAACATCCCTATTATTGGTATCGTCAAAAGAGATTATGAGGATAGTATGGTTTATATAACTCCAACGATGAAAGAAATTGATGAACTAATGGAGGTTGGTCCTGAAATTATTGCATTGGATGCAACTTCTTCAATTCGTCCTGGTAATCTAAAACTAACAAATTTTTACCATCAAATTCGAAGAAAATATCCTAATCAATTGTTAATGGCAGATTGTTCTACTGTTGAAGAAGCAGTGTATGCTGATGAATTAGGGTTTGATTTTATTGGAACAACACTGGTGGGCTATACACAACAAAGTAAAGGCGACAAGATCGAAGAAGATGATTTTGCCATCCTACGAAAAATATTAAATAAAGTATCTAATAAGGTTATCGCAGAGGGGAATATTAATACACCCGAAAAAGCTAAACGAGTAAAAGAATTAGGTGTGTTTAGTTTGGTTGTTGGCTCTGCTATTACAAGACCACAATTGATTACCAAAGCCTTTGCTGAAAAACTTGATTATTAAATAGAATAAAGGAAGCGAAAAATATAGCTGGCATGTTAGGTGCGTATTTTAATTTTAGACAGAGGCAAACCAAAGGAGATAATTAGAATGGATCAATATGTGAAAAGTATAGTACCTATAATTGAATCCGTTTAAGACAACTTTACGGTTGTAGAAAAGAAGATTGCTGATTTTTTTATTCATAATACAGAGAAAATAAATTTTTTATCTAAAAGTATTTCTAAGTATTTGTATACATCCGAAGCTACTCTGACAAGATTTGCTCAAAAATGTGGGTTTAGGGGATACCGTGAATTTGTTTATCAGTACCAAGAAACTTTTACCAAGTTTTAAATATATACCAAGAATTATTAAGCAAAAGCTATGCTTTAATTGATGAGAAACAAATTCAAAGAATTGTTGCCTTACTATCCTCTAAAAAGTACATTTATATTTATGGTAAGGGGAGCTCAGGTCTAGTTGCCAATGAAATAAAATTACGATTTATGCGTTTAGGATTGCGAGTGGAATCAATAACAGATGCGCATGTAATTGCAAAGAAAATTTAGAACACAGTGATGTTATTTCTCCGCAATTTCCCATTTTAGTAATGATAGACATTGTTTACGCGCATTTCTTACAAGGAGACAATGGGAGAAGAGAACATTTATTGAATGATACCGTATCAGTTTTAACTCTAGAGGAATGAATATCATTAAATTAGCACAGTAAATACTTAGTTAAAGCACATTAAAATAATGTATGACGCGGGGTGTTTCGTAAAAGTAGAGATGGTAATTTTATTAATTATATTATTGAGAGAGAAGTTATTGATATAATTCCAATGGATATGTATCAATATTTGGATAACTAACATTTTATATTAAAATAAACTTTAAGTAAAATGAAAAACCCCTCTAATAAATCATATCACCTATCGTATATATAAGTGATATGAAAAATATGGGGTAATGGTTAATACTTGTTATCTACATAAGAATAATATGAGGAGGAATTAACATGAAAAATGCAAAATTAAGTTTATTTTTACTCGCGTTAACATTATCAATTGGTTTATCATCTGGGGTTTATGCTTGTGAACAAAATAAGGATACTAAGGCTGTAAAACCAATTTCTGTAGCACAGAAGATAGATTCCAAAAATGAAAAAAACCAGCAGTGGGAAGCAAAATTCACTAAAAATCATGCAGATAAGAAAAATTATAATAAGAATCATAAAGACCTCAAAAAGGGAACTGAACATAAATACGATAAAGTTAAGCCAGTTATTAGTGTGGCGGGTAAGGTAGCTTTAAAAGTTAAAATAGATAAAATAGCAACAGTTAAAGATGCTAATAGTGTTTTGAAAACTACAATTACTAAAAATTCAGAAGCAGTTAAGGTAGAATTAAAAAGAATTGAAGATAGCAAGATAGTATTAGATCCATTAGTAAAAACTGAGGCTGATTCAGCTTTGCTAGCTGTAAAAGATGCAACTACTAAGAAAGCTTGTGTAAAACCAGTATCACCAGTTAGTGTTGTAGCACCAATAGTTGAGACTACAGTACCGGTAGTACCTGTAGAGAAAACTTACCTTGAAAAATTAAATGAAAGATTAGACAATATGTTTCAACATTATACAGAAAAAAATACAGAGTTAACTAATTTAGGAACTAGACTTTTAAATCTTTTAAATGCTTTAACAATTATTAAATAGAATAGTTTCTAATAAATAAAGTCTTGAATTTAATTCAGGACTTTTATTTTTTATCTACAGTAGATCATTTATGTAAATCACAATTTGGTGAAAAATATTGTTCTTATTTTGGTTATATTGAATATATTGAATTGAAAGAAGGCGATTAAATGTTATTAACCCAAGCAACATTAAACCTATTGAATCAGCAAATATCCCATGAATTTAATAACCATACTATTTATCGTAACATACAAGCTTATTTCTCTAACTTAGACTTGGATGGTTGGGCATCATTTTTTGGTTTACAAGCCGAAGGGGAGTACAGCCATTATACACATATTATAAGTTACTTAGACGATAAGAATGCTCCTTATGAGATCAATGTATTGAGCTATACAAACTATCAATACAAAGATATTAAAGAAATACTTGATATATATTATGCTACGGAGATAGTAACTACTACAATGATTTATGCTATTGCAGAACAGGCAAAGGCAGACAATGATCATGGCACCATAGGTTGGTTATATACTACTCCAGTATCTGAAGGTGGTTTATCATTGGTACATGAACAGATTGAAGAGGAAGATTCGGCATTAAAGTTACAATCTGAGTTTATGCAGGGATTTGGGAATAGTGATCAGTTAAATCAACAGTGGATACGAATAATAAATGAAAATTTAATCCGCAGATTGGAAAGTTAAAAAAGTAGTGCCTGTTAAAGGGTGCTGCTTTTTTTAGCGTATCCCAGTTTTTTACAAGGGTCAGACCCCTTTTTTAATGCCTCATCAAGTTTAATTCCCTTTTTTGTTTGTACGAAAAGAACAATCCTTTGATTACCATTAAAATCCTGACCTATTGCCAATAGTTCAGGTTTGTTAAATATGAAAAGGAAAGCCTACCTCATAGAGTAATTTATGAGGTAGGCTTTTTTTAATGCTTAAAAAAGCAAGGAAGATCTAATTATTCTCTGATTAAAAATTTTTACCGTTGCATCCCCACAGACGGATGGATTCATAAGTCACATAAATCCTGTTTTGTGGAATGGATAATTCCTTTTCTAACAACTCACAGATAGCAGCAGTGATATTGTTACTGTTTTCGTCAGTTAAATCTCCCATTAATTCAACTTTTATATATGCAGTTTTTGCGTCTTGATTGCCCGCAAGATATAATGTACAGTTTTCTACAATTTCTACCATTAATCCTGCCTCAGTCTTGCCTGGGATTAACTGAATGGCTTTTCCAAATCCTACTTTTATTGCTACTTCTTTTTCATTAGATACTGATGTTGATATATTTGCTTTTATAAATGGCATATCATATCCTCCTTAATATTATTTAACTAATACAAATCCATATTTAAATGGGTCATTATCATCAACGAACCAACGGTTTAAGCTTATAACATAAGCCTTGCCTGTAATAACTGGAATTATATAGATTCAATTCAATTAGTATATTTTATCATAGTGACGTATGTAGAAGCAATAGTAAGAAGGTAGGGTTTTTTATTCTTACCATTGTTTTTATTTAAGTGTTATTGGTATAATATAATGAATGAAAAAATATAGGTTAAATGGGCTAAAGTTTTGTGATAGCTATTATACAATTTTTATACAAACAGAAGGGGTGATATCTTGAACATTTTTAAAAAATTCATTAATTATTATAAGCCTTACAAGCTTCTTTTTTTTTTGCAGACATGTTTTGCGCACTAGTAGTATCTGCGGTAGATATATCTTTTCCAGTAATTCTTAGTTATCTTTCAAAAAATTTCTTTACTGGGAGTTACCATAATTATGGTAGTATTTTCAACCTATCAAAATCTAAATATGCGTAAAATATTTTTGGATAATAGGAAAAAAACAGCAAATATAAACTCTGCAGTACAGGATAGTTTATCAGGAATTAGAGTTGTAAAATCATTTGTAAATGAAGAAATAGAAAAGAAAAAGTTTAATAAAAGAAATAAAGAATATTTAAAGTCTGAGGTACAAAGCTATACGGCAATGGGCAAGTATCTTAATTCTAGATGAGGCGACTTCAGCATTGGATAATGAAAGTGAGAGGCATATACAAAATTCGCTTGAAAAACTTTTAAAAGATAGAACTACAATAGTTATAGCTCATAGGTTAAGTACAATAAGAAATTCGGATGAGATAATAGTCATTAATGATGAGGGTATACAAGAAAGAGGTAATCATAGTGAACTTCTTAAAAAGGAAGGCATGTATGCATATTATTATAATATGCAATTCGAGGGATTGGATTCTAATATTAAAATCTTTTAGATATAACTCAACTTTCGCATGACGAAAACACTAGCCTTTCCTTTAGAAAACTAGGCAATGTTGATATAAAATAGTCCATAAATGAATTTATTTGTTCTTTTGTCAACGAAAGTTTTTCATGTAATGCATTTTTAAGTAACCCTAAAATTATTTGAATGGATTCAAAAAATAGTATATCTTGAAGTTCATTACAGCAATTAAAAAACAAGCCGCCAATAGTACGTAAATCTTCATTATTACGACTTTGCATAGATAACATAATATATCGGGTAAACACAATAGTAGTATGCGCAATCATTGAATTATAAGAACGACCTTGAAATTCCTTTGCGAGATTTAAAAATGATTTGTTCATTTTAAATAAAACCTCTCTATCCCAGCGTTTACCATAGATTCTGATGATTTCTTCATCACTTAATGTAATGTCAGTTGAAATTAGTGCTAGCCAACTTTTTGATTTATTTCTATTTTTAACAAATACTATTTTTGCATTTATAGGCGTAGCCTGAGAATCTACACCAATTTCAACGATTACAGATGCTTTAACTTTAGCTTTGCCACACTTTTTCTTAAGCGTAGCATATAAGGATTTTAAGTTTAATTTTTTATCCTCATAACCATAGAAAACATTTGGCATAGCTTTAACCATAGCTATTGTATGTAATTTAAGTTCCAAAATCCTTATTAAAGTTTTTGGATATGTAAACCAACTGTCAAATAAAACATAGGTTCCAGGTATTGCATATGATGCCGCTTGCTTTAGTAGATCAATCATTACATCCGTTGCTTTCTTTATTGCTTCAGCCTTTATTTTATAGCCATTGCTTCTCTTGTCTGTATTTGGATTTATTGGACATATACGATTTTTTTCTTTTTTTGAGATTAACAATGTAAAAGCTAAAGGTAGAAAAGTATTTCCATCAGACCAGCCTAAAGTAAGCATCCTAAAGCCTTTCTTGTATTTACGATCCACATGGTCAAAAACATTTGCTAGTAGTTCTACGGATTTACTTCTTGTTCTGCTAAAGAATGAATCATCAACAATTAGAACATTTACTCTATCTTTAGAAGTTAATGGTTCAAGGTGATTTTTAATTATTGAGGATGATAATAATAATAAAAACTTTCTCAAATTAAAGTGTGTAGAATTTAAAAACCTGTACACGGTATCTTTGGCAAAAGAACCTTTTGTATCTTTAGACTCTAAAGTACGAAACAAGTTTTTGCCTGTAAATACTAGCAAAAAAATAAATTTAAATATTGAACCACAAGGTACTCCCTTTTCTTTAGAAAAGTTTGACTGCTTTAAAAGAGAATTGATTTTATTTTTCTTAAAAAAACTATTAATTGTAGATTTAAACTGTTTTTCAGTATCATTTTTTGCTATAATTGTATTCATGAAGAACATCCCCTTTGGTTTTTGTTTGTCGTGATTCAATTATACCAAATAAGGGGATGCTCTTCTATTTTTTGGCTATAAATCTTGAAATTGCAGGCTGCCGCCTGGGGAAATCATGTGCGAAAGTTGAGATATAATTATAAATAAATACGAACAATAGGATGATTAGATAATTGACATAATTATAGCTCTTGGTTTTGTTGAAGAAGTACGTTATGCTGAAAAGACTGCACTAGCTATGAACAGAGCACCAAAATCAGTTAAAATGGCTAAGTTGCTAGCTAGTGTAAAAAGTTCTTCTTCAATTACTACTCCTCATATTTTCTTGATTCCAAAGAGTATACTAAATTTTGAATTATCCATATTGCACCTATGACTATAGGTACCGCCATTGATACCTTTATAAACATGGATAAAAGCATACTTACTACAAGAGCCACGGTGTATACTAATTGCATCTTATTAAAGGTTGTATAGCTACAAATATAAGTTACCCATTTCTCTCCGTCATCTAATTTATCAAAATATTTCTTTTCAGCTCCATTTTCAAATAAATTCATCTTTCTATTTGGATTTAAATAATTAAAATATTTAATGGTGGTTGTTAGTAGTGACACTGCAATAAATATAAAGATTGTAGGAAATAAAATCAAATATATTGGACCATTATCAAAGATTTTATTTATCACTATTGCATCCCATGTTAATCCTATTATTGCTTCTATTGTGCAGAGTAATATAGCATTAGTAACCTTTCTATTAAGAACCTTCGGTGTGTTGTCTAAATCCACATTCATATAGTTTGACTTTATATAAATTATAGTTATAACTAGATAAATTATGATAATTACACTCATTACAAAGAATGCCTTGAAAAGGAAACTACTCATATTTTCACCAAAAGCTAGGTTTACTTTTGATATTTTCTTAGAAAATCCGCCTAATATTCCACCAACTAACATGGATATTATCATTATTATTAAAAAATTTCTATACTTTTTCATTATCAACTTCAATTTTACTTACCCCCTCTAAATAAAATATTTCTTCTACGCTAACTTTTAATACCTTTGATATTTTTAATGCCAACAATACAGATGGAGAATAATCTCCCCTTTCGATGAGGCTTATAGTTTGTCTTGAAGCATCTGCAAGTTTTCCTAGCTGACCTTGGCTAAGATTATATCTTGCCCTTAATTCTTTTACCCTGTTTTTTAATTCCATTATTATCATCCTGCCTTCTACTATTACTATATTCTTCTTTAGAAATTTTGTCAATTATAATTGTCATTTTTATAATTATAATAGTCAATATTGTTACTATAATTGTCATATTTACAAATAGTAATCATTACTTCAAGACAACTCATGTTTGTTAAATTTAAAAATATATGTTATGTTAATCAAACAAACAGGGAAACATAAGATAAACGAATAAGATTAACAAATCTTACAACGAAGAAGAGAGGCGTATAAAAATGGAATTTATCAATGGTATATTTAATAAAAAAACTCAAAAGGCAATAAATGATTACAAAAATAAATTTCCAGAAGATATACAATACATTGACTCATATATTGAGATAATCAAACTAGCTTTGGTGAAGAATAATATAACTACTGTTGAATTATTTTATTCATTTGATGGCAGAGAATTATTTGATAAGATCAAGAACGAAAATTCATCTAAAAACATTTTAGTTTTGTATGAAGGACATATTGATAATCTAATTGCAAAAGATGGATATATTAATATACATCATTCAAAACGAGGTAATTATTCTTTAGTTGTTTTCCAACATCAATTTATATATGAAGAATTATTTGGAGTTGAATTATGGAATGATGGAAGTTCAACACCTTCGAAAATACATACATTTAACTGTTATATATCAGAAAAAATTAATTATTTTGCAGGTATGAATTGTAAAGTTATGGGTATAGGCATAGGTAATATGAACAAAAAACAGTATGAAAATTTGATGGAAGATTATCATAAGTCAGTTAAAGTACCCAAAAATAAAACACCAAAAAATAAAACGGTCAAAGGAAAAGTTGCAATATATACAGGCATTGCATCTACAATTGGGGCTGGATTGCTTATAGGTTTAAAAATGTGGTCAAAGAAAGGTAAAAAATAGATACACTTAAACTTTTGCGGGCTATCGCCTAAAAGAATTATTATATTTTGTGGAGGTATTTTATGGATAAGAAAGTTTATATCAAAAGAGATAAAGAAGAGTTAAAAAAAATACTAACTCCTACTCAATTTGAAGTAAGTCAGGAAAATAACACTGAAAGATCTTTTGACAATGAATATTGGAATAATAATGAGGGAGGAATTTATGTAGATATAAATAGTGGAGAGCCACTATTTACCTCTTTAGATAAATTTGATTCTGGTTGTGGGTGGCCTAGTTTTGGCAAGCCAATGGTAAAAGAACATGTAAAAGAAAATAAAGATGTAACCCACGGAATGGTAAGAACAGAAGTAAGAAGTAAATATGGTGATAGCCATTTAGGGCATTTATTCACCGATGGTCCTAGTGAAAAAGGTGGATTAAGATATTGCATAAATAGTGCTGCCTTAAAGTTTATACCTATTCATAAACTTGAAGTAGAAGGGTATGGAGAGTATTTAGAACTATTTAAGAAGTAAGGGGATAAATCCCCTTATTCTTTTTAGAATCGCATCTTTTCCTCTTATCAATTGGTCAGCCTACTCCTCTTTTATAATTTTCTTGCTTTTGTTAGATTCAGCATTTCTGTAGGCAAGGTTATTAATTTAATTAATTTCGAAAAAATATTGAAGGAAAAATGTAGTATATATCGAATTATTTAATTTATTGATAAATACGGTAACACTAGATTTGTTCATTGATTTTTATGATGAAAGAAAGCTTAAAGTAGAGGAGAAGTTTATGAAGAAGAATGCTAAAGCTGCAATAATTGACTCTTTTAAACAATTATTAAACAAGAAATCTATAGATAAGATTACAGTGAAGGGAGTCTGCGTGGATTGCAATGTAAACAGACAGACATTTTATAATCACTTTACTGATATCATGAACGTTTTTAAATTCATATTTTTCGAGGAATTATCAATAGAAATTGCACAAAATAGAACCTTTGAAAACTGGAGTGATGGGTTCCTGGCTACAATGAATTATCTGAAGAAAAATTCGAAAATGATTCTACATGTATATAATTCTTCTTATTGGCCGGAAGCCAATAACTACCTCACAGATCTTGCTCACATATTGCTTGAGGATGTAGTTGAAGAGTGTGTTGAAAAGATGGGAGTAAAGTTAAAGGATAAAGATAAAAATTTCATCATAAATTTTTATAGACATGTGTTTAACGGGTTGCTTATAGATTGGGTAAGTGAGGGAATGGATGAGCAGCCGGAAATTATCCTTAAAAAGCTTTTGATCATGATAACAGGAAGTATCCCTCGCTCTGTGGCTACCTTTGTGAAAGAAGATATAAAAGAATAACTTTTTTAAAAAGATGAAAGTGTCCTAAATAGACACTTTCATCTTTCTGTCTATTGAAGAGTGTTTGTTAAAAATTGTACAATATAGTTATAAATTATTAATGTATATATTAAGGGGGTAATAACATGTTTGTTTTTAACTACGCAGAGGGGGCATCAGCATTAAGCGTATGGGGTGTTTGGATAATTGTTTTTATAGCACTCTTTGGCTTTAATGAAGTAGCCCGTAGATGGAAATATGTTGGGTTTTTCAGTTTTGTTATTTTACCACTAACACTCTCAATATTATGGTTTACAGTACTCAGAGATACAACTTACACGGACTGGTTTCATTTAGCAAAGGTGTATTCGTCTACAGCTGGATGTATAGGGTTTTGGTGCATCAGGCATGTTAAATGGAAAAATAAATTGACAGGTAAAGAGTGGAGATTATCTGATAAAAAATGGGTGTTATGGTTCCCAGCACTTATCCTTGCTATCAACATTTTGGAGGCAGTAACTCGCGATTTTCAGGTTGGTATTCAATATGCAGGTGGAGGGACTTTAGCAGATGAAGCTATGTATGTACTTGGTGGTTCCTGGAATTTTATGAATGGTATAGCAGGTATATTGAACATCATAACTATAACCGGATGGCTTGGAATTCGCATAAAAAGGAAGACGGCTAAAGATGGCAGTAAAGATATGTTGTGGCCTGACATGCTATGGTTTTGGATAATAGCCTATGATTTATGGAATTTTGCTTATACCTATAACTGCCTACCAGGTCATGCTTGGTATTGCGGGTTTGCACTACTACTCGCTCCAACCCTTTGTGCATTTACTTTGGGAAAAGGAGCATGGCTGCAGCATCGTGCACAGACCCTTGCCATATGGTGTATGTTTGCACAGACATTCCCAGCATTCATTGATAAGGGGGCCTTTGCTGTCGCATCATCCTACAATACAGTACCACTATTTGCATTTAGTTTCGCAGCATTAGCTGCAAATATAGCGGTATTTGTTTACATGATTTACAAAGTAGTTAAGACAAAGAGAAATCCTTATCTTGGCGAGCTTTATACAGGTTTGAAGGAATATAAGGAAGTTAATGCACTTGCAGAATAAATATCATTATAAAAAATATAAAATAGAGAGGCTTTTTTGGACACAATGGCTCTTTTGTATATTGTCATCCTCAGAATAAGTTTTTATAATATAGTTATAAAGTAAAGACTAGGAGGTATGTTCAATGTATTATAGCAATGGAAATTATGAAGCATTTGCTCGCCCTTTAAAACCTACTGATGTGGATAAAAAGTCTGCATATTTGGTTGGTGCTGGTTTAGCATCATTGGCAGCTGCATGTTTTTTGGTGCGCGATGGTCAGATGAAGGGTGAACATATTCATATTCTGGAAGAACTTAATCTCCCTGGAGGAGCTTGCGATGGCATTAACGATAGTCAAAAGGGATTTGTTATCCGTGGTGGGCGTGAAATGGAAAACCACTTTGAGTGCTTGTGGGATTTATTCCGATCTATTCCGTCTATTGAGACAGATGACGTTTCCGTTTTAGATGAGTTTTATTGGCTGAACAAGAAAGACCCAAATTATTCACTGATGAGAGTAACGCAAAGCAGAGGTGAGGATGCTCATACCGATGGAAAGTTTGGACTAAGTGAAAAAGCTTCAAAGGAACTTGTAAAGCTTTTTATGACTCGAGACGAAGATTTGTACGATAGAAAGATTTCCGATGTGTTTACAGATGATGTACTTAAATCTAACTTCTGGCTGTACTGGAGAACAATGTTTGCCTTCAGAGATTGGCACAGCGCATTGGAAATGAAACTTTACCTTCAGAGATTTATTCATCATATCGGCGGACTTCCAGACTTATCTGCACTAAAGTTTACCAAATATAATCAATATGAGTCATTAATTTTACCAATGGTAAAATACCTTGAAGCACATGGTGTTCAGTTCCAATATGATACCATGGTAACAAATGTTGTCTTTGATATTAAAAATGGTAAAAAGCTTGCTGTGAAAATTGTTTGTAACCATAGCGGTAAGGAAGAATCTATTAAACTTACTAAAGATGATTTAGTGTTTATTACTAATGGAAGTTGTACAGAAAATTCTTCCCTAGGTGATGATAATCATGCACCTGAGTTTAACAGTTCTACGGGAGGATGTTGGGAGCTTTGGAGGAATATTGCAAAGCAAGATACAGCCTTCGGTAGACCTGATAAATTCTGCACAAGCACTAAAGAAACAAACTGGGAATCTTCTACAATTACAACACTTGATGATAGAATTCCTAAATATATAGAGAAAATTTGCAAACGTGATCCATTTAGCGGGAAGGTGGTTTCCGGTGGTATCGTTACGGTGAAAGACTCAAATTGGCTTATGAGTTATACTTTGAATAGACAGCCTCATTTCAAAGATCAACCCAAAGATCACATTGTGGTTTGGGTATACGGTCTATTCTCAGAGGTTCCAGGAAATTATATAAAGAAACCAATGAGGGAATGTACTGGAGTGGAAATTACGCAGGAATGGCTTTATCATATGGGTGTGCCTGAATCGGAGATTCACGATATGGCTACAAAATCTGCTCACTCCATACCTTGCATGATGCCATATATTACAGCATTCTTTATGCCTAGAAGAGAAGGGGACAGACCTAAGGTTGTACCTGTTGGAAGCGAGAACTTTGCTTTCCTTGGTCAGTTCGCGGACACATCGCGTGATACCGTGTTTACAACGGAATATTCAGTGAGAACAGCTATGGAAGCAGTTTACACATTGCTTGACATAGATCGTGGTGTACCAGAGGTATTTGGTTCATGTTATGATATCCGAGTACTACTAGATTCTACAGTAAAGATGATGGACGGTAATAAACCTGGGGATACAAAACTTCCATTTATCATGAACTTTGTTAAAAAGAAAGGCTTAAAGAAGATATCAGGAACAGTCATTGAAGATGTATTGAAACGGTATAATATAATCTAAATATGATTAATGGAGGCAAATGATATGGATAAATATAAAGTTCTTGAGATCAAGAAAAGTGTTTTCGAGGATAATGACAGACAAGCGGATTTGCTTAGGAGTGAACTTAAAAAAGATAAAACATTTTTATTAAATTTGATGTCATCACCAGGTTCAGGTAAAACAACAACGGTGTTAAGAACAATAGAGGCTTTAAAAGATGAAATGAGCATTGGAGTATTAGAAGCCGATATTGACTCTGATGTTGATGCTAATACTGTTTCTAAGACCGGTACAAAAGTAATTCAATTGCACACAGGTGGGATGTGTCATCTGGATGCAGATATGACCAAACAAGGGTTGCTAGGACTTGGCACAGAAGGAATTGATTTCGTAATTTTAGAGAATGTAGGAAATTTGGTATGTCCAGCAGAATTTGATACTGGAGCAGTAAAAAATGCTATGATTTTAAGTGTGCCAGAGGGAGATGACAAACCATTAAAATACCCTCTAATGTTTTCAATTGTTGACGTTTTATTAATTAACAAGATGGATTCAATAGGCTTTTTCGATTTTGATTTAGAGGCAGTGAAGCAGCATGTGAAAAAATTGAATCCAAATATCAAGGTTATTCCAATCACAGCTAAAACTGGTGAGGGAATTTCTGAATGGGCTGAGTGGATACGCAGCGAAGTGAAAAATTGGAAGGCCAACTAGAGTACCCAAGTTTCTACAGAAAGGAGGAAAAATTATGGTAAAGAAAAAAGTACTTGAGCTGGCTAATAAGATTGCTGCTGGAATTACTGGTGGGATAATAAAAGTAAAGGCAACAGACCCAGAATATAGAATTCTTGAGCCGGTAGTTACAGATGAAATGGCAGAAATAGCACTTTATCTGGAGGTAAGAAAACTTAAGACCGTACAGGAAACTGCTGCTAAGTGTGGCAAACCAGATGCAGAAGTAGAAAAATTGCTGTACCAAATGGCTCTAGATGGAGTTATTAAAGTAGAAAAAGAAGATGGTGTTGATAAATACTGTCTTGAGCTTTACGTTCCTGGTGTTATGGAATACATGGTTGATAACAAAGCAAATCTTAAAAAGTATCCAGTAATTGGTGAGTGTTTTGAAGAATATACAAGAAAATTAGGTGCATTAATGGCAGGAAATATTCCAGTTGGTTTAGGTGTAATGAGAGTTATTCCAGTTCAAAGTGCTATTGATGGGGATACAAGAAAGGCTTCTTATGAGGAAATAGATTACCTTCTTAAAAAACATGATGTTTTTGCTGTTACAGATTGTGCATGCCGTGCATCCATGAGAATCATTGGACAAGGCTGTGGACATAGAGTTGAAGACATATGTATTAGACTTGGATCAGCTGCTGAATACTATATTCGTGTAGGAATTGGCAAACAAGTTACTAGAGAAGAAGCTGCTGAGATTTGCCTGCAAGCTGAAAAAGAAGGAATGATGCATCAGATACCTAATTTATCAGGACCAGGAAATGCCCTGGCTATTTGTAATTGCTGTGGATGTTCTTGTTTTGGACTAAGAAATGCAAATCTTTATAGAAACCCTGATTGGTCTAGATCTAACTATGTTTCAAAAGTGGATAAAGATAAATGTGTTGCTTGTGGAGAATGTGTAGAAAATTGCCCATCAAATGCATTAACACTGGGACAAAAATTATGCTTAAAGAACCCTATTGAAGTTCCTAAGGAAAAAGATACTCCCTACGATACCAAGTGGCGAGAAGATAAATGGAACCCTGATTATCGTAATCGCAAGATTGTTGATAAGAGCGGAACAAGTCCATGTAAATCTGAATGTCCAGCTCACATAGCAGTCCAAGGATATATTAAGATGGCATCTAAGGGAAAATATAGAGATGCTCTAGAACTTATAAAGAAAGAAAATCCATTCCCGGCAATTTGTGGACGTATTTGTCCTAGAAAGTGTGAAGATGCTTGTACAAGAGCAGGTGTAGACGAAGCACTTGCAGTTGATGAAGTTAAAAGATTCATTGCTGAGCAGGATTTAAAAGCAGAATATCGATTTGTACCTGAAAAAATGGTGGCAAGATCAGGAAAAATTGCTGTAATTGGTGCAGGCCCCGCAGGACTGTCTTGTGCATATTTCCTAGCTGTTGAGGGATATAAGGTAACAGTATTTGAAAAGCAAAAGGCCTTAGGCGGTATGTTAACTCTTGGAATTCCTTCTTTCAGATTAGAAAAAGATGTAGTAAATGCAGAAATTGATATTTTGAAGGAATTAGGGGTAGAATTTAAAGAGGGAGTTGAGGTTGGCGCGGATGTTACCCTTGCAGAACTTAGAAAGAAAGGCTACAAAGCATTTTATGTAGCTATTGGTGCTCAAGCAGGTAGAAACTTGAGGCTTGAGGGTGAAGATGTGGTCGGGTCAATGACAGGGGTAGATTTTCTGCGAAGAGTAAGTTTAGGTGAAAATCTAAAAATGGAAGGACCAGTTATTGTCATTGGTGGAGGAAATGTTGCTATTGACGTTGCTCGAACTGCTGAAAGAATTGGTGCTTCAAAAGTAGATATGTATTGTTTAGAGAGTAGACAAGAAATGCCTGCCCTTGAAGAAGAAATTGAAGAAGCATTTTCAGAAGATATCGAGATTAACAATTCTTGGGGGCCAAAACGAATTGTTCATGAAAATGGACATGTTTGTGGTGTAGAATTCAAAAAATGTATTTCTGTATTCGATGAAAATAGAAGATTCAGTCCTAAATTTGACGAAAATGATACAAAGATTGTTAAAGCAAACAATGTGATTATATCAGTTGGTCAAGGCATCGATTGGGGCGAATTATTAGTGGATTCCAAAATAGAATTAAATCCAAATAAGACGATAAAAGCTGATCCAATAACTTTCCAAACAGGTGAATCTGATGTATTCGCCGGTGGAGATGCATTAACAGGCCCTAAGTTTGCTATAGATGCTATAGCTCTTGGAAAGCAAGGTGCAATTTCAATTCATCGTTATGTTCATGGGGACAGTTTGACAATAAGCCGTGAGAGAGAATACCATGCTCTTGATAAAGAAAACTTGAATATGGATGGCTATGATCGTTTGCCAAGGCAAAGAGCACTTCATGTAGAGGGAAGCAAATCAAAAGAAACATTTGCAGATTTGCGAGTTACATTTACGGAGGAACAAATAAAGAAAGAAACAGAACGTTGTCTTGGCTGCGGTGCTACATTTGTAGATGAATTCCAATGTGTAGGTTGTGGAGTTTGTACTACAAAGTGTAAATTTGATGCAATTTCACTAGTAAGAAAATATGATGCATCTGGTGTGGATTTTAAAGATATGAAATCTGAAGTTATAAAACATGTAATTAAACGTCAAGGAAGAATTGCAATAAAAAATGTGAAGAGATTATTCTCAAAATAAAAAAACATACAAAATTAATATATTATAGGTAACAAAAGGCGGGGGAGCAAAGGTTCTCCCGTTCTTTATACTCTGACAAGAGAGGTGAATTTATTTGCATGAAATTGGAGTTTTGATTGAGGTAGTTAAAACTGTTGAAAATTTTGCGAAAGAAAATGGAGTAACAAAAATTCAAGCATTGGTTCTTCAAATTGGTGAGCTCTCATCAATGATTCCAAAATATATTGAAGCTTGTTACCCTGCTGCAGTAGATGGTACCTTATTACAAAGGGCGGAATTAAAAATTGAGATATTGCCAGGCAATGGTATTTGCAAAGGGTGTAATAAAGTTTTTAATCTCATTGAGAATAAAAATACATGCCCAAAATGTGGAAGTAAAGACTGGGAGTTATTGTGTGGAAATGAGTTTATGATTAAGGAAATCATCGCTTGCTAAAATGAGAGTAAGAGGTTTGACCATAGAGGCCTCTTTGGGTTGTTATCATAAACAAAAGAGGTATTTTGGCCATCCCCATACAACATCATTGCATCACATAGTTTGTAACTGTCCAAATATAACAGTTACAAACTATAAATAAATTACAGTTATTTACAAGGGTCTGACCCCAATATCTTCTTACTTTAGTTAAAAAAGCTATTATATATAAGTGACCTCTAACGGATTTCTATCAACTAACCTCTTATAGCTATACTTAGGATATCCAACCATAACAGCAGCTGTTATCGTTTTTCCTTCTGGAATATTAAATAATTTAAGTATTGGTGAATCCTTAAGGGATGCGCAATACTCAAAATATCCAGCCCAACAAGTTCCAAGTCCTAGTGAAGGCGCAAATAATTCTAGATAAGTCAAAGAAGAAATAGAATTACCTCTTCCACTTGGAAAGTCTTTGTCCGCAGTAGTCATAATTAAGTTTGGTGCATCTCGCAAAATTGGGTCAGCTCCAGTTTCTCTGTAGACATTAATTAATCCTTTGAATGCATCATTTAAGGGGGACTTTTCCAACATTTCAATTATAAGTTCAACAGCTTTTTTAACTAATTGATTGTCCTCAACTACCACAAATGATATACCTTGACTATTACTTCCAGTAGGTGCGAGTCTTGCAATATCAACTAATTTTGTTAATTTATCTCGTGATACACACTTGTCTTGATAAGTTCTTATAGAACGACGTGACCTTAGAAAATGCTCCGCTTGATCTGCATTTAATTTAGGGAACTCTTTCCTATCTACTTGATTTGAAAGCGGTGTTTTTTTATTATCTATAGCTCCAGTAGGGCATATAGCAACACAATGTCCACAGGCAATGCAAGTGGTATTTGTTACTTCTTCTGGAACCGTTTCTCCCATCTTTAAAAAAAATGATGGACATTCCTTAATACATTGTTCGCATTTAATACATTTTTCTTCATTTACAGTTATAAGATCCATTTGCTTAATCCCCTTGCTTAAATTTATTATTTCTAACTTTCTTATCGGTGTCTATACATGATTTTAACACAGTGTATTAAAATTGTAAGTACGCACTTTTTTATCACATAGGAACAAAAATAACACCATAAGCCTTTTCTTATACATCCCAATTAATATCAACATATTATTTATAAAGTTTTTACAGTATTATAAGTAAGTTTGTATAAGACCTTTATTGGAAGTCCATAAATATATGTGATATAATTAGAATCCTAGTGAACATTTTGTAACTTATATGTGATCGAGTGTATATCTGCGTATCTTTTATTTAAATAATATACAAGATGGAGTTTGATTATGGGAAAAAAAAGATTGTTTGATATAAAGTTTTTGAAATTCTTATTAGTAGGAATAATAAATACTATATTCGGTACCGGAATAATGTTTTTGTTGTATAACTTAGCTAGCTTTGGCTATTGGGGATCTTCTGCCGTATCATACATATTAGCAAGTATACTAAGCTTTTTTCTTAATAAGAATTTCACTTTTAAAAATAGTGAGTCTACTGTAAAAACAGCATTAAGATTTACAGTGAATATTGCTGTTTGTTATTTGGTGGCATATAGTATTTCAAAACCAATTGTAACAAGGATACTTACGAATACATCTTTATCAAAGAGTATAGTTGAACAGTTTTCTATGTTTTTGGGGATGGTTATGTTTACTGCTCTTAACTATGTAGGGCAGAGTTTTTTTGCATTCAGGGAAAAATAAAAGGCTACCTAACTGAATGGCAGCCTTTTATTTTTGCGGTTTTTATTAAATTCTAACTCCTGTCTTGATTATTCTATATGCGAGCTTGCCTTCTCTTTTGGACGGAAGCCTATGGATTCTACTTCGCTTAATAGGCAATCTTTATTGCTTTTAATTTCGTCTGCAACAATATATCTTGGCCTACATTTAACTTCTTCATATATTCTGGCAATATAGGTTCCTATGACTCCTAGACTTATCATTAGGCAGCTTCCTATAATAAGTAGCAGCAGAATAACTGTTGTGAAACCATTCAAAGCAATACCCA
Organism: Clostridium bowmanii; assembly: GCF_018861315.1. GTDB lineage: Bacteria > Bacillota > Clostridia > Clostridiales > Clostridiaceae > Clostridium_AD > Clostridium_AD bowmanii. The sequence continues at coordinate 17,481 of NZ_JAHLDL010000031.1, read as the reverse complement.
TAAGCTTCATGTATAAAGTCTGGATTCCAAGCACCAACGCACCAGCAAGAAAAAACACTCCCATAAAAGTAATTATATAAAGTGGAAATGATGAAAAGGAAGTAATGGCCTTAACTGCAAGTGTGCACAGATTAAAAACAGACCACTTTGAGACTCCATTTGTTCTGATCCCTACATTAAAGGGGATACTTATCCGATTATACCCAACCCACGCTGACATCCCCCTGAAGAAGGTGCCTCTTTCATGCATGCTGCGCCATGCCAGTACAACTTTTTTATCCAAGAGCTTGAAATCTGAAGCCTGCTGCATATTAAACCCGGAAAGTTTGCTAAGAATTTTATAAAATGAATTAGCACCGACTTTCTTAATCATGCTCTCATTTCCACGTAAGGCCTTAACACCTTCTATGACCTCGTATCCTTCATCTCTCCATAACCTTATCATCTCAGGTATTAATGTGGGGGGGTGCTGCAAGTCAGCATCCATGATTATACAGCAATCTCCCTCTGCAGCTTCTAGTCCTGCACAAAGTGCTGCTTCCTTGCCAAAATTCCTGCTGAGTCTCAATGCTTTAATACATGAAGCTTCTTTAGAAAGCATTTTAAGTTTGAGCCATGTGTCGTCGGTTGAGCCATCATCAACCAGCAAAATCATAAACTCCATACCTGTTTCTGCCAAACACTTTCTAATAACATTGATATTTTCACAAATCTGGATTTCTTCGTTATATACCGGAATAACAACTGTAATAAATGACCTTTCCATTGTTATTTCCCCCCCCTTCTGAGATGTTTAATAGTGGAAAACATGATGCCTGGCTTTTTTATGAAAAGAAAGATTAGTATTAGAACAGATACTAAGGTAATCATAAGGCCCATGAAAAGTTTTTCTGGAAAAAACCACAGTTCAATCTTATGGGTGCCTTTTAGCAACTCAAAGCTCAATAAACAATCATCCACAGCCTGTGGTTTAACCTCATGGTTATCCACTTTGACATGCCACCCCTTATCAAAAGGTATGGACATTACCATCAGTCCGTCACTTGTTGCGTCCACCTGACCGGAGATGCTGGTATCAGTAAAGTTTTCAATGGTCATTGATTTTTTACGGATAAGGAATATCGCCTCTTTAAATGCGGGTATATTCAAAGTGTAGGCATATACTTTAAATTGTCCTGTTTCAGCACTTGACTTATCAAAATTAATTTTCAGCTCTGCAGAAGATCCAGGCTTGCAAAATCCAAGATTAATTATAGAGGAATGACTTGGGTTAAATTCAACCTTTTTTCCATTGGCTGTAACAAATCCATTGCCTTTCATATTAGAGGGCGCCTTATAGTATAGGTAGACTTGCTGGGCTTTATCTATTGTAAAATCAATAATTGCTTTAGAGGCAATATCATTATTAGGGCGCTTAAAGCTGTAATATTGTGAATCCTGGCCGCTAATGTTAAGGTTACGTTGAATTCCTTGCTTCTGCTTAATAGGGATTAAAATATTTGATACCCCACAAATAGCTTTTATAAGGAGATTCTGAGTTTCAAGCGGATTAGCCCCGGAGCTACTGTCGAACTCCTTTAGCTTACTGGTGGATTGAAAGCCCAGTGGCAAAACATAAGGGTTTGTAAAAATCCTTAAATTATTGGTAGATGCAGTCTGTTTGTACAAGTTTTCCTCAATAGCAAGGTTCCGATAAATCAAATACTTGATGCCTAGAAGAGAATCTAGTATTGCAGTGGAACCTTCGTAACTGTAACTGTTAATACCGTTGCTAGAGTACCCAAGATTCTCAAGCATTTTTACAGGCTTTGCGGAGATAGTGGAAGAAAAAATTGATATGCCCCGATAATTATACAGAGCAGGATCATTGGTGGTTTGGGATGGTAGGATCTCCAAACGATAAAAGCCTTTATCCTTCTTTGAAATATCAGAAATCTGATCACGAAGTTGAGTTACTTCACTGCCACTTGCATAGTTGCTTCGAGTTGAGTAGCCTTCAGTGAAATCAATTTTAACAATTGTCGCAATGGTGTTAGTGGTTATCTCAGCAGTCAATACAAGAAATACTATCAGAGTTTTAAGGGATGGTCTGATATTGCAGGAGCGGTCAATGGTAAGGGCCACTGCATATAAAATAATAAAAGTTGCACTGATATATATGGTGTGAAATCCAATTGATAAATCATCAAATTTCTGTGAGATGAGAATAACACCCAAAATAGATAAGCAAATATTGCCTATTTGTTTTCCACTAAATTCGTTTAGATTTCTAAAACCTTCATAGCTCATGGATAATACGAGAAAGATGTAAACAAAGGAAAATCGATATGGAAGCTGGTTAGGGTAATGAAAGCCATGCCAAATAAAATTCAATATATTAATATTGAAACTTAGGGTTAAAACCAGAACAAGAGCAAGATTCCATAATTTTTCCTTCAGTGGAATGCTTTTACTTAAAAAATAGATTGGAATGAGTATTAAAACAACAATTCCACAATACATATTGGGTGCACCTTCCCGAATAGAAGGAGATGCAGCTGTAAAATGTCTGGTTATATAATCAAATAAATCGAAATAGTTCGTCAGTGTCTTTGGGAATATATCGCCTGCTGCGGAGGTGGATTTTAATTGAAAAAATGTTGGCAACAGAATTATAGCAGATAACCCCACGGACAGCAGTGAAAATCCTGCAAATTGACCTGTTATTTTTATTAGCAAGGATGGCTTTTTAAAATCATGATATTTAAAGAGACAAACTGGGTAATAAAGCAAGGTGAAAAAACAGATAAAAAAAGCCATATAAAAATTGGACAAAAGAGCAATGGCAAGTGTAATGCAGAAAAATAAACCTTTACCCTCCCGTATTAAATTTATTAGGCCAATCATAATGAGGGGCAGAAGATAAATCGCATCCATCCACATAATATTCCAGCAAAAAGCAAGTACAAAACCAGAGAGTGCATAAAGTAATGAGAAACCTACAGTAATCAAATTCTGTTCACCATGTTGAGCCTTCAGGTATAATGCAAAACAGGAGCCCGCTAGTCCTACCTTTATAAGCGTCAAAACAAGTACAACTTCAGTCAAATACTCTGGTGGAAATAAAATAGTTATAAGATTTATTGGGCTGGCAAGATAATAGGCAAATAACGGTAAAAAATTTATCCCAAGGCCGCCTGACCAGGAGTAAAGAAGGCTTGAAGATGATCTAAGCTTGTCCTGAAAATCTGCGGTAAAAGGAGCATATTGATGATATAAGTCTGATATTAATAAACTCCAATTTCCAAATGGGAAAATTCTAACAGTTATATAGGCGATTTCCAGGATAAAGGCAGGCAGAAAAAATGCAAGTAAGATTACATAATGCCTTTTAATATATATACTAAACTTTCTTATAATGTTAATGTTGTCTTTCAAGAATAATCCCACCTTTATTTATGAAGCTATATAGATTATTATACCAAAATTTCATCTGATTGAGAAGAGAACTTACCACACATTTTACTTAATTCCCATGTGGTTTTAATATCAGCTGAAAGGCATACATAGTGTCGTGGCTCATTAAGAGTACCATCAATGTAGATATCATAATTTATTGATTGCTGCAATTAATGGTTGCCTAAGAAACTACTATGAGGTATAATAGTTTCTTAGGCAACTATTATTGGAGGAGGAAAATATGCGTAAAATAATAGGAAGAAATATTTCAATATTATATAGAAATGAAAAAAATTTTGTAGATGCTATGCTGAAAAAAGATAATTTAAATAAAGTTCAAGCGGAAGTATTGTTATTTTTAAGGGATCATAACGGGGCTAACCTAACCGGAATAAATGAATTGTTTTTATTTAATAAGGCTACTATAACAAAGATAATAACCCATCTTGAAAAATATAATTATGTTAATAGAGTAGTTAGTGAAAGTGATAGACGAGAAAAGGGCATATATTTAACCGATAGTGGAATAAATATAGTTCCTAGCATTATAGAAGTCTTGAAAGCATGGGAAGATATTCTCATTTATAATATTTCTAATGCTGATATTGAAAAAGTAAGAAGTATACTAGCCAAAATGGTAGATAATGTAACGACATTGAAGGAGAATAAACAATGAAAGAAAATATGTATAAACTAGGGAATATGGATATAAAGAAGTTAATTATAAAAATGGCATTGCCAGCAATGCTGTCGATGTTTGTGCAAGCGCTATATAATATTGTAGACAGCATATTTGTAGCAAAAATATCAGTGCAGGCACTTACGGCTTTATCTATAGCTTTTCCAATACAACTTATAATAGTATCAATATTTGTGGGGCTTGGTGTGGGGATTAACTCGTTTATGTCAAGAAAACTGGGTTCTGGGAACAAAGATGTTGCCAGAAATACTGCGGAACATGGATTTGCAATAGGAATTGTATTGTGGATTATCCTTGCGATTTGTTCGACATTCGTACCCAAAATGTTTACTAAAATGTTTACTGACGACCCTGTTGTTATTAAATATGCAGTACAGTATACCAGTATTATTATGTTGTTTTCATTTGGTAGCATTATATCAGAAGTGTGTATGAATATTTTAAGATCTACTGGTGACATGTTAAGTTCTATGAGAATACAATTATTAGGTGCGATAACTAACATTATTCTTGATCCAATTCTTATTTTTGGATTGTTATTTTTCCCTAAATTAAGTGTACAGGGGGCAGCAATAGCAACGGTTATTGGTCAAATATTAGCTATGATATATGCACTTAAACTCGTACTTAGAAACAATAATGGATTAAAACTAAATTTAAAGAAATTTCATTATAGTAGCAACATCACAGGTGAAATATTCAAAGTTGGAGTTCCTGCTATGTTTATGCAACTATTGGGATCTGTAATGGTATCAGGTATCAATTTGATTTTAGCAGGATTTTCTGGAACTGCTGTTGCAGTATTTGGCATATACTACAAATTACAGTCTTTTATATATATGCCTGTATTCGGTCTAACACAGGGGATCATGCCTATAGTTGGCTATAATTATGGCGCGAAAAATAAGCAAAGGGTACTAGAAGCTGTCAAGTATGGGTGCATATTTGCATGCGCCATCATGCTGTTTGGTACCAGTTTATTTGTAATATTCCCGGGGCAACTGCTTATGCTATTTAGCAGTACATCACAGATGAATGCAATAGGGATTAAGTGTTTGAGAATTATCAGTATAGGTTTTGTGTTTTCTGGGATAGCAATAGTTCTTTCTACGGTTTTTCAAGCATTTGGTAAAGCAAAAGTAAGCCTTATTATATCTTTTGCAAGACAGATTATTATTTTATTACCATTGACATTTATCCTAAGCAAATTAATTGGATTAACCGGAGTATGGATAGCATTTCCAATATCAGAGGCAGCTTCTTTAATAATTTCTGGGTACTTTGCAATTAAAGTATATAGAGAAAAAATTCGAGATTTAGAGGGCGAAATACAAGTTGATAGTAACTGCGATTTGGTAGAAGAAGTATAGAATACAGTAATTAAACATTGTAGGAGTAATAAACCATTTAATTTAATAAGCAGAAGGGTTAACACAACCTTCTGCTTATTTTTATTTATTATTTTCAAGTGCAACTAAAGACTTCTGACTTCGCTTCGTTTATATACAAAGGTTATTTATGTAATAATCATCTAAGTAGAGTTGACAAATAGTATTTATAGTTATAATATATAATAGTTATATTAAATAATAGTTAAATGTAATAACTATTATTTAGTTTCACTTTGCGGTTAAACTAAATTAAAAATATACTTAAACGGATGGAGAATGGCATGGAGAATAAATATATTGATGGGATTTTTGATGAATTAATATCTGTTTTTCCAATATTTACAAAGAGAATCTTTGAAATAAGTGATAATACAACTAGAAACAATGGAATAGCAAGGGCTCATGTAAATCTAATGCGTTTCTTAAAAATCGAAGGCGCTTGTACGATGACAGATTTAGGTAAAATGCTTTATGTATCAAAACCGAATATAACTGTATTAGTTAATAAACTTGTTGAATTTCATATGGTGAAAAGGATGTTAGATAAAAACGACAGGCGAATAATTTATATAGAATTAACGGATATAGGGTGTATCTGTTTAGAAAAACATACAGAAGCTATGAAAATAGCTTTTAGTAAAAGCATGCAAAAATTTAGTATAGACGATTTGACATTGTTAAAAGAAACACTTAATAATATGAAAATTATTGTAGAAAAAATGGAAGAATAGTATATGTTTTCAGAACATAATACGAGGAGGACTGAATGTATGAAATTAGGCTTTATTATCCCCAATTATCCTGATGAAAAAAGAGTTGCATTATTACCTGCGCATGTAAATGATTTTGAGAATGACATTGTGATTGAACATAACTTTGGACTTAATCTAAATATAAAAGATTATGAATATGAAAAAGTTGGATGTAAAATAGCCACACGTGCTGAAATATTTTCTGATTGTCCTGCAATTTTTTCAATTAAATGTATTCAAGAAGTTGACTATAAAAATATTAGACCAAACCAAATGATTATTGGTTGGACCCATCCCAACGGATCTGGCAAAGGTTTTATGGAATCTCAATTTAATTTAAAAAATCTAACAATTGTAGATTTGGACAATATTCACCCTCAGGTTTATTACAAAGATAAGATTAAATTAATCGATTGGATTAAACCAAATTTCATAAAAGATAATAGCTTTATTGCTGGGTATTCTTCTGTTTTGCATGCTTTGTTAAGCTTTGGTATGATACCGGATCACAGCACGAATATAGCGGTACTAGGTTGTGGAAACGTTTCCCAAGGAGCATTTTGTGCAGTTTCAAAATTTAATAATAACGTAAGAATGTTTTATAGAAAAACTATGGATGAGTTTATTGAAGAACGTGAAAGTTTTGACATTATAATAAATGGTATTGAGGTTGATAAAACTGGCTTGCACATACTATCTTTAGAGCAGCAAAAGGGCTTAAAGAAAAACTGTTTAATAATTGATGCTGCTGCAAATGCTGGTAAAGCTATTGAAGGTACAGTCTTTTCTAATCTAAATAATCCTATCTATAACAGAGAAGATGTGTATTATTATGTAGTAAGTAATGCACCATCTATTTTTTACAAACAAGCAAGCCTTAAAATAAGCGAAAGTTTCAGTAAAAATGTTTATAAAAGGGATATCAATATATTTAAAGAATTGGTTGAATAAATTTATTGCAATTTTTAGGCTGTTATAAATGGACAAAACTCAAAGGGATGCCATGATTGTGGCATCCCTTTGAGTCTTCTCATTAATACATTCTTTTAAATAGTAATATTAAATTTATACTTCATATTGGTTGCTTTTTTACCTTAATTGCTAGTGTAAATCACTTATAATATTATATACGCAATAGGTATAGTTATTATTAATGTAAGTAGGGTCCTTTCAAACCATATTATAATTATCTCAGGTATACTTATTGGTATATCAGTTGACAATATTCATGGTATTGATGCAGAGAAAAATAATATTGACGAAACTGATACTACCGCTATTATCATTCAATTGTAATTTCTTATAATTATAGTTTAATACTAAATTGTCAATTAAACGTCTATTTTTCAGGTTGTGCATATTGGAGAGCGGTAGTAATATATTTATATTTTCAATGGTTATTGTAATAGTATTGATAGGAGCAGGCATAAAGAAAATATATCCCAAGATTAAAAACAGACTGAACAGACAAAAATCGGATTAGATTTAACAAAGTTAATTTATTGAACTTAACTCTAAAAAGTGTTATGCTATAAGTGGTAGACTAAGTATAATGTGTTTACTATATAAAAATCAAGTATAAAAATGCAATTTATAACAGAATATAATGAAGAGCTTATTTTTATAGGCTCTTTTTTAGTGATAAAGAGAGGTAATAATATGATAAAAGTTGATAATTTGTCCTACTCATTTCCGCAAAAGGATCTATATAATAATATTTCATTTACATTAGAAGATGGAAAGCATTGTGCTTTTATAGGAACAAATGGAAGCGGAAAAAGTACACTGATAGATATAATTATGGATCCAGAAAAATATATGTTTGATGGAAAGCTCGCCATAGATGCAAATTGTAGAATAGGGTATGTAAGTCAATTCTCACAACTAGATAATATAAAAGAAATTACAGTTTTCGAATATATAGGGGAAAAATTCATTAAACTACAAAATGAAATAACATCTATTTGCAGTGAAATGGAAACATCTTTGGATATTGAACCTTTACTAGAAAAATATCAACAAGTTTTAGACGCATTTGATGCAATTAATGGGGATGATTTCGAAAATACCATTAATAAAAACCTAAATCTTGCAAACTTAATGAGGTATAAAGATTTAATGATATCTGAACTTAGTGGTGGGGAATTCAAGCTTATTCAAGTAATTAAGGAAATGCTAAATAGTCCAGACTTAATGATTATGGATGAACCCGATGTGTTTTTAGACTTTGAAAACCTTAATGCGCTTAAAAATCTAATTAATTCACACAGTGGAACAATGTTAATTATTACGCACAACAGATATATATTGAATCATTGTTTTAACAAAATTCTGCATCTTGAAAACATGGAACTCCAAGAGTTTGATGGAAACTATATTGATTATAACTTCTCACTACTTCAAACTAAAATTGAGCTGCAAGAACTAGCTATTGATGATAATGTAGAACTTGAGAGAAACGAGAAGTTAATAAAAAAACTAAGATTTCTTGCAACTGAGTATGATCAATCTTCTAAAGGGAAATCTCTAAATGCTAGAGTTAAAATTCAAGAAAGATTAGAAAAAAGTAGAATTAAAGCGCCATTTGTAGACATTAAACAGCCAAATATCAGTTTAGTTTCGAATAATGAAATGGTGGGAACAATTGTTTTAAAAGTTAGTGATTACAGTGTTAGCTTTGATGATACACTACTAGAAAATGTTAACTTTGAGATTAAATCTACTGATAAAGTAGCCATTGTGGGTTCAAATGGTACAGGGAAAACCACAATGCTTCAAGAAATCTTTAAAAATAATCATGATTCTATTGAGATAACTGAAGATGTTGAAGTGGCTTATTTATCTCAACTTCAAGGCAAAACACTAAATGAGGCAAATACCATACTTGAAGAGTTCCTGGGTGTTGGGTTTAAAACTAATCAAGAGGTTAGAGAATATATTTCTGGTTATGGGTTTGAAGAAGAAGGAGCCATTAATCAAAAGATAGGGTCTTTGTCCGGTGGAGAAAAAAATATACTTCAATTGGCAAAAGTTTCTGCTAGTTATGCAAATATGTTGCTTCTTGATGAACCCACAAGTCATTTAGACACCTATTCACAAATAGCATTGGAAAAAGCTATAGAAAACTATAAAGGTGCGATTCTAATGATTTCTCATGATTTTTATTCTATAGTAAACTGTATGGATTATGTTTTAATGATTGAGGATAAGACAATTAGAAAAATGAGTATGCGAAAATTTAGAAAGATGATTTATGCTAGTCATTTTGACAAAGATTATTTAGAAATTGAACAAAAGAAAAAAATAGTTGAAACAAAAATTGAATTGGCTTTAAAAGATACTGATTTTACACTTGCAAAAGTTTTATCTGAGGAGTTAGAAGAACTTATTAAGTTACTCTAAATTTAGTTGGTAGTAATGGTAATCTAAGTTGGAGCGATAAAAATATGCCAAGTTGGACGAATAATATATTAAATGAGTAGCTAGTAAAACTTAGTTTTACTAGCTATTTTTTGTATAAATACAGCTAAGGATCTTGGAGTAGATTTTAATACAATGAGTGGAATGGAATATGAAGGTGTAAGAAAGTTTAACATCTCTGATAAATACATAAATAAACATTGAAAAATCTACCTTAATACGTAATAATAAGGTGACCTAATATTAAATTATTTTTGCATTAAATCATAATATAATTGAACTTAAAAATTTTATAATGATACAAGGGGGAACATATGAAAATTAATTTAAAATCTCTATTGATAATTTGCTGTAGTATTTTTATAACATTCACAGTGGCAAATGATGCTAATGCTTCTGAATCAAAAGTGAGAATTGGGGGCAAAGATAGATATCAAACAGCTATACAAATATCTAAAGCAGGTTGGGTGGACAAGTCTAAATCTGTTGTTTTAGCTACAGGGCAGGATTTCCCAGATGCACTTTGTGCGGCGCCACTTGCAAAAAAACTTGGTGCACCGATATTATTAAATGAAAAAAATGAGCTGCTTCCTGAAGTAGAGCAAGAATTAAAAAGGCTTAAGGTTGAAGAAATTATTATAGTAGGTGGACCAGGTGTTATTTCTGACGATGTTTTAAATACACTAAAGGCTATGAATATAAAGTGTACAAGGATATACGGAGCAAATCGATATGAAACTTCTATTAAAGTTGCGCAGCAATTAGATAAAAGTACAGAGGTAGCAGTTGCAACAGGTGAAAATTTTCCTGATGCCATATCAATATCCTCTATTGCAGCACAAAAGGGAATGCCAATTTTACTTACTGGGAAAAACAACTTACCCAGTGGTGTAGCACTATATCTAAAAAATAATGATATAGAAACTACCTATGTAATAGGAGGAAATGATGTTGTAAGTGATGGGGTAGCAAGTAATTTCCCTAATGTAGAACGTCTACAAGGTCATGATAGATATGCTACTAATGTAGCAGTTCTAAATAAATTTTCACAGGAATTAGATTTTAATTCTATTTATGCTACAACAGGTAACAACTACCCCGATGCATTAGCAGCTTCTGCGCTAGCATGTCAATCAAAATCACCTGTTTGCTTAGTAAGTAACGGATCAATAGATAAACTAAAAGGTAGTATAGCATCAAAGCTCCAGGACACTACGGAGGTAAAGGCTATTGGACAAACAGATGTGGTTTCTGAGGATATCGTTGAAGAGCTACTACAAAAGTATGGGAATACCAACGGAAACTTAAAGGGTGGAGATTACAGATACCGAGGGTGTGGGCTTGTAGCTACGCAAGGTGCGTGGGACTATTATTATTTAGATGGAATTTATAAAATTAAAAAAGATGGTAGTGAAAGTATACGATTAGATAAAGATTCAAACTCTATCATTAGAGGCAATAGTGCTAGGATAACAAAATCCAATATAAATATTATTGGAGAATGGATTTATTATGAGAGTGTTGCAAATTGGATGGATGTTGCTGCTGAGTATGAAGTGGTAATAACAGAAGGAATTTATAAACTAAAAACAGATGGAACTGGTAAAACAAAGATTTGTAGTGATGATGCAAGAGAAATGATGGTTATGGGAGACTGGATTTATTACTGCAATTATTCAGATAGTGGAAAATTGTATAAAATTAAGGTGGATGGTAGCAGCCGAACAAAAATTGTCGATGATGCTTGTAATAGAATAAATATTTCGGGAAACTACATCTATTACTTTAAAAATAAAGAGACTAGTTGGACTAATTTTACTACTAATCTTTATAGAATAAAGATTGACAGAACGGAAAACATGAAAATACCTAGTGATGAGAAAATTCGGTTCTTAGTTGTCGAAGGAGATTTTATTTATTACTCAACTTATATTGATGAGAAAGATACTGGTAAGGGAATGAGCATATTTAAAATGAGAACGGATGGAACTGAAAAAATTAAGTTGTGTGATACACCACGGGCCTACACGTTTAATGTTTTAAATGGTAATTTATATTATTTTGGAGAATATATTAGGAATAGTACAGGTACTGTTGTAGATTTATATAAGATAACCAAAGATGGTGTAATTCAAAGTGCCAGATTTAAAGGAACTATTAATAATAGCTGGTTGTTACGAAATCAAATTTATTTATATACACAAGATAGTCATTCTAATGTTTATAGAATTAATATGGATGGTACAAATAAGCTGTTATTAAACAGACAATAACTAATAAACAAAAGCACAAGTTGTATTCAATACATCTTGTGCTTTTCTATGCATATTTGTAACTACAGATATTCATGTCTAAAAGGGAAGATTTATTGTAACTATAAATGCCCTTTAACAACATTATTTAGCTGAAGTCCACCATTTCATATCTTCAACATTATTAAAATAACGCTGCACAGGACTCCCCCATGATAATACAACTCTTACGGAATCATCTGTAATTTTAGGAATTATATATAAATTGGTATGGGTTTATACAATAAACCTATTTACAATTATTTACAGGGGCCTGACCCCGTTAGTATTGTTTTTGAAACTAGGAATAAAAAAAGTGCGTACTTGTATTAAGCTTATATTACAGTTATAGTAATACTATTGTTCAACAGTAAATACAGAAAGTTTAAGAGTAAATGAAATAATGAAATAGGAGTGTGTAATTTTGAAAAAATTATTTACAGAGTTTAGCATTAAAAATGTTAAAATGAAGAATCGTATATGTGTTCCTCCCATGGTTATTGGATTTAGAGATGATGGATACGTAGCATCTGAAAATGTAGAACGTTATACAGAATTAGCCAAAGGTGGAGCAGGGCTTATAATTCAAGAGGCTACATGTGTTAATAATGATGGAAAATTATCAAAAAATCAACTTGGAATATGGGAAGATGGTCAAATCGAAGGACTAAAAAGTATAGTTAATGCAGTTCACAAAGAAGATTGTCCAATATTCATTCAAATTCATCATGCAGGAGTTGTTGGAATATCAGAAGACCCAATATGTCCAAGTTCCTATGAATATAAAAATTATTCTGGAAGTGTTGTTGTTGGTCATGAAATGACTAGTGAAGATATAAAATCTATTCAAAATAATTTTATTGAAGCTGCGACAAGAGCTTATAGGGCAGGATATGACGGGGTTGAACTTCATGGATGCCATGCCTATTTAATAAGCCAATTTTTAAATAAAAAAGTAAATAAGAGAACTGATAAATATGGTAGTAATCCTGAAAAGTTTGTAATAGAAATAATAGAAGGAATTAGGAATGTAACACCAAAAGAATTTATTGTTGGAATCCGTTTGGGAGGATTTGAACCAACAATAGAAGACGGAATACATTATGCTAAAGTATTAGAAAAAAATGGAATTAATCTCCTTGATATTTCTTATGGATTTATGAGCGAACAGGAAATGAATGTAAATGAAAAGTATAAATATTCTAATGCTGTTTATGCAGCGCAGAAAATTAAAGAAGAAGTTTCAATTCCAGTATTTGCAGTTAACGGAATTAATTCAGCGGAGATTGCAGAAGAAATATTAAATGAAACAAATGTAGACATTGTAGATATTGCAAAAGGATTTCTTATAAATCCTAATTGGGCAAATGATGCCAAAGAAGGCAAAGATACTGGAAAATGCTTGAATTGTGCAAAATGTATGTGGTTTGGTCAGTCTAAGGTTTGTGTGGGGAAAGTTATATTTGAGAGAGATAATAAATAAAAATAATATTAATAGGTACAAAAGTTTATTTACAAATAGAAAATTAACATAAAATACTAATATTAGGATTATAAGTGCAATGGAATCAAGACAGATTTAACTTATATATAATTGAACGTAAAAAGGGAACAGATTAATCTGTTCCTTTCTTTTATTGACCGGAATAATTAATTAGAAATTATTAACAAAAACGTTACTTTGTATAAAGGGTATTGAGAATTAATGTAGAAACATAGGTGTATGGATACTTAAATAAATGAAAATATATACTTCTATATAAGATAAGTTAATTAAACATATAAGTGAGTACACTATATATTATGAGGAGTGAATTATATGAACAGTAACAAGCAACTTCCAAGAAGCACACCGGAGAAGCAAGGTATACCTTCTAAAGCTATTTTGGATTTTATTGATGACTTAGAAAAAGAAGAAAACGAAATTCATGGGTTAATGATACTAAGGCATGGAAACGTGGTTTCAGAAGGGTGGTGGGCACCATATAGATCTGAGCTTAAACACATGCTGTTCTCACTTAGTAAAAGCTTTACTTCAACAGCAGTGGGGCTTGCAGTTAATGAAGGTCTCATATCTGTGGAGGATAAGGTAATAGCTTACTTCCCTAAGGAGCTACCAGAAAATATAAGCGAAAATCTTTCCGTAATGAAAATAAAGCACTTATTATCCATGTCAACTGGGCATGATAAGGACACTACAGATCATGTTGTTTTACAAACGGAAGGCAACTGGGTAAAGGGATTTCTTGAACTTGAGGTAGAACATGAGCCAGGCACATATTTTGTTTATAACACAGCTGCCACATATATGCTTTCAGCAATTGTTCAGAAGGTAACAGGGCATACACTCTTAAATTATCTTACACCACGAATTTTTAAACCACTAGGTATTGAAGGCGCAACCTTTGAAACCTGCCCTAAAGGAATAAATACTGGTGGATTTGGGCTAAGTATAAAGACTGAAGATATCGCAAAGTTTGGACAGATGTATCTTGAAAAAGGTATGTACAATGGCAAAGCATTAATACCTGAAGCATGGGTTGTGGAAGCGACTAAAAGCCATATTTCTAATGGAAGTAGCAAAGACAGCGATTGGGAACAGGGATATGGTTATCAATTCTGGAGATGTCGCCATAATGCGTATAGAGGTGATGGAGCTTTTGGTCAGTACTGCGTTGTAATGCCTGATCAGGATATGGTTGTTGCAATAAATAGTGGCATTGATGATATGCAACCTGTGCTTAGTCTTATCTGGAAGCATTTACTTCCTCAACTAGGAAAGGGAATACTTACAGATAATGCTGAGGGGTATGATGAGCTTACAGAAAAACTTCTAAGTCTTAAGTTACCCGTGAGTAAAGAATGTTATTTAGATAATAACACAGAGATGTCAACAGTGGAAAATCAAATATGTGATAAATATTATAACTTACAAGAGAATAAATTTGGATTTGACCAGTTATCAATAAGGTTTGAAGATTCTAAATTTCAGATTTCTATAGTTCACAGTAAAGGTGAATATAAAATTTCAGGTGGTATAGAGAAAAGACTTGAAGATAAAACGGATTTACTTGGAACAATGAGTGCTACCTCATCATATGGATATTGGTCCAGCACTAATACCTTTATTATGAAGATACAATTTATTGAAACTCCATTTTGCTACACAATTAAACTTTACTTTAAGGGTAATAAGATAGAAATAAGCGGAAATGTTAATGTATCATTTGGTACTAAGGAGCTTCCAAATTTAAGAGGAGAATTATATTAAAATATAATTAAATTTATTTATAAAAAGGGGATATATAATATGTGGAAAATAATAATTAGATTATTAGTGCCGTCTACAGCCATATATACGTATTTAACGACAAGGTTTTATATGGCCAGAAAAAATTATTACAAGTTAATAGAAAAATATAATAGTAATCTTATAAAAAACTTAACGGATGAAGGAGTCCATAACTATATTTCAAAAATTAACAAACTACCTAAAATTACTTATAATCAAGTACAAAGTGATAAGATAAGCAAAACTTATATGATGGTTAAGAAAAATAATAATATCAATGAGGATACAAAAGCACAGTTAAGAGTTATTTTAAAACTAAAAGGAATAGATAAAATTTAACTTTAACCTTTAATTAATAAGCAGAAATATTCATGTATCCTTTGGTACATAAATTTGTTTAAACTAAATGGAGGTGTTTTATGAACACTTTTGCAACTATAACAACAGATAGGTTACGTTTTGAGGAAACTTGAAATATACGATAGAGAAGATCTTTTTAAGTACCGTTCATTACCTGAGGTATATAAATATCAGTCATTTATGCCAGATAACATAAAACAAATTGATGATTTTATTAACAATAATTCAAGAAATCCTAATATTCCAAATACTTGGTTCCAATTAGCCATTCTTAACAAGAATGGAGATATGTTAGTAGGCGACATAGGAATTCACTTTTTAGAAGACAATGATCAGGTTGAGGTAGGTTATACATTAGCTCCAAAATACCAAGAACAGGGTTATGCGATAGAATCATTAAAAGCAGTAATTAATTATTTATTTGTTGATCTTAAGAAGCATAGGATTACTGCATCTGCTGATCCTAATAATACAAATTCAATTAGACTTTTAGAAAAAGTAGGCATGAGGAAGGAAGGGCACTTTTTAAAGAGTTTTAGAAAGGAACCGTTATCTAAAAGATCGGTTCCTTACATTAACTTTCTATTATCCTACTTTTACAACAGTTACTGTTGTGTTTATGAACCCCATAATTTGCAAGCTTGTATTTATTAAAGTTAAAGATGAGTTTCTAGTAGTTACGGGAACAAGGACTGTCTTAGCTAAATTTGCCTTTTGGTTTTCAGCGAGATCTGGTGTTAACACTTGAACTCTTGTTTCCGAACCATCTAATAGTTTTTGATTGAGCTTTAATTGGATTATCGCCTCGTTGGTTCCATAGGGAAGTCTGGTCCATACTGCAGATGTGCTATAAGTCACTAAATATAGCCCTGCTACACTGAAAATCAATCTATTTCCATTCAGTTGTATACTTCTGCCTGTTTTCGTTCTATCAACTATTGAACCTAAAAGTATTGGATTTTTTGAAACTATATTCTGTAGACCTGGATGTGAGGTTTCTATTGTATTTAGTGCTATATCAGGTCTAGTAGGTCTATCGTTGCAGTGCCTATTATAATCTAAACATTCATAAGAACTTGTAATAGCCATTTATTTCAACACTCCTTAAATTTAGAAGATTTAGTGTTCACTTTAAAGTATGCCGCATTGCTAATATTGGTCACACAATTTTATATGCATTTTTCAGTATATTGAACAGGTTAAAGCATTCTTGCACGTTTCTTTAAATATCATATGCTATTATCCTAATTGATCTATGGGGTAGGTTTTTTCTAATTTTTGAATGGAGTGAAGTTATGAATAAACTTACTGATTTTCGTGCGCTTATTTTTATATGATTTCGGAATTTATTGTAGCAGTAACCCTTGCCGAAACAGATATTGCCTTTTCCGTTGCCGACCGTTGAATTGATAGCGGAAAAGAATTAGAAGTGGCGGCTGGCTGGAGTTGCTACGAGCGGCTATTAGGCACTCGTAAAGACAGTTAATTTGACAAGGATAAGCTTTTGTCAATGCTTAATGGGGTGCGTATCGCGATACACAACAAGCCAAACCGCGTTAAATATACTATGAACAATTTTATTATGTCTGTTGGCATTTCGTATTTGCCGCTTCATGAAGAAGCAAAGAAAATTGCGAGTGAAATAGGAAAGATAGATGTCTTTATAGGCGAAAAGCTTTGCCAGACGTATGTTGCAATAGAATATAGTGAACCTCCCATGACTGAAGTCACGAGCTTCTATTGTTACCAATAAATTTTCCCACATCTACGTCCTCGTAACCCTTAACATAACAACCTATGACATACCTACTAACTCCATGGGCGTCTTACTTCGGAT
>NZ_JAHLDL010000030.1 GCF_018861315.1 Clostridium bowmanii | reverse complement strand
AAATATTTGTAATATAAATGTTAATAGAAGTCCAATAAGTGTTTTTATCAATATTCTTTTTACTTTTCCTTTTTGCAACCTTCAAAAAGTTATCTTCTCTTTTTTTCTTGCATTCTGCAATTAATTTAGTTACAATTACCTGGTTTTAAATTTAATAATCAAAATCAAATTGATAATATAATCTGTCTGCAGGTCTATTTGCAATTAAAGTCACTTAAGCATTTTCATCTGTATTCTTGTTTAAATATGAATCCACTTCTTCCATAATCACTTTCCCTAGACCATTGCGTTGATAATCAGGATCTACCATAATATCAGAAACAACATATGTAATGCCTTGATCACCGACAATTCTTCCAAAACCAATTAATGATATGTTTTTTGAGATATGCTATAATCAAGTAAAATTCATCTGCCCTCATTGTAATAGTGAAACTGTATCAAGAAGCGGAAAATATAAAGATAAGCAAAGATATATTTGCAAATCCTGCAATAAAGCTTTTACCGACTTCACAAACTCTGCTACTTATAACAGCAAGAAACCATTAGATAAATGGCTTAAATATGCTAAATGTATGATAGCAGGTTATTCTATTAGAAAGAGTGCTGAAATTGTAGGAATCAACATTGCAACAAGTTTCTTTTGGAGGCATAAAATACTTGATTGTATAAAGTCATTTTTCGGTGTAGGCTCTGTTGAAGGTTTAATTGAGGCTGACGAAGTATTCTTCGCAGAAAGTTTCAAAGGTACAAAACCTTCAAAAATGACAAGAAAACCTCGTAAAAGAGGTAAACAAGTTAAAAAGAGAGGAATATCTAACGAGCAAGTGTGTATTGCCACTGCTATTGATAGACAAGGCAATTTAATTATGGAATTGCTATGTAAAGGCAGAATGACACACCAAGAGTTAGAAAGGCTCTATGAAGGTCGTATAGGTGATAACTCTATACTTTGTACTGATAGTCATAAGAGTTATATTCAACTTACTAAAGATTTTTCATTAGACCATAAGCGTATAAAAAGAGGAAAACATAAAGAAGGAGTTTACCATATTCAACACATTAATGCTGTGCACAGTAAATTAAAAAAGTGGATGAATAGGTTTAATGGTGTTGCAACTAAATATATCAGTAATTATATGTATTGGTTTAAATAGTTACAAGTATTTGAAAATGATAAGGAAGTAGTGAAAATCAAAAACTTTATGGTTCAATGTAATCTAGCCCATGCTTATACAAAGATAATGATTTTAAAGAAAGAGAGCCGATATTTGTTTAATTATTACATTGAATATAAATTAAAATTGTAATCAGTATATAACTAAAGCATAACGCAATACACATTTGTAAAAAAACAGTATAAAATAGAGTATCTCAAAATGAATATTAAAAACTTTTGAGACACCCCATTTATGGACTATTCAATATTAATGCTATTTTTATTTATCAAGAATAAATAGTTCTTCTACTGGTACTCCTAAGAATTTCCCAAGTTTCATTGCTAATTCAAGAGTTGGATTATACTTGTCATTTTCGATTGCATTTATCGTTTGTCTTGTAACTGATAAATTTTCTGCTAATTGTTCTTGTGTTATTCCCTTTTGCTTACGGTAAAAATTGATTTTATTTTTCATTATTTACCACCAAGTTTCTTTTTTAAGTAGAAACGGTAAACCATAAAAGTAATACTCTGTAAGAAGAACAAGTAAGATGCTAAACTAAGGTCTGATTTTACAGAAAATGGAGTGATATATTTGTTGAAAAAGTCAATAACAGCCAGTCCAAGCATACTATAGAACATAACCCAATAAGCCATGTTTATACTTTTATATGCTATAAATTTTTGCATTTCATCCATTTTATCATATTTAGTTTTCATGTTGAAATCTCCTTTCTATTTATAAAAATGTAAAATAGTCTTTACATTAAAAATAATAATATTAGCACATAATGTCAAGAGGTCTTTACATTTTTATTTATGATATACAGTTTGATAAGAAATTATAACTTTAATAGGCATAAGTTAGCCCTGAATTCAGTTGGAGTAGTAAAATTTGCTGATTATTTTGTAGTTGTATGTAAAACAGAAGAAGAAGCTATAAATATGTATGAAAAGCTTAAACCTTATCTTAATAAAAGAGGGCTAACACTTGCCGATGACAAGACTAAAGTGACGCATATTAGTAAAGGATTTGATTTTCTTGGATTCAATCTAAGACAGTATAAAACTAACAAAGGTATGCGATTACTAATAAAACCATCAAAGACAAGTATAAAAAAAGCCATGGAAACAATAAAGAATGTATTTATACAACTGAGAGGTAAACCAGTTGGAGACTTAATAAATAAATTAAATCCCATAATAAGAGGAATAGGAAACTACTGGTCAAGCCAAGTTGCAAAGAAGATATTCAACAATATTGACAATTATATATGGATTAAGGTAAGAAAACATTTGAAACTATTACACTCCAACAAACCGTTTAAATGGATTTACAGAAAGTATTTCAAAGCAGATTATACAGGAGTTAGTAAAGATAAATGGATACTAACAGACCCTCATGATAAAAAAATCCAGTTATTTAAAATGAGTTGGATACCAATAGTGAGGCATGCTGTAGTTAAGTTTAGGAATAGTCCTGATGATGGTAGTTTAAAAGAGTATTTTGAAAAAAGAGATAAAAAAGATTTCATAAGAGACAATGTCTTTAGTAGAAGGAAGTTAGCAAAAACAAGTAATTACAAATGCAGAGTATGTAAACAATCATTAGTTGGAGAAGAACTTTTTAAAATTAATCTAATTGTACCTCATAAATTGGGTGGAGATGAACGGTATGACAATTTGGAATTATTACATCAAAGTTGTCGTAAATATCATCAAACACTACTTGAGAAATATGGAGGAGGAAGAGATTTACCTAAAATTGCAATCTACTTCCGAAAAAATCAAGTAGAACCCAACAGTAAAAAAGGATACGAACTGATTAAGAAGGCTTTTAAGAAATTCAAATACCAAATTGTTTGAGATAAATGATGGCTTGAGCCGTATGTTTCGAGAGAAACAAGTACGGTTCTTAGAGGGGAAAGGAGCCGTAAGGCTCCCTACCTACTCGACCCAATAATTATAAAAAATAGCACCTACTTTTTATAATAGATGCTATTTTATATTTGTATTCGACGTCATATATCAAGAATCCTTTTTTCCACTGAAAAGGTCTTATTGATTTACAATGGGTGAGTGGTAACGGTGTTTCTCAATATATGTTGTTTAACTTATAACTTAATAGAAAATTTTATAATTATCCTTCGACATAAACCACCAGATAGCAGGTAGCATTGTTTCTTTATTTTGTTAACATTTTATCTATAGCTTTAGCGGTTTTTTTGCCAATTTAATTCTTATAGTTTTCACTATTATAAATCCTAATAAAATAATACCTACATAACCATTTATTACATAAATTATATTTACTAGTCTGTCAAATGGTATTTTTAGGCCTGCAAAAACACCAATTGTAGCTAAGGCTACGGTTAATGTTCTAAATTTACAGGTTTTTTCCTCAGAAAATCTAGCAACAACTTGCCAAAGAAGAGAAACTGATGTTGTGTATATACCAGCTATTACTATAAATGAAAATACAATAGCCACTAATGGATGTATATTTGCTGCTAGTGTTAATGAGGGCACCATTGTTCCAGCTAATTGTTCAATATTTGCTAAGATACCTAATGAAATAATTAATAAAGCCATGCTAAATCCTATAGTGCCAAAAATTATTCCAAGAACTAAATCCTTTTCCCTTTTACTAGATTTCCCCATGGATGCCATAAATGCAGCCAAATACAACATACAAAACCCAACATATGAAGCAGCAGCATAAAACCAATTAGAGGAAGCTTTTAATAAGTGAAGTTTTGGCAATACCTCATTTACTTTAGTAAGTCCCTGTGGATTTTTTAATATGGCGGATACACCTAGAGTAATTATTAATACAACTATAACTGGTGCCATCTTTCCTATAACATTTACTAATTTTTCTAGACCAAATATTACTGTGCATGCTCCGAGTATCCCAATGATTATTCCACCAACGTATGTAGGAATCCCATATTGCTGATGTAGCGTAGCACCAGCTCCTCCTATCATAACAATGTATGACATATAGATAAATGCAATAGAAAAATAATCATAAAAACTCCCTACTATATTTCCACAGTAATATTTATATATGTCACTGCCCTTAGGAAACTGATGCTTTTGCCCTACAGTTACAAAATCAACACCTACATAAAGGAATAGTAAAAATACTACTATTTCTCCTAGCACACCTTGGTAACCATATGCACTAAAATATTGTAATACCTCTTGCCCCGTTGAAAAGCCAGAACCTATCAAACATGCTATAAATGTACCTGCATAAGTAATAACTCTTTCCCATCTTATCTTCTTATTCTCCAAAACTAATATATTAACATCTCCTAACAACATTCACTAAACATATACTTAAGGTACATACAAGCAAGCGATATTTAAAATAAAAGTACTGATAAAGTATCATACAACATTGTTTTAAGTGTGAATTTTAAATCTATGAGTTTGTTTCACTTTTGTTTTTCATAATAATATAATTATAACAGAAATTTATGCATATATAGTTTGTAAATGATTCCAACATACTACATATTTTTTTTATGCATATTCGTAAAATATGTAAACTAAAATTTCAAATAGAGATAGTAACAAAATAGTCCTATAGGATTAAATCCTATAGGACTATTTTGTTACTATGACTGGCCCACTATTTTACTTAATAATATCCTCCCGCTCACTTGCTAGTAATTTAATATTATGTTTTATCATTTTCTTCTGATTTTGCATTAAATACGTATCTAATTAAAATATTCATTACAATACCTACTGTAACAGCAATAAATATACTATTAGTTACATACATTTTTCCAAATGAACCCAAAGTATTTGCCCATTTGGCGCCTGTTGTTGTAGCATAAAATGGAAGCATAACGGCAAAGCCTATTGCTGTTCCTGAAATAAGATTATTGGCAAAATCTCTAGTGTCTGAAATAACAACGTCAATTCCTGAAAACATTATTAAGCTGGCACTTATTGCAAAAACACCACCAACTACAGATCTTGGCATACATGCAAGCATCATAGCTAGTTTTGGAGATAATCCATATAATAAAAACATAACCGCAGCTACTTGAGTAACAAATCTACTGGCAATTCCAGTTGCAGCAATAATACCAATATTTTGAGTATAACTTGTAACAGGTAAGGCACCTAATAATCCACTAACTATACATCCAGCGCCTTCAGCAGCAATACCTTTATTAATGTGTTTAACTTTATATTCTTCTCCACAAACAGCACATGTGGCAGCATAATCACCAATCGATTCAAATATTGAACCTATATAACCTGTAAAACCTCCTAGTATTGCAATACCAATAAAAACAAATGGCTTTGTGGTTCCACCAAATCCTTTAAATGGGAATAACTTAGGCATAGCAAACCATTGAGCAGCACTTACCTTAGCCCAGTCATATTCTCCTACTATAGTTGAAATTAAGACACCAACTACAAGGACTGAAATAAGAACAAATGCATTTGATAAAATGCCTTTACATTTAAATTTGAGGAATAAAGCAAATAGAAAAGCAATCAGTGCAAGAACAAGATGTATTGGTTTTCCACTTCCAAAAATCCAGGTTAGCGATATTTTGGCAGCAACAAAGCCAATTGCAGTAACTACAGAACCCGTAACCACAGGTGGTATGAATTTTCTTATACTACCTAATAATCTTGAAGCCCCAATAAATGTTTCTAATATACCACCAACTATAACAGCACCCCACATTGCAGGAAATCCATATATAGCAGCTACGGGTCCCATAGCAGTTAGAACCGAAGAAGAAGGACCCTGCACAATTGGTAATCTATTACCCAATATTGTTTGTATCAAAGTACCTATACCCATTGCTAGAAAACAAGTACTAATCATTATAGGAATAACACTGTCAGGTAACCCTGCAAGAGCTACAAATGCTCCTGCCCAAATAAATGGAGTAAAATCAACTAAAGTTACTTGAAAGGCATATAAAAGTGTTACCCCAAAACTCTTGGGCCTCTCATTAATAGTTAGTATAGGCTTTATAGAAGTTTTTATTTCTTTATCAAATACTGTTTGTTCGGGATCGTATTTCTTGAAAAATCCCTTAGGCCTTATAGGAGTTTTTATTTCTTTATTAGATCCTGGTTGTAATGGATTATTATTCACTAAATATTCCCCCTCGTAAATTAATTTTATAAGGACAGTTACTAAGCAACTTGAGAGCCATGTTCTCTGACAACCAATACATAGTAACTGTCCCTAATGATAAATAATTAAAAGACTATTGTTATTCTATTTAAAAATAAATCCATAATGGTCGGCACCGATGCCTTCTTTTACAACTCCCACTGTTGACATAAGTTTCATTCCTATCTCAGGGTTTTGGGCTTCAAGTTGTCCAGTTACAACAAGTCCATTTGTGAATTTAACAATTCCAAAACCAATATATGGTTTCATATATCCTTCAGGAAGATTATATACTTTTGTATAGGTTACAAGGGTTACCTCTCCATCTAATACAACTTCATCAAACTTTCTATTTCCACACTTCTTACATACATAGTGCTTAGGATGGTGAAGCTGACCGCAAGCTGTACATTTATAAGCATACATTTTCTCCTCCATAATTATGCCTCCTCTCTCGTGAGTATCGTCGCAACAACATTATTGCCGAAACCACCAAAGTTAACGCAAAGACCAGCTTTAGCACCCTCTACTTGACGTCCTGTAGCTTCTCCCCTTAGTTGCTTTACAATTTCTACAACTTGTGAAATTCCAGTTGCCCCAAGTGGATGCCCCTTTGCTTTTAAGCCTCCTGAGGTGTTAATTGGCATTTTACCGTCAATCTTTGTTTCTCCATTTCGAGCTGCTATATGACCCTCACCCCTCTTGAAAAATCCAACCTCTTCGGATTCAACTATCTCTAGTATTTGGAATGCATCATGAAGCTCTGCAACATCAATATCCTTTGGAGTAAGTCCTGCCATCTTATATGCCATTTGTGCTGCAAGACGAACAGCAAGTAAATCCGTAGGTACTTCTCTTTCAGCCACTGCATGAGTGTCTGTGGCAGAACCTATGCCCGCTATTTTTATTGGTTTTTTAGTAAATCTATCTGCTTTATCCATGGCACATAATAAAACTGCTGCAGAACCATCAGATACAGGACAACAAGCATATAACCGAAGTGGTTCTGCAACATATGGATTCATTACATGTGCATCTTCATCATCTGTTATACAATAAAGATTAGGCACCACCTGTATATGTGCTACTGGATTATGCATTGCATTCTCATGGTTTTTAACTGCTACTATTGCTAAATCCTTTTCAGTTACTCCATACTTGTCCATACATAATTTTGTAAAGAGTCCTGCAAAGGCTGGAAGTGTTAGTCCATAATTATATTCTGCCTGGGGGTGAAGCATTGTTGCAACGAAATCCGTGCCTTCCCATCCACTAACAACCCTCATCATTTCTCCGCCAACAACAAGCACACAATCACACATACCACTTGCTATAGCCATGTACCCAAGTTTTATCGCTGATGCTCCTGAGGCTGGACCATTCTCTATTGTTTCAGCCATTGCTGGTCTTAAATTCAAATAATCCACAAGTGCTGATGCAATACCGCTTTGTTTATTAAGGATACCTGCACCCATTGTTGATACAAAAACTTGATCAATGCCATGGCCTACACCTGTTTTTACACCAGCATCATCTAGTGCCTGCACAGCCGCCATACTTAGCATATCAGTAAAGGTTCCGCCCGACATTTTACCGAATTTACTATGGCCTATTCCTACAATACCAACTTCTCTCATCTTTTATACCCTGGAATTTGAGAATAGGTTTCTGGAAGAATTGGATCATCTGCAGTTTTAAGTAATTCGTCCGATACAGGACGGCGGCCACCTAGTTTAGCACCTTTATGTTTTTCCCACAGTGCTTTAGTTAATACATACGTTGGAACTCCGCCTAGTTCATGCCAAATTTCTGGTCTTGATTCAAGTTCATATTCAATCATCCATCTCTTAAATCCATTTGGACTCTCAGCAACAATCCAAACTTCTTCTTGCTTCAAGAAATCTAAATGGTATTCCATTTTTGCAGCAAATAATTGTGCTCCAATTCTAAGTCCTTGTTTTAGTGTCATTGTATGATAGGACATTCCAACCTTATCATCAACCATGCGACCATTAACAATACCAACTAAGATTCCATCTATTGTTCCAATTAGGCAATATTCATCTTTTACTCTATATCTGTAGTAACCCAAAAGCTCTGAGTATATTCTGGATGCAACAATATCATAAAAGTCAGCTTCCACAGTCATAAGAGGCTTTACAGCTTCTAAAATATGAGGCACTTCTTCTCTTCTAATTTGACGAATTACTAATTTTTCTCCAGTAGCCATAGTAATATACTTTGGTGGATAATTAACTAGTGCTGTCTCAACTGGTCTAAGGCTTTGCTCCATTTTATCTACGATCATTATTTATCATCCTTTCGATTTTAATTTTTTTTATAGGATTAGCAAATAGAGCTTTTAATTATCTTTATCAAAACTCTATTTGTTAAATTCTCCTATAGAATACTATTCAGCATCAAATGCTACAATACGGGATATGCAGGATTCTCCACCTTCAAATCTCCATGGGAAACATCCTATTATTAACCTCTTGCCAAGTACCTTATCAATATCTCCACCAAGATTTTCGGCATGAATAATATTTAGTGGAAATAAATCATAATGCATAAATTGATAATCATCCTCTGGCCAGAAATCTTCAATACCTTTACCATATTTAGCTTTTAAATATCTATCTGCTCGTCTTGCTTCTTTCGGAGCCCATTCACGAATTTTTGTATTCATTGGATGGTCTGCAGAACCACAATCAACGCCAATCCATTTAAATTCCATTAGCTTACACCAATCCGAAAATTCTTTTGTAGGCCCTGGGTGTCTCATCATTACTCTTTCCTCATCTGCTTCCGGTTCATCCCAGCCATATTTATGATAGCCAGTGTGTATAATTAAAATATCACCTTTCCTAACATCTGCTCTATCCATTATGTCTTTTGAAGTATATATTCCATAATCCTCTGCTATATCTGATATATCAACAACAACTCCAGGTGCCACAAGTTCTTCCAGTGGAATACTTGCTATATCTCTTCCATGTGTACAAAAGTGTAGTGAACCATCAAGATGAGTACCAACATGATTTGAATGAGTTAGTACCTGCCCATTTGCACCATTGGATGACAGTCTTTTGAAAAACTTGATTTCAAGTGGCTCATAGGTTGGCCATGCCGGTGTTAGATGACTAATCTTTTGAGTTAAATCATACATTTTTACATTTTTAAAAGCATCAATAATATTCATAATATACCCTCCATTTATAATAAATTATTTATATTCTTCTTAATAAAAGAGGTAAGTGCATCTTCGAAACATTTCATTGGTGGATGAACTACGCCTGCCCCTACTTGTCCAATACCAGCTCTATTACATGCAATTCCAGTATTTATTACAGGTAATATTCTTGTCTCAATAACTTTTCTAATATCAATTCCAGTTGGTGTTCCCCTAAAATTCAAATTTGGCATCTTAAATGCACTATTTTCTGCGAAAGTAATCTCGTACATACTAGTTGTATAATTTATAGCATCCTTTGGTGTTCCCCCTACAAATTGAACAATTGCTGGAGCAGTTGCCATGGCAAAACCACCTATTCCTGCTGTTTCTGTTATACAGCTATCTCCAAGGTCAGGGTTCGCATCCTTTTCCTCAAAGCCTGGAAAATAAAGACCTTCCACAAGTTCACAAGGTGCAGTAAACCATTCATTTCCTGTACCAGCAGTTCTAATTCCAAAATCCGTACCATTCCTCGACATGGCACAAACTACTGTACTGTATTCTATATTTTCAAGTGGGTCTAAGCTGCATTTGCATGCTGGCATAGAGACATTTAAAAAGAAATGATCATTCTTATCAATAAATATGAGCACATCTGCTTTAATGTCATCCGAAAACTTAGTTTTGACTATAAATGGTGCGAGCTCCCTAAATAATAGTGATGTTCCTGCTTTATTTCTGTTATGTCCTTCATCACCCATTTGAATCATTTGTGCTAATATAGTTTTAACATCGATACTCCCCTTTAAAATCATAGCGGACTTAAGTACAGGTGCTAGGATTTTTTCCATCCAGTCTAGTTTTTCAATTACCTCTGGGCTAAAAGCTCCAAATCTTAGAACTTTTCCTAGTCCTTCGTTTAGTGTACAATATGCATAATTTCCGAAGGTCTTGTTTTGAAGCTTCCAAACAGGCATTGAATAGGTTACAACCCCTGCCATAGGACCTACTGTATTGTGATGATGACATGGTTCAAATATTATTTTTCCAGATTGTGCTAGTTTTTTTGCTTCTTCTTCGTTTTTAGCAAGTTTTTCATATATTAAACCGCCTATTATAGCGCCCCTTACCGGCTCACTCATTCTATCCCATGTTATTGGTGGCCCTGCGTGAAGAATTGTATGTTTTGTCATTCCCGGGATATCAATACCCGCCGTACCTATACCAACAATTATTGGTTCTGCTGAAAGCAGTCTCTCCATTGCCACTTTATTTGCACTTTCAATTTTTTTACTAATGCTTACTTCTTCCAAAACAGAAAGTTTTATACTTGCCTCCGTTGGCGGTCTCCAATTAACATGTAAACTCTTTACCTTTTGCTCTTTTAAGTCTTTCTGAAAAGACTCTAGTCCCATATTTATAACAGTGAGTTTCTTACTGAATAATTTATTTATTGCGGTCACGTAACAACCCTCCTTTAAATTTTATTTAATCTTCCAAGAATTAACGAAGTTAGTTTAACAGCTTGAGCATTAGAAGGCATTAGTATAACTCCTTCCTTTTCTAGTTTTTCTCTTTGGAATTTGTAGTTTTGAGGGTCTCCATCTGTACCACATACATACCCAATTACACATAAATATTTATCTCTGTCTTTCATAGCTTTTTTAGCATTTATTATAGTTTCAAGCATTTCTCCTGCTGGATCTATATGTGATCCATAACCGAGAACAAAATCCATAAGCACTATGGCAACTTCATCGTCCTCTGATTCTTTTGGAAGTCTTTCCACCCTAGCTACTGGATCTATCATAGGATGTGGCTTTCCAACAGTGAAATCATCATCACCCAGATCAACGCATGTGTGCTCTACACTTTTGTGCACATCCGACAGTCTAAGCTCAGGTGATAATGGGATATTAGAGAATATCTTATAACCCTGCGTGCGTAGCATCTTCATTGCTTCATCTGCCAAGGTTCCCCCGGTATATAAAGCTCTTAAATATTTCTGACCCTTGCTAAACTTTTTGCATTCGCCTTGAACAATTGCATCTATTTCCTTGTCTGTTAGTGTAAATCCAGTAAAATCTTCTATTTTCTCTCCCTTTGAGAGTAGTACTGCCTTCCTTGCTGCGTCCTCTAAATCCACACTTGAATATGCACCATGCATTTCAATTTCGATTCTATCCCCGCCTATAAAGCTTGCAACAACTGGCTTGTGTGTATTCTTTACCATATTTAATATTTTTTCAGCTACCTCAGGTGCTGGTGGTTTAGAGATTAATACTATAACCTTTGTTTCTTCATCATCGATTAAGGCTTTAAACCCCTCGATCATCATAATTCCACCGATTTCACTTTTAAGATCTCTTCCACCTGTACCAATCACCTGGGATACTCCACCGCCCATTTTATCTATAATCACTGTAATCTCCTGTGTTCCTGTACCAGAAGCCCCCACTACACCTATATCTCCACGTCTTACAACATTTGCAAAACAAAGGGGTACTCCATTGATAATTGCAGTCCCACAATCTGGTCCCATAACTAAAAGTCCCTTATCTCTACCCATTTTCTTTAACTCAAGCTCTTCTTTCACTGTAATATTATCGCTGAAAAGCATTACATGAAGATTATTATTTAATGCTTTTTTCGCTTCATAGGCTGCATATTTTCCAGGGAGTGATATAATTGCCATGTTAGCTTCCTCTAGATGCTTAATTGCAGCACTAAGAGTTGTAGGTTTATACTCTACCGAAGAATCATCATTTTCTACCTTAGCATTTAATAATTCATCAACTTTTTTAACTATCATTTCCTTTGAATTCTTATCATCACTTGCTGCAGCAATGAAAAAATCATTAGGGGTTAATCCCCTTATATCATCATTTGATAAATTTAAATTTTCCGTTAGCTCTTTATTTAGGTCTGTTCCCATACCAACAATAACTTGTTTAACATTTGACATTCTTTTAATTTCCTTAGTTATTAACATGAGTGCAACAGAATCATAATAAGTATTTTTTCTAATATCAACACACAAATTCATTAACCAAAGCCTCCTATACTCTATATTAGTCATGATCCTAAGTCCCACGTAAATTCCAAGTGCCGTGTCAGTCCCTGATGTTTCACCGTATCCAATAACTTCCTTCAAATCTTTAATAATACTTATGTTATCATCATCATTATTGTAATTTAAAATCGACGCCATTAGATTACGTACAGCCTCATTTATCTCTCCCACTGATGAATGCTTTAACATCTCGGAGCTAACTCTAGTTGTTTTATGTAATCCTAAGCTAATGATTTTACTATTAAATTCATATATATATTTACTATCTAATTTATAATAACCTCCCATATATATGAATGCGGTCATTAGGCCACTAATAAAATCGTCCATTGATGGTGTAAGTCCACAACCAAAACCTATAACTCGCTCTGCTATACATCCTATTTCAACCATATCTGCTTTCATCACAGCATGAATAAAATTAATAAACCTATCTTTTATGAATTCAAAACTTTTATCAAAAGTACCTTCATAAAAAGGAACTAATTTAAGTTCTGGGTGTTTATCGTAAATCATATTTACTAGTGGCCCCATACCATTAAGTTTTCCTAGTTTTAATAATACTTGCTCTATGATATTGATGTTGTCTAAAAGTTGCCGCTTCGAACATTTTGATGTAATGAGCCTCGCACATGAAGACCACTTTTTAGCATTATTCATGCTTATATATAAATTCTTTTGTGTACAATAAATTTCACTTTCCGTAAATTCAAATTTCAATCCTTGTTTTATGTTTAGAACATTAAAATCAACTTGTTCTAAGCCTTCCACAATTACACTCATTGGAGACATATATTTTCCTTTACTTAAAAGTGTTATAAATAAACCATCACATTCAATATTACATGCATTCTTAAACACAGAATGAACACGTCCGCTTAATATACCTCCTTTCAAAATGATCTTCTCGAGATCTTCACATATACATAAACCCTTCAATAAAACCATCCCTTTACTTAAATCTTATTAATACATTTCTATATTTATCCATTATTTCCTTTGTATGTAATATCTAAACATTCTTATATTGTATTGTTAATAATTACCAACCGTATTGAAATCACTGACTTAACTAACTGTAAAATTTATTGTTAATTAAATACATTTTGTTAATAGTCAACAAAAGCTGACTCACTAGGAGTCAGCCTTCTATTATATTTTAATTAAATCCATTGCCTTAAGAGCAATTTCAAGATTAAGTCTACTATCACCATTCTCTAAATCAAGTCCCGTAATATCATTTATTTGTTGTACCCTATATATTATAGTATTATAATGCATGTACATCTTTTCAGATATTTTTTTCATATTACCATCACATTCAAAATACGCTTTTAAGGTTTTAATAAGTTCGGCATTATTTATCTTATCGTATTCTATAAGTGGTTTTATTGTATCACTGCAAAATTCACTAAGTTCACCTTGAAGACCTTCAAATGCTAAAATTCTATATAACCCTAAATCATCATAATGTTTAATATTTCTTGTATTTGTTTTGCTTAAGTTTTCAACAATTAACTTTGCTTGCTCACGACTTTTATATAATTGATTACACTCATCATAGGAACGTCCTATTCCTATTGTTACCATATTTACAACAAATTTCTTCAAAGCTTCATCTAATATCTTCTGACAAAAGTTAATGGCCTCACTCTTTATTGTTTGTGGACTCTTACTCCTCTCACTTCCATAAAGTATCAATATTCTATCACTTTTATCAACATATACTATTCTCTCTTTCTGAAGTTTTGCCACCCTACCCGTTATAAAGAGTATTTCACTTATTCTCTCATGCAATGAATTAACCTTATCAGCTGTCAATTTGTTTGAATCATCTATATCCCTTAAAAGGATTACAATAACTGAATATTTAAGGTTTTTGTAAAAGTTAAATGTTTTTGCTCTTTCTATAGCTCTCTTTTGCCTATCTTCATTATCACTAAGCAAATCATCAAAAAACTCAAGTTTATAATTACTCTCCATATTATATAAAGAAAGCTTTTTAACAAAATCCAAAGCTATAATATGTACATATGACTCTATAAGCATGTTATCCAGGGGAGTTATATCCTTTTTATCAAACCAAACAAAAATACACCCATACTCAACATTTTCTATCACTATTGGAATAACTACCCTTTCAACAACCCTTCCTCTAATTTCGTCCCTATGTACTTTATAACTTACTTCATCATAATAATTAATATCCTCAATATGATTAAGACTTATATGTTCATATATAATGTTATCAATTATATTTCTATCATCTTCATTACAAATAACTTCACAGCTATCGCTCATATTCTCATATATGGCTAAAGAATTACCTATATTTTCATAAAGTTTTTGGGCTATTTCTCTTAAACTGCCACCCATCATCATTATATTCATCACTTCTCTGTTTAAAACATTAATTCTTATTAACATATTCATTTGATCGTTAATCACTTCAGTAAGTATACCTGATATAACATCAGTATGTGAAACAGCAAATGGGACTTCGATAAGTGGAAATCCCAATTCATCTGCTAACTTAATAACGTCCCTAGGAAGTTCACTAACATATCTACCTACCTTAATACCAAGACCAGCTACACCTTTTGCATTTAATTTAGGGATAAGTTCAAGAAGTATATTAATATTATCCTTTATAGAATAGGCTGTTGTAATTAAAAACTCTCCCTCGCTAACCCATTCTATAATATCTGGCACCTCCATAACATTTACTTTTGTGACTCTTTTAGACGTGCCCGTAGCCCCACCTAAAATTTTAGCCCCTCGAAGTGTCTCTAGGGTTAGTAATCTTTCTAAAGAAATCCCCGAATAACGATACACCTAATCACATCCTTTATACATTTAAATAATAGTATACTTAAACCTAAAATAAGTAAAACGTGCATAATGCTACTGAAACTCCATCCCCCTACTCCCGCCATGCCATGGGTTCCTCCACGCCTAACATATCAATAATCAATATTTTATTCTATGTAATAATTTTACAATGTTGTATTTAAAATGTCAATCGTTTATGAATTTTATAAAAGATAATAAAAGAAGAAGACTATACCAGTATTAAATTGTATAGTCAGAGAAAAAACACCTATAAAATTTTTTGATGAAACATTCTATAATTATCCTTCGACATAAACCACCAGAAACCACCAGATAGCAGGTTACATAGCGAGTAGCGAGGAATTAAAGAATGACTATTCCACCGTAAACCACAGGGCCTCTGATTATATTTGAAGCAGTGGAAGCCTCCGTAAAATCTCTAAATAAAAATGATATAAACCTTCCGATACTAAATATTATAAGAAATACAGCTGATGTTATACCTCTTTTCACTTTTTTTCTTAACAATAATACTGCTATTAGCGCTGACATTATGGCGAAAAACACTTCATATAGTTGGGTTGGATGTCTTAAAATAGGTGAACTGTTAAACAAAATGTTTGTGAACGTATTATTGCCGAATACGTTTTTGAATGGATTCTTGTCAGCATTTTCAAATGCAACTCCCCAAGGCATTGTAGTAGCTACACCGTAACAACAACCATTAAAGAAACATTACCTTCGAAGATTTCTACGGATTGACTTTCTATATCTGTACTTGTAAATGTTACTTTTCCTTCCTTATATTTTACATTGTATATCTGATTCTTGTTTTCCTCACACTCATATTCTGGTCCCATATTCTAAATTTCCGTATTTTAGTTCCTTCATTACTTCTTCTGCAATCTTATTTATTTCCGATTTATTTCCGATTTATTTTTAGCATTAAATTGATTCACTAAAATGCTTTCAATCATATCACGAGTATTAGCTCTAACTTCATCTTCAAGCTGCGACTCACCCCAGCTCTTCAAAGCCTTATCCTTTATAACCTCTCCTTTTCATTCTCCCTCTGTAAGCTCCGCAGTACCCCATAATGGATTGTTGTAAATGTTAAAAGCAACATATCCTGCATCAACATTAACCTCTATTGGGTCAGTATAGGTCTACCCAGTTTCTTTAGTATAATGAACCCCTTTAAATCCTTCGTATCCTTTCAAATTTTTCAAAGCCTCTTTATCAATTGCAATCTTAATAAGTAGCGGCATATTACTTCTATGGTCTTCGCCTTCAATTTTAAATTCAAAAGGAGATCCATAGGGTGCCATACCATTTTCACTATATTGAACCCCCTCGCTAGGCCTTGAAATGCTGAGTTTTGTTCCTTTAGAAAAAGATCCCATTGGAACATTAACCTGAATACCATACATCTCTAAATCCCCAAGTATATTATCTTTATCATAATTATCCAAAATAATATCCTCTTTAAGCTTAGACTCTGATTTCCATTTCTGATCACCTACCCCATCATTTTTGTTGCTTTTGTTATTGCATGATGAAAATAAAAATATAAAAACAAGCAATAAAGTTATGATATTAAAAAGGCACTTGTGTCCTTTTGCACCAACTAACATATGACTAAGTGCTTTATTTTTCATATTTATAATCTCCTTTATATGGATAGTGGATATATAATATATATTTATCAACAATTTTTTCTTATAAGAATGGTTATAAAAATCCTGTTAAAATAAGTTATCAACAGGATTTTTAGTAGTTATTATATTATTTTTTTTTATTTTAGAGATTCGCAGATGAGAAATCTTGTTTTATTCAAGTCGCTTAAGATCCTTTATTGTTAAGAAAATGAAAGGTATTGGTAAGGAAAAAATGCTTAATACTGTATATAACACAGCCTGTTCAGGTTTATAAAGTCTATAAAGCTTATTTAATGCAAATAGTATAAGAATAAAATTTGCAACAGCTAATAGAGAACCTATAACTGGGACGTCCCTAAGAAGCATAACTAAAATAGTAGCTCCTGGTAGGATAAATTCTAAATTAGGTATTTCATACCCGGAAATTTGCAAAGTTTTTATTATTTTAGCCAAAATGTAGAATTGAACAATGGGAATACATGCAAGCCATGGATTTTCAATTCCTGCATTTACAGTTATTCTGTAAAATGATAATGCAAATATTACATATAAAACAATACCAATAAAAGTAAAAAAGAACAAAACAATTCCGAAAATAGCTAAGATAGAAGCCATTATATATTTCCTCCTAAAAATATTTTCAATAATTATATATATTAAAAAATCATAATAAATATTCTATTATATGAAAATAACTGAAAAGTTTAAAAGTGTAATTTCTCGTTCACACTTGAATATAACATTTGATAATTATTGTTTTGGGTTATTTTTATATTACTGTAACAATAAGCACCCAGATTATCTTATGACATGACTAGAAATTAGATTCTATATTCATTATCTTCCGACATAAATCACCAGATAGCAGGTTACATAGCGGCTGCCCAAACCCCGTTGTAAAATCTGGAAGCGCATGCGGGCAGGTTTTACTTTATAGTTGAATATAAAAAAGCAGTCACATCGGTTTATCGATATGACTGCATTCTACATGAAGTGTTATAAATCAAATTAATTTACAAACTATCTTTCCATAATCCGTGAACATTACAATATTCTCGTACACTTAAAACTTCTTCATTTATAATAAATAGAGCTTGAGGTATTTCGCCAGGGTTTAGATATTTTCTATACAGTTTATTTGCGGTTTGAACTTCTATCCATTCAATATAATGAGTTTCTAACATTGGATGTTCAACAGCACCAACTTTAACAAGAACTCCACCTTTAACCTTTTCAACAACTGGCACATGCTTTTCTTTTGCTGCATCCACTGTATTTTCAACTTGTAGTGTCATTGGCTGCCCACAACAAACTAAAACTCCCGCAGCTGCATGTACAATCTCTACGATATTACCACAAATCTCGCATTTATAGACCTCTTTAAGTTTAGTCATAATTTATACCTCCAAAATTTTATATTTTAATTTACGCGTTAACTAACTAAATCTCTTTTTCTTGTCCTTTTACATTATCGTATACAAAATTGCAAGGTTTCCCTTCACAATTTAAAACCTCCTCATCATTGTCCCCAGTATAAACATTTTTACTATTTACGTCACTTTCTTGTTTGTCATTTAAGCGATTATGATTATCCCAATATTTTTCAGCTTTATTTTCCATCTTTTCTAGTCTAGTATAATAGTCAGGAAATTCTTCTAAATGTGCAAGCGCTATTTTTGCTGTAACTATTGGATCATTATCTGAAACATTTGTATCTGGAGATATCTTACCATGTTCAAGTTCAACCACCAATCCCATCCTGAACTGTTCTACATTAAATTCAGTCCAATTAATTCCAATACTTTCACCGATTTCTTTAGCTCTT
Organism: Clostridium bowmanii; assembly: GCF_018861315.1. Classification (GTDB taxonomy): domain Bacteria; phylum Bacillota; class Clostridia; order Clostridiales; family Clostridiaceae; genus Clostridium_AD; species Clostridium_AD bowmanii. Next base: position 38,553 of record NZ_JAHLDL010000030.1, on the reverse strand, counting down.
TCACTCGAAAATAATGTTTCTTCTAACATAGAAAACACTTCCTTTTATATTTATTTAATAAAATCAAATTTACTCAGAGGCTACATGCCTTCTTACTTTTAATAATTTTCTGAGAACATCTCGAAATACGATTGTGGAGTTTCATTCTAAATGTTTTTAGCTAGTTTTCAATACTCTTAATTTTCAATAAATGCCAACAAATCTGTGTTGACCTTATCTTTATGTGTAAAAGTAAGCCCATGAGGTGCACCCTTATAAACTTTTAGTATTGAGTTTTTTATGATCTTGGATGATTGAAGAGCCGCCGCACCAATTGGAACAACTTGGTCATCATCACCATGAATGATAAGAGTTGGCACGTCAAACTTCTTAAGGTCTTCCTTAAAATCAGTCTCAGAAAACGCCTTTATGCAATCATAAGTATTCTTGCCACCTGCCTGCATTCCCTCAAGCCAAAACAAGTCTATAAAACCCTGAGAAACTTTTGAGCCAGGTCTATTTGCACCGAAAAATGGGCCACTTGCCAGTTCTTTATAAAATTGAGAACGGTCAGCGATAGATCCATCTCGTATTCCATTAAACACATCAATAGGCAAACCTCCTGGATTGGTTGTTGTTTTCAACATTAGGGGTGGAACTGCAGAAATTAAAGCAACTTTTGCCACCCGTTTAGTGCCATAACGCCCTATGTAACGAGCCACTTCTCCACCACCTGCAGAAAAACCAACTAAAACAACATTCTTAAGGTCAAGCTTTTCTATAAGTTCAGAAAGATCATCAGCATATGTATCCATATCATTGCCATCCCATGGCTGACTAGACCTTCCATGACCACGGCGGTCATGTGCAATACAGCGATATCCTTTTGAGGCCAAGAACATCATTTGAGCTTCCCAACTATCTGAATTCAGTGGCCAACCATGACTAAATACCACCGGTCGACCAGTGCCCCAGTCTTTGTAATAAATCTGCGTACAATCTTTTGTAGTAATCATTCCCATTGATTTGCCTCCCCTTTTTTTATTTTTTATATTATTTTGAATATTCTGTTGTTACATCATATCATGTTTTCAACTAAATTTCCACATTTTTCGACAATTAGTCATATAAATGGTCATGTAAGCAACTTTCGGGAACTATTATAAAAGAAAGTTTATTAGGTTTAACTTCAGATACTCTCAAAAATGTTATTATTATTGACGATTCATTTTATGGCAGATTAAAAAGCAAAAATTATTCTCTTCCTCCTCTAAATGTTTAAGTAGAAAAATAGTGCCCTGCAGGGCACTATTTCCTAAGCTACTTCAACATTACTAGTATCCGTAGTAACTATCTTAGCATCTTTCTTGCCAATTAAGCTACCATTAGCTGATGCAAAAATGTTCTTTGCAATGACTAAATCCATGAGAGCATTTACCTGTGCTTCTGTTACCGTTGGAACTCCATCACCATCAGCTTTGATGTCATCTACAGTTAAAGTAAAATATTTACCTTCTGTAGCTGTTAAAAATCTCATAACTAATTTATGCATATCACTTTTCCTCCTTTAAATTATTTAGATTACATCTCTTAATTCTCTACTTTCCCTTCAATTCTCATCTAAAACCTACTCATTAACTAAACTGTACTGGTCCTCTCTGTCTAGGCCAAACAATGGATAAGTTTTGATGTTGGATATAGCTTGTCCTACAGCAAAAATGTCCGCATCTGTTGCTACAACTTTTAGATTACTTAATCTTTTTGTTGCATATTTGTCTTTACCTTTGATGTCAACACCTACCTTCATAGTAAGTTTTAGCGCACTGGCTACCTTTGTTGATACTACTGCCATGTTAATCACTCCTTTCATTTTGTTTTCATTGAATATATATGCCGCTGAAAACTTTTGTGCGGAGTTTTTTAAAATATATAAATTTACATTAAGCACCTGAGTTTTTCTAGAGCTTTTCTCTTAATTCTTGCAAATTGATGGTAATTTTTATCACTATCACAAGCTATTTCGGAAAGAGACTGGTCCATAAGATTAACGGGTTCCGTTTTGAAGTTCTTTTGAATAAATATCATTAATATTCACTTAAATAAACGCTATGATTTAATCATAGCGTTTATTGTTGGTATGACTATATTAGGAGTAGTTTTATTACACTATATATTTATATTATCATGAGTTTTCACATAAAGAATCACACTGTTAATAAATTTATTAACAGTGTGATTCTTTATGTGAATATTATCTGAAAATATATCTTCCTTCTTATTTGTACAACTCATTTTTTGAAAAAAGGTCGCAATATTCTAGCTGCTGCTGATAAAATACATCATTGTGTTTAAATTTTGACTTTATATTCTTATCTAAAGTTTTATCTTGTCCTACAATATCTGGATAAGTATAAGCATAAAAATAAGTACGTTTCTTCCAAACAGCTTCTACACTGACAGGGTATTTGAAGTCCACGTCCTGACTTTCAAAATATGTAGCCTTATTTTGAATCTTTAGTGGTTCAAATCCATTATTTAGAAAACGCTTTGTTTGTTCATAAAAATGTCCTGAGCCGCATACAACCAAAATTTTTGAATTCTCAGGAATTGTATTCAACTTATTATCAATATTTGCAAATATCATATCATCACGCTTATCATTTGTTGTATTTGGTTTAAAACTATTATCCACAACTCCCCAATCTATCATTTCTACCGCAATATCGTTATCTGTGCAATGACTATATACAACGGTCATATCTATCGGTCCATCCACCACACCATAGTCTTTGAAATACTGTTCTCGTGCTTCAATAAAGACAACGTCTGGCTGTACATTCTGAACGGCACTCAAAAGGTCTTCCATCGAATAATTAACCCATTTATTAAAATGACTTGTATGAAATGTTCCCAATAAATAAACTTCTTGATTTTGTGTTGTTTCAAACTTTTTTAGGAGGCTGTTTTTATTCAAATATCTATTCCACAGCAAGCCTAACACCACAATTGCCACTATGAGTACAATTGATAGTCCTATGAATATTCTTTTTATTATTTTTGACTTTTTCTTAATAATACTAGTCATTCTCTCCCCACCCCTTTACATGTTGGTTTGGAATTTGACACAGCGTCAAATTCCTATTTATGTTTCTGTTATAGAAATAATTTTTGTTACACATAAAAATATAATTATGTAGCAATTAAAGCTAATCTTTATACTAATTATAACATAAATTTTATATATTAAAAATTATAACATAATCTGTTAAACTTATTTGCAATATATTTCTTACACCTAGTATCGGCTCATATTAAATTAAACTCAAAGAAAACACAGATTTTTAGCCTGTGTTTTCTTTCTTAAATAGTATATTAATAGCTTATTATATTAGTGTGACTATATATGATAATGTTAATGATATTTCAGTAAAAGAACTTCAAAACGGAACCCGTTATCCATAAGATAATATCTTTTTACAATATCACACTCTAAAGGATCAAGTTTATCAAGAGCTGCATATAACTTTTCCACTTCATCAAAAGCTATTACTTCATCCTCTAAGGTAAATTCATAGTCTCCACAGGTATCAAAATCTAACATATCATTGTTTGTCACCTCTCTAAAATGTTTTATTTGTCCTTTTAAAAGTGCTTTGAAATTCATTTTTATAGAACTTATGCAATAGCCATTAAAACTGTTGCTACCTAACTTATACATAGCTATAGCCTTTATTACCGAAAGGTACCCGTGCTGAACTAAGTCTTCACAAGTAAAACCTGGAATGTGATATCTGCTGGCCTCCTTTACGATGAGATATTTGAAATTTTCTAGTACTTCCTCTGTAGCTCCAGCCTCGCTGGCTTTAGCCTTTTCAATTAATTTTTCTATGATATACACCTTCCTTGTATAATTTTAATTAAAATATTAAAAAACATATTTTCAGCCTTTAACATTACGCAGTAAATTAATATTGATTTTCAAGTACTTTAGTCTAAATCCTCAGTATCCAAATGTCCCAATAGCTTTTTTTCTAGGGCCTCATAATCATAATTCCTTTGTTCAAAATCACAGAATCCACCCTTTGTGACATTTTTGCTTCCACTGTTAATTTTTTTATCAGCCCATTTTTTTTGATATGCCTTTACCCCCTCAGCAGTTTTTATACCCTGACTAATCCAGCAATTAATTATTTTAGAAATATATTGCATAGTTTTAGCATTATAAACAACAGCTTCTTCTATTGCCATAAGAACAACATCTCAAGTTACATGTTTTGTAAACCCTAATACTTTTTCATATTCCAGTGGAGTTATATCATGTATGTTTTCTTCGAAAATTTTAGTTATATTTTTTAAGCCCTCATCATCATTAGCAGCAGCAGAATTATTTTTTATGAATATTTCCTTTTTATTTCTTACTTCTTCTTCTGATCTTTTATCGCCTAGTATTACTTAATTCCTAAAAACCTTTAATTGTGCAAAATTATTATTTTTCAAAAATTAAAATGTTGTTAGACAACATTTTTTTGAACATAACTTGAATATAATAGTGTTAGATTCATTATTTCCAGACCATCTTCAAAAATGATGATGAATTTTGCAATAATATTTCTTTTTAGCAGTAACACAATATTACAAAAAAAAATTATAATTTGTATTATAATTTATTATGTTGTTTAAAATAATTGTGAGTGAAAACTTATAATAAAATAAGGGTGGGAATGTAAAGATATGGGATTAAATGAATTAGAAAGTCAGATATTAATTGACATTTATGAGGCTGATATGTTGCCAGGAATGTCATTTGAAATTGAAAATTATAAATTAACAGAGAAAGACCCCAAAAATAAGAACCAAGAATTTGCTTTCTATTTAGGGAAATTAAAAAGATTAGGTTTTGTAAAATATGAAGAAAAAGAAGCCTTTCTAAAAGCTGGAATTGCTAGCACTAAATATAATAATAATGTAGCTATGATTTGTGAAGATAAAATACACATAGATTCCAAAGGAATACATTTAGTAGAGTGGTATTATCATGGAAATTCAGAAACTCAAAGACAATTGTCTATATATGTTTAAAGGATTAACCGAGACAGTAAGAAATGAATTTAATTTTTTAATATATTATAAAATCACATAAAAATGTAAACAATAGAACTCCAGTAATGGAGTTCTTTTTTATGCCTAATCCTTTTACTTATAATTGTATAACTTTCCAATATCAATATAGCACACACCTACTTCTACAAGGATAGCTTTAGTTAATGCTTTAATAATCTCACTTCTTTTACTATCAAAAACGTTATTATCATTTGTGTTGTCAATAAACCCAATTTCAACTAATACCGCTGAGGCCTTGGTTTCTCTTAACACATGAAAGTTAGCCGCCTTTACTCCTCTGTTTACAAAACCCATAGCTACAAGTGATGCTTGTATGCTTTTTGCTAACCCTTTTGACTTTGCACTTGGATTTAAGTAAGTGTAAGTTTCAACTCCTTTAGCTTGTTCAGGCAGATACGCATTTCTGTGAAAGGATATAAAAAAATCGTACGTGCTTCTATTTTCATATTTACTTCTATCACTAAGGCTTATAGCCACATCACTAGTTCTTATTTCATCTACAATAACTCCATGCTTTCTAATATCTAAAGCTATAGCTCTACCTAAACTTAAAACATCATTAGATTCTTTTCTTCCATTGTATAAGGCCCCACTATCTTCTCCACCATGTCCATAATCAAAACATAACCTAACCATTATTTTCTTCCTCCTTACTTAAATGTTTAAGTAGAAAAATAGTGCCCTCGCAGGCACTATTTCCCTAAGCTACTTCAACGATACCAGTATCCGTAGTAACTACCTTGGCATCTTTCTTGCCAATTAAGCTACCATTTGCTGATGCAAAAATGTTCTTTACAATGACTAAATCCATGAGAGCATTTACCTCAGCTTCTGTTACAGTTGGAACTCCATCACCATCAGCTTTGATGTCATCTACAGTTAAAGTAAAATATTTACCTTCTGTAGCTGTTAAAAATCTCATAACTAATTTATGCATATCACTTTTCCTCCTTTAAATTATTTGGATTACATCTCTGAATTCTCTACTTTCAACTTTGAGCTAAAACCTACTCAGTAACTAAGCTGTACTGGTCTTCTCTGTCTAGGCCAAACAATGGATAAGTTTTGATGTTTGAAATTGCTTGTCCTACAGCAAAAATGTCTTCGTCTGTTGCTACAACTTTTAGGTTACTTAATCTTTTTGTTGCATATTTGTCTTTACCTTTAATGTCAACACCTATCTTCATAGTAAGTTTTAGTGCACTGGCTACTTTTGTTGATACAACTGCCATGTAAATCACCCCCTTTCATTTTGTTTTCATTGAATATATATGCCGCTGAAAAGTTTTGTGCGGGATTTTTTAAAATATATAAATTTGTCCCATCTTCGCATATATTCCATGTAATATGCCCCATATTTCGTGCCTTTCGAGAAACTTGTACCAAGTAACTTCCTGTACCTGAGTTAATAGTGTTGTGAATGAATATTATGGGTGCTCCTATTGATACTGCTAATGGTGCGCCTGCTAAAGTATCTATATAGTTCATTTCTTCGCCAGAGGATATAAAAATGTTATTTAAATTTAATGATGTATCTGCTTTGAAATTATCTACAACTTTTGCATTTGTTTCATATCTTGTAGTACCTGCTAATTTAATTACTCCTGGAAGTACACGGGCAAGTGCTTCAGAAACCGTATCAGCTTCACCTATAACATAAGTGATTTTAGCTCCTAGACCTTTGATGTATACACTGGTAGCTGTATCTAATGAGCTACCAGTGCATACCTTTTGCTGCCGCTATGGGAGCTATTGATGGGTAATACCACCAAAGTGAAAGTAACACAATTGTACGTGTGTTACTTTCACTTTGTTTATACGTAATTTCATAACTTTTTTACAAATTTTGAATAGTTGTTAATTCCAACTTCCTGGTATTGGAATTAAAAAAAAGAACTTGGATATGATATTTGATAGATTTAAGCAGGTAGATAAATCGTTATCAAGAAATACAGAGGGGTCAGGTGTTGGTTTAAGTTTAGTTAAAACGATTGTGGAGTTACACGGTGGTAGTATATACACTGAAAGTGAATATGGGAAAGGAAGCAAATTTACAGTTATGCTTCCTTCAAGAAAGATAATTCAGGAAAATATGATATATAATAGTAAAGTGGAAAGTAAAAATCAAAGTATACTAGTGGAGCTTTCAGCTATTTATTTGTAAATCTTGGCCGTGTAAATAATTTTTATATTTTGTTGATACTTATTCAAAATTTTAGGTTCAAATTCTCCATTTCTACAAATACAGCTCTGAATTATTGCCAAATTTAATCATCAATAATAATGTCTGGAACAAGTAAGACTCCCGCTAAAAGCTGAAGGCTTCATAAGCTTCAAGCGGTCCTTATCAATAAGGTGCAATGTATCAGAAGTAAGTGGGCACTTGATGGTCACAAAATCACTTTGTTTAAGCAATTCTTCAAGTGAAGCAAAGTGTATGTTTGCGTTTTCCAAATAAAAAAGAGATCAGGAAATCTTCCTGATCATCTGTTTTTATTTAATTTTAGTTATCTATTATTTAACGCCCATCCATCCAGAGATTACCATCATTTGAACTTCTGATGTTCCTTCATAAATTTCTGTTATTTTTGCATCACGCATCATTCTTTCAATTGGATAATCGCTTGAATATCCATATCCACCAAATAATTGTAAGCAACGTCTTGTTACATCGCTGGCATTTCTAGAAGCAAATAATTTTGCCATAGCAGCTAAATGAGTAAATCTCTCATGATTATCCTTTGCACATGCAGCTTGATATACTAAAAGTTTTGCAGCTTCTGTATTTGCACGCATTTGAGCAAGTTCAAATTGTGTATTTTGGAATTTTGAAATAGTACGCCCAAATTGAACACGTTCATTTACATATTTTATAGTTTCTTCTATTGCGCCCTCTGCAATACCTAGAGCTTGCGCTGCAACACCGATACGTCCTCCATCAAGAGTTGCCATTGCAATACTAAAGCCTCTACCTTCTTCTCCTAAAAGATTTTCCTTTGGAATTATGCAATTATCAAAGAATAATTCACATGTAGAAGATGCCCTTATTCCCATCTTTATTTCATGAGTTCCAACAGAAAAACCAGGGAAATCTTTTTCAACGATAAATGCTGAAATACCCTTTGTTCCCTTACTCTTATCTGTCATAGCTAAAATAATATATATGTCTGCATATCCTGCATTAGTAATAAAAATCTTGCTACCATTTAATACATAATGGTCTCCGTCGAGTACTGCTGTTGACTTTTGCATAGAAGCATCAGTTCCAGCAACAGGTTCAGTTAATCCGAAAGCACCTAGTTTTTCACCTGAGGCAAGTGGTTTTAAATATTTCTCTTTTTGCAGCTCTGTACCATATGTATAAATTGGTCCTGCGCAAAGACTTGTATGTGCTGAAACAATAACACCTGTTGTAGCACAAACTTTTGATAATTCTTCCACACATTGTACATAACTTAATGTATCCATTCCAGCTCCACCGTATTCTTCAGGAAATGGAATTCCAAGTAGGCCCATTTCAGCCATTTTTGCTACATTTTCTGCTGGGAAGCGCATACTTTCATCAATTTCCTTTGCAATGGGTTTTACCTCTTTTTCTGCAAACTCCCTATACATTTCTTGTAATTGCTTACTATCTTCATCTTGTTTAAAATTCATATCAATTTCCTACCTTTCTTTTTTTTATTTGTGTTTGTCAATTGTATTTTATTAGTTAGCAGCATCTATTGCAGCGCATACTTTACCTGGATTCATAATAGAATTAGGGTCAAATACTTTTTTAATGCCTTTCATTAATTCCATATTTATTCCTCCAACGCACTCTAATAAATAATCAATCTTTCCACTACCAATTCCATGTTCTCCTGAAACAAGTCCGCCACAATCTATTGCTTCTTTATAAATAATATCAAAGTATTTATCAACTCTTACTTTAAATTCTGCTTCATCTAAATCATTACTACATTGGTATATGTGAAGATTTCCATCTCCTGCATGTCCAAAACTCCTAATAGTAAGTCCACACTCCTGCCCAGTTTTATTTGCAAAAGCTAGATAAGACGCGATTTTATTTATTGGAACTACTACATCACATTCATCGAGTAACTTTGTTTCTGCCTGAATTGCCTCTAAGAAACTAGAACGTGCAGCCCATGCATCTTTAATTTTTGCAGGTGTATCAGCTACAAGAACGTCAATTGCTCCTGCTTCTAATACTATTTCACTTGCTTGTTCAATAAGGTTATTTAATTCATCTTCACTACTTGCATCTATAGTAACAAGTAAATAAGCATTTGCAGTTACTCCATCAACTACTTGAGGAAATACGCTCTTTCCAATAAATCTTTCACTTGATAAAACAATTTCTCTTTCCATAAATTCCAATGCTTGTGGATTCATGTGTTCCATTTTAAATTTAGGAACAGCAGAAATACAATCATCTAGATTTTCAAAAGGAATAATTAAACTTGCAACTTCCTTTGGTGCTATCATGGTTTTCAAAGTAAGTTCTGTAATAATTCCAAGGGTACCTTCTGAACCAATCATTAAATTCAAAAGACTGTACCCTGAACTTGTTTTTGATACTGTAGCTCCAAATTTAGTAATTTCTCCTGTTGGAAGAACCACTGTCATTGCACGTACATAATCGCGTGTTGCGCCATATTTAACAGCTCTCATTCCACCAGCATTTGTTGAAACGTTTCCACCTAAACAAGCGGTCTTTTCACCGGGATCTGGAGCATATAATAATCCTTGTTTTGCACAATCCTCTGCAAGATCCTTGAGAAGTACTCCTGCTTCAACATGAACAACAAAATTTTCTAAGTCATAAGAAAGTATTTTATTCATCTTTGTAATATCAATTAAAACTCCTCCGAGTAGTGGAACTGCTCCTCCTACAAGTCCTGTTCCTGCTCCTCTTGGAGTTACTGGTATCTTATTTTCATTACATATTTTTACTACTGCAGCAACTTCCTCTGTTGAGTGTGCCATAAATACAACTTGCGGAGCTCTTTTTCCATAAATAGGCATTTCATCATGAGAATAATCATCATTGATATCATCACCTGTTAAAATATGTTTTGGAGCTGCCTGCTGTAATTGTAAGATTAATTCTTCTGTCAATTGATTATACTTAGCCATAATAATCCTTCCTTTCTAAACTTTTTCTTACTAAAGAACATTTACTTTGCTTTTACTTTCTTCATTTCTTCAATCATAACTGGAAGAATTTCAAGTACATTTCCAATAATACCTATATCTGCGATATCAAAAATTGAAGCTTCTTCATCTTTATTAATTGCTACAATATATTTAGAACCTGACATTCCAGATGTATGTTGTGTTGCTCCAGAAATACCACATGCAATATAAAGTTTTGGTGCTACAATCTTTCCTGATTGTCCAACTTGGTGTGTACGACAAATCCAATCACTCTCAATTGGTGGTCTTGTTGCACCTACTACGCCCCCAAGTACATGCGCTAATTCTTCAACAAGCCCAAAATTTTCTATATTTCCCATTCCACGTCCACCAGAAACAATAACTTGTGCATCTTCTAAATTAACAGCTTCACACATTTCTTTTATCGAATCAACAATTTTCGCCTTAATAGCATTAGCTGGAATTTCTACTTTTTTCTCTGTGACACCTGCATTTAAGCCCGCCTCTGGTTTTGAAAAGCTTCCTTTTCTAACTGTAATTACGGCTGTGCCATCTACTTCAATGTGTTCTAAGATTGTACCACCATAAGCTGGCCTTGTGTATATAACTTTACCATCAATTTTATTAATGCCTATAACGTCACTTACACATCCAAGGCACATACGTCCTGCAATACGTGGTGCAATATCTTTAGAAAGTGTTGTATTTGCAAGTAGAACAATATCCGGGCTTTGCTCCTTAACAGTTTGTGATAATACTTCTGTCAAAGTATCTCGATCTGTAGCAGTTTCTATAAAAATAACTGGAATTCCTAGAGCTGCTACAGTATCTGCCATAGCCCTGTTACCTACTATAAGAGCTTCTGCCTCTGCGTCTAATTCTTTTACTGCACTAATCAATTCAAGGCTTGCGCCTAATACTTTTTCTCCATCTGTTTCGATAAACAATAATGCTTTCATACTTTTGTTTTCCTCCTTAAATTAGATTGTCTTATCTTTTTTCATTTGCTCGATAGCAGCACTTACTGCTAGCGACGCATCTTTTTCTTGTATTCTGATACCAGCCTCTTTCTTAGGAGGTGCAACATATTCAATCAAACGTACTTTCGCCTTTTTTACCTCTCCAATTTCTGCTGCGCAATAAGTTGGAATGATTGCCTTACGGCTTGCCATCTTAGTTCTAATAGTAGGATAACGTGGATCATAATTTGGTTTACTAACTGTTACTACAGCTGGAGATTCTAAAGAAACTATATTATATCCTTCCTCAGTTTCTTGATGAACTTCCATTCCACCATCTTTTAAATCGATTACAATTGCACTACTAACAAAGCTTGTCTGCATTTTTTCAGCAAGTAATGCTCCTACCTGACCAGTAATTTCATCTGTGGATTCCTTTCCACAAAGAATTAAATCAAATTTTTCGCCTTTGTCTTTTTCAATTTTATGAATAGCATCTGCCAAAACATCAGCTGCTCCATTAGCATCTAAATCTGCATATAAATTATCTTTTGCAAAAAATGCTTCTTTAGCTCCTACAGAAAGACAATTTTTTAATGTATTTATAGAATCATCTGCTCCAACATTTAATACACTAACATCTCCTCCATTAGCTTCCACAAAACGAACTGCGAGTTCTAATGCATATGTATCAAATGCATTTGCTACCATAGTGACTCCATTCAAATTAGGTTTTTTAGTCTTATTATCCAAATGGATTTCAATAGAATCATCTGGAACTTGTTTTACACATAACATAATTTTCATACTTTCCCTCTCCTTTACACTTTTACATTATAAAATAGTTTTTTTTGATAGAACTATTATGTATTTAAATTTTCTTAATACTATTTGTTGTTGGTATTATGGTCCTACCACTTTAGCTAAGTTTATCACAATGTTTAAAACAACTCAATCATTTATACAATTTTCTTTATTTAATAATTTAACTTCTAGGCAAATCAATTGGATATAGCTATAACCATCTAATAATTTATTTTAAATCCTTTTAATATTTAAAACTTCGTCAATTTGTGTTTTATAGCAGAGATAAAAATTAATTATTTGCTTACTATTTATAAATGATTTGTTTGCATTGCTAAATAGTTTATATATATCCTTAAATATCAAAAACGCAAAATCATTTCCCATATATGTAACATAATAATTATTTAAGTTATAATTAAGAATTTTTTATTTATTTAATTAATTTTAACAAGATATTCTTTTTGTTTAGAATTTAAAATTTGTAACCTTATAAAAGGTAAATCATTTTTAGTTTTTCATAATCTAGTAATAAATCTTTCCTACTAAAATAGTTTTTTCAATAATAGATTTCAACCAATCTTTAGCCACATTATCATCTTTAAACTCTACTATATATTTTTATGTGTCTTCTCAAAATACGATAGCATATTCGCTATGCGCATAAATACCCTCGAGCCATGTGAACAAATTTTCTATTTTGTTCACATGGCTCGAGATATTTTGTAAATATATGGATGTAGTGTAGTGGAATATAGTTCTTTGCTTGCTATTTTTATCTTAAAATATTAATTAAATCGTAAAAATAATATTTTCTATTTCTTGGTTTTTGATCTGAATAAATTATTTTGGCCTCCACTAATTTTCTTAAATACCCATCCAAAGTTGTTGTAGGAATCTTTATATTACTAATTATTTTACCTTTTGTGAAAATAGGGAATTCAAATATAAGATCTATAACCTCTCTCATTTTGCTACTATCTATTATTTCTATACTTTTATTTATTGCTATACTGTATACTTCATTTATTTTTTCTATTTTAGCAATTAATTTGTTTGATTCATTTATACATGCAGATAAAAAGAAGTCTATCCAATCAGAATAAATTTTTCTTGCTACTACAATATCTTTTTTATATTGCTCTTCATCATCTTTTTTATCCATTACAATTACTCTAGTTGCATTTAAAAGATCATAATATTTAAACTTGTCTTTTTCTAAACTTTCACTAACAAATAAGTTAGCACTACTTATGAATCCCTTATTATATAAATATAAAGGAATAAGTATCCTTCCTATTCTACCATTACCATCTAAAAAAGGATGAATTGTCTCAAACTGTGAATGAATTAATGCTATTTTAATTAAATCATTAGTTTCATCATCTTCATTTATAAATTTTTCTAAGTTACTCATATAACTGTCTACAAGCTGTGGTTCTGGTGGAATATATGAAGCATTTTCTAGCGTGCAACCTTGTATTCCTATATAATTTTGAACAGTTCTAAATTCTCCTGGAGTTTTTCCACCGCCTCTCACGCCACCACCAAGTAGTGTCTTGTGTAAATTTTTTATTAATCTACTGCTTATAGGCAATCTTTCCAGACCATATACCCCTTCTTGTAAAGCAATATGATAATTTATTACTTCTTTAATATCATCCGTAACATTTTTTTCATCTGATCTATACTCTAACATATCATCCATAGTTGCCTGGGTACCTTCAATTTTGGAAGATTCTAAAGCTTCTTTTAATGAGAATAAATCCATTAAAAGAGCAGGTCTTACTTTTGAATTTTTTAGTTTTTCGTTATAGATAGCAATTTCTTTATTTGCTTTTATTACTTTATTAAATAATCTTTCCTTATCAATTAATTCTTCATTAGGTAATGTAAATGGTGCATACGGTTTTTTCATTGTTAAACCTCCTTATTTAAAACGATTTTATTAATATTATCGTTACTATTACTATAAATTATACCATTTAAAACTAAAAAGTATACTTTTTAGTTTTATTTTATTTTAAAAATTCAATTTTTTTAAATATTAAACTTGCCCTTAAATTTTGTAATAAGCTCAAAATCTTTAGTGGCTAAAAGTTTTGCCAAATTTTCATTCCCAGTGGCATTTAAAAATTCTATGAAATTAAGCGGATGCAAGTCCATAAAATCAACCTTACCCACAGGAAATGATGTGCCAGGATGGTGTTCCTCGCCAAGCAATGATCCTGCAGTGACTATATGATACTGCAGTGCATTTTCATAAAAATATTTTAATGACGTTAATGCACGAGGTACCTCTTGAACCTCATCAAAAATAATTAGTGTATTATTAGCTTCTATTGTAACACCCGATTTAATAGTATCTAAACATTTAAGTGCTTTTCTAACCTTTGAATAAATTAAATCAATAGTATCTTCTTTTTCTTTTACATAATCTCTAAATATTTCATTAACTTCTCTCAATTTTTTACCACCCCTTCACTTTTCTAAAAACGTTTTCTAGTTTAGGGACATCGTCCTTAAATATCATATACCTTATCCTTCCATATAGAACCTTATTAGACTTGGAAAGTTATGACCATCATCTAAAAAGTATTGTAGATAATCTGAAATTTCATCATAATTTTCTCTATATACTTCTAAAATTTGTATCAAATTCTTCCTTGCATCTTTTAATACATAATTATTAAGATTTAAAAGTTCAATAGTGTATGATGCTCTCTTGTTTCTTATATCTTCTGCATCTTTATATATTGGTACAATTTCTCCATTTGCTAAGTTATAGGTCATAAACTCTTTTGGATTTTCAATTACTGGATTAATAAATTCCTCAGAATATTTATTCTGTTTCATGCTACCACAACTATTTTTTTCATTACAAGAAACTATTAAATTATTATATTGTTGAAATAACCTTGGAAATAAATCTCTAGGCTCGATATGAATCAAATAAACTTTTTAGCAGAGTAGTCTTACCCGTTCCGTTATTACCGATTATAACTACAGTATTTAGAGGAATCCCATTACTATCACAAAAATCTACTTCTAAATTATTGAGTATCTCATGATTAACGAATTTAATTTTTTTCAACTTCATTTTTATTCACCTCCATTTCAAATTTCTCTTTTTATATCCTTCTATAGAAAACCCCTCAATGCTACTATCCCTATTTATATTTTTCCCTGTTTGTGTTTCAGTCAAAAAACTTATCCTCTTGAGCTCCTGCCATAATCTATACTCTTCTTTAGATTTAATGCAAAGCTCAGTTACAATCGCAGCATTATTAAGTAAATATTCCGTAGTGTACATCACCCTTACAACTTGATAGCCTTTTACTTCTATTTTCCTGTGAAGCTGCTTCCATTCTTCTATTTTGAAAATATAGTAATCCTCTTCTGAATCACTTGGAATGTCCGTTATCATATTTCTTTTCACAACTTTTATATCTAATATCTTGCCATAATAAGTTATGCCAGCCTCACCATCAAATTTCCTCTTTGACTGGGCTAAGGCTACAAACTTAATATTATGCTCTGCTAAATTAACGTTGCTACATTTGGTATGATAGAATTTCCCTTTAAGATTTATTTCAAGTTGCTCTTTATTTCTTAAAGATCCTACAAAAACTGTTATGTCCTTAAATTACTCATCTTTTATATAATTTTCTCGTCCTAAAGAATCAAGTGATCTTTCAAATGTAGAGTAAGATGATTGATTTATTAACTTATCTAAAAACTCTTCCATGAGCCCTGTAGCTTTCGGTAGAAATGGAATGCCACCTATATTTACTTCTTCTATACTCTTGTAGAAATTATGATTTTTGTATTGCAACTCATCTTTATATGGGAATAGTACAAAGGCTCCAAAAACAGAATTGTTATACGTTCCTGTTTTATGATTTTTATATACTATGGCATCTCTGTACCTGTGCATAGTATTTATATCCTCTTCCTTAGGCCCAATGCCACCATAACTATTCTGGTACTATTGATGTCTCTATCTTATACTTTGCGTCAAATACAAATTCGTAGGACTTATCGCTACCTAATTTATTTATAGCTAATAAGTTATCAGGCTAATGCGATATTATTTTGCTACCTTCATTTTTAACATTTAAGCTTCTGGATTTAAAAGAGTTATAGCAGACCTTAAAGGTTTCCTTTGTTTTGGTATTTTCGAATTCTAAAGCTTCCGTTACACCTTTATTAAGTGAAATAAATATCCCCTCTCTATTAACAGTTATAAAGTCTGAACTTATTAGCTTATACCTCTTTCTAAGTAGAGAACTTATCTTTATAAAACACCAATACTTATATAACAAACTAAGTTCCTTCATTGATAAGGAAAATATATTACTATTAATGCTTAATCCCTTTTGTAACATTAATCATCACCTTAAGTGCTGTAGTATTTATAAATTTCTATATATCCTCTTGCCATATTAAAGACTAAGGACATAGAAGTATTTCTATAATCACTATCTACATCCTTTAAAAATGAAGTTTTTAGTTTACTATTTATCGCTTTCTTCATGGTATTTAATTTATTTATAATATCTTCATTCTTTTTCCAAGGTGTGGCTGAACTTGATCCTATCTAATTAACTTACTGTTTACCCCAAATCATAGTTATCCAAGTTGATTAGGGTAAGAGATGATTACTTTAATGCCGTTAATCCTCTTTATGAATCCGTTCCTCAATTTCAAGTATCTCTCTTTCCTTATTTATCTCTTTCTTTAACTCCTCTTCCGTAGGCATATAGAGCATATACTTTGAGGCAAATATTTGTTTGCTTTCTTCTAAAATTGAGTATTTTACTATAGTCTCATTCTTTTCAGAGCATAATATAATTCCTATGGTTGGATTATCATCTTCTCCCTTTACTTCTTTCTCATAGTATCTAACATAAAAATCCATTTGACCTATGTCTTTATGAGTTAATTTGCCTAGTTTTAAATCTATTAAAACAAAACATTTAAGTAAGTAATTATAGAAAACTAAATCCACATAAAAGTGCTCGCCATCTGCCGTTATTCTTCTTTGTCTTCCTACAAATGAAAAACCTTTCCCAAGCTCTAACAAAAACTCTTGAAGATTATCTATTAATCCTTGCTCTAAATCCTTTTCTAAAAATTTTTTATTTTCCTTTAAATTTAAAAATTCTAATACATAAGGATCTTTAACTATTTCATTTATATCTCTAATAGGCTCTAGTTCTTTTATTTCATTCCTAACTTCAGTTTTATTTTCCTCTTG
The DNA here is from genome assembly GCF_018861315.1 of Clostridium bowmanii. Lineage (GTDB taxonomy): Bacteria > Bacillota > Clostridia > Clostridiales > Clostridiaceae > Clostridium_AD > Clostridium_AD bowmanii. Next base: position 21,267 of record NZ_JAHLDL010000030.1, on the reverse strand, counting down.
AGTTGATAACAGACGTTCATAATAAAAAGAATTAATTTGTCTTTCTAACTGCCTCGTACTCCAATTACTTTTAACACATTCATCTATGTAAAAATCTTTTTTTTCTGCATTATCTAATCGCATTAACAGTCTATAATGAGTCCAACTTAATTCGCTACGCAGTGCGTAACGATTGTTAAACGTTAAATAAAACTGTCTTATATTCCTAAGGTTTGATGTTGTAAATCCCTTTCCATAATCTTTAGTAAGTTTTTCTGATAAATTTTTCATAATGAACTCACCATATTCAGCTTTTTTTTCTCCTTTTTGCTCCTCAACTATTAATTTGCCTATGTTCCAATATGCTTCTACCATATAAAAATTAATAGACGAATATGTTTTCTTACGAGCTTCATTTAATGTATTTTTTATATTTTCATAAAAATTATTACTCAACTTTATATGATTTTCAGAAGCCATTTCAAATTCCTCCTATATTCTTACTTTCTCATCCTCTTTGAATTTTTATTTAACAAATATTTCGCCTAAATCAGTTAACTCTCTGCTATACATTTGTACTAAAAAATATTTTTATGTATCTTCTCAAAATACGATGTAGCAACTTATTAATTTAACAACCATTTTTATTCTTCTATACTACTTTTCATACCTATATAATATCAACCCATGTGACTTTGTCAATAAAAACATACAGTTTAATTAATACTTTAATTAATAATTATAGATTAATTAATAATTGGAGATCAATAATATACATTTTCATTTGCCACTCATGTTTTCAGATACATATAATTTTTCGTATGAAAAGCCTTGAAAATTCAAGTGTTAAATTATATTTTTTATAAACTTTACTACCCATGTTTCTAGTTTTTTAAGGGATGTCCTAATTAAGAACACCTCTCCCAATATTAAATATCCTCCCCATTACCTCCCTAGGCCTTCTACTAAATTCCGCCACACTAAAATCATACGTACTCCCCTTGCATTCTAGATGAATTTCTCCATCACTTATAAATATCCTCATTCCTTCTACAGAAAATCCCTCAATGCTACTATCCCTATTTATATTTTTAACTATCTCCGTTTCAGTCAAAGAACTTATCCTCTTAAGCTCTTCCCATACCCTATACTCTTCTTTAGATTTAATGCAGAGCTCAGTTACAATCGCAGCATTATTAAGTAAATATTCTGTAGTGTACATCACCCTTACCACTTGATAGCCTTTTACTTCTATCTTTCTATCTAGCTTCTTCCATTCTTCAATTTTAAAAACATAATAATCCTCTTCAGATTCACTTGGAATGTCCGTTATCATATTTCTTTTCACAACTTTTATGTCTACTACCTTGCCGTAATAAGTTATGCCAGCATCCGCTGCAAATTGTCGTTTTGACTGGGCTAAGGCTACAAACTTGATATTATGCTCTGCTAAATTAACGTTGCTACATTTGGTATGATAGAACTTTCCTTTTAGATTTATTTTAAGTTGCTCTTTATTTCTTAAAGATCCTACAAGAACTGTTCTGTCTTTAAAGTACTCATTTTTTATATAATTTTCTCTTCCTAAGGAATCAAGCGATCTTTCAAATATAGAGTAAGAAGATTCATTTATTAACTTATCTAGAAACTCTTCCATGAGCCCCGTAGCCTTCGGTAGAAATGGAATGCCACCAATGTTTACTTCTTCTATGCTCTTGTAGAAATTATGATTTTTATATTGCAGCTCATCTTTAAATGAAAATAATACAAAAGCTCCAAAAACACAGTTGTCATAAGCTCCTGTTTTTTTATTTTTATATACTATGGCATCTCTGCACAAGTGCATAGTATTTATATCCTCTTCTTTAGGTCCAATGCCACCATAAGTATTTTGATATTCCTCTGATGTTTCTATCTTATACTTTGCATCAAACACAAATTCGTAGGCCGCGCTACCCTCATTTTTAGAATTTGAGTTGCTAGATTTAAAAGAGTTATAGCAGACCTTAATCCTTTGCTTGTAATGTAATTATGAATATAAGTAACTTCCTCATTAATATTATTTATAGTTGAAAATTCATTATCTAACTCATCTTCTAATATCACTTCATCCTCCAATTACTCATCTTCTGGTTTACCCTTTGATTTGGAAATAAGATCAAGAATAAAAGTATCTATTTTATCACCCTTATAGAAATCTATGTATTCTTGATATTCCTCTGGAATTGTTGTAGGTTTCTTATCATTTTCTTTTTCATATTGAACAATGTAATCATAACTTACTTCTAGTTTTTCTTTTAAAAGTTCAAGCAATGCTTTATGGCTATATCTAAGCTGCAATGTCATTCCAGATTGACCTTTAGAACTTGGCCAGTAGACTATTGCCGGAAACCCTTTGTTACTTATAAAAATCTTTACTTTTATACTTTTTACAAATGTTAGTTTATCTGATAAGTTATCTAGAAAAGCCTTATGGTATCTCAGTGGTATTGTAGTTCCATATTTAAACGTACTCTTATCTGCTATTTTTCTTCCTAAAAAGTTCGAATTTCCTTTAGTTGTGTCAATCCATGGATCTTGTTTATTACACCCACTTTACTTAACATATGTTAATTATACCGTAATTAAGAATAATCTTTGTTGTGGTTTTTAATTCATTCAAGCTAATCCATTTAATTTGGGCATGTTTTAAGGGATTCCCATATTTAGAAATCCCTTTCAATACTTTCTATTCTTTTCATGTTTTTAATTTTCAAACGCAACTTCTTCTATTCTAAATTCACATAGAAAGTTCTATTTTCGCAATGCTTCCGTTTCAGTCCATTTTAGGTGTTGAAGATAGCTCTGTAAAGATTAGCTAAAAGTTAGATCTTTGCTAATCGACATAAACACCCTGATAGCTGGTTTCATTGTGAAGAAGGTATGACTGAACTTGCTCCGGGTATTTTCCGAAGGAGCTTGCTTCCAATGTTGCTATTGTTGTGGATTGAAATCATTTAATCCCCTTAAATTACTCCTCTTTATCCATCATTTCGACTAACATTTTATATTGAGTTGGGTGTAAAGCTTTAATCGTTCCAAGCAAAGCTCTAGATTTAGTAAACTTACAAAGCTCAGGAATATCGATTAAATCATGTAGACTTACAGGGTGCACTGCATCTTCAGTCTTCTTAATGTCAATTACCCTTCTACCATTTACACGATGCTGTCCGTTTGTAACTATTCCTTTAGCTACAATCTTCTTTTCTGTATTAATATTGTATCCGAGAATTAAATCATCTTTTTTTATAGCATCAAAATTAGGTCGTAACCCTTCTCTTTCGTCATCTTGGTCATATCTTTCAGCATTCCATTGCTCAACCTGACCTACAGCAACACTGGTAGTCCAACTCCGAGGACCTCCATCTTTTTCTTCCCGTTCTGGGTCTGCATTAATCCACCAATAATTCACTTATACCACTCCTTATATATTGTTACTTACTACTTTTATCGTGTTGTCTTGTAATAAAACTCTTAATGCCACTTTAAGGAAGAATTAATATCACCTCATGATATAAATTCAAGTTCTTTAGTATAAGGGTAATCATCTTCCTTTTCTTTTTAACTGTAGTAATTTAATCCCTCATATGTTATTTGTGTTGTTTTCTTAGGTAAATTCAAGCTGAAGTTAAAATCTCTATCGTCATATTCGTATTTAATAATTATCTCATTTTTCTCTAATTCAAACATAGAAAAATAAGAGAATTCGAATTTAATGTTTTGCCTTAAAATCCACCCTAACTTTGCTCTAATTTCAAAATTGAATTTAATCATCATCTCTCTTTGAAAATTAGCAAACAATAACTTCCAGCTATTGTAACGTCCCCCGAAGTCATAGCATAGCCATCAACCTAACAGAACCATAAAATGTAAGTAGTGATTTTTTTAATTAAACCTCTTGTAAATATGAGCAAAAGCAGGTTAAAAGTTATGACTTAAAATATTAATATTTATTTTAATAAAAGGTGCGTTTTATACCTAATTATGGGATAAAATACACCTTTTGTTTTTTTGATTTATTGTTAAATAATATATAATTAGTGTATATATAATTTTTATGTAATTATATATAAAGCTAAGCGAAAGGATGTTATTTACGATGAATAGGGAAAAAATAAAACGAATAATTCATGGCTTGGGAGAGTTGTACAACATTAGTAAGATTGAAAAAATGGCTGAAAAAAATTTGTTTATAAGAAGAAAAGGAAAGGTTTCTGCTAAAAGTTTTTTAAACCTATGCACCTTTTTAGGCGAAGATTTATGTTCTTCATCTTTATCGGATTTGTGTGCAAAATTAGAAGCTAATGAAAAGATATCAATTTCACCTCAAGCATTAAGTAAAAGATTTAACAAGGAAGCTGTGAATTTTCTTAAGAAAGTTTTTCATGATATGTTAAATATACAAAATGAAGTTTTAAGAAGTAATGAGTCTTTATTAAAAAGTTGTTTTAATAGGATAACAATAGTTGATTCAACGGGATTTAAATTAGATGATAAGCATGCGGATAAATATAAGGGGTGTGGTATAAAATCATCTGTAAAATTCAATTACAGTATGATTTATTGACTGGTGAATTTATTCATTTCGAGCTCGGAGCTGGCTCAGTTTCAGATGCTACATACCTTTCAACACTTCAAAGCACTATTGAAAAAGGTGATTTGTCTTTAAAAAATTCAGGATATTTTAAAACTGCTGATTTAAAACTTATTGAAGAAAAGGAAGCTTTCTATATTTCTAGACTTAAAGTTAATACTAATCTTTATAAAGAAGAGGAAATCATTGAATATGGATTTAAAGGAAAAGTTACAATAAGAAAAAGGTACTCCTACGTAGATCTTAAATCACTCGCAGAGCCTTTATCAGAAGGCGAAACCTTAGAGTTCAATAACATCCACATAGGAAATACCCTTAAAAATAGTACCAAATGTAGATTAATTTTAACTAAATTAACAGAAGAATGCAAGAGAAAAAAAGAAATTAATAATAAAAAAATGAAAGATAGATGTAAAATAAAAGGTCTTGAACAAAACAAATGGTGGCTTGAATTTAATTGTTACATAACTAATGTACCTTGTGAAATGATATCTATGGAACAAGTACATCTGCTGTACACCCTGCGGTGGCAGGTGGAAATAATGTTTAAAATATGGAAATCTCTTTTTAAAATTCATGAGGTAAAAAAAGCAGGTTTAGAAAGAATTCAATGTTTTATTTATGGTAGATTAATAATGTTATTACTCACTTCAACCATAGTTTTTACAGTACGTAAAATTACTTATTCTACAACAGGTAAAGAATTAAGTGAAATAAAGTCCTTTGGAATTGTTAAGCAATATTTTTATGAACTATACAAAAACATTTTTAAAAGCAAATTAATTTTATATGAAATATTTCAACGCATATCGAGGTCCATTCAACGATATGGTATTAAATCTAAGAAAAATCAGAAAAAAGCAGCTATTAAAATTCTGAAAACCACTAAAATGACCGAAAGTGTATTGTTAAAAATGACAGTTTAATACTGGGGTATAAATACTCATTTTAAACAATTTTACATTTATTCATGAAGGTCTGTTAAGTTTAGCTTAAAACAGCCAAAATCTACGATTAGCGCTTATAACTAAAAAGAATTATCAACAAGTAATACCAATTTGGGCTTAAATAAGCATTTTTATTATTTGGTAGATTATTGAGTTATAAGGTTGATGGCTATGGAGTTATCCCCGGTCCAATGTCCTCAATTTGACCCCTGGTCGGAACAACTATATCTTTTTCTTTATACTGTTTTACATATCTCTTTATTGTACTTGTACTTATCCCAAATATACTTTCTATATCTTCATAACTTAATAATCCACCTTGTTGATAAGCTTTCCAAGCCAACTGATGCACTTTAATCTTTTTTAAATGGCTCAGTCCTTTTTCTTTCTCCAGCTTTTCTTCACCATTAAAATACATTGTTAAATTCACTGGAACAAGCTTGCAGTCTCTTATTCTTTTACCTGCTGGTTCACCAAATGCAACCACTTGCTTAACTATCTGTCCGTTATCCCTAGCTCCGCTTTGTTGATCTTCTTTAAACTGTGCGACCCGCTTAACTAAAGCCTTCGCTTCTATTGGGCTTAACCATACTCTTCGAGTAATTCATTCATTAGCCCTTGGTAGAGGTTCTTTACTTCCATTCTTTCTGCTGCCATTATTCCCATCCGGTAACCCTCCAATTCATTAGCTTTTCGCTAATTTCATTATATCTTACCAGGGGTCACCTGACCTAATAGTATTATACCATAACTAAGGAGGTATAATGTTTTCTAAGGTTTTTAATTCATTCAAGTTAATCTATTTAATTTGGGCATGATTTAAAGGATTCCCCTATTTAGAAATCCCTTTCAATACTATATATTTTTTTCATAGCTTTAAATCTTCCAACTCAACTTCTTCTACTCTAACTTTACTTAAAAAGGTCTAGTTTTGCAGTGCTTCCGCTTCAGTTCCTTTTTAGGCCTTGAAAACCGCTCTGTAAGATTTGTCATTTGCGTACCACCAACAGGTTTCCTTGCTAATTGCTTCGAGAATTGAGGTACTTCTTAATATGCTTATCAAAATCCGATTGTATTAGCTGCGTTTTATTATACTCTTTATATTCATTCAAAGCTTTTTCATCAGCTTCAGTTTTAGAAATTTTACCCTTATCTTTGAGAATCTTATACTCATTGAATTCAAGAAATCTCACCACACTGTTTATAAATTCTTCCATAGTAAATGTTTCTCTATTTTCAATAATATTTTCAATGTAATCAAAAAATGCTGAGATGGTTCTTTCCAACCTTTTGATTTCTGATTCTGTCAGATAGTTCTTTGCAACTTTAACATCCGATGTTAAAACTCTCCCTTCTGGAGCATTTTTCCATGTTAACAATCCCATATGCAGTTCATCCTTGTTTGCTTTCGAATGAATGATTTCAGCTGCTGTTTTACCAGTAATTGCATAATGAAATTTGTTTTGTACTGTTGCATAAAACTCTTTGGTAGCTTCCGATTTAGGATTATAATCAATACTGCACTCAGCAAATATATCTGTAATCTGCTGATATATTCTTCTCTCACTTGCACGTATCGAGCGAATTCTTTCAAGAAGTTCTTTGAAATAGTCATTTTCAAAGACTCTCTCACCTTGTTTTAATCTTTCATCATCCAGGGCAAACCCTTTAATAATATACTCCTTTAAAACCTTTGTTGCCCAAATCCTAAACTGAGTAGCTCTCTTTGAATTCACCCTATAGCCAACTGCTATAATCATATCCAAGTTATAGAACACGACATCTCTCGAAACGTCTCTACTTCCTTCTGTTTGAACTACTCGAAATTTTCGAGTAGTTGCTATTTCCTCTAATTCGCTGCTTTTAAAAATCTCTTTTATATGGTAATTAATGGTATTCGGCTCAACTTGAAATAGCTCTCCAATCAGTTTCTGTGAAAGCCAAAGTGTCTCTTCTTCAAGAAACATCTTTAATTTCACATCTCCATCTACTCCTGTGTAGAGCACAAATTGGTTTATACTTTCCATTAAAACGCCTTCTTTATTTCATAAGATTTAAAACAATTACAATTGTCTTATTATAGCTTATCTACTTTATCTATTTTGCATCTATTAACAATATTAATTAGTTTCCCACCTAACTTTATTATATCCTGTTTTCTTACCTTATGCACTATTTACCTAAAGACTATAATAAATATTCTATAAATATTGTTAGTTCTAAACTTCACGACGAAAAAACCACTGGAACATTTACATATAAATTTCAATGATGACATCCTCATCTAAACATATAGCAAATCCATTTTCAATAAACCATCCTTTCTTCTTAAACCTTTCCATTAATTCACTCTCATTATGTTCTTTTAATAAAAATTTATCTAAGCTTTCACAATAAGCTTTATTGTCCCACAATCCCTCATCATCACAAAGACTACACGAAAGCTCATAGTAGTTATTAACATATAAATAATAATTACAATGGCACTCATTCATAATAATATCGTAAGCTATGGAAAATTTATTATTCACCATATTAAAAATAGCATTTAATACCATATGACTTTCAGTTATATCTAAATCCATATCTTCTTTTATTTTATCTATTAACCTATTAGTTTCTTTATGTTTATACAGCTTAATATCATAATCATCTTTTATACTAAATTCTAAATAGGATTCCTTATAATTATTAGATAGCTTATAACAAAAAATCTTATCAAATGATGTTTCCATCAAATTCTCACTTTGACTCATTAAATCATAAAATGCCTCTTTTTCATTTTCTCCATTAGATATCCCAATAACCTGTAAGTTTTCTATATTTGGTACATCTGATTCTGAATTCGGCATAAATGTGTATCCTTCATCGGTTAGAAATATATAATTATCCATACTATTCTCCTTGTCTTTAAATAATTGATCCGATCTTATCATAAAAATATATATGGATCAACTACTGATTTTAAAAACTAGAATATGCTCATATATATCTATGTAGATATTGATAAACAATTTTAGAAAAACATACTAATTAACTGGGCCCATCCTTCCCAATATTAATTATCCTCTCCATTACCCCTCTAGGCCTTCTATTAAATTCCACCACACTAAAATCATACAAATTCCCATTGCACTCTACATGAATTTCCCTATCACTTATACCTATCCTCATTCCTTCTATAGAAAACCCCTTAATCTCGCTATCCTTATTTATATCCTTCGAAGTTTCCGTTTCAGTCGTAGAACTTATCCTCTTAAGCTCCTGCCATAATCTATATTCTTCTTTAGATTTAATACAAAGCTCCGTAACTATTTCAGCATTATTAAGTAAATACTCCGCAGTGTACATCACCCTTACCACCTGATAGCCTTTTACTTCTATCTTTCTATCTAGCTTCTTCCATTCTTCAATTTTAAAAATATAATAATCCTCTTCAGATTCACTTGGAATGTCCGTTATATATTTCTTAAAGATCCTACAAGAACTGTTCTATCCTTAAAGTACTCATCTTTTATGTAATCCTCTCTTCCTAAGGAATCAAGTGATCTTTCAAATATAGAGTAAGAAGATTCATTTATTAACTTATCTAGAAACTCTCCCATGAGCCCCGTAGCCTTCGGTAGAAATGGAATGCCACCAATGTTTACTTCTTCTATGCTCTTGTAAAAATTATGATTTTTATATTGCAACTCATCTTTAAATGGAAATAATACAAAAGCTCCAAAAACACAGTTGTCATAAGCTCCTGTTTTTTTATTTTTATAGTATCCATACTTATATTCTTTAGGCTTTGATATTTACATACCCCGCTATCCTTTATCAGCTCATGATGAGGCTTTAATAATACTATATTAATAGCTTTGATTAATCTCTCATAAACATAGTTTAATATGCTGTAAAACTCGGTATAGCTATTAGCTCTTTTATTATTTATCTCAGTTTCCAGATAAGTTCTACTTAGAAATCCATAAGCTAGATTATATATCTCCTCGTTAACATCCCTTAGTATTGCTTCATAATCTTCTTTATACTCAATTTTACTTGGTAGAACTTCTATAATTATTTTCATGTGAGGCTTTCCATTGATATTCACATAAAGATCTGAGTAACCAATATCTCCTCTGAAATTTATTATTCCACTTAAGATATTGCCACCTCTACCTGTTGGTGTAACTTTATTTCTTATATTAGGATTTTCATGATAAAATATCGCTGAAATAATACTCCACTCTTGCCAAATTCATTTCATCAAGACGAAGAAAATAAGGTTTATCTAAGTTCTTCATGGCTTCATAGGCAGCCTCAAGAATAACACCTGGAATAAACTTACTTTCTATATTTCTATAACCAAGTAGATCTGTTGCATCTGACCAATCCGGTCTAACAGGTACTAGTTTAAATCTTTCATTATCCTTATTTGCACCAACTGCCTGAGCAAATAATTCTACTATCTTACTCTTCCCAGTGCCTGAAATACCTGAGAGAATAACAAAAGGTTTGGTTTTTAAACTAAGATAAAAATTAGTGATTAATTCTTTTGTATAATAAAAGCCCTTACTTGTTATGTAGTTATGAATATATGTAACTTCCTCATTAATATTATATATAGTTGAAAATTCATTATCTAACTCATCTTCTAATATCACTTCATCCTCTAATTCCTCATCTTCTGGTTTACCCTTTGATTTGGAAATAAGATCAAGAATAAAAGTATCTATTTTATCACCCTTATAGAAATCTATGTATTCTTGATATTGCTCTGGAATTGTCGTAGGTTTCTTATCATTTTCTTTTTCATATTGAACAATGTAATCATAGCTTACTTCTAGTTTTTCTTTTAAAAGTTCAAGTAATGCTTTATTACTGTATCTTAGCTGTACTGTAATTCCAGATCGGCCTTTAGAACTTGGCCATAAAACTACTGCTGGAAACTCTTTGTTGTTTATAAATAACTTTACTTTTATGCTTTTCCCAAAAGTTAGCTTATCTGATAAATTATCCAGAAAAATCTTATGATATCTAAGCGGTATTGTAGTTCCATATTTAAAAGTACTCTTATCTGTAGTTTTTCTTACTAAAAAGTCCTCATTTTCTCTAGTTATTTCAATCCATGAACCATGTTGTTTTTCTCCATTTATTACACCTACTTTATTTTAGCATATGGTAATTATACCATAATTAAGGAGGCATAATTTTTCCTGTAGTTTTTAATTCATTCAAGTTAATCGATTTAATTTGGGCATAATTTAAGGTATTCGTATATTTGGAAATACATTTCAATACTTTCTATTCTTTTTATAGCTTTAAATTTTCCAACTTAACTTCTTTTACTCTAGCTTTACATAAAAAGTTCTATTTTCACAACGCTTCCGCTTCATTTCCTTTTTAGGCGTTGAAAACCTCTCTGTAAGGATTAATTGAAATTTAGATCTTTGTTAATCATTATCTTTCGACAAAACCACCCAGATAGCAGGTAGCATTGTGAAGGAAGGATGACTGAACTTGCTTTTATTCTTTTTCCAAGGTGTGGCTAACTAAGTTCTAATGAAACTATCTATTTTTTCTAATCTACCTTTATTACCTTGTCCTTAATATCCTCCGGACAATATCATACAGAACTTGCAATTATAAAAGCACAATTGCTAAATAACAAGGATCATAATTTAAATGTACCTTATGTTCCAGGGGCTAATTTTTCAAGATAGATATAAATAAAAATAATGGCAATAAATTAATGTGTTAAGTTGAATTAAAATAATTTAAAATTCTCTACTAACTTTAGAATAAATTTCAATCCCATCCCTAGCAATTTGTTTTTCTATATTTTCATTTAATGAATTTAGAAAAACAATATCACAAGAATATATTCCTATTACATCATTAATTTCCTCTACAATAGTCCCTTTGCTTTTACCTATATAACTTACACATAAGTCTATATCTGAATTTATATTTTCTGTTCCTTTTGCTCTTGACCCAAATATTATTACTTTCTCTATATTATTATTATTCAGGAAATAATTAATCAAGCTTTTATATACTTTTTTATCTATTCCATACATATCATATTACCACTTTTGAAAGGTTACTTAATAGATCTTCTATCGCACCTGTATAATCACTAATTATCTTATTTTTAATTTCTTCATAATCTTGCTCATCATAAATATGAGATGTAGAATTTCTTGATAATAGAATATCGTTCCAAATTTCTATATCATTAATTAATCCTTCCTTGAATGCTTGTTTATAACACCCTCTTGGATTATTTATCTCTAAACCAGATGATTTAAATATCTTAGAAAGTAACTTCCAAGTTAAGTCTTCTAGTGTTTCATACTTTTTAATAATTGAATCTCTATATACTTCCATGGTTATATCATCCGGGGTTTTTATATTATTAAAATTATCTGTGATATTCTTTAAATGAACTAACATTCTATATGCATAATTATATGTTAATTTTATCGATTCATCATATTTATCTAGTATTCCCATAATATTTGATCACCCTTTCTAAGTTATATATATCTATTATTTTACCATATATAATAACATTTAAAACTAAAATACTTAAAAATAAGGCTATATTTAATTTTCTAGACCTCCAAGGTGTTAGAATGTAACGGATGGACCCTTTTGCTTACATTTTAAGGTCTTACCCTATGCAAAATAAGCACCAATAACATACTGATGCTCATTCTAAATTCCAACTAATCGTTATACTATTTTTCCCAAGTCACAGTTACCCTAGTGTCCCAGTGTCCCTTAAAAAACGAAAAAAAATGGAAACAGTTTCTTCTTTCTAATGCTAATCGAACTTCTTTAACATACAAAAGAGAACCATCAATTCTGACGATTCTCTTTTATCTCACTGCTTTCAATTTTGATATATCATTCCAATTTTTAGATGTTATCATTTCTACTGCTGTAATATCTTCTCTAATTCCTCTAACTTCACCCTCAACTCTTGCAACTGAATAATTAACCTTATCTATTTCTGCTTTATGAATCTCACTTGCATGTTCTAACGCTCTTAATATTTGTGTATGTTCATCAAGTTTGTTATTAATAGATTTAAGTATTTCTAAAATTTCATTATCCATTTTTTCACCACCTATATTTATATATATATTATCATTAATCTGATTTTATTTCAATATAAATCAACTTTGCTTAAAAAATAAGCACCAGTAGCCATTACTTTAGCCACTGATGCTCATTCTAAATTTCAACTAATCATTATACTATTTTTCCCAAGTCACAGTTTAATTTATTTATTGAAAGCAAAAATTTTAAAATTGTTATTGAAGTTAAAGTGGATGCAAATGATGGATTGTTTTTAATCATAATATTAGAACCGTGATATAAAATCATTGTATAGTACCCCCATTTTTCTTAGATACTATTACCATATCATCTATAGCATCTTCAATACTCAAAGTATGCTCTATCTCATAGTTATTCAACAAAAAATTAATAGCTTTATGCTTATTAAGATAATTAAAAGCTTCTTGACCATTTATATTTAATCTATCTGCAAATTCATTAACGCACACTACCATATATCTAACTACATTTAAATCTCTTTCCATTAGCATCTTAATCACTCCCCACTATTAAGCTATCTACTATATTATATCCAAATAAGCATTTTTAAGCAACAAAGCTTTGATTCCTTTATAGCTGCCATAATTGGATTAAATGAAATTATTAGTACTGATATCTATGATTTAGCAGAATACATAAACAGAACAGCCAGAGGAAATATCTTCGACTGGTGTATAAAATGTGGCAGGACTGATCTTTTTGAGGTTTGGACTTCAGACATAACAAAAATTATTGCAATGAAATAAATTATTCTTATTTTATAGAATTATGGTATACATCAAAATAAGCACTAATAGCTATTTCTTCAATCACTTATGCTTTCTCTAAATTCTAACTAAACAATTTACACATTAATATTCTTTAGTAGTTCTACAATTTTAAACCACCAGATAGCGGGTTACATAGGGATGTAGCTTACACCCACTTCTGCAAGAATAGCTTTAGCTAATACTTTAATAATCTCACTTCTTTTACTATCAAAAACCTTATTATCATTTGTGTTATCAATAAATCCAATCTCAACTAGTACCGCTGAGGACTTGGTTTCTCTTAACACATGAAAGTTAGCCGCCTTTACTCCTCTGTTTACAAAACCCATAGTTACAAGTGAAGCTTGTATCCTTTTTGCTAACCCTTTAGACTTTGCACCTGGATTTAAGTAAGTGTAGGTTTCAGCTCCTTTAGCTTGTTCAGGAAGATACGCATTTCTGTGAAAGGATATGAAAAAATCATATGTGCTTCTATTTTCAAAATTGCTTCTATCTCTAAGGCTTATCGTCGCATCACTAGTTCTTATTTCATCTACAATAATTCCATGCCTTCTAATATCTGAAGCTATAGCTCTACCTAAACTTAAAACATCATTAGATTCTTTTCTTCCATTGTATAAGGCCCCACTATCTTCTCCACCATGTCCATAATCAAAACATAACCTAACCATTATTCTCTTCCTCCTTATTTAAATGTTTAAGCAGAAAAATAGTGCCCTCGCAGGCACTATCTCCCTAAGCTAATTCAACGTTACTAGTGTCTGTAGTAACTACCTTGGCGTCTTTTTTACCAATTAAGCTACCATTAGCTGATGCAAAAATATTCTTTGCAATTACTAAATCCATAAGAGCATTTGCCTCCGCATTTGTTACAGTTGAAGCTCCAGACGCATCAGCTTTAATGTCATCTACAGTTAAAGTAAAATATTTACCTTCTGTAGCTGTTAAAAATCTCATTACTAATTTATGCATATGCCTTTTCCTCCTTTAAATTATTTGGATAACAACTCTAAGTTCTCTACTTTCACTTCTGAGCTAAAACCTACTCAGTAACTAAGCTGTACTGGTCTTCCCTGTCTAGGCCAAACAATGGATAAGTTTTGATATTAGAGATTGCTTGTCCTACAGCAAAAATGTCCGCGTCTGATGCAGCAACTTTTAGATTACTTAATCTTTTTGTTGCATATTTGTCTTTGCCTTTGATGTCAATGCCTACCTTCATAGTAAGCTTTAGAGCACTGGCTACCTTTGTTGATACTACTGCCATGTTGATCACTCCTTTCTTTCATTTTGTTTTCATTGAATATATATGCCGCTAGAAAGTTTTGTACGGAATTTTAAAAAATATATAAACCTACATTAAGGACCGGAGTTTCTCTAGTGCCTTTCTCTTCATTCGTGCAAATTAGTGGTAGCCTTTATCCATATCACAGGCTATTTCTCCTATTGGCTGCTCCAGTGATGTAGTATCAATACCATAACTAATTTGATCTTGATATGTTTTAAGGGATTCCCATATTCGGCAATCCCTTTTTTATAGTTGAAGGTTTAAGAAACAAACGATAATATGTTAAGTTTTACTACATTGCTATTAAAATAAAAAAGAGCCCTAAATGCGACTCTTTAAATTGTAATTTTAGCATGTTCTATGCAGTCTCTGTTCTTTTAGCATTTCTTTAGCAATTTTGCTCATTTTTTTATACTTATTATTATTATTATTATTATTATTATTATTATTAGCTAATATGAAATTGCTAAGTCTTGCTTAGATATATTTGGATTAGATTCATTAATCTTCATACCTTCTTTTAATAATTCTTTTGTACTTATATTACATTTTTCTAAAACCTGTTGTGTTATTTTTTCAGTGTTTTTATTAATAAAAACATTTGTCATACTATTACTAGAAACAATTTCTTTAGTTGTTAAATCTTTTATTTGTTTGTCGTAAGTAACTTGTAATTCATTCACCTGTTCAACTAATTTATTGCTTATCTCATTCAAATTTATTCCTTCTTAAGAACATTTTAATGTATATGTTTTATAGTCATTTAAATTCTCCCACTCATTAGATAGTTGCACATAACTAAATCATATTATAAGATCTTCATCGTCATTTTCAAATGCACTTGCAATTTGTGCAAGGCCTTTTAAAGGGCTTTCTTTAACTATTTTTTCAATACTATCTAGCGCAGCAATAACGATATTGTCGCTACCCTCATCTAATGCTTTTTCAATAAGATTAAACATCTTTTCAATAGTGTCTTTTCTAATGCTATATTCTTCTTCAAATGCTTTCGATAAAAATTCTTTTTTTGCATCTAATGTTTTTAGATATTTAATCATATCATTTTCTATTACTTTTCTTTTAGTTGTTTCTTGCTCTTTTGTGATTTCATATTCTTTTTTACTTTGAATCAAAACTTTTAATACATTTCCAAGATCCTTAGAATTCAATTTATCTGCGTTAGAGCTTATCTTTTTCTCATTTGATTTTGATATATCCTTTGATTTTAATATCTCCATTTGTTATACTCCTATAATTTTTTTATCATTATTTATACTTTGTAGGATGTCTCCAGATTCTTTAGTAATATTATTATTTGAATCAAGCACTTTAACAGAAATTATATCTTTCATTTTTCTTAAAAAATATGCTGACATCTTTATTATTGACTTATCCCCCATAGAGCACTCTTTATAATTGACTTTGCCCTCTGAATTTTTATTTCTATCATACGCATTTTTTAGTTTAGGGAAGATTTTCAACCTATAAATAGTTACTACACGAATAATTGTAGACTCTATTTCACTTAATCTCTTATCAACACCATTCTGTAAAAATAGAATCATAGCTTCCATATTTCCAGCTTCCTTACGAACAATTGAGTAATATTTACTTGCTTCTGTCAGCGTCTCTTCCGATTTTTTAGCATATTGAAGAGACAATATCATAGCTGTAGGAACAACAGTAAGTCCACCTAATACAGTAGATCCTAAAGCAATACCACCTCCACCTGCTTGTAAAGATCCTCCTCCAAGGGCTGCTAAAGTTGCTTTTTTTGCTGCCGCTCCACTCAATGAAGAAATTGCTGTTCCAGTTGACGAAACACCAAATGTGCTCATAAACCCAAAGCTACCACCTGCTGCTGCTTTCATAAATGACGCTCCATTAACAGTCTGACTTAATACTTCTCTTGTTTTAATTGAGTTGTTTTGTATTTCATTAATTTCATTTTTTTCAAATAGATAAGTAATGTCTTTTTCAGTAAAATCTACTTCTGTTTCTTTTGGGATTTTTATATTCTTTATTATTTGAATTGATTCTTCTATATCTTTTGAATATATTTCCATTTTATATAAATTTAATTTATCTATCTTTAAACTAGTTGCTTTTTTAGACTCTTCTAATTTAGCTGATTTTTTACTATATATTGATTTTGCTCTGTCTATTTTTTCTTTTGCTTCGCTCATATTAGAAAAACCTTCGCCTGCAGTTATACCACTATAAGTTAATCCTGCACCAATTACTGCAGATACACCTCCTGTACCAATTATACCGACTGTTGACGTAACTGCTCCAGCAGCAGCTCCGGCTATGGCTGTACCTGCTGCTGTGCCGGCTACCACTGTACCGGCAGCTGTAGCCGCTGTTGCCACTGCCGTTGCGGCTCCAACAACTGCTCCACCTACCGCGGTGCTTGCTGCTGCAGTGCCCACTGCTGCAGCTGCTGTCCCTACCGCGGCTGCAGCTCCAATAACTGCTCCACCTACTGCCGTACTCGCAGCTGCAGCTGCTGCTACAGCTCCAGCTGCAGCTACAGCCGGTAAAACTATCGGTGCAGCAATAACAGCTACCGCTCCACCCACTACACATCCTACTACTTTCCAGAACCCCATAATTTAGTCCTCCATCACAATTAAATTATCACCACGCTCAGCCCACTGTATTCCCTCAAATGCCCAGTCTTCTATTTGTTTTATTTTATAATCGCTTACACCTAGTTTTTGTCCCATTCTATAAATCATATCTTTTTCTGCTTGAGAATATATACCGTCGACATAACATATTTGAATTCCTTCTCTAATAAAAAATAATGATTGCTTTATGTTATCAAATTCAATATCCGAATTAATTTCTGTAGAATAAATAAGTTTTTCTATGTTTACTCTTTCTTCTTGTGATATATTTAAAGTTTGCATTGCGCCTTTTAATGATTCCATTTCTTCAGGACTAATTTCATTTGTTCCTTCAAAAATTTCCTGTGACTTAGATAGGTACACTAATCCTTTCATAAAATTCACTCTGGACTTTTCTGTTGTTAACACATCAAACACGTTTATCAATATAAATCCCCCTATTTTTATATAATTTATGTATGCTAAGTATTTTTCAAATTATTTCTAATACTTTATCGTCTATTTCTTTCTAAACTTTAATTCTTAACAATTAGGGTGGCCGTATAGTAACAAAACAGAAACAGAGTTAACCTATACTATTAATTCCGCCTTTAGCTTATTTTTACATACATGTAAAAATAAACACCCCAGGGGTATTTTTGAAGGCGGAACGACTGAGATTGCTACTCCCATCTACATTCCAATATGGATAGATTAAAATATTCTTTATTTTACCATATATCTTATATCTTTTAAAATCTACATTCCAATATGGATAGATTAAAATAAGACGCAAAGGTCAAAGAAGTTATTGAAATTCTTCATCTACATTCCAATATGGATAGATTAAAATGATTATTTGATGGTGCATTTGCGCACTTTGTGCTGCATCTACATTCCAATATGGATAGATTAAAATTATTCCTACACCACTTATTGACAATCGAATTAACACATCTACATTCCAATATGGATAGATTAAAATCAAAACTTAGTTCCGAAGACTTTGAACTTATCTTCCATCTACATTCCAATATGGATAGATTAAAATTATTTGTTTTATCTGCTGGAATAACTTTACTTCCTGAATCTACATTCCAATATGGATAGATTAAAATATAAGAGCAATTACTTCAATTTCAGTAATTGTTGGAATCTACATTCCAATATGGATAGATTAAAATTTTTATAATTGCGTGTGTCTAGTCTAATTTTTTCTATATCTACATTCCAATATGGATAGATTAAAATACACTATACTAAATATGTATTTAGTTCCATGTTTTTAATCTACATTCCAATATGGATAGATTAAAATTTTTAATTTAATTGATATAGAATGGCTGCATGCTGATCTACATTCCAATATGGATAGATTAAAATAAGTTTTGATGGGTTAGATTATGTTTGCTTATTAAAATCTACATTCCAATATGGATAGATTAAAATACCATGCAGAAATTAGAAGATGCAAAACCTATTTTAAATCTACATTCCAATATGGATAGATTAAAATAAAATAAGTAATATAAGACTTCAATACACAGAAAATATCTACATTCCAATATGGATAGATTAAAATACTATATTACATACAACAACATACATCACTACTACCCATCTACATTCCAATATGGATAGATTAAAATAATTATTCTCTAATTCATATTCATTAATATATTCTTATCTACATTCCAATATGGATAGATTAAAATTTAATCATATAATTAATTAAAATATATTTACAAATATCTACATTCCAATATGGATAGATTAAAATATTATTAAATGACTTTGATTTTATTAATGGAACTGGATCTACATTCCAATATGGATAGATTAAAATTTAAAACCTTAAACGTTGTTGTAGTAGATTGCGTTTATCTACATTCCAATATGGATAGATTAAAATACCACCTAAAGGGTATGGACCAATTCACGAAGCTTAATCTACATTCCAATATGGATAGATTAAAATAAGACCATATACGGTACTTAGCTTATGCATTTACTTATCTACATTCCAATATGGATAGATTAAAATACTAATTATACTAACATCCTGTTACATGAGCTTATAATCTACATTCCAATATGGATAGATTAAAATCTACCGTTGTACCGATACCAACATTGCCTGTGAAAATCTACATTCCAATATGGATAGATTAAAATTCGCAACTTTAATATATTAGAGTGTGCAGGATATAAATCTACATTCCAATATGGATAGATTAAAATAAGAAACAATTATGTAGTTATAAATACTATGTGTAAATCTACATTCCAATATGGATAGATTAAAATATCTGCTAAAAAGGTAGTTTACATATTAAAAATATAATCTACATTCCAATATGGATAGATTAAAATGAAATATGGAGTTTAGGTGAATTGGTTTATGGAGTATCTACATTCCAATATGGATAGATTAAAATCTAATCGTTCAACCATGTAAGGGTTTGAATTTATAAAATCTACATTCCAATATGGATAGATTAAAATAAGAAGCTATTTCCTGCGATGGAAGAGGTCACTTCAATCTACATTCCAATATGGATAGATTAAAATTACTTGACCAATATGGAGACGACAACGCCTCATGCTTATCTACATTCCAATATGGATAGATTAAAATACTCCCACTCCCTCTATACTGAACTTTCATTCTTCGATCTACATTCCAATATGGATAGATTAAAATAGGATTAAGATTTGTATATCGTCAGCAAGGAAAAGAATCTACATTCCAATATGGATAGATTAAAATACTTATACAATTAATTACTA
Source organism: Clostridium bowmanii (assembly GCF_018861315.1). Classification (GTDB taxonomy): domain Bacteria; phylum Bacillota; class Clostridia; order Clostridiales; family Clostridiaceae; genus Clostridium_AD; species Clostridium_AD bowmanii. The sequence continues at coordinate 1,135 of NZ_JAHLDL010000030.1, read as the reverse complement.
CTCACTCAACTGCGGCATCTACATTCCAATATGGATAGATTAAAATTCTAAAATCTTTGATATTGATAGTATATATTTCTTAAATCTACATTCCAATATGGATAGATTAAAATTAAGTTGTCGAAAGGAGGTAATTATGGATATTAAACATCTACATTCCAATATGGATAGATTAAAATTAACGACAGAAACGCAAACTATGATATAATCTTAGATCTACATTCCAATATGGATAGATTAAAATTATTCAGCAGCCAGGAAGACAGCTCATGAAAACTCTATCTACATTCCAATATGGATAGATTAAAATGTTTATAAGTTAGTTCGCATTCGCTGACAAATCCGTATCTACATTCCAATATGGATAGATTAAAATGGAACTTAGAAAAGAGTTTTTAAGATTACACATTGATCTACATTCCAATATGGATAGATTAAAATTATTACTATTGCTGGAATAAAAGAAGCATTAACTAAATCTACATTCCAATATGGATAGATTAAAATCTTAGCAGCTGCAGTTATGATCCCTTGGCATGAGGTATCTACATTCCAATATGGATAGATTAAAATGGTAAATTCAATGATTTATGTGAGGATTTAGACAAGATCTACATTCCAATATGGATAGATTAAAATAATGAAAACATTAATTGATGGTATTTATACTTCATAATCTACATTCCAATATGGATAGATTAAAATCATTTGAGGGGTTTGAATCTCATGTAAGAAACGACAATCTACATTCCAATATGGATAGATTAAAATCTTTACTGTTGCCCTTAAATGCTATTATGCTTTTATAATCTACATTCCAATATGGATAGATTAAAATTAATCTGCCATTAACATACTTAAACATTCCGTTACTATCTACATTCCAATATGGATAGATTAAAATTTGTAAAGATGATCTATTGTTAATCATCTACATTCCAATATGGATAGATTAAAATGTGGGCCTAGTATTGATATAAAACCAATTAGTTTTGATCTACATTCCAATATGGATAGATTAAAATTGAGTTCTTTTAATCTCATTGTAGTGCGTCAAAATATAGCTTTATGTAACTGCATTCCTAAGTCAAATTATAACTATAATACTATTAATTATCTAGTGGTTATTTGCTTT
>NZ_JAHLDL010000029.1 GCF_018861315.1 Clostridium bowmanii | reverse complement strand
CAAAAATTCACCTTGGCTAATAAGTTCTTTTGGACATTAGTATAATCATACAATATGTACTTGCAAACGGATAGTTCGCAATCTTCATATATGTCGAAGTAACCCCATATCAAGATATGGGGTACTTGTATTAAGTTTATATTAGCAAAGTGAAAGTAACACAATAGCAATTGAGTTACTTTCACTTTGCTTGTATTGCTCATTCCTTAATTTTTTCGATTTGAATGTAACATAACATGTTGACTTGTTACGTTTAAGTTGTGCTAGCGCTCCAAATATTCTTTATTTTTACTTACATATCTTTTCACTTAAAATTATGCATTTTATTGCTCGTGTTGTATTACGGTTGTGTTATTTTTTATTTCATGGACACACTGCATATTATTCTTTATAATCTTTTATAATCCTTGATATTACTACATTACTAATTTAATAAATTTACAGATTATTTTCAATACCAATTAAAAAAATGAAACATATATTGTATTGTAAGGATTCTTTATTTTATCTACTTACATTATTATGAATATGATTAGGAGGATGATTAATTTATGAATTCAAAGAAAGGAAAATATAGAAGTACTAGTTATACTTGTCTACCGATAGATAATTTTTCCGAAAGCGATTGTGCAAGTAATTCAAGCAAAATAATTTTAAAAAGTGGTAACCCATTATCGTCAAGGATAAAACCCCCATTAGTACTAGGTGCTGCAGGTGCACCAATTACAGTTGCTATTGTTACTGTTAACACTTCTTGCTTGTGTGATCCAAAAATAAAACTTGATTTCACACTGAATATAGCTATCCCAGAAGGTTTTTCAACTACAAATATTACTTTCCAAGTATTTAGGATGTGTAACCATGACACTCATAAGACACCAGTTGGCCCTCAATGGTCATATATAAATAGACTTTCAGGAGGAAGTACTGAGCTATTCACATTTTTCGTATATGATTCCGATATATGTGATTGTGATATATATGAATGTAAAAGATGCACCTATACAGTAGATGCTACCCTAACAGCTTAAAAGTTAAAAAAGACTAGTTCTTAATAAATCGAACTAGTCTTTTTATATTTTTACAAATATAAACCAAATTTTTAGTATTAAATTAGTATTTTGTCAAACTTTCATTGTTTCTTTTTACATGGTTTATATACATTGTCATTAGCACATCTGGTAAATATAGTCGCACATGAATAACCTGTAATTTGTATAGATGGAACTGGCAGAACCAATAATATTACAACATTTGAATTTATTGCTTGGAAACGATCAGGGCCTTCAGGTTTGACTGCAAAGTCTCCTGATGCTAAATTTTCAATTGTAACTTGGGACTGTGCAAGAATTCTTACTGAAAATATAGCCGTAACCAAATCACCTGGATTTAATGGGCTAAAGGCCCACGTAACTACACCGTTAGTGCTACCGCCGCTATGAATTAAGGTTCCTATTGGTACAGAAACAGCAGAGACAAATGATAAGTTATCTGATAAATTATCCACAATTACTACATCATAAACAGGGTTAGTTCCAGTATTTTCAACAGTTAAGCTATACTCTACAGTTTGATTTGCATACCCAGATATAGCCATATCAGTAAAGCTTTCTCCTTTAGACACACTTCTCTGAAGTTTAGTAATTTTGATTGAACTATCAGTGACATTGACCTCTGCCGTAGCACTCTCGGGTTCAGCTGGAGTTTGGGGATCTATAAACCAGTTTACAGTACTTGTATTAATTTGAATGTCAATTAATGTTACAGGGTCAACAATAGCAGAAATAACTAGAGTTTCAAAGGTATAGATGTAAACTATTGCTCCGCTGGTAGCATCTAGAAATGGGATTACTGGGAAATTAACTAATTGCCCACTAACAGAATCAGGAATTACAGGCAAACCATTTAATGTGGCATTATTGTTATACTGCTGCCCAACTGGAATTATATCTGAAAGCTGAACATTATAAGCTAGCGTTCCATTTGGGATTGTAAGATTAATAGTATAGGTTATGATTTTTCCTACAACTGCATTTCTTATATCCGGGGTCTTTGTAATTTGTATATTAGGATAATTTTTTTGTACTTCATTTGTATCTGTAGGACCAAATTCTATTGGAGTTGTTGTATTGCTTTCATAAATATATGATGCAATATCTGTGGTGCTGCCTCCAGCCCCTACAGCTGGAAGTACTTTTACATCGAATTGCATAAAATAAACAGTATTAGGAGGTATAACATCAATAGTCCAGGTAACAGTACGGGTAGGAATATCGTAAGTTGCAATACCTGCTGAAGTCTGGAAAATACTAATGAAATCATCAAAAGGTCCAAGCACATCTGTTACAACTACATTATAAGCTGGGGAGGCTCCGGAACTAGTTGCCTCCAGTGTATACCGTACTATATCGCCTACATTTACTTCTATTGGTGTTATAACAGCCGAAGTCCCTTGCGTAACATTTTGTTGTTTTTTTACTACATCTAATGATGGACTATTTACTGTAATGTCCAAAGTATCTGATAAAGGAGTACCAGGTGTACCTTGTGGGTTTATGGCATAAGTCATATTAGCAATATCAGTCTGAATTTCTGTATATGGAGGGAATACATTTCCTGTTACTACTCTTGCATCAAAGGTAAAGTTTAGTGTAACCTCTCCAGCGGTAGCATCAATAGTTGTTTGTGCTTCAAATGTTATAAGCTGCCCTACTTGCACTGGTACTACAGGATTTCCTCCTATAAATGCGTTGCCTTCATAATTCTGGCCAACAGGTAGTGTATCAGAAACTATAACATTATAGGCTATGGTTCCATTTGGCACAATTACTGATAAAGTATAAGTTATAACTTCACCAAGCTCCACGATGCTACTTAAAACGGATTTATTAAATTGAGGGGAAGGTAAATTTGCTAAAACAGTGTTTGAAGTTCTTGGTCCATATTCAATTTCTGGTGGTGGAGCTACTGCATCAAATACGGCAGTAAAGAAGTTTGGTATTGTACTGCCGGATCCTCCACCAGGTAAAACTAACACCTCTACTATAGCTTCATAAGTTGTTGAAATTGGAATAGATACTATTTCCCAAGTTAATGTGTTTCCAACTACTAATGAAACTCCAACAGAATGAGTAACACTAATTATTTGTAGAAGTGGGTCTACAATATCGGTAACAACTACATTAAATATTGTATTTGAGCCTGGGTTTGTAACGGATAGTTTATAGTAAATTATACTTCCTACTGAGGTTGAAATAGGAGCTAAAACATATGGTCCGCCTATATCATTACTTTGTGTTTTTACTACAGTAATATCGCTATCTGTAACATACACTGTAGCATCACTACTTTGAGGTGTTCCTGGAATAAGACCATCAGGATCTAATGTCCAGCTAACTGTAGCAGTATCTATCTGAGCCTGTTGAGGTCCTGCTGCTATGCTGTCAACCGTTGCAGAAAATGTATAGATTACAGTTACTGCAGCTAAAGTAGCATCGATTACATCTATAAAAGGTGTTACTAGTGGGCTTGTTGATAGTGGTATGGTGTCAACTCCATCCACTTGTAAGCTAGAATCATTATAGGTCTGTTCTAGTGGGAATGTGTCTGTAAGCTGAACATTATATGCAATATTACCAAAAGGAATAGTCACTGCCACGGTGTAATTAACTGTATCGAAAGCAAATACTGCATTTTTATCTACTGTTTTTACAATCTCAGGATTATTGTAGTTAAAAGCTACATGGTTAGACAATGCAGGTCCTAATGTTGTAGGATTAGTATCAAGGGTATCATATAGTGTTGAAGATTGATCAATTACTTGTGTACCAGGTGCATATCCTACATTTACTGTAACTTGGAACACAAGGATTTCAGATCCTCCTGGGACAATTGGGCCAGGATTAATTGTCCAATTAACTGTACCACCTGGTCCTGGTGGAGGAGGGGTTACTACTCCTGCTGATACACTTGTTAAACTAAGATAAGTTAAAGTAGCATCTAAAACATCTGTAGTAACTACATTGTATGCATCCGCTGCTCCATCATTTGTAAGTGTTATTCTGTATTCAACTACATCAGTAATAGCTATACCTAAAAGTGGAGCTGTTGTAAATATACCTGATGGTACCAGCCTTTGTTCTTTTAATGCATTAATATGAGGTGAATTTATAGTTACATCTGCAAAAGCAGCTGCTGTTCCAAGAGGACCCTCAGGTGTTATACCCCATTGTAAATCAGCTATATTTTGTTGTACTTCAGTATAAGGTGGCACTATAGTGCCGGTGATTACAGTGGTATTAAAGGTATAAATCAGAGTTAAAGGTCCTACCCTTGATGCTAAATTATCTGTATAAATCAATTGATTTGGTGTTGCGTTGAGTACCCCTAGTGGTGTAGGTGTTCCTCCAAAGCTTAATGGTACATAATTTTGCCCAGCAGGTATAACATCTGTGAAAGTCAAATTGTAGGCAGTAATTCCGCTTGGAATATTTACAGTTAGAGTATAATTTATTATGCTTCCTATGCCTGCCACACTAGGACTAGCTGTCTTTTCAAATGTAATTAACAGCACATCTATAATAACTACATTTGAATCTATTGTTTTAAAAGGAATAGGACTTTCAGGTGTAAGTGTAAAAGCTCCTGATGAAAAATTATCAATAGTTGGTATTATTGGGGCTGAAACGCTTACCGAAAATACAGCAGTTACAGTATCCCCTGGAACTAGTGGACTAAACGACCAGGTAACAAATCCTCCTAGGACAGCACCACTATGAACTAAAGTTCCTATAGGAACAGATACTTGGGAAATAAAGGCTAAAGCATTTGATAATATATCTGTAATATTTATATTATAAACAGTGTTGAGCCCAGTATTTGTTACAGTAAGACTATATTCTATTACGTCCCCTATATTTGCTATTATATTAGAAGGTGTAAAACCTCCACCTGTTGTTACATTTCTCTGAAGTTTAGTTATTTCAATTATACTATCAGTAACATTTACCTGGGCCATTGCAATCTCAGGTTCAGCTGGAGTTTGAGGATCTATAAACCAATTTACAGTACTTGTATTAATTTGAATGTCAATTAATGTTATAGGATCAACATTAGCAGAAACTATCAAGGATTCAAAAGTATATATTAAATTAACTGTTTCTAAAGTAGCATCTACTAATGGTATTAATGGGAAAGTTATTAATTGCCCGATAACAGAATCAGGGATTATAGGCACACCATCCAAGGTGGCATTATTGTTATATTGTTGGCCTACAGGAAGTATATCAGAAAGTTGAACATTATATGCTATCGTACCATTTGGAACTGTTAGCATAACTGTATAAGTTAACACATTTCCTACCACAGTATTGTTTATATTAGACATTTTTGCAATCTGTATACCAGGATAAGTCTGAATTACTTCATTTGTATCTGTAGGACCAATTACAATTGGAGTTGTTGTATTACTATCATAGATATAGGTTGCAACATCTGTGTTGCTGCCACCGGCTGCAACTCCTGGAAGTACTTGTATATCAAATTGCATAGCGTAAATAGTGCCAGGTGGTATAATATTAATTGTCCAGGTAACAGTACGGGTGAGAACGTTGTAAGTTGCTATTCCTGCTGAAACACTTACTATTCCCACAAACCCTTCAAAAGGACCAAGTACATCTGTTAGAACCACATTATAAGCAGGAGATGCTCCTGAACTTGTTGCTTCCAGCTGATACCTTACTATATCTCCAACATTTACTATAAATGGGTCCAGTCCTAAGCCAGAGCCTAGAGTAACGTGACTTTGAGTTTTAATTACGGACAATGATGGACTATTTACTGTAACATCCAAAGCATCTGATAAAGGAGTACCAGGATCACCTTGTGGATTTATTGCATAATTCATATTAGCATTATCAGTCTGAATTTGAGTATATGGAGGAGACGGATTTCCTGTTACTACTCTTGCATAAAATTTAAAGTCCAGTGTAACTTCCCCAGCGGTGGCATCAATAATTGTTTGTGTTGGGAAAGTAATAAGCTGCCCTACTTGGTCTGGTACTACAGGAGTCCCACCTATAGATGCATTGTCTGCATAATTCTGGCCAGCAGGTAGTGTATCAGAAACTATCACATTATAGGCTATGGTTCCATTTGGTACAATTACTGATAAAGTATAAGTTATAACTTCGCCAAGCTCCACGATGCTACTTAAAACGGATTTACTAAATTCCAGAGAAGGTAAATCTGCTAAAACAGTGTTTGAAGTTCTTGGTCCATATTCAATTTCTGGCGGTTCAGCTACGGCATCAAATACTGCTGTAAAGAAATTTGGTATTGTACTGCCAGAACCACCTCCAGGTAAAACTAACACCTCTACTATAGCTTCATAAGTTGTTAAGGTTGGAATAGACTCTATTGCCCAAGTTACTGTGTTTAAAGCTACATTTGAAGCACCAACAGAATGAGTAACACTAATTATTTGTAGAAGTTGGTCTACAATATCGGTAACAACTACATTAAATATTGTATTTGAGCCTGGGTTTGTAACGGATAGTTTATAGTAAATTATACTTCCTACTGAGGTTGAAATAGGAGTTAAAACATATGGTCCGCCTATATCATTACTTTGTGTTTTTAATACAGTAATATCGCTATCTGTAACATACACCGTAGCGTCACTACTCTCAGGTGTTCCTGGAATAAGCCCGCCTGGATCTAATGTCCAATTCACTGTTGCAGTATCTATTTGAGCCTGCTGAGGACTTGCTGCTATGCTGTTAACGGTTGCTGAAAATGTGTAAATTACAGTTACTGCAGCTAAAGTAGCATCGATTACATTAATAAAAGGTGTTACCAGCGGACTTGTTGATAGTGGAATTGTGTCAACTCCATCCACTTTTAAACTAAGATTATTATAGGTCTGTTCTGGTGGGAAGGTATCTGTAATCTGAACATTATATGCAATATTACCTAGAGGAATGGTCACTGCCACGGTGTAATTAACTGTATCGAAAGCAAATACTGCATTTTTATCTACGGTCTTTAGAATTTCAGGATTATTGAAGTTAAAGGCTACCGGATTAGATAATACAGGTCCTAATGTTGTAGGGTTTACATCAAGGGTATCAAATAGTGTTGAAGTTTGATCAATTACTTGTGTACCAGGTGCATATCCTGCATTTACTGTAACTTGGAACACAAGGATTTCAGATCCTCCTGGGACAATTGGGCCAGGATTAATAGTCCAATTAACTGTACCACCTGGTCCTGGTGGAGGAGGGGTTACTACTCCTGCTGATACACTTGTTAAACTAAGATAAGTTAGCGCTGGATTTAAAATGTCTGTAGTAACTACATTATAGGCAGCTCCTGATCCATCATTTGTAATGGTTATTCTGTATTCAACTACATCAAAAGTTGCTATACCTAAAAGTGGAGCTGTTGTAAAGCTACCCCCAGTAGTTACATTCCTCTGTTCTTTAAATGAAAGGATATGAGGTGTACGTATTTCTATATCATGGAAATCAGATACGGTTGCACTAGGTCCTAGTGGTGTAATATCCCATTGTACATCGGCTATATTTCGTTGGTTTTGGGTATATGGTGGTACTGTAACACCGCTAACTACAATTGTATCAAAAGTATATATTAGAATTAATGGTCCAACTCTAGATGGTAAATTATCTGTGTAAATTAACTGATTTGGCGTTGCAATAAGTGATCCCGGTGGTGGTGGAATTGGCGCAAAGGTTCCTGGTACATAATTTTGTCCAGCAGGAATAACATCTGTAATAGATAAATTATTTACGGCAACTCCACTTGGAATTGTTACGGTTAAAGTATAGGTTATTGTACTTCCTATTGCTGCCACGCTAGTAGGAGAAGTTTTCGAAAAGTCAATCAAAGGCACGTCTATAACAACCTGATTTGAATCTTGGTTATAGGTTATTGGATTAACATCATTAGAATCATAGGTAGAAGTTGCAATATCAGGTATATTATCACCAGCACCAGTGCCACTATTTATAGCTATTTGAAATTCATAAACTGCATTAGAGCCATTATTTAACTGAGGTATATTCCAAGTTAATGTTCCACCTGGTCCTGGTGGCGGTGGCGTAACTATGCCTGCCGTAGGACCGGATATAGCTGAAATAAATGAAATTTTACTGCTTAGTATATCACTCAATATTATATTAAAAGCAGGTGAAGCTCCATTAGAATTTATTGTAAATCTGTAATAAATAACATCTGTTGGTATTCCAGAAATATTTGATGTGGTATAGCTTCCTCCAGTAGTAACATTTCTTTGCTGTTTTAAAATAGTAATATTAGGAGTTTTTGCAGTAATACTAACACTGGATGATCTATTTACTCTGTTTCCGACTGAAGTACGACCCCAGTTAATATTAGCTGTATTTGTTTGAGTTTCCTGGAAAGGAGGGTTATGGGTGGCACTTGTTATTCTTGCCACAAAAGTATATATAAGTGTTCGCGTTCCTGCAGTTGCATTTATATCAGGATCAGTTGGAAAAGTAATATTTAGTCCTACAACACCTGGTACTACTGGGACTATTGGTCCTCCAGTATCTTTCCTTGTGGCTGGCCCAATATAGGTTTGCCCCACAGGTAATGTATCGGTTACTATAGGGCTATATGCTATAGTTCCACTGGGCACAGTATAGGTAATTGTATAGGTAATATCATCACCTATTTCTCCCTCTGCAATTGATGCAATTTTTGAAATAGTTACTGCTGGAGCTATAAGTGTCACAGTGTTTGTATTTGTTGGTCCATAGCTTACTTCAAATCCATTATCGTTGGTAGTATATATAAAAGATGCCCTATCTGTAATTCTACCATCAGCTCCTATCCCAGCTAGTGTAGTTACCCCAAACACAATTGTAATACTATTACCTGTATCAAGAAACGGTATATTCCAGGTAACAGTATTTGGTGCGAAAGATGCCGTTGTACCGACAGGGATAGTAATGAATCCTGGCACAAAGGATAATAGTAGATTTAGTACATCTGTTAAAACTGAATTATAAGCTGCTTCAGCTCCGGTGTTATTCAAAGTGATCCTATACTCAATAATATCACCTATACCATAGTTTACGTTTCCAGATGTAAAAGTACCCCCAGTTGTGGCGTTTCTTTGTTGTTTTGTTCCGACAAGGTTTGGAGTTCTTACTTGAAGTATAGCGGAAGTACTAAAAGGTACTGCAGGAGTTCCTATATTATCAAGATCCCAATTTACAGTGGCATTATTAATCTGATTTTCAATAAAAGGAGAAACTTGAGTTCCATTTACAACTCTTACATCAAAAGAATAAATTATAGTAACGCCTGCAACTGTTGCATCAACAAAAGGTATGGTAGGAAAGGTTACAGTACCTAAAGCAACAATTGGAAATACAGGATTACCATCCACAGTAGCATTTCCTAAATAGGTTTGGGAAGCTATAGGAAAGGTATCTACTACCTGAACATTATAAGCGGTAGTTCCAAGAGGAACTGTCACTTGAAGTATATAAGTCACTGCGTCTCCTATTTTAGCAGATGGTGGGGATATTAGTTTTGTCATAGTGAGACCTAAAGCTTTTAGTGTAGTAGATGCAGTAAAAGGTAAACCTGGAAATTGGTATGATCTGTCTGGTTGTGAATAAGGCCTTGGAAGTGAAGCACTATTGATATAACTTTGCCCACTAACAACAAGCGCTGTAACTAGAACATCATAATTTAAAATTAGGCTTTCGTCAGGTGCAAGTTTAAGAATTGTCATGGATACATTTTGACCTATAAACAGAGGTGCAGTATAGGTTCCTGTCCCTGTAATGCTGGAGGTACCTGTATAGGTGAGCCCAGTAGGTATTACATCTGTGAAATCCATTTCAAAAGCATCTGTTACATTTCCTTCTAAGTTTTGAGGATTAGCTATTGTAATTGAATAGGTATAGGTTTCCCCAGACTTTATAGCATTTACATCAGGCCCGACAGCTGTTTTAGCAAAGGTTATATTTGGCTGACCAAAGTCTACTTCTACTTGATCACGACGGCTATAAGAAAACCCATCTGTATTGATACCTGCAAGTTTAGCAAGGTTGTTACTTGTACCTACAAAATCTATATTTTGAACAGGAATAGTAAAATCAGCAGTCCACAAAGTGTTACCCGGCACTGTGCCCAGGGACCATCTTAATCCGTTTGGTGCTACTGTAACTAGTGGGAAAGGTCCAGGCCCAAGGGTTCCTCCATAGGTTACAGGGAGTAAAGCAGTCAGTGGTCCCATATTTGGTGGTGCATATTCATCTATTTCAACAGCTCGTTGCGCAGCAGCTATTCCTGTAGCACTATAAGTGATTTTGAATTCCACTCCATCTCCAGGCGCAGCAACATTAATTGTTTTAGGGCTTCCATCTTTATAAAAATATCCAATTAGTTCTTTTGTAATACTTGATACGATTATTTCTAAACTTACACTAGAGCTATCCGGTGTAGGTGTTAAAGTGGTCTGATTTGTTCCTGTAATAATAACATCGTTGCTTAGTCCGTCTGCAGCAACAACAGGTAATCCTGAGAAGTAATTGGTGCTTGTTGTAGTATTAAAAGTAATACTACCAGTTGTACCAGTAGTCAGTGTTCCTAGGTTCCAGGATAATGTTGTTGTACCATCAATATTTCTTGGTGGATTTGGATCAACAGGTGTTAAAGACGCGGAGCCTACATTATAAGTCTGACCGTCACTTATGGTATCTGTTATAATAACATTTCCTACATTATCATATTGGTTTATTCTATATGTCAATGTATAATCATTTGTAACATTTACATCTGTAACAGGTGAGGGACTTGCACTTTTATCTATAGTTGCATCCATGGCATTAGTAGTAGCTATACCTTGAACTGGTCCTGACAGGCCATTTAACGTAGAAACATTTTGAAGTGATGCCATATGAGGAATTTTAGCTCCACTGTTCTCAACGCAGCCAGCTGTATAGTTATCCCAGATAGCAGAATTAAATACAATTGTATTTACACTAAGTGGTGACAATGTAACTGTTCCCCAATCAATGGTTACAAAATTTTGACAACCAGGACCTACAGAAGGAATAGTCACTGTAGGCGAAGAAAGTGCCAAACTGTCTGGTCCAACAACCGAAAGTCCTCCAAGATATCTTACTCCGTTTGGAAGGTTATCAACTAAAGTGACTGTAGAAGCTAGCAAACTATTATTCATAACTGTTAATGTATATTGATAAGGCCAAAGAGGGGATGTAACAGGAATTAAAAGTCCTGCACCTTTTGGCATTTTCCCTGGAGCAGCTTTTGTAAGACTGTATCTAAGTGGTATAAAATTAGCAGAAGCATTTTTAGTTATTTCAACGTTCCCAGGATCATCGTTGCCTCTTGGAAGGGTATCTACTATTCCTTCAAGGTAAACGCTTACAATCGGTATATCAAAAGGTACTGGAAGTCCACTAACTCTAAAAAATTCATCTGCTTTTAAAGTAACTCCAAGGATGTATCCAATTTCATTAGGTGCCAAATCTTTTATATTAATCCAAGTAAGAATTAGAGTCCCCCCTGGTCCATCTACAATAGATGTTGGAGGGATAAGTCCTCCCGCATAAGAAACACCATCAGGAAGAGTTAAAACTGATTTTAGGTTATAACCTCTTTCGGTTGGGCTTGTATTAGAAAAAGATAAATTTACATTTCTAGTCATCCCGATAACCACGCTTATTGGGTTTGGTGATATGCTTAGGGTAAAATCATTAGGATTTATTGCCATAAAAACACTTCCTTAGTTTTATTATAAAAATCACAGTATATAGTATTCTAAGGATGTGAAATAAGTGCCTATTTAAGATTTCTAATATCAATATAAGCTATTTTTTTAACATTTCATTTTATCCTTTCTCCCTTTCATTTATAGCCTTTCTAAAAGTTTAAACTTTAAAATGCATAATTGTATTAACCCTTAGATAATAGTTGTTCTATGACTCTGTGTTAAGTATAAAAGCACCCTTTCGAGTGTTTATATAGTCTTATTTGTTTTTTTCTGTAACATAACCATAAAAAAGTACGGAATTCATTTTAAAATGATTCCCGTACTTTTTTAATATATTTAACTTTCTAAACCCCTATGTTTTCAATGGTCTGAGTGACAAGAGTTGAACTTGCGGCCTCATGAACCCCATTCATGCGCGCTACCAACTGCGCTACACCCAGCTAACAACTTATTATAACATGAAATTTCGTACTAATTCAATATTAAATTTAGCTTTGAGTTATAAGAAACATTTCCTATAACTCAAAACTACTATATAATAAAAAATATTATTATAATATAATACAAATCAGACTTCCATTACCTTCGTTTATAATTCTTTGTAACGTCTTTTGAATTTTCACTTGAACATCATCAGGCATTTTAAATAATTTATTTTGAAGGCCTTCCTTAACCAATACCTCTAAAGATTTTCCAAACATATTACTCTGCCAAATTTGAGATTTATCATTTTCAAACTGTTCTAAAATGGAATTATAGAATTCTTCACTTTGCTTTTCTGTACCCATAATAGGTGATACTTCTGTTGTTATATTTGCTTTGATAAAGTGGAGTGATGGTGCTGAAGCTTTTAGTTTAACTCCATATCTACCGCCATGTTGTATCATTTCAGGTTCTTCTAATGTCATTTCTGAAAGTTGTGGTGCTACCAGGCCATATCCCTTTTCCTTAACATCTCTGAGTGCATCTGCAATTTTATCATACTCGACTTTTGCTCTAGAGAATTCTCCCATTAATGTTAATAAATCATTTTCACCTTTTATTTCACAATCACAAGTTTCACCTAGTATCTTGTAAAATAATTCATGTTTAGGAGTAATATTAACTCTAGCAGTACCTTCTCCCATATTCATTTCATCAAGTTTTGCATAATCTAAGAAGTCAACATCTTTAAAGCTTAATAGAGATTTATTTATATCCCTAACTTTAAAAATATCCTTACACATATCCTTCAAGAACTTCATAAAGCTAATTTTTACCCAATGCTTAGAACTTAAATTTTCAATCCATTCTGGCATATCTATGTTAATTTCTTTAACTGGGAATTCTTTAAGAATTCTTTGGAATATATCAGCTATATCCTCTTCTTTCATATTTAAAACATCCATAGCTTGAACTGGAACATCATATTTTTCTTCTAAATTTCTTGCCAAAGCTTCTGTTTCAGGAGACACTGCATTTTTAGAATTTAACACCATAATAAAAGGTTTATTGATGGATTTAAGTTCATCAACTACTCTTTTTTCAGCTTCCAAATATTCTTCTCTTTCTATGCCTGTGATAGAACCATCTGTAGTAATTAAAAGTCCAATAGTTGAATGCTCATTTATAACCTTTTTTGTTCCAAGTTCTGCCGCTTCCTCAAATGGAATCTCATAGTCATACCAAGGAGTTGTTACCATTTTAGGTGTCTCCCCGTCTTCGTATCCCAGTGCTCCTTTAACAATATATCCAACACAATCAACCATTCTAACTTTGAATTTAGTTCCACCGTCAAAATCAATTTCAACTGCCTCGTTGGGTACAAATTTAGGTTCAGTGGTATGAATTGATTTTCCTGAACCGCTTTGAGGAAGTTCATCTTTTGCTCTTTCTTTTTTGTGAGGATTGTCTATTCTAGGAATTACCATGAGCTCCATAAATCTTTTTATAAATGTTGATTTTCCAGTTCTCACGGGACCTACAACACCTACATAAATATCCCCTTGAGTTCTCTCTGCTATATCTTTGTATATATCGAAATTATCCAAGATATTCCCTCCCAATACTTATTACTAACATTATAATTATATTTTAGAGAACAATAAATTATTACTCCAGTTAGAAAATATATAAGAAAACCCCGATTTTTCATTAACTTCTTAATGAAAAATCGGGGTTTTCTTACTAAAACTCGTCTTTTCTATTTCTTGACATCAATTCGTGTACTCCATATTTAGGATCTTTACATTCAAATAGTACTTTGTAAAGCACATCTGTAATAGGCATAGAAATCTGCTCTTTTTCTTTAAGTGCATAAAAGGCTCTTGTAGCTTTTATACCCTCGACTACCATTCCTACTTCCTCACAAGCCGCGTCCATTGGAATACCCTTTCCAATTAAAATACCAGCTCTTCTATTTCTACTGTGCATACTAGTACAAGTTACTATAAGATCACCCATGCCAGTTAATCCGTAGAAGGTTTCAGTTTTACCTCCGAGTTTTGTTCCTATTTTTATGATTTCACTCATTCCTCTTGTCATTAGTGCAGCTTTAGAATTATCACCATAACCTATACCGTCTGACACACCGGCAGCTAGCGCAATAATGTTTTTAACTGCTCCGCCTATTTCTACTCCAATAATGTCTTCATTAGTATAAACTCTAAATTTACTAGTCATAAATACATCTTGAACAATCCTTGCATACTCCATTTTCTTAGATGTAACTACTACTGTTGTAGGTATATCTAAGGCAACCTCTTCTGCATGACTAGGGCCTGATAATATTACTATAGGATTACTCGCAATCTCTTCTTCTATAACCTGTGAAATTCTTTTTGATGAACCCTCTTCAATACCTTTTGCAATGCTAACCACAATTTGATTTTCTTTTATATGCGGTGCTATTACCTTACTTAAGTCTCTTATTGCATGGGAGGGCACAGCCAATACAATTATGTCACTATCACTTATAACTTTTTCTATATCAATGAATGCTGTTACTCCTGCTGGTACCATAACGTTTGGTAAATATTTAATGTTTTCTCTTTTGATGTTAATATCATCAATAACACTAAGTTTTCTATCCCAAATATTAACTTTCAGTCCTTTTTTGGCAAGCATTATTGATAATGCGGTGCCAAAACTTCCACCACCTAAAAAAGCAACTGTTGACATTCTATTCCTTCCTTTCCCTGAATATAAGTTTTATACCTGTTCCTTTAAATTCAAAAGCAAGTCTCAATTGATTTTCTAAATATCTTTCATAAGAGAAATGCAATAAGTTTTCATTATTTACAAAGAATACAAATGTTGGTGGTTTAGAAGCTACTTGAGTCACATAGAATATTTTTAATCTCTTGTTTGCTACTGTTGGAGGTTCTTTCATTAATACAGCTTTATTTACAACCTCGTTAAGTATGCCTGTCGAAATTCTCTTTGAATAATTTTCAAAACATTCTTTTACTGTTGCAAGTACCTTATGTACTCTTTGGCCTGTTTTAGCAGATATAAATAAATAAGGTGCATATGCCATAAAGTTTAATCCTGCTTGTATTCTCTTTTTATACTCAAGCATAGTTTTGTCATCTTTTTCAATAAGATCCCATTTGTTCACTATTACTAAAATAGCTTTTTTCATCTCATGAGCATAACCTATAATTTTCTCATCTTGATCGCTTAATTCCTCTTGTGCATCAAGTATAAGTATAACTACGTCAGCTCTTTCCACTGCCGCTAAGGATCTAATAACACTATATCTTTCAATTCCTTCTTCTACTTTACTTTTTCTTCTTATTCCTGCAGTATCAATAAGAATAAATTTGCCTTCCTGTGTCTCTAGTTTACTATCAATGGCATCTCTTGTTGTACCTGCTATATTAGTTACTATATTTCTTTCTTCTCCAAGCATTCTATTTATTAATGATGATTTACCAACATTTGGTTTACCTACCACTGCAACTTGGATATATTCTTCATCTTCTGTAATTGAATAAACACTATCAAAATGAGCTACTACTTCATCTAACATGTCTCCAAGTCCTAACCCTTGTGTTGCAGAAATAGCTTGAGGATTACCTATACCTAAATTATAGAATTCAAAAGCATTAGCTTCTAATGCAAGATGATCTATTTTATTTACTACAAGTACTACTGGTTTTTTGCTTTGTCTAAGCATTTGAGCAACTTCCTTATCTGCTCCTGTAAGTCCTTGTTTACCATCTACAATAAATATTATAACATCTGCTGTTTCTATAGCTATTTGAGCCTGTCTTCTCATTTGAGCTAAGATAATATCTTGGCTTTCAACTTCGATACCACCAGTATCAATTATTGTGAAATTGTGTCTAAGCCAATCTGCATCAGCATACACCCTATCTCTTGTTACACCTGGTTTATCATCAACTATTGATATTCTTTTACCTGCTAATTTATTAAATAATGTAGATTTTCCTACATTAGGTCTTCCTACTATTGCTACTATTGGTTTTGCCATTATTTTTCCTCCTGACTATTTTCGTTTATAATATGAATTAAATCTTCGCCTGAATAATCACATATTAAAACTTTTGTACTTATGCTTTTTTCTATATCACTTACTGTAATATTATCTAAGAATATTTGCTCCTCGTAGTTTCCAAGTTCATATCCCTTTTTCAGCATATTACTAGGAATAATTAAATATTCTCCTAGCTCTTCGTCCTTCAGTTGCATAATTATGTCTTTCCCTGTTAAAAGACCAGCTACTGTAATAGTTTCTCCAAAAAAATTATTAACTATTTTTTTAACATTGATATTAATTTTGTTGTTTGTTTGCGTAATCTTCTCAGCTACCTTTAGTATTTCTCCATAAGCTGAGGTACCTGTTATAAATGTGAAGCTTCCAGCATTGTTTAGTTTTAGATTTGCTACATCTTCATCAATAACACTTCTGAGTAACCTTATCATCCCAATGCCATCTTCTAACTGATCATAACCATCATAGAAAGCTTCTCCTGGTACATCAATTCGTGCTGTAACATAGAATTCATCGGACAACCGTACAAAAGGTGAGCCAATTTCACTAATATATTTTTCTTGCAACTTCTTAACACTTTCAATTTCCTCTTCCGAAGTGTTCTTGTCATAC
Source organism: Clostridium bowmanii (assembly GCF_018861315.1). Classification (GTDB taxonomy): domain Bacteria; phylum Bacillota; class Clostridia; order Clostridiales; family Clostridiaceae; genus Clostridium_AD; species Clostridium_AD bowmanii. The sequence continues at coordinate 45,957 of NZ_JAHLDL010000029.1, read as the reverse complement.
AATGTTAAATTAAATAAGCCATCTCTATGCTTGGTTATTCCAACTGGCACAACCGCTAAATTTTCAATGCTAGGATATAGTTTATACAAAGCTTCAATTGTTTTTATAAGTTCTTTACCATTATTAATCCCTGGGCAAGAAACTATTTGACAATTAATTTTAATCCCAGCTTCGGCTAGCCTCTTTAACCTATCATAAACATCTCCAGCAAATTTATTGTTAAGCATTATCTTTCTAAGCTCTGGATCCGTAGTGTGGACTGAAACATTAATCGGACTTATCTTATACCTAATTATCCTTTCAATGTCCTCCTCCTTCATGTTAGTTAAAGTTACAAAGTTACCTTGAAAAAAAGATAATCTTGAATCATCATCTTTAAAATAAAGAGTCTCTCTCATCCCTTCTGGTAATTGGTCAATAAAACAGAATATACATTTATTATGGCAACTCTTTGGTTTATCCAAAATGGGATCAATAAATTGAATTCCTAAATCTTCATCATATTCTTTTTCAACTTCGATGTCCCAAACTTCTCCATCTTTCTTTTTAATCTCAATATTAATAAGCTCATCCGTAATTAAAAATTTGTAATCTATAATGTCTATTACAGCATTGCCATTTATACTAATTAATCTATCTCCTACTTCCAACTCAATTTCTTCCGCGATACTTCCTGGAAGTATCTTTGCAATTTGGTTTTTCATTTTTACCTCCTGTTTAACAATAACCTTTCATACGAAAAGTCTAATGAGGAATTAGAAATATTATATCAAAATTAAATCCACTCTATATATAGTGTTAAATATATATTATTTAATTTATAATAATCAATTAGTTCAATAATAATTATAGCATTCCATTAAGTAATTTTACATGAATTAAATATTTAAGTCAACGTTATTACTCTTTAAAAGAAGAAACAATGTATATATTCGCAAATTCCGCGCTTTTTCACGTATTTAACTGTTAAATTTAAAAATATCACATAATTTACTACAGACTAAAAATACCTCCTAAGAAGGAGGTACTAAAAAGCTTCTATACAATATTTTCTTACAATCTTCTTACCGTCTTCACTTATAAAATACTGAAAAAGATCCTTTAAACTATCTTTTTTTTCTTTAGAATAATACATTTTTATTGGGAATCTTAAAGCATATAGTTTGTTTTTTAAATTTGAAGTAGTGATTTCAATACCACTTATTTTTAAAAAATTAATCTCTTTATTATACCACTGTCCTGGTATAAAACCTATAGCATTTTGATTCTGAGCAATAAAAATTTTCATTTCTTCAATACTGGATACATACTGCATACTATTACCCATTTGTTCTTTTACAGGATTATCCATTATTTTCAAATCAAATTGCTTCTGAACTGAATTCAGAGTATTTTTATATGCTACAGGTACTATTAATTTTGATTCTCCTTTTAATCGTTCCCAATTTATTATATTTCCAGTATATATTTTTTTTAACTCTTCAATACCTATCCCACTTAACTTATTGTTAATGTTAACAATAATTCCTATGCCATCATAAGCTAACATTTCTGTCTCTATTTCCTTATTGTCAGGCTGAACATATCCAATTACTACATCCACTTCAGACTTATTCAGCTTATTAAAAGCTCTTTCTCTGTCTAGATATTCCACGGTAACTACAGGATCATTATTTAAATTATAATCCCGTACTAAATCATTTACCATGGGCAAAGCTGTGTCTTCACAAATTATTTTTATGTTTTCAGATTTTTTTTCTTTAGTTTCTGCCTCTTTTTTACAACCTGCACTTAGCATTAAAATAATAATGCTAAAAATCATCCCAATAGCTTTTAAATTTTTATTCCTCATAATCACTACTCCACTACAATATTTTAATATAAGCTTTCTTATTTATTGTAATTGTAGTTTCTGTATTTCTTCTAAAAACTATTCGTTTAAATTAACTTTTTCTCCAGTAACTAAATAAATTGTCCATTCACATATGTTTGTTGTATGATCAGCAATTCTTTCTAACCACTTACAAATAAATAGAAATTGAGTAGCTTGATTTACTGTGGCTTGATTTTTAAACATTAATTGTAGGAGTTCATCAAATACTTCCTTATATATATCATCTACTTGATCGTCCCTTTTGCAAACCTCATATGCCTTTTCAACATCTCCTGCCACATAAGCATCCAAGGAATCTTTTATCATAAGTATTACTATTTCAGCCATTCTAGGAATGTCAATTAACTCTTTTATATATTTTTCATCTTTTAATCTTACTGTAATTTTAGCAACATCCACAGCATAATCAGCCATTCTTTCAAGGTCCGTTACTATTTTTGTAGTTGTGAAAATGTTTCTTAAATCTATTGCTAAGGGTTGTTGCATAGCGATGAGTCTTATTGCTTTATCTTCTATTTCTCGCTCCATTGCATCAACTATGTCATCATCAATCATAATTTTTTCAGCCTTCGCAACATTTTGAGTAACTAAGGCATCTATACAATCATGAATTTGTTTTTCCACTATGCTACCCATTCTAATTAGATCATTATGAAGTTCTTCAAGATTTTCTTCAAATACTTTTCTTGCCATACTATCACCTTCCCTATTATATTTTAACCAAATCTTCCTGTGATATAATCCTCTGTTCTTTTATCTTGAGGTTTATAAAATATATTTTCCGTTTTTCCATTCTCAACAATTTCTCCATTGAGAAAAAATGCTGTATAATCAGAAATTCTACCTGCTTGTTGCATATTATGCGTTACAATTATAACAGTGTACTTTTTTTTCAACACATCCATTAATTCTTCAATTTTTAAGGTTGAAATAGGATCCAAGGCAGAAGTAGGCTCATCCATTAGCAAGACTTCAGGTTGAACCGCTAAAGTTCTAGCTATGCATAGACGTTGTTGCTGTCCACCAGATAATCCTAGTGCACTCTTTTTAAGCCTATCTTTCACTTCATCCCAAAGTGCAGCACCCCTTAAACTTTCTTCTACAATTTCATCAAGTTGTTTTTTATTAGTTAGGCCATGAATTTTAGGGCCGTAAGCTACATTCTCGTATATTGACATAGGAAAAGGATTAGCTTTTTGAAATACCATACCTACTTTTTTCCTTAAATCTATAACATCATAATCTGAACTGTATATGTTTTTATTTTCATATAAAACTTCTCCATCTATTTTAACAGAATCTATTAAATCATTCATTCTGTTGATAGTACGTAAAAATGTTGATTTACCACACCCTGATGGTCCTATAAGTGCAGTAACTGAATTTTTCTCTACACTTATATTTACATTTTTAAGTGCCTGAACATTTCCATAATATAAGTTTAAATTCTTTGCTATAACTATTCCCATATTGCTTGCCTCCTATTTACTCCCTGAATGAGCATCATATACTTTTTTCCCGATTATTCTTGCAGTTACATTAAATATAAGCACTGCTATTATTAGAACTGCTGAAGCTCCGTTTGCTATCTTAGCAGCATCAGGCACCATTCCTTCAGAATTTAGCTTCCATATATATACAGACAAAGTCTCAGCAGGCCTTAACAAACTATATGCTGAAGCTTTACCAGTCAAACTCAAATTATTAAAATTCAAAGTTGGTGCACTCATACCTGCAGTATACAGTAAAGCTGCTGCTTCACCAAATATTCTTCCTGCTGCTAATATAACACCTGTTAGAATTTGAGGCATTGCAGATGGTAATACAACATTTTTAATAGTTTGCCACCTTGTAGCACCAAGGCCTAAGCTGGCTTCTTTAACACCAAAAGCGGCTGATTTAATAGCATTTTCACAAACTCTAGTCATACCGGGTAGATTTATTATAGTTATAGCTAATGCTCCAGCTATAAGAGAATATCCCCATTGTGCCATGTTAACAAAAACTAATAACCCAAATAAACCAACAACTATAGAAGGTAATGAAGCCATAGTTTCAATACTTAATCTAATAATATTTAACAACTTACCTTCTTTTGCGTATTCAGCTAAATATATCCCAGCCCCTATTCCTAGAGGTACTGTAATTATAAGAGTTACTATAAGTAGATGTATTGAATTGTACAATTGACGTCCAATTCCTCCACCAGCTTCAAGAATTTTTGGTTCACCTAATAAAAACTTTAAATTCAAGGATTGCCTTCCATTATATATTATATATCCTACGAGGCTTGCAAGCAAAAGAATTACTAAAGCAGAAATTATATAAAGAACTATAGTTGCTATTTTGTCTTTAGCCTTAGAACTCATTATATCTCACCTCTTTTTCCAATTTTTCTAATTATAAGTATAAATACAAATGATATTATTAGAAGTAATAGAGCCATAGACCACAATGCATCATTCCATGGTGTGCCATCAAGAGTGTTTGACATATCCATAGTTAGTATGCTTGTTAATGTAGCTGTGGTTCCAAGTAATCCTTTAGGGAAAGTAACTGAGTTTCCTATAACCATTTGCACTGCTAGTGCTTCTCCAAAGGCTCTTGAAACTCCAAGGACTATTCCTGTTAATATTCCACTTTTAGCTGCAGGAATAATTACTCTAATTATAGTTTGCCATCTAGTTGCTCCAAGTCCATAGGATGCTTCTATGTAATCTTTTGGTATAGTTTTTATAGCATCAGAAGATATGCTTGTAATTGTAGGTAAGATCATTACACTAATAACTAATACTCCTGCAAGTAAACTAAACCCGATCCCTCCGAAAAAAATCTTAATAATAGGAACTAATACACTTACACCTATCCAACCATAAACAACGGATGGGATTCCCACAAATAGCTCGATGGCAGGTTGAAGAACCTTTGTTCCAATCTTTGGCGAAATCACATTCATAAATACTGCCAGGGCTACTCCTATTGGTGCACTTACTATCACCGCAAGGAAAGATACTACCGTTGATCCAAATATAAATATCAAAGTTCCAAATTGAGGACTTAAAGAATCTCCACCACCCTCAGGTTTCCAATTTCCAGAGAATATAAATTGGAATATTGAGTATCCATGTTTTATAAAGGTATTTAAACCTTTTGTAGTCAGGAATAATATGATTGAAAAAGTAAGTATGACTATAACCGCACCACAAAATATTGCAAAACTACGTCCTAAATATTCATTTTTAAGTTTTAAAAATATTGATTTCGTATCATTTTTTTTCATATTATTTTACCTCGAAAAAAATTATTTTAATGAAAAATAAAGACTGGTTTAACCCAGCCTTCAAAGAACATTAATCTCTTTTAGCCTTCATATCTGCCATTGGAATATATCCTAATTTTGTTATTCCTGCTTTCATTTCGTTACTTATCATATAATCTAAATATGCTTTTGTTACTCCTGTTGGTTCGCCTTTAGTGTACATATGCTCATATGCCCAAATTTTATATTTATCTGTGCTTATGTTTTCAACCGTGGCTTCAACACCATCAATTTTTAATACGTTTAAACCTTCTTTATTAGCTGCATCAGAAAAGTATGATAATGCTAAGTAACTAATTGCCCCAGCTGTTTGTTTAACCGCTTGTTTAACAGCTCCACTTGAATCTTGAGTTAAGCCTGCTGCTTCTTCTGTGTCATCTAATCCATATTTTTTAAATGTTGCTCTAGTTCCTGAAGATGCTGGTCTATTTATAACTGTAACCGCTATGTCCGCTCCTCCAACTTCTTTCCAATTTTTTATCTTTCCAGTAAATACATCTAATAATTGCGCTTTAGTTAAAGATTGCACTTTAACTTTAGGGTTTGTTACTGCAGCAATTCCTATAACACATACCTTATGATCTTTTAATGCAGCTGCATCAATACCTTCTTTATCTTTGGCATATATATCTGAATTTCCTATTTCTGCACTGCCTTCTAATACTAGTTTAAGTCCAGTACCGCTTCCACCACCTTGAACATTTACAGTTGCTCCTGGGTTTTTATCTAAGAAACTTTGAGCGCCAAGTTCCGCTAAAGGCTGAAGTGCAGTTGACCCTGCTGCTGTTATTGAACCTGATAGTTCAGAATTAGCCCCTGTTTTATCTGCTCCATCTTTACTTGCACAGCCTGTAAAAATTCCTGCTGTCATTGCAACTGCTAGTGTAGCTACCATTAATCTCAAACTTTTTTTCTTCATTGACAATTCCCCCGTTCATTTATTTAAATTTCTTTATTTACTACTCATCACACCTCTAATATTATACCCCGAAAGTTAACTTTGTATTATGTGTAAGTTAAGTAAAGTTTAACTTATGTTAATTAAACTTTACAATGGAATATATTATTATTTTTTGTAATTATAGGGGATTTCAATTGTAAATTTACTGCCTTTTCCTAGCTCGCTTTCTACAGAAATTTTTCCATTTAATTGAAGCACTATATGTTTAACAATAGCAAGGCCTAGGCCTGTGCCGCCGTTTGATCTAGAACGAGCCTTATCAACTCTGTAGAATCTCTCAAAAATACGCGGAATTTGTTTTTTAGCTATTCCAACTCCAGTGTCCACAACCCATAAGATAAATTTATCAGCGCAGTCCTGCGTTCCAATACAAACACTATCACCTGTTTCCGAATAATTTATTGCATTACCTACTAAGTTAATTAACATTTGTTTAAACTTATCAGCATCACCCAGGCATGGTTTTATGTCCTGCTGCTCAATGGATAGCTGGATTCCTTTTACATCTGCTGTATTTTTCATTAGATTATAAACGTCTCTTACAATTTCATTAACATCAATTTGTTCTTCCTTAAATTCCTTTTGTTGTTCTATATGTGAAAGTGTTAAAATATCTGTAATTAATCTAGTTAATCTATCAGCTTCTTCATTGATTATATTTAAAAATTTTTCCTTTGTGACATAATCATCAACATATTTTAAAGTTTCTGCAAACCCTTTAATAGATGTTAGCGGTGTTTTAAGTTCATGTGAGACATTAGCAACAAATTGTGTTCTCATTTGCTCTAATTTTTTCACTTCAGTAATGTCTTGTACTACAGCAACGGTACCAATATGCTCGCTTCTATTAATTATATCTGCAGTTTTTATTCTAAGTGATCTTTCTTGTGGCCAACCTATCTTTATTTCTTTATAATCATCATCACTTTGATTGAAAATATCTTCTAATTGAAAGTCTCTTATATTATCTAGAAGATTTTGTCCTATAATATCTTTGGTGATTCCAAACATCTTTTTAGCATAGGGATTAATCATTATCACTTTATTTTTTCTATCTACAGCAATTACTCCACTGTCCATACTTTGTAGAATTGCCTCTAGCCTGTTTTGCTTATCTGTGACTTCATTTAATGTAAACTCTAATTTATCCGCCATCTCATTAAAATTCTTAGCTAACGTACCTATTTCACCATCTGATAGTATCCTAGCCCTTCTATGGAACTCACCCTTACTAATTCTTGAAGTAATAAAAATCAAATCTGTAATTGGTTTTACTATAATATAAGAAAGCTTTAGAGAAAACCAAATTGATATTGCAGCACAAAATATTATGGCTATTATGTAAAACTTAAAATATTTACTGCCTAGTCCATTTACGATTTTAAGAGGCATGGAGCTTCTAATAATATGTCCATCATCAAAAGAAGTGGCAAAATACATCATATTTTCCTCAGTAGATGCACTATGTCTCATTGAATATCCACTACCTCTTTTTCTTGCAACTATTATTTCTTGCCTATCATTGTGATTTCCCATAGTTTCACCGTTTACAAATGAATCATAAATAACTTTACCAACCTTATCTACGTAGGTTACTCTTAACTCCGAATGGCCTAAGTTTTCCACAAAAAATTTCTCTTGGTCTCTTAAATTATTGCTTTGCAATAAACTAATTATCATATTATTATTTATTTGAAGTTTATCTTTTAGATTTTGTTGATATTCATAATTAAAAATAGATACAAATAGTGCAGTTACTACTGCAAATATAAAAATTACAGTACTTAACAAATATATCAATAATTTTTTTTTCATGATTATTCTCCAAAATTGAATCTATATCCTATACCCCTAATAGTCTGGATATAGACTGGATTTTTGTCATCGTCTTCAACTTTTTGTCTTAGATGCCTAATATGAACATCAACAGTTCTTGTTTCCCCTAAGTATTCATAACCCCATATTTTATCTAGTAAGAAATCTCTAGTCATTACTCTACCTTTATTCTTAATTAATATTTCTAATAATTCAAATTCCTTTAATGTTAAATCAACCCTATTTTCACTTTTAATAACCTCGTGCTTACCAAAATCAATAGCCAAATTACCAATTTTGAAAGTCTTCTCAATTAGCTGCATATTAGTTCTTCTTAGTATAGCCTTTATCCTTGCAACTAATTCTCTTACTGAAAAAGGTTTCGTAATATAATCATCTGCACCTAATTCAAGTCCTATTATTTTATCTATTTCCTCTCCTTTTGCTGTTATCATTATTATAGGCATATTTGACAATGAGGTGTCTTTTCTGATTTCCTTGCAAACATCTAACCCATCCATTCCAGGTAACATTAAATCTAATAACATTAATTGTGGTAATTGTTCTTTCGCAAGCTTTACAGCCTCTATACCGTTGCCAGAACATATAACTTTATACCCATTTTTCTCTAAATTAAATTTAATTAACTCCTGTATATGTTCTTCATCGTCCACCACTAATATTTTTTCTTCAGCCATGTAAATACCTCCATATTTTTCGTTGAAATTATTGTTTCAAATAAACAAAAGAAAACATACGCCCTTGTTTATCTTCACTATTCCTATAGGAATATAACTCATATTGTTTATTACAAGCAGTACAAGTATTGGTAGTACTAATGTTTTCTTTTTTAACTCCCTTGTCTACAAGCTGTTTCAAAATGCATTTTTCTAAATCTAATTTACTGTTATTACTTATTTTAATATTACTATAAATATCCTCACTAGTAAACTCTTCTATTAATTCCCTGCTAACTTCATAACAACAGCTTCTAATATGTGGACCAATAAAAGCTCTTATTTCATCAGCTACTGAGCCATAATCTTCTTCTAGTTTGTCAATAGTTTTACTTACAATTAGTGCTTTTGTACCTTTCCACCCACTATGGATTGCTCCTATTACTCCATTCTTAATATCTACTAAAATTACAGGAACGCAATCCGCTGTAAACACACCCACTGCCGTTTTGGTTCTATCTGTAATTAGTGCATCTCCATCTTTAACATTTTCATCAAAAGTGAAAATCCTGTCACTGTGAATTTGATTTAAATAACCAATAGATTGCAAATTATAATACGCCTTAATTTTTGCTAGATTTATTAACCCTTGCCTAGTATTTTTATTAAAATTGAGCCCATTCTTTGCTGTGGAAAACAAAACCACTGCATTATCCTGCTGGAACTTTATAAATTCATAATCATTAATAGTTTCAATCTCCATTATTTCACCTCATTTTTAATGACCATCTTTAAACTCCTGTAATTTCCCAAAATACAAAAAATGCCTAAAGGCATTTTCATTCCTTAGACATTAACTTTCTTATCTCTTCCATAAAGGTATTAATATCTTTGAATTGCCTATAAACTGAAGCAAATCTCACATAAGAAACCTCATCTACATTTTTTAAAATGCTCATAATAATTTCTCCAATATAGTCAGATTTTACTTCTGTAAGCATTTCATTATTTAATTGTTTTTCTACTTCATCACAAATGTCTTCTATTTGCATTCTTGATACGGGTCTCTTTTGACAGGCCTTCATAAGTCCATTTATTATTTTTGTCCTATCAAAATATTCTCTATTGAAATCCTTTTTTATTACTAAAATTCGGATATCTTCCACCTTTTCATATGTGGTATATCTTTTAAAACAACTTAAACACTCTCGTCTCCTTCTAGTTGCAATATTATCTTCTGTTGATCTAGAATCAACTACTTTACTTTCCTCACAGCTACAATATGGACACTTCAATGTTCTTCACGTCCTTTTTCTAATATAGTTAGCAAATATACTAACATTATACACTTTTTAATATAAATTAAAATAGTTTAGTCCCATAAAAATAATAACAAGTACTAACCTGTTATTATTTTTAAGCGCTTAATTATTCATTTCCAATATTTATATCACTACCATCTACAAGAATAACATCCACACCAATTTTTTTTACCTTTTCCCAAGGTATCTCAATACTATTATTTTTATTAAACCAAGAGGATTTTTGAGTTGGAAGTAAAATTGAAATAATTCTATACTCTTCACAATCAACTTTTAAATCCTTAATATATCCCATTTTAGAGCCTGAATTTATATCTATAATTTCCATCTGTCTTAAGTTATTTATTGCAAACATTAAGCTTTCCATTTTATTACCCCCTTACATGGATTCTTTAAAACAAGCACTTATTGTACTTTTTTTTAGCTGACTAATACTTTATACTATTTATATTCATCAGTTAATTAAAATATTATTTTAATTACGAATATTTCTTATTTGTTGTAATAAAACAATTAAAAATCCTTTCAAAAAAAGGGCCCCTTTAAGGGACCCTAAACATATTTTCTCATATGCTTTAATGCAGTTTTTTCAAGCCGTGATACCTGTGCTTGTGATATGCCTATTTCACCAGCAACTTCCATTTGAGTTCTACCATCGAAGAACCTTAAATTTAATATTAACTTTTCTCTATCATTTAATTTTTTCATTGCCTCTTTAATAGATATATTTTCAAGCCAACTATCATCTAAGTTTTTAGTATCGCTTATTTGGTCCATTACATAAATAGCATCTCCACCATCATGATAAATTGGCTCAAACAAAGATACTGGGTCTTGCAACGCATCCAGTGCAAATACAACATCTTCTCGTGGTAATTCTAGCTCTTTTGCTATTTGAGATACAGTAGGTTCTTTATTATCTTGATTTACCAATCTATCTCTGACTTGCAATGCTCTATATGCAATATCCCTAAGTGATCTGCTAACTCTTATAGAGTTATTATCTCTTAAGTATCTTCTAATCTCTCCAATAATCATAGGAACTGCATATGTTGAAAACCTGACATTTAGACTTAAATCGAAATTATCAATGGACTTCATTAAACCAATACAGCCTACTTGAAATAAATCATCTACATTTTCTCCTCGATTATTGAAGCGCTGTATCACACTTAAAACCAATCTTAAATTTCCGTTAATAAATGTGTCTCTACACTCATACTCACCATTTTGTATCCTATATAACAATTCTTTCATTTGCTTTTCTTTTAATACTGGTAATTTTGAAGTGTTTACTCCACATATTTCTACTTTGTTGATCATCATAAGGTCATCATTCCCTTCTGAGTAATTGCATTTAAATTATGTCCTTATGATTTATTTTTTATACCAAAGACAACCCTATACCATTTTATTTATTTCTTTTTTCAATCTTTTTATAATTCTTTTCTCAAGTCTTGAGATATACGATTGAGATATTCCAAGTATATCCGCTACTTCCTTTTGTGTTTTTTCTGTAGTACCATTTAACCCAAATCTTAATTGCACAATTTCTTTTTCTCTTGCATTTAAACGTTGCATAGCAAGCCAAAGCAATTGTTTATCTACATCATCTTCTATAATATTATAAACCACATCATTATCTGTACCAAGAATATCAGAAAGTAGCAGTTCATTGCCATCCCAATCAACATTTAAGGGCTCGTAAAAAGAGATTTCTGTTTTAATCTTACTATTCCGCCTAAGATACATTAAAATTTCATTTTCAATACATCTTGAGGCATATGTAGCTAGCTTAATTTTTTTACTAGGATCAAAGGTATTAACTGCTTTTATAAGTCCTATAGTCCCTACAGAAATTAAATCTTCAACATTTACGCCTGTATTTTCGAACTTCCTAGCTATATAAACTACCAGTCTCAGATTTCTTTCAATTAAGGTGGCTCTAACTTTTTTATCTCCTGTATCTAACCTAATTACTAATTCATCCTCTTCATCCTTAGTCAAAGGAGGCGGTAGTGCATCATTACCCCCAATATAAAACAAATTTTTTGAAAACATTTTGAATTTAACAAATAACTTGTTTAACATTACTTTGAAATTAAACATAATCTCCTCCTTATTTCTATTATTAGCATATAATAATTGTTGATGTTTTAGCTCATTAGTTTAATAGTCCTCTAGACATAAGCGCATTATAGTCATTATCTTTACTTAATTTATACTCACAAAAGGCTATAATTACATTCCTTGTTTCAATGTTTTTTTTATCAATATGAATATTAATATACTCTGGTTTAAAACCGGTGAGTCTACCAACACTTCCATTTACTACAGTATAGGGAATCTGATAGGTATTATTTTTTTCAAGCATTATCTCACTTAAAATGTTCCTTTCAACAATTAATACTGGTAAATTAGTAGCAGGCTCTCGAAGCTCATTTCCTGTATCTAAAAATGCCCTAATAGTTTTTTTATAATTTTTATTTATTATATCAACGGTGTATATAAGTGTGGATATTTTTTTTCTATCCACCACAAAAATCATTATCCTATATATCAAGATATATATTATCATTACTGAGAGTAATAATTTTTCATAGGGAAAATTTATTATGATTACGTTAAATGACATATCTTTACTATTGCTTATTTGAATAAACATACACATTCCAGCTAAAAGAATTGAATATAATAGATAAATTAAAGAAGCTTTAATATTGAATAAAATACTTTTTTCTCTAAAAACAATTAAAATCATTGCAATAACTACTAATATTTTAAAAGGTGTATATGTCAAATATTTAAGCTTTGGGTAAACTACTGTTAAAACATATAAGCTTCCTAAAAAACTTGAAAGGCACAACCATATAAGCCTTACTCTTTTTCTTAATGTTTGAACAGTAACATGTAATATGAATAGATTAACTATAAAGTTTACTAATATTAAAACATCTACATATACTATCACCGGCCCTTCCTCCTTTAAATTATTATATTACTTATGCAATCAAAATTTTGTCATTTTTTACCACATTTTTTTAATTTTATTCTTCTATAAATCGTCACTAATTTCTATATTATTTTAAATGAACAGGTAAAAGTAATAAAAAAAGACCTACCACCTACAAATCTACCACCATAATAAAGCCTATTATAAGGTCTCTAGTCAAAGTAATGTTGTTTTAGAGGTAATTGGTCCTATTAATAATCAAAATCATTTTAAACGCAAATAAAGCGCCTATACGGCACTTTATTTGTTGTGCATATCCAAATAAATAATAAATCAGCATACTTGTCTTTTTATTTGAAATGAATTACTTACTTTGTCTTCTTAAAAAAGCTGGAATTTCTAAATCGGAATCTTCATAATTTTTAGTATAAGCCGCTTCTTCAATAGGTTTCACAAATTCTTTTTCTTTAGACTTTGGAATAGTTTTATTTTTTAATATATTTTCATTTTCAAATCCAGTTGCAATAACTGTTATCCTTATTTCATCTTTTAAGTCTTCGTCTATAACTGCACCAAATATAATATTAGCATCTGGATCAGCAGCACCTTGTACAATCTCTGCTGCTTCATTTATTTCAAGTAACCCTAAATCCATTCCACCAGTAATATTTAAAAGAACACCTGTAGCACCAACTATTGATGTTTCGAGTAATGGACTTGAAATAGCTTGTTTTGCTGCTTCTTGTGCTCTATTATCACCTGAAGCTCTACCTACACCCATATGTGCAAGACCTTTAGCAAGCATAATTGTTCTCACATCTGCAAAATCTAGATTTACAAGACCTGGTATAGTAATTAAATCAGATATACCTTGTATACCTTGTCTTAAAACATCATCTGCCATTTTAAAAGAATCCATTAATGTAGTTTTCTTATCTACCATAGTTAATAATCTTTCATTTGGAATTGTTACTAATGTATCTACTGTTTCTTTAAGTGTCTTTATTCCTATTTCAGCATTAATCATTCTTTTTCTGCCCTCAAAAGGAAATGGTTTTGTTACAACTCCTACAGTTAGTATTCCCATTGACTTAGCAATTTCTGCAACCACAGGTGCAGCACCAGTTCCTGTACCGCCGCCCATACCAGCAGTAATAAATACCATATCGGCTCCTTTTATGGCTGCTGAAATTTCATCTTTGCTTTCTTCCGCTGCTTTCATACCAATTTCTGGATTAGCACCAGCTCCTAGCCCTTTAGTTAATTTATCGCCAATTTGAATTTTTTGAACCGCCTGAGAAAGAATTAAAGCCTGTTTATCTGTATTTATAGCTATAAACTCTACGTTTTTAAGTCCCTCCATAATCATTCTGTTTATAGCATTGTTTCCTCCGCCTCCACAACCAATTACTTTAATTTGAGCAAATTCTTGAACTTCAACATCAAAATCTAGCACAACACTGCCTCCTTTTTAGAAAAAATCTGCAAAAAAACCTTTAATTTTTGATGCAAATCCATTTTTTCCATTTTTATTTTGGTTTTTTGACCATTTGTCTTCGTATGAATTTTCATCTAATTCTTCAGATAGACTACTACTAGTTCTAAGATTATTAACAGCTTGTATGACTATTCCCACAGCTGTAACGTATATAGGGCTAGCCGCTCCTACGTAATCTGGAGAGCCTATTCTTACAGGCTTGTCCAGTATCTTTTTGCTAAGTTCTGTGGTACCTCTAAATAAAGATATCCCTCCACCAACTATAACTGCACCAGAAATTTCTTTGTAATATCCACTATTTAATAAGTTCTTTTTAATTAAATGTAATAATTCTTCTACTCTAGCCTCAATTATATCAACTAATAAATTATTATCAATTTCCATAAAATTATCATATGAATCTTTAACTCTAATTTTCTCCATATCCATCTCATTTCCTTTAACTAAACTTCCATATTTAAGCTTTAGTTTTTCGCCTTCACTAAATGGGATTTTAAGACAAACTGATATATCGTTGGTTATATTATTGCCACCTAGTTGAAGAATAGATGTATATTTTAGTTTTGCACCCTTGTAAATAGAGATATCAATGGTTTCTGCGCCAACATCTACAATCGCTATACCCATGTCTTTCTCTTCTTTTCTTATTACTGCCTCTGCTATAGCTGATGGCTGAAGTACTATACCATTAACTTTAATTCCAGCACGCCTTACACTTTTCAATAAATTACTAACTACTGTGGTTTGTGCCATGACTACTTGTGCTTCTACTTCCAGTCTTTCTGCACTCATGCCTCTAGGGTCTTTGATATTGTCATATCCATCAACAATATATTGTTCAGGTTCAACACCGACTATTTCTTTATCCGGTGGAACAGATATTAGCTTAGCGGCTTCAATTACCCTGTCCACATCGCCTTGTTTGATTTCTCTGTCTTCAGAAGATATTGCAATCATTCCCGTATTTCTTACTAATTCACAAATTCCTCCAGGTAAAGATATATATCCCTCGCTTATTTGTGTATCAGTCATACGTTCCAATTGTATGACACATTGTTTTATAGCTTCAGCTGTGCTATCAATATCTATTACAACTGATTTATTTAAACCACTACATATCACTGATGTAATGCCTATAATCTGAAGTTTTCCATTGCTACTAATCTTACCAACTGCTCCACATATCTTTGACGATCCTAAATCAATTCCTACTATATGTTCTTTCATTAAGTTTATCCCCCCTCATAAGAGAAACCTCAAATGTATATATTCAACAAAAAAATAAATTTTCCTCTTATTTAAATCGTTTTTTTATAATATTTATTATAAATTTAAATACAATTAAAAGCAGATATAATTTAATTGCATTTTTACGGATATTTATAAACTTAATTTAAAATTTGTAAGCCAAATTATATTAATATTAAAAAAAATAACTTTTTCTTCTAGACTTAGTATAATAGCAATATCTAAAAAAAGCAATATTATATTACTTAGGTTATTATACCCAATTAATATTGGGTAAATAATTTATAACAAAAAAAATACAAAGCCAAAAGTTATAAATCATGCATGCTTTTAGATTCATTTAGTTATTCACTAAAGTGAAAGCATTCTTATCATCATTTCAGTATCAACTGAGTAAGTCATTGCTTCGTCTTTGGATATAATACCTTTTTTGTACAACTCCGCAATTGACATATCCATAGTTTTCATGCCATATTTCCCTCCCGTTTGAACGCAGGACTGCAATTGATGGGTTTTACCTTCCCGAATAAGATTCTGAATTGCAGGAGTAGATATCATTATCTCAAGGGCTGCCACTCTTCCTTTTTCATTAATTTTAGGTATTAATTGCTGAGAAACTATTCCTTGCATTACTGCAGCTAATTGGACTTTAATTTGTTGCTGCTGATGTGGAGGAAAAACATCCACTATTCTATCTACTGTTTTCGCAGCACCTATAGTATGTAAAGTAGAGAAAACTAAATGTCCAGTTTCAGCTGCTGTAATAGCAATGGAAATTGTTTCAAGGTCCCTCATTTCTCCAACTAATATAACATCCGGATCTTCTCTAAGTATTGCTCTTAAAGCATTTTTATAATTTTTACTGTCTTTGCCAATTTCTCTTTGATTTATAATAGATTTGTTGTGTTTATGCAAATACTCAATAGGATCTTCTAATGTTATAATATTACAGGCTCTAGTAGAATTAATTTCATTTACCATAGCAGCTAATGTAGTACTTTTACCACTGCCTGTAGGTCCCGTTACTAAAACTAACCCTCTTTGTTTTGTGGTAAGTTCCCGAACAACCTCTGGAAACTCAAGTTGTTTGAGTGTAGGTATTTTCAGTGCAACTACTCTAATAGCTATAGTATCGCTTCCTCGTTGCTTATAAACATTGACTCTAAATCTTCCAAGTCCACCAATAGAGTAAGAAGTATCAATTTCTCCACATTCATAATATTCTTCATAAGAATCTTCTAAAATTTCTCTTGAATACCTTTCAGTATCCCCTGGAGTTAATTTGTCTTTGCCAATTTGCATTAGATGCCCATTAACTCTAATAATTGGTACAGATCCAACTGTTAGGTGTAGATCTGACGCATTCTGTTCTGTGGTTTTTTCTAGTAATTCGCTAAGTGATATCATTATTTATCCTCCTGTTCTTCTAATGAAGTTTCCCAAATATCTATGGCAAAATGAGCTTGAAATTCTAACATATTCTTGCCATTTATAATCTTTGCTCCATTTTCCTCACCTTGCTGCAGAAACCTTGTTTTCTCGGGTATATAAATTAAATCGTATAATATATTTTTTTCTGAAGTATTTTCTAGTTTTAATGGAAACTCTTCGAGATTATTCATCCCACCAAGCGGTGTACAATTAATAATTATATCATAGTTATTGCAATTTATGCTAGAATTAAACTCCACAAATTTATGCATTTCAGAAAATTGCTCCATAACTTTTTGTTTGTTTCGTCCTGCAATATCTATAAACTGTATCCCCAAATTTTTAAGTGCAAAAAATATGCTTTTTGCTGCGCCTCCATTTCCAATTATTAGTGCTCTACCCTTTAGCGATTTAACACCCTCTACTTGAAGACTTTTTATGAAACCTAAATAATCTGTATTGTATCCCACAAGCTTACCATTTGTTACAGCAACAGTATTAACAGCACCTATCTCGTTTGCTGGATATATTATCTTATTTAGATAGCTAATAATATGCTCTTTATAGGGTATAGTTACATTAAAGCCAATTATATTATTTCTATCTAAATTCTCAATAAAATAAGTTATTTCATTTTTTTGTAAATCGAATAACTTATAATTAAAATCAAATCCATTTAATTTGTAATACTCCTTGTGAATTAGTGGTGATTGAGAGTATTGTATATTATTTCCAAGCAATCCAGTATACTTCACTTTATCATCTCCAGGTTATAAAATTAGATGAAATTATAATATTCGACAAAATTATAATATTACCCTCTTTTATTTTTTTCTTATCCATATCATAATTTATTTGGACTATTCAATTTAGTTTTACTAGTGCAATTTAATTCTCTGTAAAGCTTCTTTAATGCTCTTTTTTCAATTCTAGAAACATAGGACCTAGAAATTCCTAGAATCAATGCTATTTCTCTTTGAGTTCTAGGATTGCCATCAAGTAAACCATAGCGCATTTGAATTATTATTTTTTCTCTATCCATCAAAGCTACATTAATTTTATTATAAAGTTTTTTAATTTGTATTTTATTTTCTACTATCTCAATAATAGAATCTTCATCGCTACTTAATACATCCATCAGAGATATCTCATTTCCCTCTTTATCAATGCCAATAGGGTCTTGCAAATACACTTCACCCTTTGTTTTCTTATTATTACGAATAAGCATGAGTATCTCATTTTCAATGCACCTTGCTGCATAGGTGGCAAGCCTTGTTCCCTTACTTGTATCAAATGAATCAATAGCTTTAATTAGTCCTACAGTTCCAATGGATATAAGATCATCTACATCTTTTCCTGGGTAGGAATATTTTTTTACTATATGAGCAACTAATCTTAGATTCCGCTCAACTAATATACTTTTAGCTAGTAAATCGCCTTCTTTTAACTTTGTTAAATAACATTTTTCTTCTTCTTCACTTAGGGGTTGCGGAAATGAACTACTACCAGTTATATAAGCAGTTAAAAATGTAACATTTCCAATCATATCTAATAAACAATTCATGAAAAACACAGAAGTTCCTCCTAATAGTGCTTATTAATATAATATGATTTATTTTATTAATAGTGCTTGTATACTAAAAAAAATAATATTTTGTAGATATATTTAATCCATATCTTTAAATGCATTAACTATCTCTTTGAATATAGGAGCAGCTGTACTCCCACCAGATTCTTCTTTATCAATTTTATTCACGAAAACAACCATAGAGTAATTTTTTCCCCGCAAATTAAAAAAACCAACAAACCACCCATCGTAATACTTTATTCCCTCTTCAAGATACATACTAGTGCCTGTTTTCCCACCTATATCCATGTCTTTAACAATAGCTTCTCTTCCTGTCCCATTTTTTACCACATCCATCATATCAAGTTTAACTTCTCTTGCAGTTTCTTTTTTTAACACCTGATAAGTTTTAGAAGTAATTCTCTCTAAAACTTTATTCTCACCATTTACATATGCATCTATTATGCTTGGCTTAACATATATTCCATTATTTGTAATAGTATTGGGAATGCTAATTGCTTGTATCGGTGTTATTCTAATCTTCTGTCCAATAGCCGTTTGACTTAAATCTGTCTGTGGACTTGATAAACCCACTTCAAATTTACCACTTTGCTCCTGTTCCAAATTTAGCACTTTGTTTAACATACCTTGATTTTCTGCATAATTATATATATTTTGAAATCCTACCTTCCAGCCTAATTGAGCAAAGATGTTATTGGAAGAATCCCGAAAAGCCTCACCAACTGTAAATTTATTTTTGTTGTTATAATTATGTGAGTCTTCTGGGAATAAGCCCGGAATTATTGTATATATTTCATTCTTGTTTATTAAATCCATATCTAGACCAGCTTCTTCCACAATAGATTTAAATATCGATCCTGGATAAGCGCCATAAGTACTTGGATATCCTAAATTAGCATTGGATAAACTATCATCCTTTTGAGCCATTGCTCTTATTTTACCAGTACTGCTCTCCATTAGTACAACACCAATTTGGTCATATTTTTCATATTTTTTCTCATGAAGAATATCTAAAGCACTATCTTGAATTTCTTTATCTAAGGTAAGTCTCACATTAATATTTTTTTCAGGC
The DNA here is from genome assembly GCF_018861315.1 of Clostridium bowmanii. Lineage (GTDB taxonomy): Bacteria > Bacillota > Clostridia > Clostridiales > Clostridiaceae > Clostridium_AD > Clostridium_AD bowmanii. The sequence goes on along the minus strand of NZ_JAHLDL010000029.1, from coordinate 26,179 downwards.
TCAATAATTTTACCTTCAGATATTTCACCATCAACACCTTTAACAAACCTTATTTTTGTAAATTCATTATTTTTAGTTTTATTATATATTTGCATTTCTAAAGAATCAGCACTTTTAGATACTAGTTTGCTAAAGTACTTTTTCGTTATTGGATCAATACTATTTTTATTATATTTTGTTTTTGTCAATATATTTTCAATATTCCAATATTTATTATTATCTTCTTTTATCTCATTAGCTGCATAAGTATAAAAACCTCTTACTTTTTTAATATCCTTAAGCTTTTCAAAAGTCACTTCATCAACTTTATATTTTATTTTCTCCCCATTACTATTACCTTTTAACTTTTCTAGATCATAATTACTATTATAATTTCTTAAAGTAAATGTTAAGGCTTGCAAATCAAATTTACTGGTATATTCATTAAATCTAAAATAATCTACAGGGTCAATAATTGCATAATAGTTAACATTATACTCTAAAAGAGGTACATTATTGCGATCAAGTAAATTATACTGAAGACCGTACTTTTCATCTATTGTATATTGCGCATTAAACATTGCTTTCAAAGGCTCAGCCTTAAAATACATGTAATTAACTATTTTCCAAATTAAAAAACAAAATAGTAACATAAATATAATCATTAGCATCCAAGTTCTTTTTTGATTTTCTCTCCTTTGATTTGATGATCCAAAAATATTATTTCTACTATACATAAAAACACCTCACTTAGACTAATTCTAGCCTGGAATGAGATGTTTTATACTTTATAATTGTTATTTTTGGCCTTGGTGCTTCTGAAGCGTTTGCCTTATATTTGAAGTAATTATATCTATAGCTACTTTATTATGTCCACCTTCTGGTATAATAATGTCTGCGTATCTTTTGGTAGGCTCAGTAAATTGTTCATGCATTGGCTTAACAACATTTAAATATTGTTTTATAACAGAATCTGTTGTTCTACCTCTTTCATTAATATCTCTAACAAGCCTTCTTATAAATCTCACATCTGCATCCGTATCTACATATATCTTAATATCTAACATATCTCGAAGAACCTTTTCCTGAAGTACAAGAATTCCTTCAACTATAATAATTTCTTTTGGCTCCACAGAAACTGTTTCTTTCATCCTATTATGTACCTCAAAATTATATATAGGCTTCTTAATAGATTGTCCTTCTAAAAGGAGATTTAGATGCTCAACTAAAAGTGAAGTGTCAAAAGCATCTGGATGATCATAGTTAGTTTTTATCCTTTCTTCAAAAGAAAGGTCACTTTGATCCTTATAATAAGAGTCCTGTTCAAGCATTGCAATACATGAGTCATCAAACTGTTTATAGATTTCTCTAGCTATGGTGCTTTTACCTGAACCCGTTCCTCCAGTTATCCCTATTGAAATCGGACGATGCATTATTTTTCCTCCTTGGATTTTATAAGTATATCATTCTCATGAAGTTTTTCCATAACATTTACGGTAAATAACATCTGAGCTCTTGGAGCGGATTCTATGATTTCCCCCCTAGAATCTCTCATATCTTTGAGAACAATTAATACATTATCTCCCACAGGCCTTAGTACCTCAACAGTATCACCCTGATATACCTTATTTCTTTGTTCTATTGTTGCAATATTATTTTCTTCATTATATTCCCTTACAATTCCAACGATATCATAATCTCTAATATATGAAGAGGATTCATATATTTGTTTGTTAGGATCTCCAAAGTAAAATCCAGTATAATATTGTCTATGGCTAGGTTTTAGGAGATTATCCATCCATTTTGGCTGAAATTTATAGTTTTCCGGATCCTCTAAATAGCTATCCACAGCTTCTCTATAAGATTTACATACAGAGGCAACATAATATGAGCTTTTCATTCTTCCTTCTATTTTAAAAGACATTATCCCTGATTCCATAAGTTCCGGTATATGTTCTATCATGTTTAAATCCTTTGAATTCATTATGTAAGTACCTTTATCATCTTCAATTATAGGAAAGTACTCCCCATCTCTTTTTTCTTCCATTAAGAAATATTTATATCTACACGGCTGAGCACACTGTCCCCTATTAGCATCTCTACCCGTCATGTAATTTGACATAAGGCATCTTCCTGAGTAGGACATACACATAGACCCATGAACAAAAGCTTCTAGTTCACAAGTATCAGGTAATTTTGCTCTAATTTCTTTTATTTCTTTTAAGGATAATTCTCTTGCAAGAACAATTCTTTTTACTCCTTGCTTATGCCAAAAAATAGCCGATTTATAGTTTACATTGTTAGCCTGAGTGCTTAAGTGAATTTCTAAATTTGGTACAACTTCTCTAGCTACCATAATAATTCCTGGATCAGATACAATAATGGCATCTGCACCTATTTCATATACCTCTTTTAGATAATCTTCAAGGCCATCTAAATCCTCATTGTGAGGAAAAACATTTAATGTAACATACACCTTTTTCGCTTTTGAATGTGCAAATTCTATACCTTCTTTTAATTCTTCAGTACTAAAATTGTCTGCAAAAGCTCTTAAATTTAATTTGCTTCCACCTAAATAAACTGCATCTGCTCCAAAATTTATAGCTGCTTTTAATTTCTCTAAATTACCTGCAGGTGCTAATATTTCTGGTTTCATTAGTTTCATTCCTCCTTGCTACTCTCTGCACATTTTCTTACTGTAACTGAAATACCATCTCCCATTGGTATTACAGAAGTTATAAGCTCGTCATTACTAGATACTAATTCTAAATAACTTTTCATGCGTTTTATTATAGTTACTTTTCTACGTGTTGCAAGTTCTTTTGATGCAACCATTCCTCTAAATAGGACATTATCAGCAATAAGAACTCCTTGTTTTTTTAAAAGTCTTAAACAGTGTGGAAGAAAATGATTATAGTGCCCTTTACCTGCATCTATAAAAATCATATCATATTCACCGCGAAGATTCTCTAAAACTTCTAGGCAATCTCCTTGTAGAATAGTGATTTTATTTTGTAATCCATATTTTTCTATATTAGCTGTTGCAAGATCTATCATTTTTTCGTCTCTTTCTATAGTGGTAATTTGACAGTTCCCACCCATAGCTTGATTCATTAAAATAGCAGAATATCCTATGGCAGTTCCAAGTTCTAGTATTCTACTCGGTCTATTCATAGTTACCATTAATTCTAAAAATTTTGCAGTTTCCTTTTGAACTATAGGCACTCTATTCTCTAGAGCAAAATTTTCTAATTCTTCTAAAATGCTAGTATTACTAGGAATCAATTTTCTTAAATATTGTTCCATATAATCATATGTTATCCCACTCATTTAATTTCCTCCAAAAATAAATTTAGGCACATGAAAATAAATAACAAGTCAAAGCTGTTAGTATATTTTCATGTGCCTAACACAGTTAACTAAAATCCTTGTGTTACAGCTTTAACTTTTAAGAATTTATCATAGTTATCTGTAAAAAAATGTTTTCCATCATTATTGGAAACAAAGTATAGATAATTTGTTTTAGCAGGAGATAAAGCTGCTTTAATAGATTCTTTTCCTGGGCTACATATTGGTCCTACAGGCAAACCATCCACCATATAGGTATTATAAGGTGATTTAACTTTTAAATCTTTATTATATAGTTTTTCTCTATGTTCACCAAGTGAATATATAACAGTTGCACAAGATTGCAACTGCATGTTTTTTCCTAATCTATTATAAAAAACTGATGCTACTTTGTCTCTTTCGTCTCTATCACTAGCTTCTTTTTCAACAATTGATGCCATTATTATTATATTGTCCAATTTCTTCATATCTATAGGCTTTTCTTTGTTTATCTCATTTATAGTTGTGTAAAACTCATCCACCATGGATTTAATTATTTCATTTCCACTCATACCAGCTTTAAGTTGGTATGTAGCAGGAAAGAGAAACCCTTCCAAGTTAAATTTTCGAGTTTCTTTGTTTTGTATATAAATTGGTAGCTTGTAATCTTTACAACTTTCTTTAAACTTTTCACTTTCTATTATGCCTTTTTCTTGTAGAAGCTTTGCAATATCATTTACATCAAATCCTTCTGGTACAGTTACTTTTATAATATCTTCCTCATGTCCTACAGTTGATAAAATAGTTACAAACTCTGTAACTGTAGCATCCTTCGGTACAAAAAACTTTCCCATATGTATATTGGACTTGATACCATTTTTTTTAATATAAAGCTTTATAATACTTGAATTTTTCATAGCCCCATTTTGGTTTAAATTATCTAGTATACTATATAAAGTGTCTCCATTTTTAACAATAACATGGATATCTTTTCCGGCTTTAATAGGATGCTGTATTATTTTATTATACTGGAAAATCCCAGCTAACACGCAAACTATTAAAATTCCAATTAATAGCCCTATCTTTTTCATTAAACCACCCCATAATTAAAACTACTTACTTTTTCTAGTAGTTGCTCTTTTTCTTTCCCCTGAATCTAATATTCTTTTTCTCATTCTAATATTTAGTGGAGTTATTTCAACTAGTTCATCTATAGCTATAAATTCTAAACATTGTTCTAGTGTCATTTGTTTTACTGGAACTAGTTTAGGTGATTCATCTGCTCCTGAAGACCTAGTATTTGTTAATTGTTTCTTTCTACAAATATTTATTTCCATATCTCCTGCTCTTGCACATTCTCCTGCAATCATTCCTGCATATACAGGTACTCCTGGCACTATGAAAAGAGTACCACGATCTTGAGCATTAAATAATCCGTAAGTAATTGATTCTCCTGTTTCAAATACAATTAATGATCCTCTACTTCTATCTGGAATTTCACCTTTATATTTATCATAACCATCTAGAACGTGATTCATTATACCATTACCCTTAGTATCAGTCATAAGTTCACTTCTAAATCCAATTAAACCTCTTGATGGTATTTTAAATTCTAATCTAGTGTAACCATTTATAGCTGAAGTCATATTTACCATTTCTGCTTTTCTAGGTCCCATTTTTTCCATTACTACACCCATAAATTCTTCTGGAACGTCAATTGTAAGGTATTCTATTGGCTCTGTTTTATGTCCATTTTCCTCTTTATATATAACATTTGCTTTTGACACTTGGAATTCATATCCTTCACGTCTCATAGTTTCAATTAGAACTGAAAGATGAAGTTCTCCTCTTCCGCTTACTTCAAAACCATCTTCAATTTCTACTACTCTCAAACTAACATTGGTTTCAAGTTCTTTCATAAGTCTATCTCTTATGTGTCTTGATGTAACAAAAGTTCCTTCTTGGCCTGCAAAAGGAGAATTATTAACCATGAAATTCATATTTAGTGTAGGCTCATCAATTTCAATGAACGGAAGTGCTTCTGGCTCATTAATATCAGCTATTGTCTCTCCGATGTTAATGTCTGGAATACCAGAAACTGCTACGATATCACCAAGCATTGCTTCTTCAGTTTCTTCTCTTTTAAGACCATTGTAAACATAAAGGCTTGAAACTTTAACATTGTTTATTGTTCCATCTTTTCTTATAAGTGCTATTTGTTGATTTTTTTTGATTGATCCTCTTTCAATTTTACCAATTCCAATTTTTCCAACATACTCATTATAATCAATAGTTGAAATAAGCAATTGAAGAGGCTGATCTAAATATCCTTCAGGTGCTTTTACATTTTTAATTATAGAATCAAATAATGGCTCCATGTTGTCACTTACATCTTCAACATTTAATTTAGCATACCCTTCTCTAGCAGAAGCATATACCACTGCAAAGTCTAATTGTTCATCATCTGCTCCAAGTTCTACAAATAGGTCAAAGACTTCATCAAGTACTTCTGAAGGACGACCATCTTTTCTATCAATTTTGTTTATAACAACGATAGGTTTAAGATTTAATTCTAATGCCTTTTTTAAAACGAATTTAGTTTGTGGCATTGCGCCTTCATATGCATCAACAACAAGAAGTACACTATCAACCATCTTAAGTACTCGTTCAACTTCTCCACCAAAGTCTGCGTGGCCAGGAGTATCAACTATGTTAATTTTAATTCCGTTATGCATTACTGCTGTATTTTTAGAAAGAATTGTTATTCCTCTTTCTTTTTCTAGGTCATTAGAGTCCATTACTCTTTCTTGTACTTTTTCATTTTCTCTAAAAACATGGCTTTGCTTAAGTAGACAATCCACGAGTGTAGTCTTGCCGTGATCTACGTGCGCAATTATTGCTATATTTCTAACATCATTTCTTGTAAATAAATTCATATTAATCCTCCAATTTTTTTTTCGTAAGTAGTTTACACATTTTACACAAACAAAAATTGGATACGTCTTGAAGTATCCAATTTTCGCATTTACTATACTTATTCTAATATTATCTTGCAAAAAAGTCAACTAGGTGTATTATACATTGTTACCAAATGACTAAAAAAATTCGATTATTTATCTAAGCATTTGTCGCAAATACCATAGAATTTCAAACTATGATCTTCAACCTTAAAATTATATTTTTTTTCAACTATTGTCTCTAATTCATCAAGCAAATCTCCCTGTACCTCCAACACTTTACCACAGCGATTGCATATTAAGTGATGGTGTTGATGGTTTTCATCTTCATGGATTAGTTCGTATCTACTACATCCATCATCTAAATCTAGCTTTCGAATTACATTCATTTCTTCTAAAAGTTGAATTGTTCTATAAACTGTGGCAAGACCTATTTCTGGGCAGTCAGATTTAACCAAGTCATATAGTTCTTCCGCAGTAAGGTGGCTACCTTCACTCTTAATTATTCCATTTAAAATAGCTCTTCTCTGCGGAGTAAGCTTATATCCCTCTTGCTTTAAGGTTTCTTTTAAACTCTCAATAGTCTCTGGAGATAAATTTGACATATATGTACCCCTCTTCCACAATTATCATTTGACTTACCACTGTAAATTACATTTAATATACTCTTATTTTAATACTTTTTTAAGATTTTGTCAATTGATAATCATTTAGTTTTAAGAAAACAGGTTAACTAGTTTAAATTTCCACTAAAAGGAGTTAATCTTCCTCAGAAAAAACAGTCTCATAAGCTTCTGAAATCATTTCAAATTCTTCGTCGTCTTCTATTGTTACTAGAATATCATTACCCTCTGCATCCTTATCAATTCTTAGTGCAATTGCATCAATATCCTCTTCTCCAGTTGGTGCAACTATAATATATTCTTTATCTTCAATGTCTAATTTAGTTAGTACATCAAATTCTATTTCTTTACCCTCTTCATCGTTTAATAGTATAGTTTCAACATTGTTATCCATCTTATTATCCCCTTTCAGATTATACATTTAATGATATTTTAATTTCAGTTACATATTTTGTATGCGTTTTTTTATAGACGTGTACCTAAACTGTCTAAGTACCCTTGCAAAATAAATGTAGCTGCAATTTTATCCACTATTTTTTTTCTTTTGTTTCTTGATAAATCGCCCTCTAACATAACTCTATTGGCTGCAACTGTTGTTAACCTTTCATCCCACATTTTCACTTCTAAATTCAAAGTTTCCCTTAGCTGCGTGCAAAACCTTTGAACCTTTTCTCCTTGTGGTCCTATAGTTCCATTCATGTTTTTAGGAAGTCCAGAGACAAAACTTTCTACATCATACTGCTTGCAAATTTTTGCTATTTCCTCAATATCTAAAACTATGCTTTTTCTTTTAATTGTTGTTATTCCTTGTGCGGTTAATCCTAAAGGATCACATACAGCTATCCCTATTGTTCTGTCTCCAATATCTAGTCCTAATATTCTCATTCACATACTCCTTTTGTAACAGCCTAATTAATATAGCATCATTATTAAAAAATAAAATGCCCACTAGGGCATTTTATTTTTTAATGTCTAGATAAGATTTCAAAACCTCTTCTAAGATTTCATCCCTCTCTAGCTTTCTTACTAACGCTCTTGCTCCATTGTAATTCGTTATATATGTCGGATCCCCAGAAATTAAATAACCTACCATTTGATTTACTGGGTTATATCCCTTTTTTATAAGTGAATTATATACATCAGTCAAAATAGTTTTTGTTAAATCTTTTTTATCTTTTACAAAATCAAATTGGACTGTATTTTCATTATCCATTATATATACTCCTTTCCTCATTATAAACTAAATATTGTAAATTATACAATTTTATTATTTAAAATAAAAATTTTATAGTTATTACAGTTTTTTAGTTATACTAAGTTTCATAATTACATGTTAACGATAATTAATTTACTTATCACTAATTATATTATAAAACAACTGTAGCAAAAAGTATACTATTTTACAAATGTTTCTATTATAGCTGGTACTTTATCTATTGCGTCATCTAATTTTTCTGGAAGTTTCCCACCCGCTTGAGCCATATCAGGTCTTCCACCACCGCCGCCACCAGCAATTTTAGCAACTTCTTTAATTATTTTTCCACAGTGTACTCCACTATCTATTGCAGACTTAGAGGCCATTGCAACAAATTCCACTTTGTCATCTACGCGGCTTCCAATTACCACCACACCATCACCAAGTTTATCACGAAGTTTATCAGCTAAATCTCTTAGTGCGTCACCGTCTATACCTTTTACAACTCCACAAATAACCTTAACTCCTTTAACATCTCTAACATTATCTAAAATTTCATCTACTGAAGAAGTAGCTAACTTACCTTTTAATAATGCTATCTCTTTCTCTTTGTCTTTTAATTCTGCTAATTGAATTTGCAATCTATTGGTTATGTCTTTTTCTGTGCATTTCAGAGTACTAGCAATTTCTCTTAATAAAATATTTTTATCTTCTAAATATTTTATAGAATTACTACCTGTTATAGCTTCAATTCTTCTAACTCCTGCTGCTACTCCTGCTTCAGATAATATTTTAAACATTCCTATTTCCCCTGAGTTTCTTACATGAGTACCTCCACACAATTCTTTACTAAATCCTCCCACAGAAACTACTCTAACATCCTCTTGATACTTTTCATCAAATAATGCTATAGCACCACTTTTCTTGGCTTTTTCTATGGTCATAACATTAGTATCAACATTATATACTTGCATAATATTATCGTTCACAATTTTCTCAACTTTAACAATTTCTTCTTCAGTTAATGCAGAAAAATGTGTAAAATCAAATCTTATTCTATCTTCATCTACATAAGAACCTGATTGATGAACGTGATCACCTAATACTCTTTTTAATGCTTCTTGTAGCATATGAGTTGCAGTATGATTTCTACAAATTTCAGTTCGTCTAATTTTGTCAACCTTAAGTGTTACGGTTTCATCCTTTTGTAGTGTTCCTTCTAGTACCGTAACAAAGTGTGCAACTTTACCAGACGCATTCTTTTGACAATCCTCAACTTCAGCCTTGAAATTGTCATTATATATTATTCCTCTATCTCCGATTTGGCCTCCCATTTCAGCATAAAAAGGAGTAACTTCTGTTACTATAATTCCTTTTACACCCTTTGAAAGCTCTGTTACAATCTCTTCCCCTCTAATTAAAACTCTAGCTATAGCTGAAAGCTTTGTTTTATCATATCCATCAAATTTTGTTTCTATATTTTTAGGAATTAAATTCAATTGACTTTCTCCGTTGCCCATGTAATTTGAATGTCCTCTAGCGGCTCTTGCTCTTTGTCTTTGACTCTGCATTTCACTATTAAAACCTTCTAAATCAATCCCTATACCTTTTTCTTCCAATATTTCTTCTGTAAGTTCAAATGGAAAACCAAAAGTATCATATAATTTAAAAGCTTTATCTCCACTCAAAATTTTATTATTATTGTTCTCAAGCTCTTCTATATAAACTTTTAAAATATCCATACCAGAATCTAAAGTTTCTGTGAATCTTTCCTCTTCTAGCTTTATAACCTTCTTAATGTAGGCTGCTTTTTCTTTTAATTCTGGGTAAGCTTTAAATGAATTTTCAATAACTGTGTTACAAAGTTTATTTAAGAAAGTATTTTTAATTCCAAGTAATCTACCATGCCTTGCTGCGCGCCTAAGTAGACGCCTAAGAACATAGCCCCTTCCTTCATTAGATGGAAGTACTCCATCACTTATCATAAATGTTGTGCTCCTAACATGATCTGTTATAATTCTAAGTGATATATCATCTTTATGATTTTCTCCATATTTTACTTTTGAAACCCTAGAAACTTCTTCTAAAATATTTTTTATAGTATCTACTTCAAATATGCTTTTAGTACCTTGCATTGTAGCCGCTATTCTCTCAAGACCCATACCTGTATCTATGTTAGGATTCTTTAATTTGTTGTAGTTGCCACTGGCATCCTTATCAAATTGGGTGAATACTAAATTCCAAAGTTCTATTACCCTATCTTCATTTCCTGCTTTTACAAATTCTTCAGCAGTTTTTATCTGACCTAGTTCTACATTTCTATCAAAGTGTATTTCAGAACTTGGTCCACAAGGTCCTTGACCTATTTCCCAAAAATTATCTTCTTTTCCTAATCTAAAAATACGGGTCGCATCAATGTCTGTATCTTTACTCCATATATCAAAAGCTTCATTATCCTCTAGGTATACAGTTACATATAATTTTTCTTTTGGTATCATTAAAACCTCTGTCATATACTCCCAAGCCCATGGAATAATTTCCTTTTTAAAATAATCTCCAAAAGAAAAATTTCCAAGCATTTCAAAAAAAGTACCATGTCTTGAAGTCTTGCCTACATTCTCAATATCCCCTGTTCTAATACACTTTTGGCAAGTAGTCACCCTAACACTCGGTGGTGTTTGCATTCCCGTAAAATACGGTTTAAGGGGTTGCATACCAGCATTTACTAGTAATAAACTAGCATCATTCTTAGGTACTAGAGGAAAACTCCCTAGCCTAAGATGCTCTTTACCTTCAAAAAATTTAAGATAGGATTCTCTAATTTCATTAAGTCCTAATTTTTCCATAATATCTCCTCCGTTTATTTATTACATTCTGTTCTAGATTTCAAAAGTTCATAATTTTCTATAATAAAAAAAACTTTACTCCCCCAAAACAAGGGACGAAAGTTTTCCGCGTTACCACCCTAATTATACCGCTATATAATTAACAAAATTAATTACAATGCAATATCTCTCAAGAAACATGGTTCAAAGATAGCTTCAATATATCTAGCAAGAAGTTTTCACCATCCACTCCCTCTCTAAATGCACAAATATATTTATTAATTCTTATCATTACCGAGTATTTAATTATACAACTACATTATAGCATATTTTGCCTTAACACATCAATATATACAATATATACAATATATAAAAGAATATATTTGTAATATTGTAATCTTTAAAACAGATAATAGTTTAAGTCCTTATATATGACCTTAATCACTACTCCCAGTGGCACCGCAAGAATCATCCCTAAAATTCCGCCAAGATTTCCACCTAAAATTAATAATAATATTACCGTTAAGGGATGCATACTTATACTGTCTCCAATTATTTTTGGTGATAATATATCGCCTTCAATTTGTTGAAGTACAAAAAAACATAATGTTACATATAAAGCTGTCTTAGGAGAAATTAAAAGCCCTATTAAAATAGCAGGTATTACCCCAAATATGGGTCCGAAATAAGGTATTATGTTAAAAATCCCATTTATCAAGGAAAGTATTAATGGAAAATCAACTTTCAAAAATATCAAAATTAAAAAGCTAGCAATAGTTATGAATCCACATAAAATAAGTTGACTTATAATATATTTCCCCAGAACCTTATCAATATCCTCTATAATTTTCTTTATCACATTTCTACTCTCTGGTGGAAAAATTATTAATGACTTATTTATCATATTTTCACTATCCCATAAAAAATAATATATTATTAAAGGCGCTACTGTGTAAGTTATTATATTTTCACCAAGGTTCATAATAGAATTTAATACTTTATCGAATATTACAACTATTTGACCATTTGCTTTGTGGTTTATGATGTTTAGAATATTACTCATAACTTTATTTTTATTTAATACTTTTATCTTCATATTTAAATTAATCAAATGATTCCCTAAATCATTAAGTGACTTATCCATATTTAAACTTTCACTAAATAAGGCTGGAATAAGTAACATAAATAATACTACAACAAAACCTACTAACCCAACTATTATTAAAGAAGATGCTAATTTTTTATTTATACCTTTCCCAATTAAAAACATATACATAGGTTTTAATATATAAGCCAAAATGAAGGAAATAAAAACTAGATTTATTAATTGTTTAACAATAGGTATTTTCATTGCCATAGTGATTATTAGTACAAAAATAATAATACAGACAATGGTAATAAGAAGTTTTCTTTTATTAATTTTTTTCATTGGTTTTAGCCTCGACAAAAAAGTTATGTGGCACACTTTTAAAAGAGTACTCACTACAATTAGGAATGTATAATATGTTTTCTTCACCAAGAATTAGTTCATTTATTAGCATTATTCTTTTACCTCTAAGTAAATTTATAATAAATCCTGAAGACACTATGACACCCTTTATGTCAAAGGTATCTTGAGCAAAAGTAATATCCTCCACCATACCAAATATATTATTACATTTGTCTATTACGTCCATATTAATAAAGCTATGCAGACATAAATATTCATTTTTATCCACTTTCTTAACTATCATGCGTTTATTTGCATATATAATGTCTTGTTTTAATACACTTACATTTTTGTGAAAAAGTTTATTTGGAGATATTAAAAACCCAATTACTTTCCCATTATTAAAATCTATTAACAAGTCTTTGATAAACCCGATTTTCTTGCCCTCTACAGTAATAACATCCATAAATATAAAATCCTTACTTTTAAACATAATATCTCCTATATGAAAACCAATCATTTACTTTATAGTTATGTTTTCCAATTAGTCTAAGAATTATTACATAAACTAAAACTAAATTCACAATTTTTGTAATAGGAAAAGCTAGAATAATGATTTCTTCACCTTAAAGGATAGAATTGAGGCTCTCTAAATGTAATTTCAATGTTTCTATGCTTTTTATTTGAAGTCAACCTCCGAAGAAATTCATACTATATCACATTTATACTAAGATGTATCTACTATGGATAGCAACTAAAAAAAACACTAAATCGCAATAATTCCCACAAAAAATCTTTTAGCCGGTAGGCTGCAGATGTGGTGCATATGCTTTAAATTTTATATTATCAATAACAGAAGATGATAAATTTACTAACCGCATAAATTTAAATTTCTGTTATCATTATCAGCTATTGAAACGCAGTGTAAATCTCTGAAATAAGCTGTTTTTTCTTATTTCAAATTATCTTTCCAAAGCTCAAGATTTTGTGACCCTCTATAATTATTTATTGCATTATGTATAGTTTGTTCTGCCAATACTGAGCAATGCACTTTTGAAGTTGGTAATCCTTCCAGAGCTTCAATAACTGATTTGTTAGTTAGTTTCCATGCCTCCTCCGTGGTTTTGCCCTTTACAAGCTCTGTAGCTATGCTAGAAGATGCTATGGCTGATCCGCAGCCAAACGCTTTAAACTTAACACTCTTTATTATGTTATTTTCAACTTTTATATAGATTTTCATTATATCTCCGCAATTAGGGTCTCCTGCTTCTCCAATACCATTAGCATCACCTAATATTCCCACATTTCTTGGACTATAAAAATGTTCCATAACCTTATCACTATACATCATAATTTTTCTCCTTTTCTTATAGCAAAAATAGTTTGCATTTTTCATTTTCTAACTATTTTAAGTTCTAGTATTATCTCCTATAGATACAGAGGGATACCTAGTTTTTTAACTAGATACCCCTCTGTATTTATTATCCACCAAAATAGTTTTATTTATATTAGACACATTCAAATAAATAACAAGTCATTATGATATAAATTTCAACTTATTATTTATTAAATGTGTATTACACTTATAAAACTTCTTCTATTATGCCCCCACCTACTACTAAATCTTCTAAATAGAAAACTACTGATTGGCCTTTTGTTATAGCTCTTTGCTTGTCATCAAAAACAAGTTTTATTCTATTGTTTTCTAATGGAATTAAAGTAGCGAGTTCTGGTTTTGCAGAATATCTAATTTTAGCTGTAACTCTTAAGTTTGATTTAAGTTTATCAAACAAAATAAAATTTAAATCTTTAGCTATAAGCTCTGTTTTAAAAATATCCTCTTCGTCTCCTATTACTACCTGATTAGTTAGTTGATTGATATCAGTAACAAAAACAGGCTTACCTAGTGCTATACCTAGCCCTTTTCGTTGTCCTATAGTATAGTACACTATTCCTTTGTGCTTCCCTAAAACTTTTCCCTTTTTATCAACAAAATTACCTGACTTAATTTCCCTACCACTATACTTTTTAATATAAGCTCCGTGATCATTATCAGGTATAAAGCAAATTTCTTGGCTATCTTTTTTTCTAAAAACTTCTAATCCAATTTTCTCTGCAATATTGCGTATTTCTGGCTTAGTGTAATCTCCGCAAGGCATTAAAGTGTGACTTAATTGATCTTGAGTTAAACTATACAAAGCATAGGTTTGATCTTTATGATTATCATCTGCTTTTTTAAGAACATATCTAGCATCGCACTTTTCAATTTTAGCATAGTGGCCCGTAGCTATATAATCAGCTCCAAGTGCCTCTGCTTTTCTTAAAAATTCTTTAAACTTGATATCCTTATTACATACTATACATGGGTTTGGAGTTCTTCCTTCCATATATTCATCAATAAAGTTATCAATAACGCTTGCCTTAAAAGCATCTTTAAAATTCATAACATAAAAAGGTATATCTAATACATCTGCAACTCGCCTTGCATCATTTGCTGCAGAAATAGAACAACATCCGCCTTCGTTTTCTTCATAATCAGGATTATCTGCAGAGAGTTTCATCATAATTCCTATAACTTCATATCCTTGCTCTTTCAAAAGGTATGCTGCCACAGAACTATCTACTCCCCCACTCATTCCTATAACTACTTTTTTTTTCATCTAATATCCCCTATTCTCCGTGTACCTCGGCATGTATATCATCATGTGATTTGTAATCCCATACTTCAAGTCCAGCCTTACTTCTATAATCATTAATTGCTTTGTGAATAGCTTCTTCAGCAAGTACTGAGCAATGCATTTTTATTGCAGGAAGACCATCTAAGGCTTCAGCTACAGCTTGATTGGTTAGTGTCCATGCTTCATCTACAGATTTACCTTTTATAAGTTCTGTAGCCATACTAGATGATGCTATAGCAGATCCACAACCAAAGGTTTTAAACTTTGCATCTACTACTATGTTATCTTCTACTTTTAAATAAACTTTCATAATATCTCCACATCTAGCATTACCAACTTCACCAATTCCATCAGCATCTGGAATTTCTCCTACATTTCTTGGATTTGTAAAATGGTCCATAACTTTTTCACTGTATATCATATTATTTTTCCCCTTTCTTTAAGAAGTCATCATATAATGGTGACATATATCTTAGTCTTTCAATAATTTTTGGTACTGTCTCTAATACAAAATCTACTTCTTCTTCAGTAGTTTCATCACCTAAAGTTAATCTTAGGGATCCGTGAGCTATTTCATGAGGAAGACCTATTGCGAGTAAAACGTGAGATGGATCTAAAGAACCAGATGTACATGCACTTCCGCTAGAAGCTGCAATACCATTTGCATCTAACATAAGTAGGATAGATTCACCTTCTATAAATCTAAAGCAAATATTTGAATTACCTGGAAGTCTCTTTTCTCCTCTTGGTCCATTTAATCTTGTATATGGTACTTCTAATAATCCATTCATAAGTTTATCTCTTAAATAAACCATCTTTTTATTGTTTTCTTCCATGTTTTGAGTTGCAAGTTCAAGAGCTTTACCAAACCCTACTATGCCAGCAACATTTTCAGTACCAGCTCTTCTATTTCTTTCTTGTCCACCACCATGTATTAAATTGTCTATTTTAATACCTTTTTTTACATATAATGCTCCAACACCTTTAGGGCCATAAAATTTATGAGCAGCTATTGATAGTAAGTCTATATTCATTTCTTTTACATCTACTGGAATATGACCTACAGCTTGAACTGCATCTGTATGGAAAAGTATTTTCTTACTTCTACATAATGCTCCTATTTCTTTTATTGGTTCTATTGTTCCAATTTCATTGTTAGCAAACATTACTGATACTAAAATAGTTTTATCTGTAATAGCATTTTCTAAATCCTTAATATTTATAAGACCATATTCATCTACTGGTAAATATGTGATGTCAAATCCATTCTTAGCTAGATATTCACAAGTATGTAATACAGCATGATGTTCAATTACTGTTGTTATAATATGATTTCCCTTTTGCTTGCATGCAGAAGCTATACCCTTTATTGCCCAGTTATCGGCTTCTGATCCTCCACCAGTAAAGAAAATTTCATTTTCATTAGCATTTATAGCTTTAGCAATCTTATCTCTTGCAATATCAATAGCCTTTTTAGTTTCTCTTGCTAGTGTATAAATTGAAGATGGATTACCAAAGTATGCTGTGAAATAAGGCATCATCTCTTCTAAAACTTCTGGTTTAGTGTAAGTGGTTGCAGCATGGTCCATATAAATTGATTTATTCATTATGTTTCACTCCTTTATTTAATGTAATTTCATTATAATCGTCTACAATATCTTTTAAAGTTATTGATGTAGTCACACTATCTATACTATCTTTAATTTTCTTCCATAATAATCTGGTAGCACAACAATCAATATTATTACAAGCCCCGTCTTCAAGGCAATCTGAAACCTCAATAGGACCTTCAAGCACATTGATAACATCATATATAGTTATTTTCTCTGGTGATCTATTTAGTATGTAACCGCCTTGAGCTCCCCTTACACTTTTAATAAGTTTAGCTTTCCTAAGAGAAGAAAATAATTGTTCTAAATAATATTCAGAAATACTTTGTCTTTCGGAGATGCTTTTTATAGATACAGGTTGATCTCCATAATTAATTGCTAAATCTACCATGGCTTTAACCCCATACCTTCCCTTAGTAGATAATTTCATTCAATCACTCCTTCAAAGTAGAGTGTTTTACTATACTTTCTAAATTTATAATATCAAACCCTAGTAATCTTGTCAACTATAAATAATTTAATTTCTCGTTATAATTTCCTACTATAGGCTAAATTATAAGATTATTCATTAATACTCTACCTATAAATCGATAATGCTCAAAATTATATAATGAAAACAATCACTTAAGTTTGAATTTATATTCATTCTTGAAGAATTTTCTTATTTATAGTATAATTTAAAAAATGGTTTGAAGGACTAGCACCCTTGTACTTACGTACTTGCATGGGTTTTTATATATTATTTAGGAGGTATTGAAATGATAAATCAAATTGTAAAACCATCAATTTTGCCTGGCTTCATGGAATTACTACCAGGAGATCAAATTCAGTTTAACAAATTGGCAGACACAATACGTAAAACTTATGAAAGCTATGGATTTATGCCCATAGATACACCAATAATAGAGAAATCAGAAATTCTACTGGCAAAGGGAGGCGGAGAAACTGAAAAACAAATCTATAGATTTTTAAAGGGTAACACTGATTTATCCCTTAGATTTGATTTAACGGTACCATTAGCTAGGTATGTGGCACAAAATTACAGTTCACTGACGTTCCCTTTTAGGAGATACCAAATTGGCAAAGTATATAGAGGAGAGAGAAATCAAAAGGGTCGCTTCCGTGAATTTTACCAGTGTGATATTGATATTGTTGGAAACAATAATTTAAATATTTTGAATGATGCTGAAATACCTAGTATTATTTATTCAGTATTCAATAACCTTGGTTTCAAGGATTTTACTATAAAAATCAACAATAGAAAACTATTAAATGGATTTTTTGAAGCCTTAGAAATTCAAGATGGCGAGGTAGTTTTAAGGGTTATCGATAAAATAGATAAAATTGGTGTAGAAGCAGCCACAGAAGAGCTATTGGGTAGTGGGTTAAAAGATGAAGTTGTAAAAAAAATTCTTAAATTTATTAATATTAGTGGGAGCAACCAAGATATTTTATTATTATTAAGTAACTTAAATATTTCAAATGATAGCTTTAAAAAAGGCATGGAAGAGCTTTCAATAGTTACTAAATACGTAAAATTGTTTGGAGTTCCTGATGATAATCTTAAAATAGATTTAAAAATTACCAGAGGTCTTGATTATTATACAGGTACAGTTTATGAAACCTTTTTAAATGAATACCCATCTATTGGTTCTGTGTGTTCAGGCGGACGCTATGATAATTTAGCTGAGTACTATACAAAGCAAAAACTACCAGGAGTGGGAATTTCAATTGGCCTTACTAGATTATTTTATCAATTAAATGAAGCTGGTTTCTTTAAAAATGATACTAATAAATCTATAACAAAAGTATTAATAATACCACTTGATAATAATCTTGATTATGGAATTTCTCTTGCAACTTTTTTAAGGGATAAGGGAGTAATCACAGAAATATACACGGAGGAAACTAAACTAGTAAAGAAACTTGGTTATGCAGATAAATTAGGTATTCCTTTTGTAATTTTAATAGGCGATAAAGAAGTTGAAGATAAAACTGTTACTATAAAGAATATGGTAACAGGCCAGCAAACAAGTGTTAATTTTAATGATGCTTATAAAATAGTTAATTCATAAATCAATATATCACAAAAATATTAGTATCCCACAAATATATTGGGATACTAATTTTTTTTAATCACCTTCCCATCATAAAACTAATACTATATACTGTGAATAATTTTATAAGGAGGATTATTATGTCTTATAAAGATAATAGTCCAAGCTACAGAGATCTGATTCTTGGTGTAAACAAAAAGGTCCCTCTTATATCTGGAAAAAGTGTAACTGCAATCAATTTTGATAATGCAGCAACTACACCACCCTTTAAATCTGTTATGAAAGATATTGTTGATTTCGCTCCATGGTATTCCTCCATTCATCGTGGAGAAGGATTCAAGTCTCAACTTACTACTAAATTATATGAGGATTCTAGAAATACGGTTAGCAGGTTCGTACATTCTGATTCCAATAATACAGTTATATATGTTAAAAATTCAACCGAAGCCTTTAACAAGCTTTCCAACCTATTATACGATTCCAATAAAAAAAATGTTATTCTAACAACAGACATGGAGCATCACTCTAACGATCTTCCTTGGAGAGATAAATTTATTGTAGACTATATATCTATAGATGAATCTGGTAGGTTGTCCTTAGATGATTTAGAATCTAAGTTAAATAAATATAATAATTATGTAAAACTAGTTACAATTACAGGTGCCTCAAATATAACTGGATATAAAAACCCCATTTATGATATAGCTAAATTAGTTCATAGATTCGGCTGCAAACTACTTGTGGACGGTGCGCAATTAATACCCCACGCACCTTTTATTATGAATAGTGACAATACCGAATATAATATAGATTTTTTAATTTTTTCTGCTCATAAAATGTATGCTCCTTTTGGCATCGGAGTATTAATTGGTCCAAAAAATTTTTTAGATAATTGCTATCCTGATTTGGTAGGTGGTGGAACAGTAGATATTGTAACTCATAATTTTATAAAGTGGAATGATTCTCCAGAAAGGCATGAGGCTGGTTCCCCAAATGTTATAGGAACTATAGCTCTATCCTCAGCTATTAAGACATTGAGTAAGATTGGTATGACTAATGTAGAGTCTATAGAAAAGAATTTGACCGCCTATGCCATCTCTCAAATGAAAAACATTCCGAATTTAAAAATATATTGTGACATTTCTAAAGAGGTTGATAGGGTTAGCATAATCCCCTTTAATATTAGTGGAATTCACCATGCCACAGTTGCAAAAATACTTTCCTATGAATGGGGAATTTCAGTAAGAAGTGGATGCTTTTGTGCTCAGCCCTATCTGGCTAAGTTATTAAATATTTCTAGTGAATTTGCACAAAACCGCATAGCAAATCCTGATTTATACCGTCCTGGGATGGTTAGATTAAGCTTTGGACTATATAATAGCTACTCAGAAATTGATATATTAGTTTATGCCCTAAGTAAAATTTCATTAAAGAGGAATTATTATATATTGAAATATCAAAATATGAAAAAAACTCTTTTTGACGTATAATCCATGATATTTATGGGTTAAATAAAAAATAGTACACTTATAAATTTTGTGTACTATTTTTATATGATTTATATATTTTTTTCAGTGTAGTAGTTATAGTAAATTTTTTACTTAATATAAGCTTCTACTATTTCTCCATAATATAAAGTATGGTTATTTCATGTTTTATAAGAGCTTTCGATTATTCTATAGAAATAATATTACTATAGGTATAGTTATTCCAGAAACTATTGTAGTTATAAATACACACTGTGAGGCGAGTAGGCTATCACCACCGTATTTTTCAGAAATTATAGGAGCCATTACCGCTGCAGGCATTGCTTGTAATATAACACATATATTTAGTAATAAATCATCTACCTTTAAAAGTTTTAACACCACATACACAATCATTGGGACTATTAAAAGTCTAACTGCAGTAGCATAATATACAGAAACGTCAGAAAACGCAGTCTTAAACTTCATTTCTGCCAGCATTGAGCCAACAATTATCATAGATATTGGTGTTGTGGTAGATCCCACTAGTTTTAGCGAAGTAGCAATAGGTAACGGTAAATTTATTGAAAATGCGAATAAAACCAGTCCAATAAATACTGCTATAAGTGCTGGATTTGCTACTGCTCTCCTCATAGATTTAAAATCTTTCTCTCCTGTAAATAGCATCACTCCTACTGTCCATACTAAAATGTTAAATGGTATATTAAATATTGCTGCATAAAAAACACCTATACTACCATAAATACTTTCAAGCACAGGATAACCCATAAAGCCTACATTGCAAAAAATTGTTATAAACCTAAAAATCTGTTGTTTACCAATGGGATACTTAAAAAACAGAATTTTACTAATAAATATCAAACTTATGTGTATTAAAAAAGAATAAAGTAAAATTTTTTGAGCATTACCAACCATTTCTGCTTGATATTTAATATTAAATGATGTAACTATCATAAATGGTAATGTTATATTTAATAATAATTCTGATAGCCCTTTATCAACTGCGTTGTTAAGAAATTTCTTTTTCTTTGCATAAAATCCCACCATCATAATAATAAATAATACTAAAACTTGATTAATTAACTGGCTATTTCCCATTTTACTCTCCTCAATTAAAACATACTAGTAACTTAATATTAACATAATAATTGGAGACAGTTAAGAAGTATTTTAAAGTTTTAAGCATATACTTTATAAATAATTCATATTAAAACAAATAAGGTTACTAATAAGTGCAAGGGGGAATTTAAAGTGTTTATTAATATGGACCAATATATGTATGAACTTTATAAAGAGGCTGAATACTGTAAATATAATATGATGTGTGCAAATACATTTGATCATGAAATTTTTTATAAAAATTCGCTCAATGAAAAACTTTGTGAATTAAGCGACTTGCTAGAAGACGATTTTAAAGTTTCAAGTAATCTATCTTCTCAGGTTAGTGAAATTAGACAGCAGGAATTCACATTAGCACAATTAGCAAAATATAATGGTGCTAACGGTAACCCATCCTATGTGGCAATAAATGGAATGGTTTATGACGTAAGTAATTTTCTATCTTGGAGTGGCGGATATCATTTTGGTGTATCTGCAGGAACAGACGCAACTGAAAATTTTTCTACCTGCCATGGGGCCTCAAACATAATTGGAAAATTACCTAAGATAGGTGTATTAAAAATTCAATAAGATAATATAACTAAATATGCATTGGGCGGTTTTAATTTTTCTTATAACCTCCCTTAAAATAAGGCACATTAAAATAAATAGCAACTCAGTATGCTAATGTATTTTAATGTGCCTAAATTTATTTACAATTATATAAACTCCATTTTTCTATTTTTAAAATACACAGGTTTCAAGTCACATACCTGACATATCCTACTCGCTACCGTAAAATTGTTACCAATATCCTCTGCATAATGAGCATCTGAACCTATAGTTACATATTTCCCACCTATTTGTTTGTATGCGCTATAAACTTGGACTAAATTTTTATATGCTTCCACATTCTTAAGTCTTCTAGTATTTATCTCCATTACTTTTCCATTGTGTACTAAAGCTTTAAGTACTTCATCAATATATTCCTTAAATTCAAGATAATTTATTTCGTTATCCTTATAAGTAGCATATCTAGATATATAATCAATATGACCTAAGCTATCGATAAAATCATATTTTTTTACGCAATCAACCATACTTGAAAAATATTGTTCAAAAAATTCACTTTTACTTTTTCCTTCATATGATTTAGGATTAAAAATATCTTCCCCATCAGCTGCATGTATGGATCCAATTACATAATCAAAAGGATATTTATTAATTATTTCTCTATTTTCTTCTATACAATTCAATTGCATTCCAATTTCAATTCCCAGCATGAGCTTGCTGCTTTTGTACTTCTCGTAGTCTTTAAAATATTTATCTATATCAAAAGTAAAATCTGTTCCTGTTGGAAATTTCAAATCTAGATGTTCTGTAATAGTCATGCCTATATCAAGCTTTGTACCATGTTCTATTCCGTGCTGAAGCTTCATTTCAGAGTCTGAAGAAAACTCTGTATGTATATGTGAATCTACCATAAGTCATCTTCCTCCCACTTTTTAAAATTTTATAAACAGATTTTATTAAAATTTTTAAAAAAACTAATCTAAATAGTATTTACTAACATATGGGGAAGTCATAGCCTGCATTAAACAAGCATAATTCATATTGAAATCAACAATATCCCCAACCTTATAATCTTTTTCACTTTTAGTAACATCTAATATTAAATGATCACTACTTGCACCAAGAATTTTAACTTTCTCATTTAATGGCGATAATCCATCAATTTGAATATCTTGCCTACCTAACGCAATAATAGCTCTTCTTATTATACCCTCATCCTCAAAATGAGGTTTTTTTCCAAATGCATCCATACCAATTGTACCCGTTGGAACGGATGGTTTATTTTTAACTTCAATAATTTCTCCCTTAAGTATAAAGCTGTCGTTATAACAATTGTCTATTTTATGACCATAGGCAGTTTCTGTGCCCAAAACAATAGCCTCACCTACTCGAAGTTGGTTTATACCACTAGGAATAGTACCATTCATAACTAGGGGAAGGGAACTGGAATTTCCACCTGATACAACAGGTAACTGAATCCCTAACTCCTTTTGAATTTTATCTTTAATTTCAATTAACTTACCTAGATTGGCTTCATCTGGGATAACTCCCCCATAACAAGTTAGGTTAGTACCGATTCCTACAAGCACTATATTATCAATATTAATAATTTCTTTTACTGTATCTAAAACATCCTCTTCAAGTACACCTTCTCTTAGATCTCCTAAATCAATCATTAATATAATGCTATGGGTCTTTTTCATTCTCTTTGCAGCTTTAGAAATTTTCTTAATAGTAACTATTTCTGAATTAAGGCTTATATCCGCATACTTTACTACAAGCCCAGCATTACTTCCCATAGGAATTCTTAAGAGTAATTTTTCGCATTCTATATCCTTTGCCTTTTTAAGATTGCCTATTCTTGCGTCAGCTATGCCCTTAATACCACCTTTAATCATTGCTTTTGTAACTGGAGTATTGGCACAATAGGATTTTGTAACCCCAAAAACAGCTATTCCTTTTTTTTCGCACATATTTACAATTTCAACAGTATTATGTGTTATTTTGCTTAAGTTTACCTCTATACATGGATAGTTTGTTCCCATAATTTAAGACTCTCCTTTAGTTGCATAATTGCAACCTTTTATTTTAAGTGCTATTTTAGTGAGAATACTATTATATTTTTCAACTTAATCATAGTAACTTTAATTGTAACACACTCACCTTAAATAATAAAACCAAATTTGGATGCAAATATTTTTGCATTCAAATCCGGTCTTTATAAATTAATTTTGAAGCACTGTGTGCTTTGTATTAATTATATCTCCGCCACCAGAGATTGTTGCAGGATATGTTCCAGCAATAGTGTCATTGTCAACAATCCAATTAAATGTAGCCACTCCTGTTGCATCTGTAGTTCTCCATTGAATAACTGAGACGGTTTTATTTTCTTTCTTATATGAAGTCTTTATATTATATTGTGTATTAGGTATTCCTTTTATTGTTATAACACCAGTTCCACCATGTTCTACAACTGATGCAGCATTAATAATTTTCAAATGGCTTTGGGCTATTATAAATTGTTTTTGTGATATGTTCCCGGATTTGACCATCGATATTGCTTCTACATTACTATGATATCCCATAATGCACACACCTAAAAATAAAATCCACGCTACCTTAAATTTCATAAAAATCACCTCTTAATATATATTGTACCCAAGTCTTATAATAATATTAGGTGCCACTCATGTGGCAATTTCTAACAATATAAAAATTTGGCTGAACTAGTTAAAAGGTAATATGTACAAACTTTTTTAACTACGATTTTTAGCTTATTCTCATCTGGTGATTTAAAAGAAAATAACGAATGTAAAAATTGTGGGCATATATGGTAAATAGTTGAAATGCCTCATAGGATTGCAGTTTAGGTGCTATCTCATGAGGCATATTTCAGCTTATTTTACTACAAGTCTGCAGGGAAAACTAAACCTATTTGTTTTCTTGTTTCATCCATTGACTCCATTACCCACTTAGAATTTTGTAGTAACTTGGAGCTACCCTCTATGTCATTATTCTTAATCATAGTTATAAAGGTCTGTATTTCATAGCACATATCATGTTCATTATGAAATTGTGTAAGATCTTCTTCTTTTCCATCTCTAAAAATCAAAGTCACTTTTTCAAATTTATTAATATTTTGAATTATTATATTTCCGTCTTCGCCTTGAATCTCTGAACACAAATTTGAATTTGTTATTTTTGAATACACAACTATAGCATCCATTTCATCATACTTAAATATTATGCTTCCTTCCCCATCAACACCTGATTCCAAAATTAGTGCATTTGCTTTTATTTCCTTTGGTTTACCAAACAAATGTATCATGGGATGAATACAATAAACACCTATATCCATTAGCCCTCCATTGGATAGTTTTTGATTAAATGCATTTAGTATTATTCCTTCCCTATATTTATCATATCTAGAAGAATACTTACAATAAATTCCAAAGTATTTTCTTACCTTACCTATTCTATGTAGATTATCTTTAATAATTTTAAAATTAGGGAGTTGCGTCGTTTTCATTGCTTCCATTAAGATAACCCCATTATCTTTTGCAGCATTTATCATATTATTCACTTGTTTTGCATTTGATGCAAAAGCTTTTTCACACAATACATGTTTTTTATGGTTTAGAAATAATATAGCTTGCTCTGCATGTACTGCATTTGGCGATGCAATATACACTGCATCGATTAAATCACTTTTTGCCATTTCCTCCAAATCTGTGAAAACATGTTGAACGTCATATTTTTTTGCAAAGGCAACCCCTTTTTCTTCATTTCTTGAATAAATTGCTGTTAAAATAAAATCTTCAACCTTCGAACCACCATTTAAAAACCAGTCTGTAATATTATTTGTTCCTATAACTCCAAATCTTATAATTTTCTTATTCATTAAGCTCATCTCCTATACATATATTTTAGATATATATAAGGTATCATACTTCTATGCTATTTAATATATTATTGACAAAATATACAATAAATCTTATCCTAATTCAACAATAATAATTATTACTTCACAATAATTTAACCTAATTGAATTTTAAAATAATTTTAGTTCTTTGTAAAAATAATATAAACGAGGTGGTATTTTGAGTAATAAAAAAATTCTAACTGGCAATGGACAGAGCTGAAGCATAATAATATAGTCCTTGTATATCAAGGGCTATAAACTTTTTTTGAAAAACTTTTTCTTAAATGGCGCTGAACAAACCTATAACTGCAATGTTATGATAATATTAGAAAGGTAGGTGGAACAAAATCATGGACAATATTATCATGGAATACTCCGGTAAAAAATTCACTTCTGAAGATATAGAACTTATAAAATGG